>JAWKLL010000027.1:0-71784 GCA_041392765.1 Saprospiraceae bacterium
CGAGGTCGGGCTGTGCGTGGCTACGGCCCCGATTTCGGCACACCTCATCGGGTCTGGCGGCCTAAACAGCCGCCACCACTACCATCCCTCGCCCGAAAATATTGCGAAACGCTATCTATTCGCTCTTATATCGTTATCCCATTATCACCTACATAGTCTGGGAAAAAAACTATCCTTTACGCACCAATCGCGCCATGTAGAAGCCATCGAAGCCATTTTCTTGGGGCAAAATGGGGTTGTCAGCTTCCAAGGTAAAGTCCTTGCCGGCCTCGCTTTGTAAAAAACGAGCTACCTGCCCCTCATTCTCACTTGGCAGTATGCTGCAAGTGGCATAAACGAGCTTACCGCCGGGCTTTACCATCTGTGCATACCGTTGCAAAATATCTTGTTGGGTTTGCTGTATGCTGGCGATGAACTCGGGATTCAATTTCCACTTGGTATCGGGATTGCGGCGCAGAACGCCCAAGCCCGAACAAGGCACATCCAACAACACCCTGTCGGCGGATTGGTGCAGCCGTTTGATGGTTTTGCTGTTTTCCACAGCGCGAGGTTCTACGATGTGTACCCCATTGCGACGCGCCCTTTTTTTCAACTCTTGCAGCTTCCATGCTTCCGTATCCATGGCGATGATGAGGCCTTTGTTTTGCATCAAATTAGCCAAATGCAAGGTCTTACCGCCCGCCCCCGCACAAGCATCTATGACACGCATACCCGGTGCCAATTCGCAAAAGGGGGCCACTTGCTGACTGCTCAAATCCTGCATTTCAAACAAACCCTGCTGAAACGCTTTGGTGCGAAAGAGCGATTTATGCTCTACCACTAATAACGCATCACCCGCCAAAGGTTCGGTGCGCACGCCTTCTTCCGATAATAACTTCCGCAGCGTAACGGTATTTGTTTTCAAGGTATTGGTGCGAATGACAGCCTTGGCAGGTTGATTGAGGGCGTGCAGCGTAGCAGGCCATTTATCACCTAATTCTTGCAGCCCCATTTCATCCAACCATGCGGGGATCGATTCGCCAATGGAGCGTTCTTTTTTTAGATCGCGGTATCGCTTTCTGATTTTTTCGGCATTTAAGCGGCTAAACTCTTTCCAGCGTGGCAAATCGTGGTCATCAATAAGGTAGCGGATGCCAATAATCTCCCACCAGTCTTGCACAGTGGAAGGCTCGCGCCCCCGCACGCTGTACAACAACCGATACCAACGCACGATTTCATAGACGTTCTCAGCGATAAAAGCACGGTCTCCCGCTCCACGGCGAGGGTCGGCCTTTAGGGTGCGTTCAATGACTTTATCGGCATATTCACCTTCCTGGAATATGGCAAAAAGTGCCTCCGCAATGGCTCTGATGTGGGGCGGAAACAAAGAAATACTGTTGTGGGGTACTGACATGGTGCAAAGGTAGGTAAAAAGCAAATACCAACAACGGTAAACAAAAAGCCCCGAATCCACTACACAGCGGATTCGGGACTTTTTTTTACCCGATCAATTCAGGAATAGGCTTAATAGCCAGGGTTTTGCGTCAAACCACCACCTGCGTTGATCTGATCCAACGGAATCGGGAATACGTTTCTGAAAGGCTGAGAAGCTGGCTTCTCCCACCAAGCATCGTTGTATTTACCGAAGCGGATCAAGTCAGTACGGCGAGCCGTTTCCTGGAACATTTCACGACCGCGCTCTGCAAGGAACTCGTCGCCAGTCAGGTTGCCATTGTAGGCAGGTACGCCTGCACGGGCACGCAATACATTCACGTCGGCAGCAGCATCATTCCAGTTGCCGCTTTGGCGAGCACGCGCCTCAGCACGGATCAAGTAAACCTCACCCAAACGAACGATAGGAAAGTCGTTGTCCATTTCAGGACGGCCAAACTGCTTGAAGCTGAATTTGCCCGGACGAGCACCAGCCTCGCGCAGCGAGTTAGGAGCTAACTCATTGATGCGAGGATTGTAGTTCAACTGCAAGTCGCCATCATCAGAAGCGTAGTCCAAGATAGCAGAACCGCTGAAGTCCAACTGAGGGCCTACGATGAAGTTAGCTTTTTTACGAGCATCGCTGTCGTCGTAAGAGTTGTAGAAATCTTCCAAGGTTGCATAACCATTCCAAGGCTGGTCAGTGAAGTTCCAAGTGAACTGGCTAGCATAGTGGAGGTTCATCTGGCCAAAGTTCATACCCGTACCAGATACCTCATCATACTCCACCGCGAAGATATGCTCGGGGTTACCTGCGTTGTTAGGCGCAAACACCGCTGCATAACCAGTCAGTTTCTCTGGATCTGAAGCAACACCTCTTCTTCTTCCTAGGTTGGTCACCTCACATCCGGCACCACAAAGCTGGTACACACCACTGTCGATAATGTAAGAAGCAGCAATTTCTGCTTTGTCATACATAGCAGTGCCCGTGTAAACTTCTGCATTCAGGTACAATTTAGCCAACAGACCTAATGCACCATAGCGGTTGATAATGTAAGCAGAACCTCCGTCGGCTAATGGGCTATTGGAAAGATCCATGCCCGCCGTAATAGCAGGTACACCTAATGCAGCCAATAATTCACCTTCTACGAAGTTGAATACATCTTGGCGGCTTGCCTGTGGTGGGTTGTTATTGGTTTCTGTTACCAACTTCACACGACCATACAAGTCGAGCAAACGCCAGTAGAAATATCCGCGAAGCGCACGAGCTTGTGCTGTTTCCTCTGCGTTTAATTCACCGCTGCCCAAACGGTCGTTAACGGTACCAATGGCGTTGTAAGTGCCATTCCAAGCATTATTGATAAACCCGTGATTTGGAGCGTAGGTATGGCGGTGCAATTCTATAAGAATACCACCATCAAACCAGTCACCACCTTTCGCAGCAATACACATCTCATCAGAAGTAATCTCCTGAATAGAATAATAACTACTGTGGTTGGCCGTGCCGGAATTACGCAACTCGGCGTAAGCAGCCGTCAATGCACCACCGCGCCAGGACCTTCATCGTCTGGAATACCATCTACGGTGATGTCCGTTGTTATGTCGCCGACAAGATCTTCTTCTAGGTCAGTACAACCTACAACCGAAAAAGAAATGGCAGCAAACATGAAATACTTTATCAGCTTATTCATAAGTTTTACGTTATTTGGTTAAAAATTAAGGTTCACACCCAACGTATAAGTACGGGATGCAAAATAAGAATAACGACGGTCAATACCTGGGCTAAGTACATCAGGATTGGAGAAGTCAATATCACCACCGTTATCAGAAGAACCATAATCGACCAAAGATGGTTCAGGGTCAGTACCCGTATAGTTCGTCAAAACAAACAAGTTTTGACCCGTGAAAGATACCGTCAAACCACGAACAGCACTGTCTTTGCCGAAATCAAAGCGGCGAGCTATGGTAAGGTTATCCAACTTCAAGTAGTTTGCTTTCTCTACATACAAAAAGAGCTGAACTGTGCAGAAGTCAGATTTGGCTCACTGCAAGCTGGTGTTCACATAGTTGTAAGAAGACTGGGTAGAAATTACCGGCTCATGAAAGCACGGGAAAGTGTTCACTTGCGGCCAAAAGCACCACGGAAGAAGGCGTTCACCGACCAGTCGCCGAATGTCAACTGGTTAGACCAACCCAGTTCTAACGCAGGAATACCATTACCCAATGACTGGAAGTCACCATCGGGATTCAAGGCATTATCTTGGGTAGCAATTACCTGACCGTCACCGTTCAAATCTTGGAAGGTTGGAGCACCGTTTTCTCCTACACCCGCAAAAACAGGCCCCCAGATAGTACCAATTTCTTCACCCTCGCGGATCAAGATCATGTTGGTACCGTTTTGTCCGGGTGCACCTAAGTTAGCACGAGTAGCTTGTGGCACTACGAATTCCTCCAAGGTAGTTTTGTAAGAACTCAACACCAATCCAGTTGTCCAAGCCTTATTGTTACCTCTCAGTACGTCATAACCCAAGGTCAATTCAGCACCTTTGGTATTCAACAGACCTGCGTTTTGGTATTGTGTGCTGAAACCATCATTGGTAGCGGCATCAATAGCCGTCTCAAGGATGAAGTCAGAAATATCGCGGTTGTAAAGGTCTAAGGTAGCATTGAAGCGTCCCATACCTACTTCCACACCGAAGTTCAACTCGCCTTTCTCTTCCCACTTCAGATCAGGATTAGACTTGCGCAAACGCTCTGTTGATACAGAACCATCAGAACCATTAACGATACCTCTCTGCTCCTGAGACAGACCGTTCAACGTAGGCAATGAACCCGTTACACCGTATCCAACACGAACTTTCAACAGGTTGACACCTGCCAAATCCAAGTAGTTGTTCAAGTCAACACCTACACCCACTGCGGGGAAAATACCCCAACGATTGTCAGCACCCAACTTAGTAGAACCCTCACGACGCACAGAAGCGTTGAAGAAGATAGCATTGTCGAAAGTCAAGTTAGCACGACCAAAGAAGGCAATGATTTTCTCATCTGGAGAAGCATCGCTGCTAGCCTGGATGAAACCTGCGTTCAACAAATCCTGAGAAGATTCGATGATGTTGGAGAAATCATAAGAATTATCAGGGAAGTCACCAAAACGGTAGGTGTTAGAATTAAAGTTGTTCTGCTGGTAAGAGTAACCGGCGGTCACGCTCATGTCCACATTACCGAATGTGTTGATGTAAGTACCATAGCCTTCGTAGAGTTTGAAACTAGTCAGCTCATCGTACATATCAGCACGGCCTTTGCGGACAGGGCTAGTAGCATTACCACGGAACAAAGAAGTCGTTGGATAGTAAGCCACATTCTTCAGTGTCGTGTTCTGCTGGGCAATACGACCAGAAATTTCGAAGTTATCGGTCACTTTATAGCCCAA
This sequence comes from Saprospiraceae bacterium, assembly GCA_041392765.1. GTDB lineage: Bacteria > Bacteroidota > Bacteroidia > Chitinophagales > Saprospiraceae > Lewinella. The sequence continues at coordinate 4,844 of JAWKLL010000027.1, forward strand.
GCGTGCACCATAAGTAACCTCGGTACGCTTGCCATCATTGCGGTTTTGCTCGATGATGGAAACAGGGTTGAAACTGTCGAACAGACCTAATGTTTCAAAGTATCCACCATACGAATCGCTAGCAAAAGGGAAGGGAGAATCCTTACCAAACACAGGAGCAGTAGGGTTGTACAACACCGCGTAGCGGAGTGCCTCGTTGAAACCATACTGAGAATTGCGGTTGGTGAAAGAAGAGTTGAAATCGATGGAAACGCGGTCGTTCAGCGTTTTAGTGCTGAAGTTTACGCGGCCATTGAACTGCTCAAACCCAGAGTTGTTCAGGATACCACCTACATCGCGGTAGTTACCGGAAATGCGGTAGCTGGTATTGCCTGCACCGCCTGAAGCTGCAAGGCTGTGTACATTGCTTACGCCTGTACGCGTCACCTCATCCAACCAGTTGGTTTCAGAACCAAGGTCTGTACCACCTGTTGCAACAAACTCGCTAGCACTCATTACAGGTACGCTGTTGAATGCCGTAGAAGCACCTACCTGACCATTGTAAGAGAAATCCACACGGCCAGTATCCTTGCGGCCTGAGCGAGTCGTTACGAGGATAACCCCGGAAGAACCACGTGAACCGTAGATAGCCGCAGCAGATCCGTCTTTCAATACCGTGATGTTTTCAATGTCATTGGGGTCCACGTTTTCTAAAGACGCGCCAATGATACCGTCCACAACAACCAGTGGCTCCGTGTTAGCACCTACGGTAGAGATACCACGAAGGCGGATTACACTCTGCTGGTTGGGGTTACCACCCCTGTTGTAAACTTGCAGACCCGCTACTTTGCCCTGAAGCAACTGAGCAGGGTCGGTAATAGGGCCACGGTTGAACTCGTCAGCACCTACGGAAGTTACCGCAGATGTGATTTCCTTCTCTTTCTGAGAACCGTAACCTACTACTACTACTTCATCCAGCAACTCACCCGCAGACAATTGCACATCAATCATCGTACGACCATTGATGTCAATTACTTGGCTGGCGTAGCCGGTGTAGGAAATTTCCAACTGCTTTCCATCAGCCGGAATGTTAAGAGAATACGTACCGTCGAAATCTGTAACGGTACCCGTCGTTGTACCAACTACCAGAATGTTAGCGCCAATTAATGGCTCTCCCGATTCTGCGTCGGTAATCGTACCCTTGATGGTTTGTGCCATAGCCACGCTGCTAAATGCAACGGCCACCAGCATCAGTAACCACCGAGTCGCTTTGTCGACTTTAAGCTTCATACACTACTTTGGTTTTGTTTAAAAAAATGCAATTACCATTCAATGGGGGCATTTTGCAATACCCACAAGTCTTTGGTCTGGCATTTGGGGTGTAAAATATTGCCTTTTAGGGCAATCTCTTGTTGATGGGATTATCTGCCGAATTAACATACTATTAATACTCGACACTGTTTTCATTTTGTGTCATTATTACACTAACTCGGCGTAAAAGTCTGCATAAAGTTTGAAAAAAACAAGCCGTGAAATAAAAATACTAAAAAAACAGGGCGTACAAAATAATCATTCGTTTTTATTTATACTTATTTTGTTAACGAGATATTAACTTGATACGCTGCCTTTTGTTCATCATAACCCTCGCTATTTTGGGTAGCCTTTAAAAAAATCACCGCTCCAACTTGTATTCCACTCCCAACTTATCCAACCCCTTCACGAATCGTTATCAGCATTCACTTTGCGGGTACGTGCCGTGAGGGGCAGTTTCTGGCGATTCAGTCGGTCGATGAGGACGACACCCAACCGATGTGGCCTTGATGAGCATGGCAGAGTTTTTCCAATCCTTGGATCCACTCTGGTGTTACTTGCTCTAAAGGAATGGTGAGTGAAATGCCTTTGGTCATGCTAGCGCCTACACTTTCCAACAAAGAAATATCCTTTATCTTGCAGGTTCCATACCTGCATCCTCTCTCCAGCCGCGTTGCAAGGTAGCTTTGATAAAAATGGCCATCCTGGTTCTAGCAGATGTTTAAATTTCTGGTAGTCTTCGCCGAAGAGTCTGAACTCCAGCTCTCCATCAAAATCTGAGACGGAAAAAATCCCCCAGCCATTGCCGTTTTTACTGATCATGTGCCGAACAGCCGACACCGACCCCGCCAACTGTATCGTACTTTTTTGTTGATGTTGGTCGGCATGGTTGAGCGAACAGGTTACGAAGTTTTCAATCTCCAATCGATAATCATCCAACGGGTGCCCAGAAATAAAAATACCTGTTACTTCCTTTTCCTTGTCCAGTTTTTCAATCAAACTCCACGTTCGGCAAGCTGGCGGGGTGGGCATTTGTATCATTACCTCGTCTTGCACATCACCGAATAGGGACGTGGCTGCCGCCATTTTCTGGCTGTGATAGGAGCTGGCAAACTTCACAAGGTGCTCTATAAAAGTATCGTACTTTTCAGAAGGGCGAAGTATTGCGCCCGGTGTATCTCCTCGAAGCAATCGAAAGCACCTCCTAGTGCTAAACTTTCCAACACCTTTTTTATTAATAGCTCCTTGGTCGAGGCGGGTCAATAAATCAAAGACGCTGGTATAACGCCCATTTTTACGCTCTTCCAGTATGGCTTCCACAGGCACCTCCTACTCCTTTGAGGGCAGAAAGGCCAAAGCGTATCTGACCTTTTCGGTTTACCGAAAAATCAGACTGGGACTCGTTGACATCAGGCCCACGGTACATCCAGCCCCATGCGTTTGCACTCTTGCAGGAAGAAGGTTATTTTGGAGATGTCATTTTTGTTATTGGTCAGCACCGCCGCCATGAACTCGCTGGGGTAATGTGCTTTAAGGTAGGCGGTTTGGAAAGCGACAAAGGCATAACAGGTGGAGTGCGATTTATTGAACGCGTAGGAGGCAAATGCTTCCCAGTCCTTCCATACTTTTTCCAACGTGTCTTTATCGTGGCCGCGCTCAACGCCACCATTGACAAACTTGGGGTGAAGTTTGTCAATGATGTCTTTTTTCTTCTTACCCATACCTTTGCGCAGCATATCGGCTTCACCTTTCGTAAAGCCGGCCAGCTTTTGGGACAACAACATCACCTGCTCCTGATAGACGGTGATACCGTAGGTCTCCCGCAGGTTATCCTCCATAGCAGGGAGGTCATAAATTACTGGTTTTCGACCGTGCTTACGATCGATAAACTCAGGAATATATTCCAATGGGCCAGGTCGGTAGAGAGCATTCATGGCGATAAGATCCTCGAAAGTGGTAGGCATCAACTCTTTCATGTACTTCTGCATTCCAGTACTTTCATATTGGAATATGCCTACCGTTTCGCCCCGTTGGAAAAGCTCATACGTTTTCAAGTCATCCAAGGGTACGGTATCCATATCGAGGGTGAGATCGTGGTTTTCGGCCACCATCTGTACGGCATTCTTAATAATGGTGAGGGTTTTAAGCCCCAAAAAGTCCATTTTTAACAATCCGGCTATCTCTGCCACGCTGTTGTCGAACTGGGATATGAGCATCCCTGTATCCTTGTCGGCGGTGACGGGCACATATTTGGTAATCTCATCGGGAGTAATGACAACGCCACAAGCGTGTATGCCCGTGTTGCGTACGGAGCCTTCCAACTTGCGCGCCGTTTGTATCATTTGGCCGATGGTATCAGGTTGCTCAGCCAATTGCCTGAACTGATAGGCTTTTTCCCTTTCTTCCCCATTCAGTTCTCCTTTGAGTTTGGGGTCAATATCCCCGGTGGCCAATACGTTGGCCAAGGAAGCCTTGAGGTGGTTGGGGAAAGTCTTGGCCACTTTGTCCACTTCCGAGAGGGGTACGTTCATGACACGGCCTACATCGCGCAGGCTGGATTTTGCAGCCATCGTGCCATAGGTTACGATCTGTGCCATCTGGTTGCGGCCATACTTATCAATCACGTAATCAATCACCTTTTGCCGGCCTTCATCATCGAAGTCGATATCAATATCCGGCATGCTTACCCGCTCGGGATTGAGAAAACGTTCAAAAAGGAGGTCATACTTGATAGGATCGACATTGGTAATGCCAATACAATACGCTACCGCCGACCCCGCAGCAGAACCCCGTCCAGGGCCTACACTTACGCCCATTTCACGGGCAGAAGTAGTAAAATCCTGCACGATAAGAAAGTACCCTGGATAGCCGGAATTTTCAATAACTTGCAATTCAAAGTCTAACCGCTCCTTGATATCTGGTGTGATGGTATCATAACGCCGTTGTGCTCCTTGGTAAGTGAGATGGCGCAAGTAATCATCCTGAGATTTAAACCCAGCAGGCAGTGGAAAATTAGGCAATAGCACATCCCGCGTGAGGGTAAGTTTGTCCACCTTGTCGAAAATATCGATGGTGTTATCTAAAGCCTCGGGATGATCAGCAAACAGCACGCCCATTTGCTCTTGGGTCTTAAAGTAAAAATCAGAACTAGGAAACTTAAAACGCTCCGGTTCGTCCAACAAGCTGTTGGTATTGATGCATAACAATATGTCGTGCGGTGCCCAGTCATCTTCCTCAACATAATGGGAATCATTGGTACAAATGTCCCTGACGTTGTATTTCTTGGCCAAAGCCAGCAATTTTTGGTTGATATCTTCTTGGCTTAACCCTGAATAGATGGCGTTGCCGTGGCTGTCTTTGCCTAAGTCGATATTTTCCAGCCCTCGGTGGCGCTGCAATTCAATGTAGTAATCTTCCCCAAAAACATCCAACCACCAGCGTAGCTCCTTCTCCGCTTCTTCCTCTTTGCCGTGGAGCAATAGCTGAGGAATAATCGCACCAATGCAGCAGGAAGTTACGATAAGCCCTTCGCTATGCTGAAGGAGTAGCTCCTTGTCGATGCGAGGGTATTTACTGTACAACCCTTCGATGAATCCCAAGGAACAGAGTTTCGACAAGTTCTCGTAGCCCTTTTGGTTTTTGGCCAACATGAGCTGGTGGTAGCGGTTGTCCTTCTCACCGTTAGCACGAGAAAAGACTTTTTTATGCCGGTCTTCCACCATATAAAATTCACAACCTACGATGGGCTTGATTTGTCTTCGCTCAGCTTCCGCCACAAACTTGAAAGCGCCAAACATATTACCGTGATCGGTAAGTGCTACGCCCTTTTGGCCGTCGGCAGCAGCTTTATCCATCATGGCACCAATATCGGCGGCACCATCGAGTAGTGAGTATTGGGTGTGGCAGTGAAGGTGGCAAAATTCAGGCATGACAAATAAAGGATATTACGATGGTCGAGAAACTGGCTACAAGTTACAATAGTATATCCTGACCAACCAACCTACGGAGGCAAAAGTTTTCCACATATGCAAAAACAACGGGTCCATTCAAAAAATCAGGGTATGATGATAAAAAAGCAGTATCACACATTGTACTACCGCTTTTTTTATATATTTGCGGCGTTTTTATCACAACGTAGTAAAAAACAACAATGGCAAAAGAAAAAAAAGACAACACGCCTTCAGAGGAAACATTGGCGAATGCAGTGGAATCCAAGTCCATCACTGAAGTTTTTGAGGAAAACAAAAGCCTCATCACTTATTTATTGGTTGGCTTGTTGGTGGCAGTAGGTGGTTACATCATGTATCGCCAGATGGTGAAAATCCCTAAAGAAAAAGAAGCTATTGAACAAATGGCACAAGCACAAACCCAGTTTGAGCGCGATTCTTTTGCCCTCGCTTTGACCAACCCCGGCCTCGGTTCGCTTGGCTTTGCGGATATAGCCGAAGAATACGGCAGCACCAAAGCTGGCAACTTAGCACTGTACTATGCGGGTATTTGCTACCTGCATTTAGGGCAATTTGATGCAGCTATTGATTACCTAGAGGATTTCAGCCCTGCCGGCGACATTACGCCAGCGATGAAGTCAGGTGCGTTAGGCGATGCTTATTCTGAAAAAAATGACTTCGGAAAAGCTCTGTCTTTGTACAAATCAGCTAGCAACAGCGACAACGCTCTTATCGCGGCATACTACCTCAAGAAATGGGGCATGCTCAGCGAACACCAAGGGGATGCAGCCAGTGCAAGACAGGCTTACCAAACCATCAAGGACAAGTACTTCGATACGCCCATCGCTACCGATATCGACAAATTCCTTGTTCGCGTTTCGGAATAACTAATCGAGCAGGAATCTAACTTCCTACATTCAACTAATAAAAGGATAAGGTGTTTTAACATCTTATCCTTTTGTTTTTTGAATAAGTAGTAAATCTTTTCAATCTTCTCCACTATGGCAAGTGCCAATAAAAATCTTTCCGACTACAACGCATCCACCATGCCTGATGCAGGCGAAATGACTTTTGGCATCGTAGTAGCCGATTGGAATCAGCATATCACCCACGCTTTGTACGAAGGTGCGTATGATACGCTCATCAAGCACAACGCATCACCCGACCATATCCACACGGTACAAGTGCCAGGGGCTTTTGAGCTAACCACAGGTGCTCGCATGCTGGCAGGACGCTATAACTGCGATGCGATCATTTGCCTGGGTTGTGTCATCAAAGGCGAGACCTCCCACAATGAATATATCAACCAAGCGGTAGCTCACGGGCTTACCAATTTGGGGCTCACCACGGGCAAAGCATTTATCTTCGGGCTGCTGACCCCCAATGATGAACAACAGGCTTTAGACCGAGCAGGTGGCCAATACGGCAACAAAGGAGTGGAAGCCGCTACTACTGCCATCCGTATGGCTGCCCTCCGTAAAGAATTGCAACAAGGTGGAAAGCAGAAGATAGGTTTTGGAGCTTAATTGCTCTCTTTTAAACGATTACAACGATGAAACCTCTTGCAGAACGTATGCGGCCTACCCAGTTGGCGGATTACATCGGCCAGTCGCACCTTGTTGGGGAAGGGGCTGTGCTTGAAAGAGCGATACGGTCGGGCAAGCTGCCATCCTTTATTCTGTGGGGGCCACCAGGCGTAGGTAAAACCACATTGGCACAAATTATTTCTACTGAATTAGCAGTACCATTTTTCACGCTCAGCGCTATCAACTCGGGCGTAAAAGATATTCGAGAAGTCATCGAGAAAGCGAGGAGAAATCAGTTTTTTGATAAAGCAAACCCCGTGCTTTTTATCGATGAAATTCACCGATTCAGCAAGTCTCAACAAGACAGTCTATTAGGCGCGGTGGAACGGGGTATTGTCACGCTCATTGGTGCGACTACGGAAAACCCGAGTTTTGAAGTCATCCCTGCCCTACTCTCTCGTGCACAGGTGTATGTACTAAAGGAATTGAACGCCACCGAGTTGCGAAAAATGGTGGACAATGCCTTACAAAAAGATGAATACCTGAATCGACTATCCATACATGTAGCGGAGTATGAAGCCATGTTGCAACTCAGTGGAGGCGACGGCAGGAAGTTGTACAATATACTGGAATTGGTGACGAGCGTGATGCCCGAAGAAGGGCAACAACTAGTGATAGACAACGAATTGGTACGGTCGCGGGTGCAGCAAAACCTAACTCGGTTCGACAAAGGCGGGGAACAACACTACGACATTGCCAGTGCATTCATCAAAAGCATCCGGGGCAGCGACCCCAATGCCGCTGTCTATTGGTTAGCTCGGCTCATTGATGGTGGGGAAGATGTAAAATTCATTGCGCGAAGGATGACGATCGCCGCTGCCGAAGATATTGGCCTAGCAAACCCCAACGCTTACTACTCATGGCGACTACAACCATGCAAGCTGTCCAACAGGTAGGGTGGCCTGAATCTCGTATCATTCTTTCTCAATGTGTTATTTACTTAGCCACTTCCCCAAAAAGCAACGCCAGCTATATGGCTATCAATAAAGCACAGGCCAAGGTGCAACAAACGGGTACACTGCCCGTGCCACTTCATCTGCGCAACGCACCTACCTCGCTCATGAAAGAACTGAACTACGGGCAAAATTACCTGTATGCGCATGATTATCCCGGAAATTTTGCTTTTCAGGAATTCTTACCCGATGAAATTGCCGGAAGCGTCTTCTATGAACCAGGCGACAACCCCGCCGAACGTTCTATCTGGGAACGCCTCACCCGCTGGTGGAAAGGAAAGTATGGGTATAAGTGATTTTGGGGACGGGATAACAGAAACGCACTTGTAACTCATCTGTAACTCCGCTATTCTACCTTTGCACTGTGTGAAAGGAGATACACCTTTTGCACAGACTCCAAACAACCAGATCATCTAAATACAGGTACGATGGCAACTTCCCACAAAAAGGAAACCACAATTGAAAAAACAGCTACTTATGTGGCTAAGCAACTGAACACTTTGCACGACACCGCACTGGAACTCACCGATTCATTGGTGGAAGAAAGTTTGGCTGCTGGCAAAAAATGGAATCATGTGCTAGGCAAAGCCTTGAAAACAGGTACAGCCATCATGGGTCAACAGCAGGAAATGGTGTTCGACACCTTGGATGCACTGAAAAAGCAGTACCAAAAAGGCACTAACCGTGCGTATGCACTCGTGAAAGACGAAATGCAGACAACCAAGGAAACCGTGGAACAGGCATTCAATGAAGTGAAAGCTGAAATCAGCGAAACCATTGAAAAGGTGGAAAAAACGGTAAAAAAACCAGTGGCTAAAAAGCCAGCCACGCCCAAAGCAGCTGCCACCAAAGCGGTAAAAACGGCCAAAGCCACCACGGCTAAAGCTACGGCGTCTGCTAAAAAAGCAGTAGCAGCAACCGCCGCCACCGTAAAGGAAACGGCTGCCGAAGTAGAAGCCGCTGTGAAGGCTTAATCCTCCTCAATAACCCCTCAATAATACAATCATGGCAAGCAAAGCAATGCAGAAGAACGTGAAAAACGCTCAAGTTGACCTCAAGGACAACATGGAAAAAATAAAAACCACCGCCAACAAACTCAGCAATGAGATTGTAGAAACAGCCAATGAGCTGACCGAAGATCTGAAAACTACTGGCGTACAGATCAAGGACGAAGCGGTGAAACCGTGAAAGCTACCATTGAAAAAGCACGCAAACCCTGAATGTGAAGGAAATTCGCAAGCAGGTGGCCGCTACCAACGACTTCTTGGTGAAAACTGCCGACGAAGTATTGGATACTACGCTGGAAAATGCGACTAAGTGGAACACAGTGGCTCAGAAAGCGATCAAAGGTGGATTGCAGTTGGTAGCCAAGCAGCAGGATATGCTGTTCGATACCTTAGAAACTGTAAAGGAACAATGGACTCAAAGCGGAAAGCGTGTTCTGCAAGTTAGTTAAGTAACTCATAGTTACCCTTTCCTTACAACACTCACAGGCCATCTCGATACTCGGGGTGGCCTGTGGTTTTTTATAATACATAGGTGTCTCTGATAACCGACTTCACATTCATTATTTCGTCTGCACCCAAAGTGCCCAATTTTTTTACTATTCTCGTTTTGTCCACCGTTCTAATTTGATCTAAAACGATCCAACCCCTTTTTTGAGCCTGCTTAGTTTCAACCCTCGTCGGATAGGGCTTTGAACTAGTTGTGAGAGGAGCGATGACAATCGTTTGTAAATACTTGTTCATTTCGTTTGGGGAAATGACAGCACATGGCCGCGTTTTTTTTATCTCGCTTCCTTGTGTCGGATCGAGATTTACCAAAACTATTTCATACTGCCTTACATCCATTCATCTAAGGTTTCATCTTCAAAAAAAGAGTCTATTAATAAGTGGTCGTCGCCATTTTCATGCATGGCTTGAAAAGCAGCCTCCCACCCCTTTCTAGGATTTTTTGGCAGGAGTAAGAATAATTCTCCCCTCTTCCAGTATCATTTCTAATGTATCACTCATTTCGTATTGTTCCAAAATGGTTTTCGGAAGTCTGATACCCTTAGAATTGCCAATGCTAATAATTGGTATTTCCATAATTCGCACTTTTGTACATACAAAGTAATTACTTTTTATTCGAAAATGCAAATATTTTGAAAGATAACCTCAAAATAGAGGTTAGGTACAGGGAATTTGTATGAGGGATTCAAATAAGTATTTTGAGTGAAAACGTTAGGCGGCAAAACGAAGTTACTTTTGCTTAGCGCGTATAAGGAAAATGGTTCTTTGACGCAGCATGGCATAAAAGATATTTGAAGCGCATGCAAGGCGTTTCTAGACAAGTTACCTCTAATAAAGCTCAATCCACCTTCCGGAACACCATCAACTCCTTGCCTTCCGATAAAAAGATGAGGGTCAAGCCTTTGAGGGTGTAAGCGTCCACTTTTTCTAATTGGGAAAGAAAGAGACCTTCTTGCTGAGCGAGGTCGCGGCAAAAGCGCTTGGTAGCCCCCACTTTGCTGAATGACAAGCGTTGGGCATCGGCCTGCATTTGCCCGAAAATCTCGTTGCAACTGGCGTTGCCCGCTATACGGCCTTCCTCCGGAAACAACTCCAAGCGAGGGCGATTGGTAGTCGTCAGTTTGTCCATGCCCGCCATTTTTTCCAACACCCAAATGTCGTGCAGCCGCGAAGCTGGGTTTTCTTCGGCAACAGCAGGAGTATCAGCGTTTTGTTCTTTCGCCTTCTTCTGGGAGTGGCAGCCTATGCCCCATACAGCTACCGCCAGTAATAGTACCATCCATCCAACAATTTTCATAAGTTAGTCGTGATTTTTGTGCAAATTACTACTTTTTCAAAGAATGGTCACTAAGGGACGGGAAAAAACAAGTGATCCCATTTTTGGCTTGGTTTTATGCACTAAGCGTAGGAATACTTGCACGAAGCGTGTGTATAAAGACAAGCCTTCAGAAAAAATGGGATCAGTTATTTCCGTCAAATTGCTAAGTGGCACTATCTTTACTCCTCAAAATTTTTCACCATGCACCCCAACAAGCTACTTCCCTACGAAGCTGCCTGCCTGATACTGGAAGCATACATAGCGTATTACAGCAAATATAAGCGAATCACCAAGCACGCGCAGATTCGTTATGAGGAAAAAGACTGGGCAGGCATACAGGAGGATGCCGGTGCGCGCATCACCTTGTACCGCGACATGGTGGGCGAAACTACCGAAAAACTACTGACTTTCTTGGGCGAACGCGCCATGGATCGCAAAATGTGGCTGCTGACCAAGATACACTTTTCTGAAGAAATTGCCAATTTCAATACCCGCAATATTGCTGAATCCTTCTACAACTCTGTTTTTCGACATGCGCACCGTGGGCAGTTGGGCAAAGATGACGAACTCATGTTTGTACACGGCAGGGGCAACTATCGGGAATTCAGAAGCATGGTGCCCATTTACCATACCCTCTACCTGACTGGCTCTTTTGAACTGACCGTGAGCCATTTGCTGGAGTACTACCCCTTCGATATTCCCTATGAAGACCGCCAGCGCGATATTGGATACATCGTCCGTAGGCTACGGGAATGGGCCTATGAGTATGCTGCCCCGGGTTTTCCCGTTCATTTGGAGGTGCTAAAATCTGTTTTTTTTCGCAATAAAGCCGCCTACATCGTGGGGCGATTGGTGCAGCACGGCGACCCCGTTCCCTTCGTGCTTTGCTTGCTCAACGGAGACAGTGGTTTGGTCATCGACACCCTCTTATTAGAAGAAAACGAGGTGAGCACCATTTTCTCCTTCAACCGCTCCTACTTCTTGGTGGATGTGGATATTGTAACGGAAACAGTGGATTTTCTCCGTTCCATTATGCCCGCCAAAAGTATGGGCGAGCTGTACAATTCCATTGGCTTCGAAAAGCACGGCAAAACGGTCTTCTACCGCGATTTTGAACGCCACCTACAACTAACAATCGACGATTTTGTTTTCACCAAGGGGTCAAGGGCATGGTCATGACTGTTTTTACCCTACCCTCTTTCCCGATGGTATTCAAAGTCATCAAAGACCAATTCAAGCCGCCCAAGCAAGTTTCTTATGACGATGTGGTGCGTTCCTACGAGTTGGTAAACCGCCACGACCGCGTAGGCCGCATGGCCGACTCCTACTTTTTCCAGCACTTGGTATTGCCCATCAAACGGATCGCCCCCGACCTGCTCGCGGAACTCCAAACAGAATGTGCCTCTCGTATCGAACTACAGGACGGCAACCTCATTTTGAAGCATTGCTATGTAGAAAAACGCATGATTCCACTGGATGTCTATCTCACCAAAGCCACAGACGAAGAAGCCCGCGATGCCATCAACGAATACGGAAAAGCCATCAAGGAACTGGCCGCCGTCAACATTTTCCCGGGCGATATGCTCCTCAAAAACTTTGGGGTCACACGCCTCAATAGGGTCGTTTTCTATGACTATGATGAGATTGGATTCCTCACCGACTACCACTTCCGCCGCATTCCCGAAGCCTCCGACCCCTGGGAGGAACTCTCCTCCGAGCCTTACTACCACGTAGGGCCTATGGATGTCTTCCCCGAGGAGTTCCCGCGCTTCCTCATTGCCAACCCGCAGCACCGCCGCTACCTGATGGAGCTGCACCCCGATTTGTTCGACATTGACTTTTGGCAACGAGTGCAACAACTTCACCGCGATGGCAAAATTCCCTCCGTCTATCCTTACCGACGACGCAAAGCCTTCCGACACCTCTACGGCGGAGAACCTCGCGAACCTTATTTTGTGGATAATTACTGATGCCGCATCGACAACAAAAAGGTACTTTAAAAGCGCCTTCCATCTGGTCAAACCAAGGATAGCAAACTTTTTTAGGGGGTATCCGCTCGCCTTGAGGGCGAGCGGTCGGGCTATACGCTCTCACCTCCTCCTCTGCGTTGCGTCGGTACCGCTCCTACCCCTTACCCGAAAGATTTATAATACGCCTACCGATTCAACACGACAGAAAAACAACGGATTGTCGTTTACATAAACGATGTGACAGCGAGCGTTGGCTTTGTGTGTATTGGGTTCGGCCGCCATGCGTAAGCATGCATTGTTATCGCCTTTATATTATTAGTTTTCAGTGTTTTATACTTAGAGGGGGGACTCCCGTTTTTTAAATTCTCCGATTTTTGGAATGATGGTTATTAAAAATCGTTGGTTCGCTGGCGGTTCATCAGGTTGAGTTCTTGGTATTCCCTTCTCGCCGCTTCCCGCTACTACTAACTCGCAATTTTTTAGTTTTTCAAGTCCAATCTGGCTTTCTTCCCAGAGGTTTATCAGAGATTGCGCCCTATAATAACTCAATTTATCGTTTCCTTCCCAATTGTCTTTTGAGGCTTGTCCTTCCACGACAACAAGGTATTTTATATTTTCGGCTTCGGGGAACTTCAATATCAAATCCTTTATCGCTTTACCTGCTTCAATCAGTTCGGGTCTTTTGTTTGGTGTAATTTGGTTTATCATTGCGCTGCCCGTCGGGTAGAGGAACTGAATATTCAAAATATGCTTTTTATTCAGGCTATCGTAAGTAAAATATCGCTTGTCAATATTATTTACTGCCTTTTCAATTTCTTTTATTCGGTCAAGTTCTTCTTTTGCTGCTGCCAAATCCTTTATAATACTGCTTTGCATACTATAAACCAAGACGAACAGAACAAGCATAACGAAAAATAAACTCGTCATCAAGTCCGAGTAACTCAACCAAAAAAAGTCTTTTTTCTTCTCGTTAGTTTTTGCCATTGCCTGTATCTTGCGTTGTTAAAATTTCGAGTTTGGAAATTTTGAGTGTTAAGTCTTTGATTGCTTCAACCAAATCCTTATTTAGTTCATAATTTGACTGCTGCGACTGCTTTAAGTCTTGTCGTACATTAAGCATACTACTATTTAAATCCTTGAATTGTTCGTTTTGAATTGCCGCACTTCTGACAAATACTTTTACTACTTCCTGAATATCATTCAGCCCAGTGAAGAAATTTTCGTTATTTTTGATAAAGGTCTGAATAAAGCTTGTGCTTTCTTGGAAATACTTGTTCAACTCTCCGTAAACACCTTTAATATCTGTATTCAGTTCATCAACTTGCCCACGCCAAATTTCTCGATGGTCTTTGATAGTTGGGAAATGCAACTCCAACATATCTTTGAACTGCCTTTGCAATTCAATAGATGAGTTAACATTTTTTGCGATTGCATCAAGGTTGGAATTGAAGGATTTGAACGAATTGAGTGTGTCATTCAAACCTCCAACTACCTTATTGGCTTCTATAACATTTTGATTTAGTGATACTTGATAATCTAAAAACATATTCAACTGTTCCGATGAGTTTTTGAGGTTCACAAACGTTTCGGCTATTATTGTCGAAGTTCTCGTAAGGCTCAACTTGTTAATTTCCTCCAACACAAGTTGCTGCTTTGAAAGATTGTCATTCAACAACTCGGCGGTATCGTGATATTCTCCAATGTTCTCTCCAAACTTCGTAATAAAATTATTCAAGACGCTACGGAACGAGGTCAAACTACCTGCCATGCCAATATTCAAAACAGGCAAGAGTTCTCTTTGGATAAAATCGTAATAATGGTTTTTATCGGTGTCATTTTGATAAACGGCTGGCTTGTAATTCAATGCTGTGTTCCAAACTGTCAAACCCAAACCGAAAAGACTTGCAACCATTGCTGCAATAACGCCATTTAGCAATTGGCTTATGCTTTTGGGTTCGATTGCGCCAGTTGCCGTAGTAAAGTCAATTCCACTCAAACCAATGATGATGCCGACAAACGTTCCCGCAAGTCCAATGTAAAGCGGAACATTTATCAAGTTGCTGATACTGTTATCAAGGCGTTGGATATGCCTATCGCAAATATCCTGCAAAATATTGAAGTCTGCTGATGCACCCTTATTTTTACACAAGTAGGCATTTGTAGATAGGATTACCTCGTTAAATTCTTCGTGTTTTTGCCTTGTGGTTTCGTCAATAACCAAAACTTCAACTTCTTCTTTTTCAGTTGTATCATCTCCGATTATAGTTGGATTTCCTTTGCTAATCCCATCAATAAAAGAAGTAAACTCGAAATTATCTTTCAATAATCCTTTCGGAACAAGGTATTTTATTACTTCTATGTTATTAAAATTCTTGGGAAAAAACGAACGCAAATCTTGCATTTTCCTCCGTACGTCCCAAAATGTGTATAGTTGTAAAACAACTATTAACGCAATAAAGCCGATTTCAAAATATATCATCATATCCGTGATGGTTTTGCGAATTGTGGTTTAAAAAAGAGTTTTAGGGTTATTATCTGTTGGATTTTGATAATTCCTGATGAAATTAAAGGCTTTTTCAAGCGTCACATCTCCAATTCCTTTTTCCGATACAAGCCTACTCAAACTTCTGATATTATCATTTTCAAGGGCTGAACTAATTTTTTGAACAAAATTCAGCCTTAATCCAGACAATTTAGAAAGTTCTACCTCAGAATGCCGAAGCCAAATACTTTTAAAATCTGCAAACAAGTCATCATAAGCATTTGGGTCATAATGATAAATTTCAATTTCAATATCGCATTTTTCAAGGTATTTATGCATTATTTCCAATGATACAGCCTCTGGAATTCCGCCATTGCTTGCACCAAGTAATGGAAAAGCAATTGAAGTAATTCCTTTCTCTTTGTGGGTATCTAAAAATTTTCGCAACCCTTTTTCTAAATACTCTGGTTTACTTTCATATTTCCAATGATTTTTTGTAGGAAAATTAAGTATCCATTTATTAGGACTTTTAAATAACCAAAGCATGCCGATGCTTAATTGCTTATTTTTACATAGTTCTGAATACCTAACAAACATTTCGGGGTAACGCAACCTGCATTCATAAGCAATACCCGCACCCATTACACCAACACAATTTACTGTATTGACAATGGTTTGCGCCTTGCTTGTAAATATATTTCCTTTGATTTCCGTTATCATGAAAAATAAAGTTTAGAAGTTAAGTGACAAGAAACCTCAATATTACAATTTCTTGCTATTTCCCTCACTTTGTCCATTGTATGAGTGTTTTTACAATGTACCTTTTTGATATAAAGTTTCTGAATTATTGGATAAACCAATACCTCAGCACATTTTTTGCGCTTGCCGTCTGGATAATCTGTCCAATAACCATTACTTAAAACAAAAGGCAAATCAACCTTATCTAAATTAGAAAGGTCGTTATAAAAAATTGTTGAATTAGATGCCGCATTTCCATTTGTAAAAAGGCTGTTTTTTTGATAGATAAATCTACAGTCTATTTCTAGAATCACGATACTATCTTGCCAATCTTTCCTTCTATATAACATTGGATTTCTTGGATTAAAGTAAAGAGGAACGTAGTCATGTATTTTTCTGTTATTTTTTGGCTCTTTTGAATTTCTCCTATCGTTAACTTCATTATCCGATATATCTCTTTGCACAAGTCTTTTTTTATGTGCTTCTGTATGAGAAAGCAACCCGAAATTAAAAATGTTATGCAGATTACTTATGTCTGTCATGTGATAAAGACTCGAAATTCCGAAACACGCTACCTTTGAGTTCTTATTAGGATTGTCTTCGATAATTCCACATTCTTCATTAAATTTTATTTCTTCTTCCCTTTTTGTTTCCTCTGCTAAACGGTTCTTCTCGGCTTCATCCTGTTGCTTTTTCAGTTCTTGGGCTTGTCGTTTTGCTTCAATTTCAGTTTCTCTAAAACTTAATTTTTGTTTTAACTCAACTGTTTTGCTAATCAAATTTGAAACAACCCTAGTATTTTCTTTTGCCTTACCTTGAACGATTTTTACTGAAAGGGTCTGAATTGATTTAAGTAACACTTCAAGTTTTCGAAGTGTTAATTTTGCCGATTGAAAATCGTCTTGTTCAATTTGCTTTTTCACCTGAACATGAAGTGCTTCAATTTCATGTTTAAATTTTTTGAACTCTTTTGCTCTTTCTACTTCCCTACGTTGGTATTTTCCTACAAGTACGCGCTCTTGAAAAAACTTATCAAATTGCCCAAACCTGTTTTTGACTATATCAATCGCAGAAGTTGAAAGTTTTAGATTTTGCTTTTTGTCATACTTCTGCAAAATGTGCTCTAACTCCTCAATATCCTTATCAGTCTTATAATTGTGTGGAAAACGAACAGGCTCAATTTGCTTTTGTTTTATCTGAACCTCAATCAACTTTTTATTTAGCGCTATTAACTCTTGCTCAATTTCAAGGAGATCAAAAATTTTACGATTTTTCATCCATAGTGCAATCAATTCCTGCAACTCTACTGCTGTTCGATTTTCAGCTAGTTCTGAAATCTCGCTTGTTGTAAGCGGATTTTCTTGGTTTACTTTTTCTTCTTTGTTAGTTTGGATTTCTTCTCGGCTTGTTCTCTTCGTTTTTTCTGTTTGTCTACTAGTCTCCTTTACCTGTTTTTTCTTGCGAAAACGGGAAAGAACCTTGTTAAAATAGCCTCTAATCCAATCAAATATTTTCATTTAGGGATTATGTTTTTGCCATATAAGTTTTACTTCATTTTTCTTTTTTTGTTCGTTCCGTTTGTTTTTTTTAGTTGATTCTAACTCCCCCCCCCTCAATCAATCACCCCTGCACCATCTGCAATATGTACAACGAGGCTATCTCCTTGCTTGCCAAAAGCGGCTTCATAAGCGGTTAAAGCAGCGTTTGTAAAGTGGTCGAGGGCATCGGTGCGTACCAAATTGAGGGTACACCCTCCAAAACCACCACCCATCATGCGAGCACCCAACACATCGGGGTGCTTGAGTGCTTGAGTGAAAAGAAAATCCAATTCGGGGCAGCTCACCTCATAATCTTCGCTCAACCCGATATGCGTAAGGTTTAGCAACTGACCAATGCCCGTGGCATCGCCCTTGCTAAGTGCCTCCATCATGGCCAACGTACGTAGGTGTTCGCCCACCACAAAGCGGACACGCTGATAAACCTTGCCCTTGAAGGCACCTTTCAATTGCTCCACTTGTGCAGGAGTGGCTTCCCGAAAAGCGGTTATCTGCGGGAAATGCGCCTGCAATACCTGCAAGCCTTCCTTACATTCAGCCACCCGTTGTGGGTATTCCGATTGTGCCAATACATGGCTCACACGCGTATTCAGCAACACCCACGTGCAGCCCTCCACCGCAATAGGCACGGGTTGGTATTCGAGCGTGCGGCAATCCAGCAAAATGGCGTGTCCTGATTGGCCATTCAAGCTGGCAAACTGATCCATGATGCCACAGGGAATACCGATAAAAGTATGGGAAGACCGCTGTGCCAACTGCGCCAGCTCAGGCCCATCTAATCCCGCTTTGAGCAGGTGATTCCAAGCCAATGCCATGCCACATTCCAACGCAGCAGAAGCACTGACCCCCGCACCAATTGGCAGGTCGCCACCAAAAACTACATCTAAACCTTGCAGTTGATGCCCCAGCCGCTGAAACTGGTCTGCGATGCCCAGCAAATAATTCATCCACAAAGCATCGGTATGAGGGAGGGTATCAATAGGTGCTTCCGCATACGCGTCGATGTCTAACGCCCAATAACGCAGTAAGGAAGTGCCATTGGGGCGCAAGGCAAAGTACAAGGCTTTGTCGATAGCACCCGGCAAAACTATACCCTCGTTGTAGTCCACATGTTCGCCGATAATATTGATACGCCCCGGTGCCCGTACCATGAAAGTTGGGGCGTGGCCGGTGACCTCCTTGAATCGGTCGGAAACATCTTGCTGGTTATGTAGCATCATTCGCTCATATCCATATTGTGAAACACGTTGACAACGTCTTCGTCGTCTTCCAGCTTGTCGATCAGCTTGATCATCGCTTCTACCTGCTCTTCATTGAGTTGTTTGGTATGAGAAGGGATACGCACCAATTCCGCACTTTCCACTTCCAAACCCATTTCCTCAATCCCTTTTTGTAGGCTGCCGAAATCCTCGAAGGCGCAGGTCAATACCCAATGTTCATCTTCTGGGTGCATATCTTCCAAGCCAAAGTCGATTAAGCCCAATTCCAATTCCTCTGTATCCACCCCTTCGGCTTTGATTTTGAACTGTCCTTTGCGGCCAAACATATAGCTCACTTCGCCGGAGTTGCCTAAGTTACCGCCGCCTTTAGAGAAGTACAAGCGCATACTGGCTACCGTGCGATTGGTGTTGTCGGTTGCTGTTTCTACCAGCACCGCTACCCCGCCAGGGCCATAGCCCTCGTACAACATTTCATCGTAGTTGGCAGCGTCTTTCGATAAGGCTCTTTTAATGGCACTATCCACGTTGGCCTTAGGCATATTCGCAGTCTTGGCATTTTGCATGGCCATGCGCAGGCGTGGGTTGTTTTCCGGCACACCTCCTCCCTCCTTCACCGCTATGGCTATTTCACGGCCAATTTTGGTAAACGTCCTGGCCATAGAGGCCCAGCGTTTCATTTTCTTCTCCTTGCGGTATTCAAATGCTCTTCCCATGTTTTGCTAGTGGATAAGAGTATGTCTAAATTTCTCTGATTGAGCTAAATCAGCTCCCGATAGCTATCGGGATAGCCAATTGAGGGAATTTTAGAAATAACTCAAAAAGTTAAATTCTATTTTCAACGCGCAAAAATAGTAAAAGCGCATTATTAATAAGCAACCTTTAGCAATTATCAATGTCCATAAAAAAAACATTACTCACCCAATAGGGGTATTCGTTGCTAACCGTCATCTTACTATCGCACCATATACTGTAATCTATTAGGTTCTTTGACAAATCTAGTGGTCGTACTGGGCTAGCGATCTCGGCAAAAGGCCGAGACAAGTTGTGTAGCAGTGGCAGCTTTTAGCTGACAGACCCGGGTTTGCCGAAATAGAGCGAATAGCGAGCTGCGAAACGTAGCGACCCGAAGGGTAGCCTCCACTAAAAAAGTCAAAGACCCAAATATCAAGTTAG
Source organism: Saprospiraceae bacterium (assembly GCA_041392765.1). GTDB lineage: Bacteria > Bacteroidota > Bacteroidia > Chitinophagales > Saprospiraceae > Lewinella. Next base: position 24,588 of record JAWKLL010000027.1, read on the forward strand.
TCTTCACTAAAATCACCCACTGTTATGCAAATTTACACCCGTATTATCTGCCTACTGATGGTAGGATGGATGACCTCATCCGTATTGTATGCCCAACAATCGTCCATTGCTGGACAAATTATTACAGACGAAGGCCAAGCTGCCGAATTTGTGAATGTACTATTGATGCAGGCTGCCGGATTCCGCCTTGGTAAAAATGGAATTGACCACGACCAATGGCAATTTTACTTTCCAAAATATAGCGGCTGGCGACTATTGGCTAAAAGTCATGGGATTGGGTTTTGATGACTATTTCGGTACGCCCTTTGCGGTAAGCGACAAAGAATCCAAGACATTACCTGTCGTTCGTGTAGGGCGCAACGTTACCACTTTAGAAGCGGTAGAAGTAGTGGCGCGTAAACCTTTATTGGAACAACAGGCAGGCAAATTGGTCGTCAATGTAGCCGACAACATCACAGGGCAGGGCGGCAGTGTGACCGACTTATTGAAAAAGTCCCCGGCTTGGTAGTCGTCAATAACCGCGTATCGATGGCGGGACGCCAAGGGGTCACCATCCTCATCGACGGCAGACCCACCAAGTATATGGACATACAATCATTGCTCAATGAAATGCCTGCCGACAACATCGCCAAAATAGAGGTCATCACCCAACCCGGAGCGGCCTACGATGCTGAGGGTTCAGGAGGTGTTATCAATATCGTCCTCAAGAAAAATGCGATTTTCGGTACCAATGGCAGTATATCGGCTGGATATGGCTATGGAGAATTGGCCAAATACCGCATCAATACCAACCTTAACCACCGCGCCGGCCCGTGGAATCTCACCTTTGCCACTGGGTTCAACCACCGCTCATGGATTGAACGATTAGACTTGACACGAATATTGGAAGACCGTACCTACATCCAATCTAATTATGAACCCGGTATTCCCAATTCTTATTATGTCAATACGGCTGCTGACTACGATATTAGCACCCGCCATCGCGTTGGAGTGGCACTCAATGGCAATTGGAGCAAAACAAATACCGATGGCCAAAACACCACCCGCCTAGAAAGCAGCGAAGGTGTACTCTGGGAATCTTTCACCAGCTACCGCACGGAAAATCGCCAGTGGGAATCTTACACGCTGGATGCTTTCTACGATTGGGAAATCGATACCTCCGGGCAAAAGTTGAGAGTCAATGTCAATACCGCCGACTACAACCGCCGAGCTAACAACACGTTAGTAACCGTAGGCGCCAATTTCATGGATAGGCGCAATGCCCAACCTGCCAATACCAATATTTATGCGGCACAAATAGACTATAAACTTCCTATCGGGTCGCTATTTCGCTTTGAAGCCGGGACTAAAGCCAGTGCTACCCGATTGGATAATGCCCAAGACGCGGAAGTATTGGACAACGGTATTTGGGTGAAAGACACCATCAGTAGCACATTTAACTATAATGAGGAAATTTACGCCGCTTACGCCAACGTAGCTTTCGCTAAAGGCGACTGGCAAGCCAACGCAGGGCTGCGTTACGAGGATTCCCAAGCCGAAGGGTATAGCGTCAACTATTTTGGGCAAGATTCAACGATTGACCTGAATATCAGAAAGTTCTTCCCCAGCATCAGCCTCACGACTCCCTTGGCGGGTAAATTAGGCACCAGTTGGTCGTATAGCTACCGCATAGAACGCCCAGGGTATTTCGACCTCAATCCTTTCCGCTTCTACCTCGACCCGCTTACATCAGGCAGGGGCAACCCATTTTTAGTGCCAGAACTGACGCATAGTGGTCAGTTCTCCCTCACTTTTGACAAGCAACCTTTCTTCAACCTGTCTTACGACTACACTACCGATGTACTCACCGAGGTCATCGAACAGGATGATGAAACGGGGGAAGCTTTCCAAACCGATATTAACCTTGACAAGTACATCCGCTATGGCGGTAGCTTGTTCTTTCCTTTGGATTTCATTGCTAAACCGATTTCTGGCTATGGCGGCTTTATGCTGTTTTATCACGATTACCAAGCCGAATACCTCAATCTCGATTTCCTCCAAAATCAGTGGACAACCAACGCCTTTTTGCAAGTAAATGTGAAACTCCCTAAAGACTGGAAGTTGGAAGTGACTGGTTGGATGCAAGGAAAGGGATTAGATGGTATCATCCGCTTCAATACCTTCTATGGTGTAGATGCCGGGTTGGAAAAACAGTTCTTCAACGATAAACTGAAAGTACAACTGAGTGCCGATGGTATTGTGCAACGATTTTTTGAAGGCACCATCAGCTACGCCAACCTCAACTACGATTTAGTTAGTTCTTGGGAAGCTCCTGTCGTCAATGCCCGCGTCACGTGGAGCTTTGGTAACCAAAGCCTTGAAAAAAGAGAAAGAAGACAGTCTTCCTCTAATACGGAACGGAATAGGGTGGAAACCAATTGATTTTTGATGTTTGATGTGGGATTTTTGATGTTTGATGTGGGATGTTTGATGTGGGATGTTTGTCCCGACAAGCTATGGTTGATACCTGTAACGGACGATTTCTGAGAGCGGTTCAATATTGCCCTCCTTGTTCGATTGAGGACACCTTTTTTAAAGCTACATTTAGCGGAAATTCCGCTAAATGTAGCTTTTTTACAACCACCAAGACGCTTCCATTGATTAATAACACCGCAACCGTTATTAAATAAGCCAATAAAACCCAACCATTCAGCGGATTTACCCCACCTTCAAAAGGCAGGTTACTACAATATGAAAAGTTGATACACGCAGTATGTTTTTTGGCAAAAAGCACGTTAAAAAGTGTGTAAAAAACGTACATTTGTGACCCGAACACGGGTTTCGGATGTTCTACTAGTAAATCAATTTATCCATATAAAACAACCTACCAGATGCCTTTTGATATTGAAATGATAGCGGCCCATTACCAGTCGCTACCCGGAAAGGTGGAAGCAGCGCGAAAGTTGCTAGGACGGCCTATGACGTTGGCCGAAAAAATCCTTTACAGCCACCTCCATCCCGAATCGCCTTTGCAGGAATACCAGCGCGGTAAAGATTATGTATTCTTCGCCCCCGACCGGGTAGCCATGCAGGATGCAACGGCCCAAATGGCACTCCTCCAATTTATGGTAGCCGGCCGCGACAAGGTAGCAGTGCCTTCAACCGTTCACTGCGACCACTTGATTCAAGCTAAGGATGGTTCTGCTAAAGACTTGGCCGTAGCCAACGATATCAATAAGGAGGTCTATGACTTTTTGTCTTCCGTTTCTAATAAATACGGTATTGGATTCTGGAAACCCGGTGCAGGTATCATCCACCAAATTGTGTTGGAAAACTATGCTTTCCCCGGTGGTATGATGATAGGTACCGACTCCCACACACCCAACGGTGCAGGTTTAGGAATGTTGGCCATCGGTGTTGGTGGCGCAGATGCTGTGGATGTAATGGCGGGAATGCCTTGGGAGCTAAAAATGCCTAAATTGATAGGTATCAAACTGACAGGTAAGTTGAGTGGTTGGACATCCGCTAAAGACGTCATCCTGAAAGTAGCGGGTATCCTCACGGTAAAGGGAGGAACAGGAGCTATTGTGGAGTACTTTGGTGAAGGCGCACAATCGCTTTCTTGTACAGGAAAAGGTACTATTGGCAACATGGGTGCTGAAATTGGGGCCACTACTTCTACCTTTGGTTATGACGAAGCTATGGGGCGCTACCTCCGCGCTACCGATCGCGCCGAGATTGCCGACATGGCAGATGCTATCGCAGAACACCTCACAGGAGATGCCGACTGCTATGCCCACCCTGAGAAATATTTCGATCAGGTTATTGAAATCGATCTCAGCACGTTGGAACCACATATCAATGGCCCCTATACCCCCGACCGTGCATGGCCAATTTCCGAGTTTGCTGCGGCTGTGAAAGAGCATGACTTTCCTGCTAAGTTGGAAGTTGGATTGATTGGTTCTTGCACCAACTCCAGTTATGAAGATTTAGATCGTGCTGCTAGTTTGGCACGGCAGGCACAGGCTAAGAACTTGAAGGTAAAGTCAGAATTTACGATTACGCCTGGTTCTGAACAGATTCGTTATACCGTTGAGCGCGATGGTATTTTGGATGCGTTTGAAGAAATTGGCGGCGTAGTGATGGCCAATGCTTGTGGCCCTTGTATCGGGCAGTGGGCACGCCACACCGACGATCCTACTCGTGCCAATAGCATCATTACGAGCTTTAACAGAAATTTCGCCAAGCGCAACGACGGTAACCCTGCTACCCGTTCTTTTGTAGCTTCTCCGGAAATCGTCACAGCTATGTCCATCGCAGGCGACTTGACGTTTAACCCACTAACGGACACCCTTATCAACGAGGATGGTGAAGCAGTCAAACTCGACCCTCCTACGGGTGTGGAATTGCCTCCTAAAGGTTTCGATGTAGAAGACGCTGGCTTCATTGCCCCTATTCCTGATGGCGGCGGCGTAGTCGTTAAGGTCGATCCCAACTCCAACCGCCTCCAATTGTTGGAATCCTTTAAGCCAATCACCGCCAATCAACTCCAGAATATGCGCGTACTGATCAAGGCAAAAGGAAAGTGTACCACCGACCATATTTCTATGGCTGGCCCATGGCTGAAGTATCGCGGACACTTGGAAAACATTTCCCAAAACTGCTACATTGGTGCCATCAATTACTTTAATGATGAAGCCAACAACGTCCTGAATGTAGAAACAGGCGAGTACGGACCCGTGCCAACTACGGCCATCTACTACCGCGATAATGGTATCGGTTCTGTCATTTTCGGAGAAGAAAACTTAGGTGAAGGCTCTTCACGCGAACACGCTGCGATGGAACCTCGCTTCTTAGGCGTACATGCGGTGATCGTCAAATCCTTCGCTCGTATTCACGAAACTAACCTGAAAAAGCAGGGCATGTTGGCGCTCACTTTTGTAAATCCTGCCGATTATGACAAAGTTCGTCAGGATGATAAAGTGACGCTCCTCGGTTTTGATACCATGACTCCGGGTAAAAACCTCACAGTGGTTCTCCTCCACGCCGATGGTTCACAAGATTCCTTTGAGGTAGCTCACAGCTACAACCAAGCACAAATCGACTGGGTGCGTGCAGGATCTGCATTGAATAAAATCAAAGAAGAGTTGGCTAAATAAAATTGCTAACTTTTTTTCATAAAAAAGCCCGTCTAACAAGTGTTAGGCGGGCTTTTCTATTACAAATTAATCATTCTTTGTCAGCTTACTAAAACGCATTCACCCCATTGACGGTAGTATATTTAAAACTCAGCTTCTGATCGGGGTAAATGTATTTAAAGGCAGATTGTACCGCCAGCGTACCCTCGTGAAAACCACAAAGGATTAGTTTCAACTTGCCTGAATAGGTATTGATATCGCCGATGGCATAAATACCAGGAACATTGGTAGAATAATCCTCTGTATTAACAACGATGGCACCTTTATCGATTTCAAGTCCCCACTCACCAATAGGGCCGAGTTTGGGAGACAGGCCGAAAAGCGGTACAAAATGGTCAGCGGATTTAATAATTTCTCCTTCTTGGTCATGTTGAATGACGACATCAGAAAGATGGCCGTTGCCATTCAATCCTACTACCTGCGAATTGGTAATCAGATTAACGCGTCCAGCGTGTGCTAATTCCATCACCTTCTCCACGCTATCTAAAGCTCCTCTAAACTCGGATCTCCGGTGCACCAATGTCACCTCATCTGCTACATCTGCTAAATAAATCGTCCAATCCAAAGCAGAGTCACCCCCGCCAGCCACGACTACTTTTTTCTTGCGGTAGAGTTCTGGATCACGGATCATGTACTCCACCCCACGGTCTTCAAAAGATTCGATATTCCCAATGGGTGGTTTGCGGGGTTCAAAAGACCCCAAGCCGCCAGCAATCATAATTACAGGAGCTTCCATCTGGGTTCCCTTGTTGGTAGTAACGCGGAAGAGCTTGTCTTCTACCCGTTCGATGGTTTCAGCCCGTTCGCCTAATGTAAACCCTGGCTTAAAAGGTGCAATCTGCTCCATTAGGTTGTCCACTAACTCTCCTGCTAAAATACTGGGGTAGCCGGGAATATCATAAATGGGCTTCTTAGGGTAAATTTCCGAAAGTTGCCCTCCTACCTGCGCTAAAGCATCTACTAAGTGGCAACGCAATTTTAGCAACCCAGCCTCAAAAACAGTAAACAGCCCCACAGGGCCTGCTCCGATAATCAATATATCCGTACGGATCATTAGAATGTATTAAAATTTACTAGAGTTTATTAAAGCGAGTTTTGTATAGAGGATTAAATAAGATTTTTTCATCAATCGAGAAAAGGGTTCTTTTGCTTAGCCTTAGCTAAGGAAAATGGTTCCTTGACGATGAGTGAGGGAAAAAGATATTTTAGCCTCATACGAAATCCGTTTTAATAAACTCTACTGAATGCAAAATTACAAGTTATTGGGCAATCCCCAAAACTGGGGTAAAAGTACACAGCTCCCTTAGGCTACCCAATGACATTGTTCAAAAAGAACGATGATTTTTGCTTCTTTAAAATGTGACACAGCACACAAAAGCCGCCCCCTTCAAGGAAGAGGACGGCTTTTGTTTCACCGATTAGAGGTTACGTACAATCTATCGTTTGACAACCTTCATCGTACGGATATTCGTGTCTCCCAAGCGGAGGCGTACCAAATACACGCCAGCAGGGAAAGCATTGAAATCCATTTCCACCTGTCTAGCACCGTTGGCAACGGGTGTGCTGCTCATTCTAGCACCACTCACCGCGAAAACCTCTACGAACACCTCTTGTTCACCGAAGGTTTCAAATATTTCCAACTTCAGCAGATCCGTTACCGGGTTCGGGTATAGCATAGCAATACGCGACTCATCGTACAGAATTTCCTCGGAAATATTAGAATAAACGGCATTACCCAAGTCATCAGCTACCTCAACGCGATAGAAATTCAACCCTCGCTTAGGGGCAGTGGTGTAATACTCAAAGAAGCTAACCCCATTCTGTACGCGTGCAGGCGCATCAACGGTGGCAATACGTTCAAAATTTTCACCATCAGGCGAATGTTCCAAGTAGTAAGTCAGCCCTTGAATCGCGGCATTCATCTCCCATGAAACCATGATTTCCCCAGCTGCCGGATTCATCACATCGGTACTGATAACCAAACCATCGTTGCATACGGTTGGCGCTGTAGAAATGGTAACTCTTTGGTAATCGTATGCCGTACAACCGTCATGCGTAACGATTAATTCAACTTCACCAAATCCCGCATTAGACCATGTTACCGTAGCAGTAGGTCCTGTTACTGTTGCAGGCACAACACTTCCCGAAAAATTCCACACCACCTCGGAACCTGGCTCTAAGGCAGATGCGACAAAGGTAACCGGCTCGTTCCAACATACGAGGTTGGGGCCTGTGATAATTGCCTCTGTTTCATCACCTACTTCGATGATGATAATATTGGACTCCAAGAACGTTCCACAATCTTCTGTACGAGCACAACGCGCGAAGTAAGTAGTGGTAAATAACGGACCGGGGTCAAAAGTGGGGCTATTAGAGTTCGGAATGGGTGTCCAGTACTGGATAGGCGTATTGGCAAACCCGTTCGTGTACATCCAAAGATACTCGATAGGTCCATCACCACCTGTAGGTTCAGCCAAACTCACCAATGGTTCAGGGTCATTACCTGGTGCGCAAAGGTACTGATTGTAACCAATAGCTCCCGGATAGGTAATATTAATACACTCAGGACAAAGCCCCATATCAAATGACAAATTCTCTTCATAAGGATCCAAATGGAAGAACTCTGTCATCATGGTTACTGGGTTCACATCGCTATCTAACTCATCGTTACTACCCTGATTGGGTGCAGATAGCTCATAGCCCAGTACACTACCGAATGTGAGTTTGTAATTACCTTGGAGGCACCTCAAACTCGTATTTACCTTGTGCATTGGTGTAGGTTGTTTGATTCACATTCGGGTCTAAAAACTCCGCAGTTCCAGTGATCGTGACTTCTACCTTGAGTACGCTTCGGTTCGCCATTATCCATAATACCATCACAATCCAAGCTCCAACCAAACCATATTACCCACGGTCGCCAAACAATCTTCCGTAACGGTAACTGTTCACAATAGTTGCTTCACACTCATCAGGGTCGATAGGCACTAAGGTAGCCACCAACTCAAAGCTGCTAGGTTAATTCAATCGGATCAATAGTGGTAGAAATAACACCATTGATTGTAAAGATCATATTGCCCGGAATATTTGGATTAGCTCCTAGTTCAATCGGTGCATCCGCCAAACTACAAGGTGGTAGGAGGTAACTCACTGATGTTGATAGTTGGATATTCACACACGTTAGAAATTGAGATGTGTCAAAACCATTGGGTAGTAATAACGGTGTACATGAACTCGTCCACCAAACGGAACGTATATTCATACACCTATGGCTCTACTTCTTCCATATCAAATGGGAACGTAACAGGGATAGGAGCAATGGGTGGCTCATCACTAGCAAATAGAAACATATTTGTTCCGCCAATCACCGTCCAAGTTTCATTGGGATAACTTCTAACGTGAAAGTTTCAGAGAATTGGCCATTGTCCTCCGTTGTTGAGTTATTCAAACAACTACATGGGTCTCCAATCACACCATTTGAGGATATAGATACCACCGTCCACGGTAATGTCTTGATCTCCTGCTTCCAATGTCACGGTATGGGTCATACCATTCATGCCGGGTATAATGTCGCTATCTGATGCATCATCTCCCTGATTACTGGCCGTATAATCAAACCCAGCAGGAATCACAAATTGCACCGAATACGTACCCGGATTGAGTGGGTAGAAACAATAGGCACCGTTTTCGCTCGGTTGTTGTTGTATTAATGACTTGTCCTGCTGCATCCTTCAGATTGACCTGTTACATTGGGTACAGCGGGTTCAAAATCATCTTGTTGTCCATCGTGGTCAATGTCTTCCCATACATAATCTCCCAAGCTTAGCCACACAATCGTCGTGAATGATGATCGTAGAAACGCGAGTCACCTCACATTCGGTGGGATCAGAAGGATCAAAGGTAGCCACCAATTCAAAAGTCCCCAGTCCTAACGCTACAGGGTCAATGACATTTGTTTCTACACCGTTGATGGTAAACGTCAATTCGCCATGAATAGATGGCGTTCCACTAAGCTGTATTGTTTCTTCAACAATACACAAATCAGTAGGTGGTATGGTTGCTAAATTCAGCGTAGGATAAAACACGTATTAGAAATTGACAGCGTGCTAAATCCATTCGTCAACGTAGCAGAATAGGTTATTTCATCAACAATAAGGAAGTTGAAACTATATACCTCATAGGCACCACTTCATTCAACACAAGTGGTAAAGTTACCGGAATAGGCGCAAAAAGGTGGGCTAGGGCTTAATAAACTATATAAACCAGAACCGGCAATTAGCGTCCAAGTTTCCCCTGTAACTGGTTACCTGAAACAACTCATCGAATTGCCCGTCATCTTCGCTGGTACTATTATTTAAACAAGTACAAGGGTCAATGATAGCACCATTCGAGTGCGCACAAACAAGCCTGCATCCACGGTAAAATCAAGTTCTCCCGGATCAAGGGTATAAGTACCCGTCATCCCCATCATACCAAGAACGATATCGCTGTCCAACGCGTCGTTGCCTGTGTTGGACGCGGTATAATCCATGCCTTCCGGTATCACGAACTGTACCGAGTAAGTTCCAGCAGGCAGGCTGAGGAAGTAATATTCACCATTTGCATCCGTGGTAGTAGTAGCGATAATGACACCTGCCGCATTTTTCAAATGCACCGTTACATTAGGAATAGCAGGCTCGAAATCATCCTGCTGACCATCGTGGTCAATGTCTTCCCAAACGTAGTTGCCGATACCCGCCAACGCGTTGAGTGTGGCCGAACAGACTGTTTGGCAACCATTCAAATCGGTTACGGTAACGGTATAAGTTCCTGGTGCTAAATTAGTGATTGTTCAAGGGTATTAGCGCCATTACTCCATAAGAAGTTATAGGGAGCCGTACCGCTTGTCACATTCACTGTTAGCACACCATTATTACCCAATGTTGATGTCTGTACTACATTCACCGAGCAGCTTGGTGCTGGAAAAGTAGTAAGCCCAGCTGTAGCGGTTCTAGTACAACCATTGGCATCAGTTACGGTAACGGTATAAGTACCATGCGTGACAAATTGGAAGCCGTTTGCGTAGTAGCACCATTTGACCACAGGTAGATGTAATTGCCTGTACCACCCGTAACATTAGCCACTAAAATACCTTGGCTTACATTGCTTACAAGTGCCACTATTTTGGCTAATATTGACAGAAAGCGGCGTGGGTTCTGTCACAACCACCGAATTGGAAACGACACACATCCGCGCATCTGTAACCGTTACGGAGTAAGTACCACCGTTTGCCACCGTAATAGAAGTAGTGGTCTGCCCTGTATTCCAGAGAATATTGTATGGAGGTGTACCGCCAACAGGTGTTACACTAGCTACCCCATTGTCATCGCCATTACACAGTATATTAACATTCGACATTTGTGCTACCAACTGAGCAGGTTGTGTTATTACAACACTAGCGGTAGCGAAACATTCATTTTCATCCGTAGCAGTTACTGAATAAGTACCCGGTGCCAAGTTGCTTACAGATTGAGTAGTAGCACCATTACTCCAAATAAAACTTAGGTTGCCACTACCTGAAGTTGCCACTACTTGTGCCGATCCATTATTAGCACCAAAGCAACTTACATTTACACCAGGTGCGCCAATTGTAAAGCCTGCAGTTTGGTTAATTTCTGCACTACGCACCGCACGGCATCCATTTACATCTGTCACGGTAAGGGTGTAAACACCAGGTGCTAAGTTGCTGATTGTAGCTGTATTAGCCCCCGTACTCCAAGCGAAGGTGTAAGGTGCTGTCCCATTACTAACAGAGGCAGCAATAGCACCTACGTTGGCATCCGTACATTCAATGTGGGTAATTTGAAAATCGATAGCAACGGCAGGTAGCTCATTCAATACGATCGTGGACTCCACCAATTGGCAACCATTACCATCAGTAACAGTTACCGCATAATTGCCCGCGCTAAGCCCTGTGGCAGTCTGTGAAGTCTGTCCATTGCTCCATAGGTAGGTATAATTGCCAGCACCGCCCGTGGCGATAGCCGTTGCTGTACCCGTAGCTGTTCCTCCACAGATAATAGTGGGAGCCAAAACATTCACATTGATGGCAGGTGGGTTGGAAAGCGTCACGCTAGCAGTAGTAGTACACAAATTCGAATCCGTCACCGTTACGGTGTAAGTGCCGGCAGGCAAACCATTGGCGGTAGCCGATATGGAACCCGTACTCCAGACAAATTGATAAGGAGGGGTACCTCCTGCAGCGGTAACAGTAGCCGAACCATTCTCATCACCGGGGCAAAGAGGATTCGTTCCATTAGCAACCGCTGTAAGCAACGCAGGCTGGCTGACGGTAACTGTTTGTGTGATTACACAACCATTGCCTTCTGTTACGGTAACAGAATAGTTGCCAGCGAAAAGGTTGGTTATCTCGTTCGATACGCTACCATTGCTCCATAAAAAGGAGTAAGGCATAGACCCGCCTGATGGGATAGCCAGCACACTGCCGCTATTATCCCCAAAGCAAAGACTGCTTCTAGGTATTAAATTAAGTTCAAAGTCACTTATGATATTGATGGTAATAGCAGCCTGACCTATACAACCGAGTGCGTCCGTAACCGTAACACTGTAAGTACCTGATGGAATGCTGGTGATGCTTTCTGATACAGCACCCGTACTCCACAAATAGTTGTAAGGAGGTACGCCACCAGAGACGATAGTACCTGCAAATCCTGAGTTTTCAGCACCACAAATGGTTGTTTCACCTGTGATATTGATATTAATTGCCTGAGTCTGAGTAACAGTAAAGCTATTTACGGCGGTACATCCATTGGCATCCGTGGCTGTTACAGAATAAGTACCTGCCGCCAAGTTTGAAATCACCGGTCCGTTTGGCCGTTGCTCCACACAAAAGAATAGGCGGGCGTACCACCTGAAGCACTTGCTGTCAGAGAAGCATCGGCTGCTCCGAAACAATTTAGGGATTGGTAGCCTGTATAGCTACGGTCAATAGTGGCGGCTGGGAAACAGTAAAACTGCCTTGCGTAGTACAACCATTAGCATCGGTAACCAGTAAATTGTACACACCCGCAGCCAGCCCCGTAATCGTTTGAGTGGTAGCACCGTTGCTCCAATTGAAAAGGTAAGGTGCATTACCACCTGAGGGGAAAGCAGTGGCAGTACCATTGCTTTGACCAAAGCACAATGCTGGTGTTCCAGCCGTACTGACTGCTAAGTCATCTATAATATTAATGGTAATCGACCGCGTGGCACTACAACCGTTGGCATCCGTTACGGTAACGGTGTAAGTACCTTCTGGCAAATTGGAGATGGTGGAAGCGGCAGATCCTGTGCTCCATAAAAGCTAAAAGGAGGGGTTCCGGAAGTAGGTGTTGCAAAAGCCGACCCTAAGTTGCCCGCACCGCATACTACTTGCGTTCCTGTGAGCGTAAAGTTTACTGCCGGTGCTTGCTGAATGGTCACAAAATCTGTATCTGTACAGCCATTGGCGTCTGTAACTGTAACGGTATAAGTACCCGCAGGAAGCCCGGTGATGGTAGCTCCTACCGCTCCTGTGTTCCATACAAAGCTGAAAGGAGGCGTTCCGCCAGTAGCAGCTGCGCTTGCAAAACCATTCGCAGTGCCTACACAAACTGTTGCCGAGCCTATGGCATTCACAAAACGTTAGAGGAGCCACGATTGTAGTAGAAGCCGTAGTTGTACATCCTGCTCCATTCGTGACTGTGACCGTATAAGTGCCGCCTACATTAGAAATAGTAGCACTATTCGCTCCAGTACTCCATAAATAAGTGGACTACCAGTACCTTGCGTGACATTGGCAAAAACGCTGCCATTATTCACCCCACAAGTTGAGGGATTAGTACCAACAGCTACTACGTTAAATGCTGGTGCTGGCAATACTACAATTTGCCTAACAGCAACGCATCCAACGGCATCTGTTACCGTTACGGTGTAAGTGCCAAGGCTGCATTTTGAACCACTTGCTGGGTCACTCCATTACTCCACAAATATTGGTAAGGCATTACTCCACCTTGAGGACTGGCCGTAGCAAAACCATTATTTAAGCCAAGTGCAAGTTTCTTGGTGTGCCAATACCACCTAAGGTAAGATTGGAAACGTTGGTAAGAGTAATAGAAGCTGTTTGCACACAACCTCTTACATCCACTACTGTGAGCGTATAAGTACCCGCCGCAAGACCCGAAATATTAGGCGTTGTGGCACCTGTATTCCAAGAAAGGGTATAAGGAGGTGTACCGCCTGTTACGGAAGATGTGATACTACCATTCGTATCACCATAGCAGGTAGGGTTAAACCGATTGAGCGTAATATTGATGGCTGGAGGTTGGGACACCGTACCCGAGGCGACTGCTGTACATCCATTTCCATCTGTGAGGGTAACTGTATAGGTACCAGCTGTTAGACCTGCATTAGTAGCACCAACCACACCATTGCTCCACTGGAAAGTGTAGGGAGGAATACCACCAATAGGTGTAGCAACTAAAGAACCGTTGTTTCCTCCATAACAAGTAACATTATTGGTGGAGACAGAAACGGTAGGGGCGTTAGGTGTAACCGTAATACAAACGGGTACACCGCAGGCGTTGTCGTCCGTTACGGTAACACAGTACTGCCCAGCAGGCACATTGAATATGGTAGGAGTAGAAGCACCATTGCTCCAGTTGTAATGATAGGGTGGCACCCTCCACCTGCATTGGCGGTAATATTGAAGGGGGCGTTGCATATCTCATCCACCGTAAGGTTGGCCGTTACAAGTGGCGGTTGCCCCACTACGGCACTTCTGATTATCGACTGCCCAAGGCCATCCGTGACCGTTACGGTATAAGTGCCGGCCACCAAGCCGCTGATAGTAGCACCTGTTTGGCCATTACTCCAAGCGTAGTTGTAAACAGGAACACCTCCTGAAGCTACGGCAGTTATACTTCCGTTGGGTAGTCCGTAGCAAATCGCGTTATTAACGTTGAAATTTACCTGCAACTGCGCCTGAACAGTGTGGCTTCCTATAAAAAACAGGAATACACCAATGCCCAGCGACCACATTCTTTGAATGTTTAATGTCAAGGGTAGTTGTCTCATCATGATAAGATTAATAATTTGTTATTTAATTCTTCAACCTGACCTATCATAAAAATAGGTAAACACCAGCGTACAAAACACTGGATATAGTGAACATGAAACCAACCGGACACATCCGGTGGACAAGTAGTAGGTAAGGGAAAAATTACGGTGGGGAAGATTAGCAACAAGTGTAAGCTTGCACTAATCGGCCACAAGATAGCGATTAATCAGACGTAATTGCAAGCTATTTGTCACTTTGTTAATTTTTTTCTAAAAAAAGGGCCGTACCACTTGCGCGATACGACCTGCTAATAACAAATTATAATCCCATGATTCTTGTGGTGAATCCAGTTCACTATATATCTTAAAGCTAGGCAGACAACTGCTTGAGCATTTATTTTTCGTATCTGGATGGTAGATAGTGTGTGGGGAAGAAGTAGTAACAATAACCGTTTTGAGTAGTAGATTATTGTATTATTCAATAACAATGAAAGCGACTTAAAAGTTCCTTTGCTTTCGGAAACGGCTGTTTTACTGCCACAAAACTCAATATAACAACGCTCAAAAAATGAGTCGCATTACTCTCCCCAAGCAATACGACTCAAGTACTTATAATCCCATGAACATTTGCGAAAAATATACAGCCGAAGCTGTTAAGTTTTTATTCTCGTAGTGTGTGTGTCAAGATGAAAACTTTGGTTGTAGTAAGTCAGGATTAATCCTTTCACCTGACTTACTACATATCCAAAAATATCCCAATAAACTTATCCAAGTTTGCCAGATGGTACGTTTACCAATCTGTGCCTTTGTTTGACATTACAAGAATCGGGACATTTCAAGGCCATACAAGGACAAATCGACGTTTGTGAATAATATTTAATATTTTTTTAAACACAATTAACTCATATTCAATAATATAGTCAATATTTTTTGTGAAAAAAATAAATATTATAAGGGTTTAAAAAAAGTCGTAATTTTTTCAAAAAAGGGATTAGAAAAAGCGGGATTATTGACAAATGTAGTATCCGTAAGGGTATGCAAGAAGGCGATAATAGCTTGCTTCTCTTCAGGGCTTAGGTCGAAAGGAATGATATTTACGTTCTCATTTTCCACGCCATGCCCGCCGGATGCATAATGGTCTAGCACCTGTTCCAGGGTTTGGAAGCGGCCATCGTGCATATAAGGTGCGGTGAGGGCAATATTGCGCAAGGAAGGGGTGCGAAACTTGCCATTGTCATAGATTACTCCTGTGACTCCTCCCCTACCCTTATCGGTAAAATCATCTAGTGCCGCTACGAAGTCGATGCCATTGTTATGGAATTGGTTATCCGTAAAATTATACTCGGAATGGCAATGGGTACAGCCCGGGTGACCAATGGTGATAGCCGTTTCTACTTCGAACAGCTCCATGCCGCTGTTCTTCCTCGGTGAATTCTTCCTCATTCTGCCACACGACACGGTCGAATTTGCTATTACCACTGATGAGCGTTCGTTCAAACTGTGCGATAGCCTTGACCGCCAAATCTCGTGTGACTTGGCTTTTTTATCGATACCGAAGGCGGCTCTGAACAAGCGTGGATAGTCTGGGTGGCGGCGCAATTTGCCTCTACATGCTCCCAAGTATCGTTTAGTTCATCGTGGGCTTCAATCGGTAAAAGTGCTTGTGCTTCCAAAGAGGGGCACTTCCGTCCCAGAAAAAGTCCTTTTGCATAAAGACCAAATTCACTAGCGACATGGCACTCCGTTTGGTAGGAATCCCTTGAATGCCAACGCTCTGTGGCAACGCATCGGTAAAGCCAATTTCCTGCAAATGGCAACTAGCACAGGACATGGTGCTATCAGCAGAGAAAATAGGGTCATAGAAAAGCCGCCTTCCCAAGGCGATACCATCCTCCGTCAAAGGGTTGTCGATAGGTAGGATAGGTTGACCTAAATGTGAGGGATACGTCAGCGCAACATTCGTTGGATTATACGTGCCTTCAATGGTTTCGTCCTCGCAATTATCACACACAGGTGCATCTGGCTTGCAATTAGCAAGGAACAAAATGGTCATCAGTAGGAGGATAGTAGCTCTTTTCATTGTTTGTTATATCATGTAGTATGGGAAAAAAACAAAGTAACGTAGCGTTTATTAGTTCTTCTCCACCGTTTCATATTCCACATTCGTTAGTGTACGTAGGAAGGCAATTATATCGGCCATATCCTGCGTGTTAAGATGCAAAGGTCGCACATTCGGATCTAAATTGGGGGCATAGTGACCACCTTTATTATAATGTGCCAGCACTTCTTCCAACGTCTGAAAACGGCCATCGTGCATGTAAGGGGCTGTCAGCTCAATATTTCGCAAAGTAGGAATGCGAAATTTACCGTTGTCCCAAGGATTGTGGGTGACGGCCCCTAACCCCTTATCAGGGAAATGGTGGAGGGAATCGGCGGGGTCTAACCCGTTGTTGGCAAAACCGAGGGTAGTAAAGAGGGGGTCGATGTGGCAATGATTGCACTCCGCCATAGGAACTGCAGGATAACCGGCATCGAAGAAGATGGTCCACCCTCTTTTTTCGGAAGTGGTGAAAGTATCTAAACCTTGCTGTACGCGGTCGAATTTGCTGTTGGCACTCACGAGGGTGCGTTGAAATTGCGCTAAAGCACGGGCTACGTTGGGCAAGGAAATAGGCTCACCGGGAAAAGCTTTTTGAAAAAGCTTGGGATAAAGGATGTGCCGGGTCAAGCGGGTATGCAGCAGCGACCAATCGGCGGCCATTTCCACTGAATCCGTGAGGGGGTGGATAGCCTGCTCTTCCAACGTGGGGCTACGCCCGTCCCAAAAGACACCTTTGTAATGAAATCCAATGTTGAGTAAAGAGGTAGCCGATCTGCGCCCTTTTCTTCCTTGTACGCCCTGACTGATGCGCCCACCATCGGTAAAAGCGAGTTCGGGCCGGTGGCAGGTGGCACAGCTAATAGTGCTATCGAGGGAAAGAATGGGGTCGAAAAACAGACGTTGCCCTAGTGCTATGCCCTCTTGCGTAAGGGGGTTATCTTCGGGAATGACCATAGCCACGAATCCGCCCGGTGGCTGTGGAGGTGTCACGGGATGGGGTTTCGTAGGTGATTGGCAAGCCAGCAAAAAAGTCATCAGCAACACCCCCACGCCCCTACCGACGGGCGAACACGCTTGCGTGTGAGCCTGTGACGGACGAGGGATAGGAGTATCGGTGGTTGAACCGATACGGATAGCCCGGTGCCGCCCCGACGTTAGGAGGGATACGGCACGGCCCATAATCTCCTTACTCCTCGATACCAAAAGCTGTAGTAAAATTATCCCAGAGGAAGCCCTAGATAGCTTGGTTATTGCTGTGATCCTGGGTATTGGCCGGCACGGTGATGTCCAAGAAGTCATCCTGCTGGCGGAGGATGTCATAAACGTCCACCGAAAAAGTGACAACGGGAGTATTGTTATCCGATATAACGATGGGTTTATCGAGGGTAATGACCTTGTAAAGTTCATCCTTTCCCATGTGGTATGTGAGGCCGTTGTCGAATTGGCCATCTCTGTTTACGTCTGCATTGGCTTCGATTTTAGCAAACACGTAGCCTAATGCCCAAGACCAGTAGTTCTCGGTGAGTGGATGCCCCGCTTGATAATCGCCGGGTTGGGTGGCATTGAGGTCGGGTGCTAAACCCAGCCCCAGTTTGATGCGGTTGTATTTGGCGGCAGGAATCTCTTTGTAGGTGTAGGAAATGCCCCTACTGGCTGCTTCCGTAGTAAACATATCGGAATAATCGTTGAGCGTTACCTCGGCCAGCAGGTGGCCTTCTGTTTCGCCTTCTTTGAGAAGGGTTATATCGGAAACATAGTAGTTGAACAACTGGAATTTGAGGGGGCTACCATCGGGGTAAGCGTAGGTTTGACTGAGCATTACCAAGGGTTGATCTTGGTAAGTGGCTTTGAAGTTCAACTGAGATCACCAGCTTCCTGCTTGTCTTCACCACAGGCAGCGAGGGCAATGGTAGCAAACAGTGCAAGAACAAATAAATGGCGCATGGTCATTGAGGTTATTGGTTAATAACGAATGAGGAAGGCTAACCAAGGAATCATTACTAGCTGATCCTGCATAAATAACAATTCAGGCAGTACCAAAGTTAACCGAATTACTCCGGCAAAACTTCCAAAGCGGTGAAAGATGCTGTACAATTGCTGACAAACTGCTGTTTTAGGGCTGTAGTATCGGTGGAACGGACATTGATCCCCTGAAACAAGCGGGCAATATCGTGCTGGACTACCACCGTAGGATTGTAGCCATCCACTAATGCCATCGGGACGGGAAGAGGCAGGTACCATTCGCGGAGGAAGTCGCTACCGACAATATTGATGACCCTGGCACGGTATCGGTGGCCACGGTATCTTGGAAGTATTCAATTTTGGCAAAAACAAACCCATCATCTGCACCCCAGTTCATACCTCCAATTTGTGGTGCCAATGGATGGGAGGACGGGCTGACGGAGGTAATGACCGTGCGGTTGGCAGGATCGGCTATACCGAAGCGTGCCAGCAAGCCTGCCATAATCCCCGAAGCTTCGAGGGTACCTACGGTGAAGGTGCGGTTGGCGCGGTCAATGTCGGCCAGCATAAAATCATCGACGAGGGTAAGGGATGAGGTATCGCCTTGTGCTGCAATTTTCACGGCTATGGAGTCGAGGATGGACAAACGGTTGCCATCTTGCAGTTGCAGGGCAATGTCTGACCAATAATATCTGATGCGAAAAAAGCGGAAGGGTTGCCCGAGGGCATCGGTATAAACAGAATCGCGGCTGACGAGTGGCGTAGTATCCGCGAGTGGCCATACGCTGAGGAATCGGATTTTCAACTGTGGAAAAGTACAGCAATCGGCGCAAGCCTCGTCGGCATCAATATCGAAATTGGTGGCACTGGTATTGAGACAACCTTCGACGGGTTCATAGCAGGCCGTCAACAGCAATAAGGGCAACAGCAAAAGGAAATAACGCATCATCATGATAGTTCCTGCATGATTTTTTTACAAATTTGCTTCACCTGGGCAGAAAATTCCTTGGTGACGATCCAGTTGTAATAGTTCTTATCTTGTCTAAAGACGTCGGCGACCTTCTGTCCGTTGTATTTACCGAAGGCGAAAACGATATTGCCCTCCATATCGTAACGCATTTTTTGGGTGGCATCGACAAATCGGGTATCGTTGGTGAAATCGTGAAGCACCTTGATGTCGGGTTGGATAGGAGCGGTGACTACCTGCTGTGTTTCAGGATCCACAAAATCCTGGTCTTTGTAACGCGCCAACTGCCCCATAAATACATCGATGGTAGCGCGGACATCAGCCATGGCATCATGTGCGTTTTCCATTTCTTTGTTGCAATAAAACTGGAGGGCAGCGGCGAGGGTACGGGGTTCCATTTTGTAGAAAATGCGTTGCACATCGATGAGGTGGCGTTTGCTGACATCAAAATTTAGCCCTGCGCGGTCGAATTCTTCCATAAGCATGGGTACATCGAAGCGGTTGGAGTTATAGCCTGCAAGGTCGGCGTTACCGATGAAGTCGTACAGTTCTTGAGCCACCTGAGCGAAGGTAGGTTTGCGCGCCACATCCTTGGGTGTGATGCCGTGGATGCTCATGGCTTCTTCGGAAATAGGAATCCCTGGATTGATGAGGTAAGTGCGTTCTTCGACGGGTTTGCCCTTAGCCGAATATTTGACCAAAGCGATCTGGATGATTCGGTCTCGGATGACGTTGAGGCCCGTGGATTCTATATCGAAAAAGATGAGGTCTTTCGTCAGTGGTAACTCCATGCTGATTGACATTGTCGTGGTTGGTTTGATTATTTATGGTGCAAAGAAACGAATATGTGGGTAATGTGCGAAATGTGGGTAATGTGCTAAAAGTGCGAAATGTGCGAAATGTGCGAAATGTGCGAAATGTGCGAAATGTGCGAAATGTGCTAAAGGTGCGAAAGGTGCGAAAGGTGCGAAAGGTGCTAAAGGTGCTAAAGGTGCTAAAGGTGCTAAAAGTTCTAAAGGTTGGTAATGTGCGATCCCGATAGCTATCAGGAGTGCGAAATGTGTAAGCCCCCTTTACAATTGCCTACATTTGTGGTTTATTTCACCAAAAATTAGAAAATTCCATTATGACAAGTAAAAACGTATTTTTTCTAGTAGGCCTCATTCCGATGCTTGTATTTTCTTGCAAGAATGACCCACCGGCCAGTAGTACCCCTTTGCTTATCGACAAAGAGGGTCGTAATATTCAAGAAGGCGCAGACTGTGATAAGCCCGACAGCTTGCGGCTCGATTGTACTGTAATAGATTTGGGGTGGCCTAAACTAACCGATGCCAGTGAAGCACTCAAAGCAAATGTGAGCACATGGAGTAATGCCTTTACGAAGAGTCTATTAGCGATGGATCCAGACGCCCCTGCTGAAACGATAGATGATTATGTCCGCGAATTTATTGAACAGCACCGAACCTTCAGGGCAGAGGCACCTGATTCCCCGATGGGGCAATGGACGGCGGAATCATCTTTTGAACCCTTGATGAACGATGGTAAGTACCTTACCTTAAAAATGGACGGCTACTCTTTCGCGGGTGGTGCTCATGGCAACCCAGCGGGTGCATTAGCGACCTGGAACGTGGCTACCGGCCAACAACTGACATGGGATGATTTAGTGACGGACAAAGCCCAAATGCTTACGTTAGCCGAAGCTGCTTTTCGCAAAACGCGACCAGAATTGTTTGAAGGAGAATATCCACACGTTTTTGACGAGATTTTCCCTTTCAAATTGCCTGAAAGCTATGGCTTGGTGGAAAAAGGAATCTACTTTTTATATGCACACTATGAAGTAGGGCCTTACGCCATCGGTAGCACGGAGTTTGTGATACCATTTGAGGAACTGGGTGATTTAAAAAAATAACCTTCCTGCTGAACTAAGTAATTTGACGGAAATAAACTGTTCAATTTTTATCCCGTCCCTAATCGTAAAAAAGCCCCACTCCTCAAGATAAAGAGTGGGGCTTTTCTATATTAAAGAATGAAATGTTTACAACTTCACCATACGGCGGGTAATACGTTGGCCTTCAAACTCTAAGGTGTAGTAATACAAACCAGCAGAGAAGTGTGCACCCTCCAACGCTACTTGATGGCTACCTGCTATCGCACTGGCCGTGGTACGGTACACTTGTTTACCAGAAACATCGGAAACGCTGAGTGTATAGTTGCCATCGTTGGGTAGATAGAAAGGTATGGTTGTCGTATTTAAGAATGGATCGGGTGTATTGGTAGTAGCAACAAAGTACTAGCTCCTTGTCCCATAAAGGAAAACGCCGGTGTATAAGCTGCCAAAGACTGGTCATAGACTAAAGAATGCTCATCCGTGGAAATGCTCATCCAATCAGATAGCTTTGCATCTTGATATGCTTTGACTACCAACGTAAACAACGGTTGCGTGGCAGCGTCCTTTGTAGATGCATCCGCAACCCAGCGTGTTTTGAGTTGGCCTCTGCTCAACCAATCCGTATTCATCCACTCAGGCGTAATCAGTCCTGGCTCAATTTCGATGACACGCGCTATGGCAGTTGGGAGGTTGACGTTTAGTTGAAGTCCCGCTGCTGAAGGCACATCGTCTAACCAGATGGGGATGCGGAAAACACCCTCTGCTTCCAACTGCATTTGCTGTGCCCAAAGTGACCAGCTTCCCCTTCCCACCTCAGCTATCGTACTGAACCCAGCAGGGTTGGCAGAACCATTTAAATCCCCGATTTTGATGCCGATGAAATCTTGTTCAAATTGGCAAACATTCAAATTGAAATAGTTATAGGAATCTGGGATTTCAGCACTAATATCGGTGAGCGGGAAATCGGCAGGGATGAATCTCCAACTGGTATTATTGGGCCATGTTTCGATTCTGTCCAACAACAATTGACGGATAAAGATCAAATCTAAGGTAGTAACTTCCCCATCACGGTTTACGTCAGCAGCTAGCAAGGTGTAGGGATCTGTGATGATCTGTTGCAGCAATAAGTGGCGTTGCAGCAGAATCATGTCTATAGTTGTCACCCCGTTGCGCGTGTCGTCGTTTTTGTAGGGTTTAACCTCGTAATTTGCCGAGAAGGTAAGATCAGCAAATTCAAATTTACCGTCTTGGACGGTGATCACTTCCTGGTCATATACTTCGTTGATGAAAACACCTACCGACACATTGCTCATTGGGTTGTCAAAACGATTTCTAATAACACCTTCGATCTCAAGTTCCGCTTGGGTACAACTGTTACAGACTTGATCGTCATCTTGAACAGAAATGGTAACTAAACAAGTGCTGTAGTTAGGCCCACCGATGCTTCCATCAGGCTGAATCGCGTACGGGTTATAAGCATTATCGAATACAACAAGCTCCCGAACAGCCGTGTACCTGTCTTCGCAAGTTAACACCAAGTTATCTTGAGCAAAATTCACCAACGTTCCCACTTTGGCAACAGCATAGTGAACGTTACCAAGGCAGTCTGCCTCCGCTTGCTCTGCTAGCATAGTCGCACTCATGATCGCAGCACCTTCGTCCAAAATACCATCCCCATTTAAATCAGCGGCAGGAATCACAGGTGTTAGGTTTACAGTGATACCTGTTCGGCATACTGGAGTAGCAATATAGCAATCCACTATTTCAAAAGGAATCCGCTCTAAAACCGTATTCTGACAACCGTCCGCAACCTCCAAGACAAGCGCATGCTCCCCTATTAGGAAACGTCCCTCAAGACGATAATCAGGTGCGAAACCTTGCAGTATTCCCGTTGCCGTCAGGTCCTCATCGATTGTGCCATCATTCCCTTCATCCCATAACACACGGACGCTTATTCGTTCTTGCGGACAATCTTCCAGCACCGTAAACGGCAGGCTTAGTAGGCCTTCGCAGGTTGCATCCGGTGCACAAATAGGCTGGGGCAATTCAACAGCAATAGCGGGTGGGGTTTGATCCACGATTTCAATTATTTGGACATATTCCCAAGCACCTATATTGGGAACGCTGCGCCAATAACCATCTGGATTGTCACAAGTTCCTGCGGGCGGGTACTGATTGGTTGCCAAACTATCTGCATCAATAAATGCCGCTCCTTGGTTGACCACCAACCAAACGGGCATAGAACCTGCTGGTTGTGCACAATCTTCATTCCTAGCAATTACAGCCGGCGCACTAATACCGTCGTAAGTACAGCCATTGACAATACGCCAAGTGCGTTGGATACGCAAACAAGCATCCGTTGAAGCTGGCAATTCATCATCCTGATAGGTTACTTGGAAATCACCACAAGCGACACCTTCGATACGCAACGTATTTAATCCATCGGTACAATCGGTAATCACATCCTCAGGCAATCGTATTTGGTAAGAATTATCACGCTGAATTTGAATGACCTGTTCGTAGGAAGCATTAGTATTTCCTACGCGGTCGGTAGCCAAGAAGTGCCTAATCATCATAGATGGCTGGCATTGATCCCCTACCACTTCAGGCATCGTTTCAACCAAGATGACAGGGCAATTATCGACTACTGCTGGCATGCCAAATAACTGGATGCGTTGCAAGGAATCCAATGGATTGAATGAGTCTGGTAGGTCATTACAACTCACAGTTACAGCAGACAATCCGCCCAATACAGGTGCAATCGTATCCATAACATGTATCTGCACATTACAACCATTGATATTACTATCCCTATCCATGATCCTGAGCTGTGCCAAAATAGTGCTTCCAGCATCACAGCAATTAACGAATACCCCATCGCTCCATTGGCCATAGAACGCTTCATCCAAGGTAGAACAATCTGTAAAATCGGCATCGAAGTAGCGGCGACTTAATAGTTCCAAATCATCGCAGTTATCATAACTAGCCTGATCCAGCTGTGATGCTAATACCAACCCTTCACCCTCTTCATTAAGATAAACATTAATACTGCTGCGGCAAATAGCGGTAGGCACCTGAAGGTCTGCAACACGCATGCGGCAGGTAGTTTCCACTGTACGTCCATTTACATCAAAGGCGACATAATGGATAAAGTAATCGCCGCGTTCCAAATTAGCAATATCTCTTGCGTCTTCCGCAAAGAGTGTATCTATCACGGTAGTATCTTCGACGCGAATAATTTCCGTGAAATATGCCCATTGTGCCCGGTGAACATCACTACAAAAGCCTCTAAAGTCAGGCAAGGGCACCTCCACTGTTCCAGTACATTCAAATGGATCTACTCCGAAGAGCATGATATCCTCCTCAACAATGGGGCAATAGTGAGTTGATAAAGGACAACTGAGTGTAGGTAAACCAAAATCTCCAATTTTAATGGTCTGTGGAATGATATACAAAGTATCACCATTGCAAAGGTCTGTAATGGTCATTCACGAATAAGGTTGAGCGTAAGCCCTGATGTATCAAACAGAGGAATATCCTTGTAGGAGGTGGACATATTGAAATAAGGTGTCTGCTCCTGCATATTAATATACTCATCGCCCACAAAAATGATAGGATAACCTGTTTCATCAGGATGTGGATACCCTTCGTCCGTCAGCAGTATATCGTCTTCACATTGGAAGGTGTAGGTAGCAGGTGGCAACACCACATCGTAATAATCGGGTCTTCTGAATGTGATTACTTGCTCGCAACTGTCAGTTGTTTCGGCATAATCCATCATGAACGTACGATTGATGAAAGCAGAGTCGCAGTTGCCGCTAAAGGTCATAATATCGTTGAAATATAGACTATCTACCCCGCAATAAGGCTCAACGATGGCTTCGCCCAAAAACGACAGGCTTTCAGGGTTGTTCAAAGCCCAAGCTAAATTGAGGTGGGTAAGATCCGCACGCAATGGCTGTTCGATAGAAAATTCAGAAGTCACCTCATCTGTTGTAACCGCTAAAGGTTGGTCTGTTTCGGAAACAATCACCCACGCGTACTTTCCGTAAACCTCAGCACCGTAAGTTGTGGCAACCAAGGAGTACTGCTGCCCCATTTTCAAGGATTGGGTAAACCGTTGCACTAAGAACATTTCCGTATCAAACATGCCCGTAGTATCCACATAAGGGTTCTCGATTACTAAATTTTCATCCAAATCTAGTCGATCGGGATAACTTTGCGAGAAGCAACAAGGATCCGTATAGTTACTGTAGTTTCCTCTAAAAAGCATACTCACCCCATCGGCATTTCCATTAGATTGCAATGCAGGAGGCAGATCCATTTCGGAGAAGAAATAGAAGGTATAAACACTTTCAGAAGTATCGGCTTGCTCAGGTGTCAAGATATCGACTGGTTCCATAGCGCGGTCGCCCAACTGCATAGGGGTTGAGTTTAAAGCTAGGAAACACGGTGGTTCTGGCAAAATAAAATCGGTAGTATCTAATTCCCCACGCAAAATTTGCACACTTCCCATAAAGGCTCTTTGGTCGGTATCTTCGGGGCAAATTAATTCCGGCAATGGAGCATCCACCTGCACGAGGACACTACAAGCACCGCTATTGTCAGTGATCGTATAAGTGAGTGAGGTAGCAGCATAAGTATTGCCTGTCAACACCAAAGGTGTTCCATAAACGCCCGTAAGACCGTTATTAGCGCTCCAATTATCACCTGTATTAATACCATTCACCGTCAAAGTATATTCAAAGGTATCATCGGATGAAATATCAGGAGTTCCATTATCATCGCAAAAAGCGTTGGTTGTGGTGGCGGTAATCTGGCAGCTATTGGAGCAAGGAGCTGGAGGTTCGATGGGTAAAACAAATGAGCAATCCGATTGTGCAACATCTGTAATGACCCACTCCGCGAGTGAATTATCAATTGGGAACGACCCCATATTTAGCACCACATTATAGACACCAGTAAGTCCATTAGGCCCTGTCCAATTCGCTCCTGTTGCATTGATTGCCGTCACTTCCAGATCGAAGGTAAAGAGATCATCTGAGGGGTCGAAAGGCGTGTCGTTGTCCCAACACAGGTAATTATTAGCTACCGCAGAGATAGCACACTGATCAGAGCAAGTGGATGGTGCATCCACTGTTATTGCTTCGGTACATGTTGTTTCCGATGCATCGGTAAATACCAGATCGATATTTCCCTGTGATATTGGGAAAGGACCAAATTGTGTAGGTATGCCATACTGGCCAACTACGCCTACGTTGGTTGTCCAGCCATCACCCAGATTGAAGCCATCCAGCGTAGCCTCAAAAGTAAACGTATCATCGGTAGGGTCGGTAGGCGTATTATTATCACTGCAAAGTACTTGTGTAATAACAGGAGGGTTGATTAAACAAACATCAGAACAAGCCGCTGGTGACTGTACAGATAAAGTGGTGCTACACCCTTGGTCGGCTTCATCTTGAATGGCTATATGCCACACTCCAGCTGTGATAGGGAATGGCCCCAATACAACGGGCACACCGTAAGCACCTACCTGTCCGTTGGCAGCGATCCAGTTAGTCCCCGTATTATTACCATTGACGATAACCGTTACTGTAAAAGTATCATCAGATGCATCGCTAAAAGTGTTATTGGGATCACATATAGGGTCACCTACTTGTTCCACTTCAATAGCACATTCAAAAGAACATGTCATCGGTGCTGCAACTTCTACGGCGGTGCTACAATCAGGTGAAGCACTATCTTGTATCACCAACGATATTCCTCCAGCGACAATGGGATAAGGCCCCATCAAAACGGGTTCACCATACGCAGCCATTGTTTGATTGGCATCATTCGCTACCCAATTGACACCCGTATTTACCCCTGTAGCGGTGAGTACGAAAGTGAAGGTATCGTCTGAAGGATCCGTAGGTGTGCCTGCATCATCGCAAACAACCTCCGTAGCAACAGCATTTAGCTCGCAGGCAGTAGAACAATGAGGAGGAGCTACCAAGTCTAGTGAAATAGTACAGGCAGCATCTGCTTGATCTTCTATGAGTAACTGAACATCACCATCCGCAATATTGAAAGGCCCTAGTGTTATCCACTCACCATAAAGAGCGGCGAAACCCGATGCCGATGACCAACCATTAGCACCATTAGCTGCCGTGATTCTGACATCAACGGTATAGGTGTCATCGCCAATAACAGTAGGGGTGTTATTGTCATTGCAAACTGCATCCATTTGTTCCACGTACAACTCGCATTGGTCGGAACAAGTATTAGGAGCCGACACGGTAAATACAGCGCTACAGTCTGGAGCAGTAGGATCGCTGATGGTAATGGTTTGCCCACCAGCAGCGATAGGGTAGGCCATGACTACTTCAGTGCCATAAGCACCAGTTGAAGACAGCCCGTCATTCGCTACCCAATTGGAAGAACCCGTATTCCAACCCGATACTTGAACGGTAAATGTATAAGTATCGTCCATAGGGTCAACCGGGGTGCCAGCATCTATACAAATAGCATCGCCCACTTGTACTTCTATGTGACAATCGGGAGAACAAGTTGCCGGAGCAGGAAAAGTAAAGGTCGTACTACAATTTGGATCGGCTGCATCGGTAAAAGTGATGGAAACATCTCCTCCAGAAATCGGGTAGCCTGTGTATATAT
Source organism: Saprospiraceae bacterium (assembly GCA_041392765.1). Taxonomy (GTDB): domain Bacteria; phylum Bacteroidota; class Bacteroidia; order Chitinophagales; family Saprospiraceae; genus Lewinella. The sequence goes on from JAWKLL010000027.1 coordinate 52,409, forward strand.
ACCAGCTATTGTAAACACCAGCGGATCCATCCGAGGCAACCCAATTGAGTCCAGCATTGAAACCACTCAACCGAAAGCGGAAAGAAAAGGTATCATCACTATCATCGAAGGTAGTGCCGTTATTATTACAAACAGAGGGTTGTGTTTGTACCTGAATAACACATTGATCGGAACAAGTTGCAGGTGGAGTAACTAGTACCGTTGTTGTACACATATCTGTGAAAAAAGCATCCATTACCTCAAATGACAAAACCCCATCTGCAATGGAAAAAGGCTAGAGTGTAATGGGCGTATTATAGTTCCCTTCTACATTCATACCATTTACCGTTGCTGCCCATGCAGAGCTGCCGCTAAGAGCGTTGACGGTGAGGTCAAAGTAATAGATGTCATCCGATGGATCTGCGAAGGTATTGTTGGCATCGCAAATTAGATTGGATACCGAAGCGCTGATACTACATGGTACTGGCTGTAAGTTAACACAATCGCCATCATCCTCATCAGCGGGATCGTCGGCGCAAATACCGTTGCCATTTGTGTCCACCCCATTTCCGGGTGTAGAATCAGGATCGCTTTGAGCGGCAGCGGTGATTTCTGCATACACGGTGTAATCATTCGCCGCATTAGGCACTGCGGTGAATACCAAGATCATGGATGCCCCCGTAGGTAAACTGAGGTTTTGCCAAACAAGCGAATTGGTATTCAAAATAGGGGTACCACTATCAGGGGTGATATTGGACAACCCATTGGTAGCAGGTAACGGTCACATCGAAATCTGTAGCATTATTGGGCTTGGTTGGTCACTAATACCTCGTAGGTTACAAGTGTACCCAATACTGGTGAAGGATTTAGTGCGACAATATCCAACTCGAGGTCAGTGGGGCAGCTTGTCAACACCAACGTATGTGTATCACTATATACACAACCCGCATCATCCCAAACAAAAATGGTATAAGTACTTAGCTGATTAGCTTGTATTTCAGTAGGGATCGTAGCCCCACCGCCCGAAGCAACGATACCTGATGGACCTTGCCATACAACACTATCCACCAGCCCAGAGGATGTAAACAAAAAAGTAAGTGGTGTCAAGCCGCCTTCGCACCATGCTGTTTCGCCCTGTATATTAACCTCGATCAAGGGTACATTGGCATAAGTTTGGCTCACTGTATTGGCAAACCACCACGTATTAAGCGTGTTCTTATCCCCATACCCCGTAGTGAGTGCATCATCCACCTGCGAACAATCCGTATTAGGACTAAAATTATTCCATGTACGACACCCATTAACAGAACAATCGCACCCACTTCTTCCGTCTTTGGGTTGTCCCGTACCCGGCTCATCGGTGATATTGCGGTCATCCCAGAAAAGGAAATTGGAAGACGCATCCAAGTTACAAACAGGCCGTACAGATTCTACACAAAACCCGTTTTTAAGAAATTCACCATCGAAAACCGCCCAATGCTGAACGCCTTGTGAATAGCGAACTAATAAATCTAGGGAGCTACCTGGGTCGATAGTTGATCCATCCCCCAATAATCCATCCCATGCCAAGCAAGCACTAAGGGGCTGCCCATCCACAAAACTATGAACCAGTCTTCGATCTATAGCGGCCTCGAAAGTGCCGTTTTGGTTAATATCAAGGACTATTTCTACCAAGCCACTACGGGTAACAGATACATCTAAACAGTAGGTTCCTACTCCCGTACAAGAAAAATAGGGAGCTACGGCCACTGAGCCACAAACACCGCTGGGAAACAAAATAGGATCAGGTTCTGCAAGAAAAATAAGGTGTTCTGCGAAATCAGCCGATATATTGGCATTGGGCAACGACATACGATCTTGTTCAATATTCCCCGTTTGACCTGGGCCTTTTGAATTAAAAGCCATGGTAAATGACAATCCCTGAAACCCAGAACCATCAAAATCAATTTTAGAAACAAACCCATCGGATGTATAGGAATATAACTCGCCGTTGAACTCCCGATCCCAAACACACTCAGGTGCTGTGTTAGCAAGGGAGGGTGTACGGAAAGCCCAACTTTTAGAATAAACCCTTCCCGTAACGGGTTGATCACCTAAACCTACCGTAAAATCCCAAAGGCCAATAAAATCACAATTTATGAACTCAATATAATACAGACCTGCTTCGCCTGGAGCGAATCGATAACGTGCATCATCCGTACTATACCCTACTCCGTTGTTTAATACAGCAGGGCCAGCGGCATCTTCCCAAGAAGCCAAGTTTTCGACAAAACTATTGACGCTGAATGGCCCGTGTACAATAGCGTTATCGGAAGCTCTCTTTATTTGAAAAGAATAAGCGCCTGTACTTGCTGGGCTACCATTCTGTAAGTACTCTCTGGATAAACCGATGTATAAGGTTTCTTCAGGGGCATTGAGCCTCACATAAATGCGAGATGCCTCGGGACCGTTAGGAGTAGCAAAATTACCATAATTTGAATCACCAATCAGCAACATCACCAGATCATTAGCTGTTGGTGCCACTTGGTAGGTACCCTCTGCCTTGAGGGTGGCAACATACGCCAACAACACCAAAAACACGGGTAATACGTGCTTCAATAAAAAGGAAGTCATCGATAGGGAGTAAGACTTGTGTTTCATATTTCGGCAGGTTGATCCTGATTTACTTGATTCAAAACAATATTTGCTAAACTCAGCTTAGTAAGCAAGGAGTTGAGTAATATAGCAATTCTTACCCAACAACAATAATCGCAAGCCAAACAGACAACATTTCCTCCTAAAAACCAACGGGAAATGTCGTCTGTATAGCTTCCGTTGACCATTAATTGGTGACAATCATCTTACGGCTCAGTTGTTGCCCCCAAAACGCAGGGTGTAAACATATAAACCGTCAGGTAACTGCCCCCGTTTGATACGGACTTCGTTGACTCCTTGATCAAAGAAATCTTTGATCGTTAGCATTCTCCGTCCCGATAAATCGTGTATTTCAATAATTGCCTCTCCATCGACAGGTAATTCGAAAGGAATGACAGTATGATTCGTTACAGGGTTAGGAACATTCTGATATAGTGCCATTCCTGAACCTGCTTTTCCATAGGCAAATAAAACTAGAGGTACTGCCTGATCGTCATTTGCCTTTTCGTAAGCCTCTGCTTGTATATTAGATGTACTGATTTCAATCAAGTCACTAGCATTTGCATTGACAAGCGATTTGACCACCAGTACACACAACACTTCGTCCTCAACGGAAGACGATTCATTCCAACTGACCGTTAGTATGCCCCTCGAACGGAGCGATTTGCCCAGGTTTTCATCCGTCAACAAACCTTCCTCGACACTCACTAATGCCAATTTATCGGTGGGTATGTCTAGCGCAAACTGGAAACCACTGACCTGCTCTATATCAGGCGCAGAAAGTGTAATTCGATAGGTTTGGCCTGCTTTCATCACCGCATCTTCCATCAATATGTTCCACGATTGCCCCTCGACGCGGCCTCCGTTGCTGCCCTCTACATTCGCAATAGCAGAACCATTTAGGTCGCCAATCTTAATGCCGATGAAGTGTTGATTGAACAAACAGTCTTCCAATTCGCTAACGGTTACGTATTCAGGGAAGGTTTCAGCCCAAGGATTGAGCGGATTGGGGAACTCATAATCCGCTGGAATAAACCTCCAACTGGTATTGTTGGCGAAAGTAGTAATGTCACCCAAAATCAATCTGCGCAACTGAATCATATCCAAGGTCGTAACAGATCCTGAGTTATTCACATCTGCCGCAATCAATAAGTAAGGAGAAGTGATAACTACATTACCCAACAAGTGGTTCTGTATGCGAATCATATCAATGGTGGTAATGCCATTCGATGTATCATCGTTCTTGTAAGGACGTATGGTATAAGTTTCACCAGACAATAAGTCTTCGAAGCTATACTTGCCTAAGTTACTGGTCACCATCGACTCATTTACTGTTGCCTCCAGGTGAACCGTCACACCTGCAATCGGTGCCGCAGCCATCGTGAAAATATCTCCGCCCAGCATCATCGCTTCGCCTTCACAATCGTTGCAGTAGCCTTGTAGATCAACTAGATCCACCTCAACTTGGCAAACAGTGTAGTTAGGGCCACCTACTGTGCCATCCGGCTGAACAGCATACGGGTTGAATGCGCTATCCCACGTATAGACCTCCAGCATCAATCCTGGCCTGTCTTCACAGGTCAACCAGATACTTTGCTGGTCTATATTTGGTAACTCCCCTACCCTGTTTACGGAGAATCGCAACGGTAAGTTACATTCTATCAAATTACAACTTACCAACTGAGTCGCAAAAATCTCTACACCCGCCTCATCTAGGATACCATCTGCGTTAACATCAGATCCAGCGGGCAGTTGTTCCAATTGTGCAATCAACCCTGAGAAACAGTTAACCTCTGGCAAATAGCAGTCTGCTACACTAAATGGAATATTCACGACAGTCGTATTTCCACAAGCATCAACCACCTGTAGCACCATTCGATGCGAACCAACAGGTACTGCTGTACGGATATGGAAACTATCGACGGTTTGATATAGCACCTCTGATACAGGTAGATTGATGTCCGAAGTTCCATTTCCGTTGATATCAATGCGGATATCGAAAGTCACTAATTCCTGTAAGCAGTACTCTTCCAGATGGAAAGGAATATCAATCATTGCTTCGCAGCCAGCATCTTCAGTACAGAATGGCGCAGGCAACGGATAAGTGACCACAGGTGCCGTATTATCAAATATTTTGATTCGCTGGGTATATTGCCAACGACCCGTGCTATTTACCTGCCTCCAGTGCCCTAAAGGATTGATTGAGCCTGTACAAGTAAAGCCTCTCTCTCCAATAGCCGGTATGTTATTATCGTAGAAGGCATCTTTATCGATGTATGCACTTCCAGGCATGCGGATAGCCCAAACATCCTGCTCACCTTCCACCCCATTGCAGTTCTCATCTCTATTGACAATAACAGCAGGTGTAATACCATTCCATTCGCACCAGTTGGTAACCGTATAGGTACGCTCTATGTAGCGGCATTCGTTGCCCGTTTGGGTCAAGAATACATCTTCATACGTGATGGTGATGGAATCACACCCCGTATTATAAGCCTCCGCCATAGGAATAGCTTCCAAACAGTCGGTAGTAAGATCTTGGGGGAATCGAATATGGTATTCCAAAATGTAATCAATGGTGATCTTTTGCTCAAATGGCACCACAGATTCATTTCCTACTCTATCCACCGCAATAAATCTACGTGTAACGGTACCGGCACCACAATCGTCTAATGCTACGACAGGTGAAAGTTCTACTGAAGTAGCCGAACAGTTATCTTGTACCACAGGTGAGCCAAATAAAGCCGTCAGTATATCCGTATTGTATGGATCGAAACCGACAGGCAAATCGTTACAAGAAATAGTCTGATCGATCAGCCCTGTACAGAATGGTAAAGAATTATCTCTTACCAATACTTCCGTCCAGCAAGTATCTGCGTTACCGCTTTGATCCAAAACACGCAACTGAACAGTGACATACAAGCCTGCATCACAGCAATTAATATCCACATATAGGCCATTCGCTGTAAACAGGAGTAAGCAGGGTATCACAAGTTGCAGGATCTCTGTTGAAGATACGACGGACTTCGACGCGATCAAAGTCGCAATCGTCGTAGCTACCATTATCAACAGCTTCTGCGTAAAGCCGGCTTACACCGAAAGCACCCAAAGAAACATCCAAACCACTCACACAAATCGCAACAGGTGGGTCTGCATCCTGCACACGAATACGGCAATCAATAGATTCAGCCTCGTTTCCACAAGCATCTGTCACGAAATAACGTAGATAGTAATCACCTGGAGGCACATCGGGAATGGCACGTACATCGGTAGGTTCCAATGTATATAATACGGCACCATTCAAAGATACTAATTCCGTGTAAACAGTCCATCCGCTAGCGCACGCATCCTCAACCTGCGGGTAAGGTACTTGAATAGTAGCAACACATTCAAAGACATCCACAGGGTAAAGGATGAGAGAATCACCCAATGCAGGGTCGAAGTAGTTGGCCGTAGCGCAACTCACAGCAGGTGCTTCGTTGTCCGTAAAATGGATTTGTTGCACACAAACGAAGGTATCTCCGGCCTCTGTCACTACTGTAAAGGTGCGGTTGATGGTCTGGTTGCCACAGGTAGTTGTGTTTTCTTCCATTGCATCGACAAACGCAATAGAAGCAATATTGCAACCACCTGTCAGTTGGGGTTCTCCCGTCAAATTTGTACTGGTCTGTACATTAAACACTTCGCTGATCTGGTTGCACCCCCAGCCCAAATCAACAGCCATGATATCATCAGGACATACAAGCTCGCAACCACCTGTTCCACATCCTTCTGGCACAACCAGCACTACATCTAAAACGCAAACATTGCTAACGCAATCAACAATGTGCATCGTGACATCTCCGCCATTGGCCGGCAATCCAGTAAGAATGATGGGCGTACTATAGTTACCTACTTCTGTAACGCCATTGATGGTGTAATTGAAACAAGCACTCGTATTTTCACCAAATACCGTAACGATTGCTGAGAAGGTATCATCCTGCCCAGAAGGAGTCCCCATATTGTCACATCCCAAGTCGAAGGTCGTTGCCGTAAGTCCACAAGGTGTTGAACACGGACTAGGTGGGGTTACTGTCAATGTAGTAATACAGCCAGTATCGTTAGCATCCGTAATCGTGATGTTGACTTCGCCTAACGAAATGAGCCTGTTCTGTATCTCTATTTCAGTTCCATAAACACCAGAATATGGGATATTATCCAAGATGTAGGTAAATCCATTACCAACCTCCCTCCATTTGTCGCTACAAATGTGAAAGAGTAGGTATCGTCCATATCATCAGGTGTTCCGAGGGCATCACAGCTTCCTAACGTGTAAGTGGATTCTAGCAAACAAGCTACTTCGATGCACTCTTCCGGCACTTGAACAACTACGGTGATGACACATGATTCATCTGCAGCATCCCTGAAATTAATGGTAACTGATCCCCCATTGATGTTGTAATCAGCAACGAATGGGGTGTTGTAATCACCTTGGAAGAAGTTATCCTTAATCTCTTGCCTGCCATGCCAAGCTACCATTCGTAGCACTCACAGGTATGGTAATGCGGAACATTCCGTTTTCCAAACATTCCGTATCCACAGCCCCCAACTGAATACTACACTCAGGTGAACAAGGTGCTGGTGCCTGAATAACAAGTGTATTATTACAAGTAGCATCCCCACAATCAATGATTTCAATGGTAAGATCGCCATTAGCAATCATGAGATCGGTGAGAATAACAGGAGCACCATACGTACCTTGAACAGGCGTATTACCATTCACGGAATAGGTAAACAACTTCCGGTATTTGTACCTGTCACTGTAAAAATAGTACTGAATGTATCATCTGCATCAACAGAAGTTCCCTACTTTCACAGCCTAGCACTTGATGTGTCACCGTCATGGCGCAAGGTAGTAGTTCAGCACAATTAGGAACGGCTATTTCTACGATCTGGAAACAATTCGGATCTGCCAAATCTTCAAATGCAATCAGCAATGGAGAGTCGATATTGGCATCATACTCTTGTATAAACTGCGTGTTGTAAGTACCAATCATATCCACAACCCCGGCATTATCAATAGCTGACCAACCGTTCGCTCCTTCTCCATTGACATTAAACGCAACGCTAAAAGTGGAACTATTGAGGCAAGTGACTACCGGAGTGGACAATACAAGCGAACAGTTCTGTTCTAGTACAAAGCCAGCATCTATATCCAAATCAGCAAAGGCGGATGAAAGTACAACCGAAGCAGTAACACCAGTAGAGGGGTTGGCATCACTATCTAAGGCATTATTACCTTGATCTTGTGGTGCAAATAGGTATCCCTCGGGGGCAGTGAAAGTCACTTGATAAATGCCTTGATTCAGATCGGTAAACAGATACAAACCATCTTCATTGGTAGTAGTAGTTAAGCTAATAGGCCCTGTTTCCAAATCGAAGCCAGTCAATTGAACGACAACACCCGCAAGTGGCTGTTCACCAACGTCCTGAACACCGTCTGCATCAGCATCGATCCAAGTGTAATTACCAATCACACCTTGTCCGAATATACGATCAATGTATGAACAACCAGTCGTAGCTACATCGGTAATTTCATAGGTCATGTCGGCATTGGCAGTTACCGTACCGATTTCTAAAGGCGTTCCATAAGTACCTACAAAAGTACCTACCCCAACGATATTCAACTCATAATCCCCTGTGTGTAAACCATTAGTAACCAAGAAGGTCACATCATAAGTATCGTCTGTATAGTTAACAGGCGTACCTCCATCGGAGTAAACCTGCGTAACGATGACTGACAAATCACAAGGAGGCTCATCTGAACATGATTCAGTAGATACTATCGTATAGGTTTGCGTACACGCATCTGGGAACAACAGATCACTTACAACAACTTCCCAATCCGTTCCTACAGGACAGGCCAATTCAATAGAAGTGTTATAGTTTCCAGTTTCTATTTCCCCATTTACAATCATTCGCCAAATTCCCGTGGGTAGTTGGCTATTAACTGCTAGTGTCACAAAGTAAACATCGTCCGATTCGTCCGAAGGTGTCCCTTGGTTATCACATACTTTACTGATTTCAACAACCTCCAAATCACAAACTAATGGAGAACAAGTTGTCGGAGGAGTGATAGTAATAAATTCAGAACAATTGAAATAGGCATTATCCACAATTCTGAACGTAGTATCTGCCCCATTCGCTGGTATTGGAAACGCATCTGATATTCACTATTTGATTGTAAGGATAATTAGGAACATCGCTACCTAATTGAGCAAATCTCCACCCAACAGAAGATACGTCGGGCCAAAAGGAACTACACGGATATCGAAAGAATAAGTATCGTCTGTTGGATCGAATGGTGTACCATTATTATCACAAACAGGTGTGAAGGTATCGATTGTAAGGATACAACCTTCTTCACACGTACCTGGGCTTACTAAAGGTATAGTCACACTACACTCGGGGTCTAACGCATCCCAAATAGTTATAGTATGGTTTTCCGTTGATGGATACGGCCCAAATCGATAAGCATTCGTCGTATTTGTGTGGTAGCTACCACCATCACCACTATCCCATCCAATGTCTTCAGTTAGCCATCCATAAAATGAACCATTAAGGCTGGTGATATTCAAGTAAGCATAGTAAACATCATCCGAACCATCAGCAGGTGTATCATTGTCATTACAAACTGGGCCTCCTAATAACATGTTAACAGAAATGGCGCACACATCGGAACAGGTTTCATCAGGTGGGGTAACCAACAACGTAGCGACGCCACAATCAGGGTCACCTGCATCTCGGAATGTTACCGTGAATGGCTGGCCTTCTAAGTTGGAATAAGGCCCCATGCGTACTGCTTCATTGTACGCCCCAGTTTGAGTGCCCACAAAATTGTCAATAGATGTCCAATTGGAAGAGGGCGTATTTTGCCCAGCAACCGTCACCCAGTAGTAGTAAACATCATCACTAGCGTCACTTGGCGTACCATTGTCGTCACATTGAGGCTGCGTGCTAATTTGAGGAAATAGCAAACAATCATTAGAACAACTTTCTGGTGCCAGTAAAGTAACATTGTTCGTACATGTATTATCAACATTATCTCTGATAGTGATAAATACATTACCAGCTATAGCCGATGATATAGGAACAATAAATGTTTGTGGGTCATTATAATTACCATTTACGACCCTGTCCGCAATCATTCCAGACCACTGAGCGGAAACGTTGACTCCTGTCACATTCAAAACAACGACAAAGAAGTCATCAGTAGGATCAACGGGCGTTCCTGCATCATTACATCCCGACTGACTGATGATATCGATGGACACTTGACATGGTACTTCAATACAAACTGCGTCTCCATCGTCTTCATCTTCAGGATCATCCTGTATAGAGCCATCACCATCTGTATCAACTCCATTGCCAGGTGTAGAATCTGGGTCTGTTTCGTTGGAAGAAATCACAAAAGCCTCATTACAATAATCACCACCTCCATTGACTACGGCTCGTATGACAAGTGTAGCTGTTACTCCATCAGGAACAGTACCCAGTGTCCAAATGCCATTCGCGGGGTCGTAGCTACCCATACTAGCCGTAGAGCTTTCAAAACTAAACCCGCTAGCGATTACTTCACTGACGGTTACGCCTGTTGCATCGTTGGGTCCTTCATTTACCAAGGTAATAGTAAATGTAACAGTATCTCCAGCCGTAGCTAACGAAACATCGGCAGATTTTTCAATTGAAAGGTCAGCCAATGCAAGCGGAGTTATTACTACACAATCATTATCATCCTCGTTCACCGTTTGCGCATTGCCGGGTGTTGAGTCAACATCAGCCTGATCTGTAGAAAGCACTTGAGCACAGTTGGTATAATCCCCCGTAGGATTGATGCCTGTCAGTACAAATATTACTGATTCTCCTGCACCAAGCGTTGGGATTAACCAAATACCTGTTGCTGCTGCTATAATTACCTCCACTATGGCTAGCATAAGTCAACCATCCGGTAAATATCTTCAACCTCAATGTTAGTAGCTGTGGCAGAGTATTCATTGGATACTTCAATCGAATACGTCACCTGATCTAACTGATTGGTTGTTATATCAACCGTTTTGGCAATGCTCAAATCAATCATTTCTAGAACGACTATCTGAGCAGGTCGTGATCGTCTTCATCACCTGCTGCATCACCACTGTTCACAAGTCCCGTTCCATCTCCTAGCACGCAATCATCCGCTGGACTATTAGGCAAGCCACTTACTGGATCATTATTAATCTGATCAAATGTAGCATGTATCTGCAATACCCAAAACATTGCTTGCTGCACTGATTTCAGCATAGTTCGTGATCGCGCCGCCACCAAACGAAGGATCAATCGTAGAGAGTTATCATCAACGGCAGGGTTTGACCGGCTGCTAACGATGGCATTACGCGAGTTGCAATCGAACCATTTTGCGTCCAGTTTGCATCAGCAGAATCAAACCATCACGGAATATAATCAGTTATCTCAACATCTATAGCATCGTGTGCACCCGGTTGGTAGCAAGTATTGTAAAAATGACTTGCTCTCCAAGGTAAATATGGGGCTGGTGTAGCTAGTTCTTTAATCAAAGCAAGGTCAAAACAATTGCGCTCAATTTGGCAAAACTCTGAACTAATTGGCAATTATTCGCATCCGTTACCGTGACACTTACGCTTGGAATAATCAACAACAGAACCAGTTCCCGGAACACTCCATTGGTAAGTGTAATCAGGCGTTCCTCCATTCACTACTATCGAAATAGCCATCGTTATACAAGGCATTCATGTAGCTAATAAGCACACCAATATTGATCGATAAGGAGCACTAGGTTCATTTTATTACTAGACTTGCACTATTGCAACCGTTGGCATCTGTTACCAAGACAACATAGCTGCCTGCATTAATGTTAATATCTTCTGTAACAGCTCATTACTCCAAACAAAAGTGTAATTAGGTGTTCCACCGTTTATAATGAATCAATAGCTCCAGTGCTTGTACTAATGCAACTTACATCAGTGCCATTCAAGTTGAGCGTGATCGCGCCTTCTTCTCTACCGTGTAGCTCGTGCTCGCTTCACAGCCGTTCGCATCTGTTACCGTTATTGGGTACACACCGGGGCTAAGTTCGTCCGCGTCGAAGCACCTACTCCAATGTCGTCCAGTTGAAGATGTAGCAACCTCCGCTTACCATCACCGTGATGCTGCCGCTGTTCGTGCCGTTGCACGCGTCAATCAACATCCATGCCACTTGGGTTGAGCGTGATCGCGCCTTCTTCTCCTACCGTGTAGCTCGTGCTCGCTTCGCAGCCGTTCGCATCTGTTACCGTTATTGGGTACACACCCAGGGCTAAGTTCGTCCGCGTCAGCTTTCTACTCCAATCGTCCAGTTGAAGATGTATGGCAACACGCCTCCGCTTACCGTCACCGTGATGCTGCCGCTGTTTCATTGCCGTTGCACGCATCGTCAACATCCGTGCCGCTTGGGTTGAGCGTAATCGCGCCTTCTTCTCCTACCGTGTAGCTCGTGCTCGCTTCACAGCCAGTTGCATCTGTTACCGTTATTGGGTACACACCGGGGGCTAAGTTCATCCGCGTCAAGAAGCACCTACTCCAATGTCGTCCGGTGAATGTATGGCAACACGCCTCCGCTTACCGTCACCGTGATGCTACGTTGTTCGTGCCGTTACACGCGTCGTCTTTATCCGTACCACTTGGGTTGAGCGTAATCGCACCTTCTTCTCCTACCGTGTAGCTCGTGCTCGCTTCGCAGCCGTTCGCATCTGTTACCGTTGTGGGTACACACCGGGGGCTGCGTTCGTCCGCGTCAGGCTTGCCTACTCCAATGTCGTCCCAGTTGAAGATGTATGGCAACACGCCTCCGCTTACCGTCACCGTGATGCTGCCGCTGTTCGTGCGTTACGCCGTCGTCAACATCCGTGCCACTTGGGTTGAGCGTGATCGCGCCTTCTTCTCTACCGTGTAGCTCGTGCTCGCTTCACAGCCGTTCGCATCTGTTACCGTTATTGGGTACACACCGGGGCTAAGTTCGTCCGCGTCGAAGCACCTACTCCAATACAGTCAGTTTGAAGATGTATGGCAACACGCCTCCGCTTACCGTCACCGTGATGCTACCGTTGTTCATTGCCGTTGCACGCACGTCGTCCACATCCGTGCCACTTGGGTTGAGCGTGATCGCGCCTTCTTCTCCTACCGTGTAGCTCGTGCTCGCTTCACAGCCGTTCGCATCTGTTACCGTTGTGGGTACACACCGGGGCTAAGTTCGTCCGCGTCGAAGCACCTCTTTCTCAATGTCGTCCCAGTTGAAGATGTATGGCAACACGCCTCCGCTTACCGTCACCGTGATGCTGCCGCTGTTCGTGCCGTTGCACGCGTCGTCAACATCCGTGCCACTTGGGTTGAGCGTAATCGCACCTTCTTCTCCTACCGTGTAGCTCACGCTTCGCAGCCGTTCGCATCTGTTACCGTTGTGGGTACACACCGGGGGCTAAGTTCGTCCGCGTCGAAGCACCTACTCCAATGTCCGTCCCAGTTGAAGATGTATGTACTCCGCTTACAATCACCGTGATGCTACCGCTGTTCGCGTGCCGTTGCACGTCGTCAACATCCGCCACTTGGGTTGAGCGTGATCGCGCCTTCTTCTCCTACCGTGTAGCTCGTGCTCGCTTCACAGCCGTTCGCATCTGTTACCGTTGTGGGTACACACCGGGGGCTGAGTTCGTCCGCGTCGAAGCACCTACTCCAATGTCGTCCCAGTTGAAGATGTATGGCAACACGCCTCCGCTTACCGTCACCGTGATGCTGCCGCTGTTCGTGCCGTTGCACGCGTCGTCAACATCCGTGCCACTTGGGTTGAGCGTGATCGCACCTTCTTCTCCTACCGTGTAGCTCGTGCTCGCTTCGCAGCCGTTCGCATCTGTTACCGTTATTGGGTACACACCGGGGGCTAAGTTCGTCCGCGTCGAAGCACCTACTCCAATGTCGTCCCAGTTGAAGATGTATGGCAACACGCCTCCGCTTACCGTCACCGTGATGCTGCCGCTGTTCGTGCCGTTGCACGCGTCGTCAACATCCGTGCCACTTGGGTTGAGCGTGATCGCGCCTTCTTCTCCTACCGTGTAGCTCGTGCTCGCTTCGCAGCCGTTCGCATCTGTTACCGTTATTGGGTACACACCGGGGCTAAGTTCGTCCGCGTCAGAAGCACCTACTCAATGTCGTCCCAGTTGAAGATGTATGGCAACACGCCTCCGCTTACCGTCACCGTGATGCTGCCGCTGTTCGTGCCGTTGCACGCGTCGTCAACATCCATTGATGCCACTTGGGTTGAGCGTGATCGCACCTTCTTCTCCTACCGTGTAGCTCGTGCTCTTCGCAACCGTTCGCATCTGTTACCGTTATTGGGTACACACCGGGGCTAAGTTCGTCCGCGTCGAAGCACCTACTCAATGTCGTCCCAGTTGAAGATGTATGGCAACACGCCTCCGCTTACCGTCACCGTGATGCTGCCGCTGTTCGTGCGTTGCACGTCGTCAACATCCGTGCCACTTGAGTTGAGCGTAATCGCGCCTTCTTCTCCTACCGTGTAGCTCGTGCTCGCTTCACAGCCGTTCGCATCTGTTACCGTTATTGGGTACACACCGGGGGCTAAGTTCGTCCGCGTCGAAGCACCTACTCCGATGTCGTCCCAGTTGAAGATGTATGGCAACACGCCTCCGCTTACCGTCACCGTGATGCTGCCGCTGTTCGTGCCGTTGCACGCGTCGTCAACATCCGTGCCACTTGAGGTTGACGTAGTCAGCGCCTTCTCCTACCGTGTAGCTCGTGCTCGCTTCACAGCCGTTCGCATCTGTTACCGTTATTGGGTACACGGGGGCTAAGTTCGTCCGCGTCGAAGCACCTACTCAATGTCGTCCCAGTTGAAGATGTATGGCAACACGCCTCCGCTTCGTCACCGTGATGCTGCCGCTGTTCGTACCGTTGCACGCGTCGTCAACATCCGTGCCACTTGGGTTGAGCGTAATCGCGCCTTCTTCTCCTACCGTATAGCTCGTGATCGCTTCGCAGCCGTTCGCATCTGTTACCGTTATTGGGTACACACCGGGGGCTAAGTTCGTCCGTGTCAGGCACCTACTCCGATGTCGCCCCAGTTGAAGATGTATGGCAATACGCCGCTTACCGTCACCGTGATGCTGCCGCTGTTCGTGCCATTGCACGCGTCGTCAACATCCGTGCCGCTTGGGTTGAGCGTAATCGCACCTTCTTCTCCTACCGTGTAGCTCGTGATCGCTTCGCAGCCGTTCGCATCTGTTACCGTTATTGGGTACACACCGGGGGCTAAGTTCGTCCGTGTAGATGACCTACTCCGATGTCGCCCCAGTTGTAGATGTATGGCAATACGCCTCCGCTTACCGTCACCGTGATGCTGCCGCTGTTCGTGCCATTGCACGCATCATCAACATCTGTGCCGCTTGGGTTGAGCGTGATCGCGCCTTCTTCTCCTACCGTGTAGCTCGTGATCGCTTCGCAGCCGTTCGCATCTGTTACCGTTATTGGGTACACACCGGGGGCTAAGTTCGTCCGCGTAGGGTGCCCACTCGATGTCGCCCCAGTTGTAGATGTATGGCAATACGCCGCCGCTTACCGTCCACCGTGATGCTGCCGCTGTTCGTGCCGTTGCACGCGTCGTCAACATCCGTGCCACTTGGGTTGAGCGTAATCGCGCCTTCTCCTACCGTGTAGCTCGTGATCGCTTCGCAGCCGTTTGCATCTGTTACCGTTGTGGGTACACACCGGGGGCGGTGCCTCGTCCGTGTCGAGGCACCTACTCCAATGTCGTCCCAGTTGTAGATGTATGGCCAATACGCCTCCGCTTACCGTCACCGTGATGCTACCGCTGTTCGTGCCGTTGCACGCATCGTCAACATCCGTACCGCTTGGGTTGAGCGTAATCGCTTCTTCTCCTACCGTATAGCTCGTGATCGCTTCGCAGCCCGTTCGCATCTGTTACCGTTATTGGGTACACACCGGGAGCTGATTCGTCCGTGTCGAGGCACCTACTCCAATGTCGTCCCAGTTGTAGATGTATGGCAATACGCCTCGCTTACCGTCACCGTGATGCTGCCGCTGTTCGTGCCATTGCACGCATCATCAACATCCGTACCGCTTGGGTTGAGCGTGATCGCGCCTTCTTCTCCTACCGTATAGCTCGTGATCGCTTCGCAGCCGTTCGCATCTGTTACCGTTATTGGGTACACACCGGGGGCTAAGTTCGTCCGTGTCGAGGCACCTACTCCGATGTCGCCCCAGTTGTAGATGTATGGCAATACGCCGCCGCTTACCGTCACCGTGATGCTGCCGCTGTTCGTGCCATTGCACGCGTCGTCAACATCCGTGCCGCTTGGGTTGAGCGTAATCGCGCCTTCTTCTCCTACCGTGTAGCTCGTGATCGCTTCGCAGCCGTTCGCATCTGTTACCGTTATTGGGTACACACCGGGGGCTAAGTTCGTCCGTGTCGGGCACCACTCGATGTCGCCCCAGTTGAAGATGTATGGCAATACGCCGCCGCTTACCATCACCGTGATGCTGCCGCTGTTCGTGCCATTGCACGCGTCGTCAACATCCGTGCCGCTTGGGTTGAG
Organism: Saprospiraceae bacterium; assembly: GCA_041392765.1. Classification (GTDB taxonomy): domain Bacteria; phylum Bacteroidota; class Bacteroidia; order Chitinophagales; family Saprospiraceae; genus Lewinella. Next base: position 68,680 of record JAWKLL010000027.1, read on the forward strand.
CGTAATCGCGCCTTCTTCTCCTACCGTGTAGCTCGTGATCGCTTCGCAGCCGTTCGCATCTGTTACCGTTATTGGGTACACACCGGGGGCTAAGTTCGTCCGTGTCGAGGCACCTACTCCGATGTCGCCCCAGTTGAAGATGTATGGCAATACGCCGCCGCTTACCGTCACCGTGATGCTGCCGCTGTTCGTGCCGTTGCACGCATCGTCAACATCCGTACCGCTTGGGTTGAGCGTAATCGCGCCTTCTTCTCCTACCGTATAGCTCGTGATCGCTTCGCAGCCGTTCGCATCTGTTACCGTTATTGGGTACACACCGGGGGCTAAGTTCGTCCGTGTCGAGGCACCTACTCCGATGTCGCCCCAGTTGAAGATGTGGCAATACGCATACCGCTTACCGTCACCGTGATGCTGCCGCTGTTCGTGCCATTGCACGCGTCGTCAACATCCGTGCCGCTTGGGTTGAGCGTGATCGCGCCTTCCTTCTCCGTGTAGCTCGTGATCGCTTCGCAGCCGTTTGCATCTGTTACCGTTGTGGGTACACACCGGGGGCTAAGTTAATCCGTGTAGATGACCCTACTCCGATGTCGCCCCAGTTGTGAATGTGGCAATACGCCGCCGCTTACCGTCACCGTGATGCTGCCGCTGTTCACGTGCCGTTGCACGCGTCGTCAGCATCCGTGCCGCTTAGGTTGAGCGTGATCGCGCCTTCTCCTACCGTATAGCTCGTGCTCGCTTCGCAGCCGTTCGCATCTGTTACCGTTGTGGGTACACACCGGGGCTAAGTTCGTCCGCGTAGATGACCCTACTCCGATGTCGCCCCAGTTGTAGATGTATGGCAATACGCCGCCGCTTACCGTCACCGTAATACTGCCGCTGTTCGTGCCATTGCACGCGTCGTCAACATCTGTGCCTTGGGTTGAGCGTGATCGCGCCTTCTTCTCCTACCGTATAGCTCGTGCTCGCTTCGCAGCCGTTCGCATCTGTTACCGTTATTGGGTACACACCGGGGGCTAAGTTAGTCCGTGTAGATGACCCTACTCCGATGTCACCCCAGTTGTAGATGTATGGCAATACGCCGCCGCTTACCGTCACCGTGATGCTGCCGCTGTTCGTGCCATTGCACGCGTCGTCAACATCCGTGCCGCTTGGGTTGAGCGTAATCGCGCCTTCTTCTCCTACCGTGTGACTCGTGATCGCTTCGCAACCGTTCGCATCTGTTACCGTTATTGGGTACACACCGGGGCTAAGTTCGTCCGTGTCGGGCACCTACTCCAATGTCACCCCAGTTGTAGATGTATGGCAATACGCCTCCGCTTACCGTCACCGTGATGCTGCCGCTGTTCGTGCCATTGCACGCGTCGTCAACATCCGTACCGCTTAGGTTGAGCGTGATCGCGCCTTCTTCTCCTACCGTGTAGCTCGTGCTCGCTTCCGCAGCCGTTCGCATCTGTTACCGTTGTGGGTACACACCGGGAGCTAAGTTCGTCCGTGTCGAGGCACTTTACTCCGATGTCGCCCCAGTTGAAGATGTATGGCAATACGCCGCCGCTTACCGTCACCGTGATGCTGCCGCTGTTCGTGCCATTGCACGCATCATCAACATCCGTACCGCTTGGGTTGAGCGTGATCGCGCCTTCTTCTCCTACCGTATAGCTCGTGATCTTCGCAGCCGTTCGCATCTGTTACCGTTATTGGGTACACACCGGGGGCTAAGTTCGTCCGCCGTAGATGACCCTACTCCGATGTCGCCCCAGTTGTAGATGTATGGCAATACGCCACCGCCGCTTACCGTCACCGTGATGCTGCCGCTGTTCGTGCCATTGCACGCACGTCGTCAACATCCGTACCGCTTGGGTTGAGCGTAATCGCGCCTTCTTCTCCTACCGTGTAGCTCGTGCTCGCTTCGCAGCCGTTCGCATCTATTACCGTTATTGGGTACACACCGGGGGCTAAGTTCGTCCGTGTCGAGGCACCTACTCCGATGTCGCCCCAGTTGAAGATGTATGGCAATACGCCGCCGCTTACCGTCACCGTGATGCTGCCGCTGTTCGTGCCATTGCGCGCGTCGTCAACATCCGTACCGCTTGGAGTTGAGCGTGATCGCGCCTTCTTCTCCTACCGTATAGCTCGTGATCGCTTCGCAGCCGTTCGCATCTGTTACCGTTATTGGGTACACACCGGGGGCTAAGTTCGTCCGCGTAGATGACCCTACTCCGATGTCGCCCCAGTTGTAGATGTATGGCAATACGCCGCCGCTTACCGTCACCGTGATGCTGCCGCTGTTCGTGCCATTGCACGCATCATCAACATCTGTGCCGCTTGGGTTGAGCGTAGGTACATTAACTCCATTGATATTAAATGTCTGTGATGTAGCGCAACCACCATCATCTGAAACAGTGACTGAATAAGTACCGGGTAACAAACCCGTTCTGTTTGATGGATCGGAAGTGCCTGTAAGATCAGCCCAATCGTAAGTATAATTCCCTGTTCCTCCTGTAACATTAAGTGTTATTGATCCTGCCATGCCCCCCATACAAGAAGGCTCTACGACTGAAGTTCCAGAAAGATCAATATCGTCTGCAATGGTAATATTTACAAAAGCGGTATCCGCGCAACCAGAATCCGAAAAAACAAAAACTTGATACGCTGCATTTTGGGTAGGTGTAACTGTTAGTGGCACATCTACATTCAGTACATTAAAGTCGTCGCCTACTGGTGTCCAGTAATAACCAATAATAACATCTCCCGGATTGGACGGAGGAGTGGAAGCCGTGGGACTGCCTTGTAATGTAACCGTGGTGCCACTACAAACCAACCAATTTGGCCCTGCATCAGCAACAGGATTATAAGTAGGATCAACGGTTACCACCATAGTATCTCTACGGACACAGCTATTGAGGGAAACCGTCATAACATAAGTGGTGGTTACTAGTGGACTTGCCAATGGCTGGCTATTATTATCTGGGACAAGACCGATCGCTGGAGTCCAAACATAAGTAGCCCCTAATGGTGCAGAAACACCCTGTGGCAAACCAATTAGCGTATTGCCACCCTCACAAATGGTCAAATCGGGGCCTGCATTAGCAAATACTGCTGGTGAAA
>JAWKLL010000028.1:0-66663 GCA_041392765.1 Saprospiraceae bacterium
AAGCGAAAATGAATCTTTTTCACCGGATTCGAGAAAAAACCACAAATAACCTGCTACCTTTATGACCACCTTGGTATATCTGTGTATTATTCACCAATAATAATAACGATTGTCAGTTAAATTTCTTTTGTGTGAGGGATAGCAGCGGACGTGCCGACCGCAGGGAGGTACTGGAGCGGATAGCCCGGCCCCTGTTTGGCAGGGGGCACACCCTAAAGTATTGACTTTTAATTTCTTACCTTTGGTTGCTATGCATAATTCACGTTAAGCGACACTACCTGCTTCGTCCTGCGGCATACCACAACGCGCCTGCGTTTTTCTGTAACTCGGCTTGTGCTTTGAGGAATTTAAGTTGTGCCTGAAGCAATTTCTGCTGCCGACTATTGAGTAGGAATACTGAGCTTTCTCCTAAGTTGAACTTCACCTGTTCTGCCTCCAACAGGGATTGGTAGTTGGCCACCATATCGGATACGGTGTTGAGTTGTTGCGAGCGGGTTTGCCAGCTTTGCCAATAAGCATTAAGTTTGGTTTGCAGGTTTTGTTGTTTTTCTGCCAATTTCCAGTTTGTTTGCGCTATCTTAATGTCAGTCAATGCAACGCCTGCGCGGGCTTTACGCAAAAATAGCGGCTGGCTAAATGTAAATCCCCACTTGAAATTGTCGGTTAGCAAGTTTTGCCATCCAGGCGCGTCGTCGGGATTGAGGTCGAATTGATTGCCAAGTAAGTTGTATTGGAAGGTGAGTTCGGGTTTGTATTGTTCGGCTTTCCAACGCCTTTCTAATTGAAGTTGATCGAGTTGCCGCTGATAAGCTACCAATGCAGGATGCCCGGTGAGTAAAGATTGAAGGGTGTCCAAGGCAGGTTGCTCGAGGAGTAGGTCGGGGTGAACGGGCTGCCAGTTAGGGTTCCAGGCAATAGGTTGCCCTTGGTCATTCCACCAGAGGTTTTGCAGGGCTGCTTCGGTATGGATGAGTTGTAGTTGTGCTTCTTGGACTTCTACGTCCCAGCTTTGCCATTGCAAAAAAGCTTCCAATGTATCAATGGCGGGATAATCGCCCGCGAAATGTCCGCTTCTGATCCCGTTGAGCCGCTCTAGGCTGTAGTTGCGTGCTTCTGCTGCCAATGCCCGTGCATGCCATGCGTACGACCAATCCCAATATGTTTTCCATGTTTGTAAATATAGTTCGTTGCGCAGCCCATCCGCTAACGCTAAGGAAAGGGCTTTTCCTGCAAAAGCTTGTTGCAATGCATTGCGGTCTTGATCGAATAGTAGTCCTTGTAAGATAGGGATTTCTACGCCCAACAAAACTTGCCCCCCAGCAGGAATGGTGCGCTCGGGGTTGAGGTATAAACCATCAGGCTGTGTCCAGTCGTATGCTGCTTTTAGGTCAATGCCCCAACGAGTCTGCCATTTAACACCACCTTCGCCAATGTTGTAATAGTCTTTACCACCAAACTGTTTGGCCTGATGGTCGGCATAAAATTTGGGGTCGAAAGGGGCGCGAGCCATACGCACATCTTGTTCGGCTTGCTGCTGGAGCAAGAGCGCCTGTTGCGCAATGGGGTGGTTGTTGACAACCTGCTGCCAGAGCTCCTCCGGTGTGATGGTTTGAGCTACCGCAGGCGAAGCCATCAATAGCCCCAAGAGGGTAGTCAACCCAAGCAATAGCCGTTTTATTCGGAATGTCATACTCGTTTACTTGAGGGATTTAATGGGGGCTTTGGATTTTTCATCTTCTGCTCCCTTCGCATCGTCTTTAGCATCAGGGGATAGGTAGTAATCTGGCGGAAAACCATTCAACTGCCGCCAAAGTTCATACCATACGCTCACATGCCCTAGTAGGGCAATTCCATTGGCACCAGAACCCGGGCGCAGGGCATCGGGCCAAGGGCGGTCGTTAACATCGGGCGCTACGAGTATCCGGTATAACCCGTTTTTGTCGATGTTGTTGTCAATGGCAATGACTCTGCCCGCGTACGTACCTGTGGAGATGTTGGGCCAACCGGAAAACACAATAGCAGGCCAACCATCAAAGATGAAACGCACCGGGGCATCTGCTTTGATGAGTGGCAAGTCCATAGGGCGGATGTGCATTTCAACAGCTAATTGGAAATCTGCGGGCATGATAGTAACGATAGGCTCGCCCTCCTTCACCGTCTCCCCAATACCGGGTTTCACCACCTGCGTGATGAAGCAATCTTGCGGGGCGATGATGTAGTAAAACTGGCTACGCAACTCATAATTATCGGCTAGCACTTGCATTTTATTGAGGTCTCCTTCTGCAACGTAGCGATCGGAGAGTGTACTAAATCGGTCGGACTGTGCCTTGGCGATTTTGGTATTGTACTCGTTGACCACGTTGCGAAGCTCAAGTTTAGACACTTCTAATTCTTGCCGAATTTCCACCACCTTGTTTTCTGCAGCTACAGCTTTGGCCACGGTTTCCTGCCACTTCTGGCGCTTGTCTTCCCAGTCAGTACGGGATTTGATACCCTGCTGAAAAAGCGTATCGGTACGCTCAAACTGGCGACGTGCGATTTGCTGTGCCAACTGTGCCTGCTCCAAATCAGCCTCCTGGCTAAGTAGTTTTAGAGATACCTGACTGACTTTGGCCGCAAGCTGTTGTTCCTTGTTGAGGAACTCTTGCTGCATGGCTGCAATTTGCTGGGCGAGGGCATCCGCTTTTTGGCTGTAGCTTTCAATAGCACCTGCTTTAGCATCTACTTGATTGCGGGTTCTGCCCACTAGATTGGGGTCGAAGTATTCGGTTTTAATTTCCGCAATGTGGACGATGGTATCGCCCGCTTTAACGAGCTGTCCTTCTCGCACATACCACCGGTCTATACGCCCTGCAATGGTAGCCTGTATGGTCTGAGGGCGGTCGGCAGGATCGACGGTAGTAATTTTACCCTTAGCTTGTATGTTTTGCTGCCAAGGCAAAAATAGTATCAGGATAAAAAGCGCGAGTATGGAAAGAATCCATTTGCGTAGCATCAAATTGCCAGGCATCAAAGGGCTTTTATCCAAACTACTAGCGAACTCGGATGGAAGCTTGTGTTGTACGGAATTCTGGGGTGATATTCTTAACATCGTTTCTTAGTTAGTGTGACCATTGCGGAACGACCGCGTTTTGGTTCAGTGTTTTCAATTGAAAAATAGGCTCGAAATGAGGGTGCGTTGTATCTCGTTGTACGTGCCATCTGCAACGATTTGCCCATCTTTCATGAGGATGATTCTTTCACAGCGTGAAGCAAAAATGGGATCGTTGGAAACCGCTACCAAAGTCCAAGGCTGTGTTCTGGCTGCCAACATATCGCACATACGTTCCCGCTCGTTGGGTTGAAGCTGGTGAAGGAATTCTTCCAATGCTAAAAACTTCGGGCGCGACACAATGCTTCGGGCTAAAATGATGCGCGTACGGATACTCTGCGACAAATCCCTTCCACCCGGCACCATGAGCGTGTTGTAACCCTGAGGTAATCCTTGTACAAAAGATTCCAGCCCTGCTTCTTTTACTGCCTGTACCACTTGCTGGAAGTTGATGTCCTCGTGCCCCAAGCAGATGTTTTCCAACAAGGTGCCTTGGAAAATATCTTCCTCAGAACCGTGGTCACCTATGTGTGAACGGAGGCTTCTAAATCGTAATTGAGCATGGGGATGCCATTGTAAGAAACGCTTCCTTCGTAGTCGAGGAGTAGCCCGCTCATGATTTGCACCAAGGTCGATTTTCCCGCTCCATTGTAGCCGGCAATACACACTTTTGTCCGGCGGGTATCTGTAAATTAAGACTTTTCAAGGTGTCAATCGGACTGTTTTCAAAGCGGAAACTCAAATTGGTAATATCCAGCTGAATACCCTTTCCTGTATTCGCTTGCTCGAAATCCATACCCTGATTTTGGTCTAAAGGAAGGTCGGTGAAATAACCGATTTTATCTAAACCTGTGAGTAGGTCATACACATCGGCCAGGGTGAGAATTACCTTTTCCACTGAACTGAGAATGAGCAGTACGATGATCTCAGCCGCTACAAATTGCCCCAATGTGATAAGGTTATTAATGACCAAATATCCGCCTATGGCTAACAGTACAGCGGTCACGATGGTTTTGAATGCTACGATATAACCATACTGGCGAACGAGAATCCGAAAGTGGTTGCCACGAGCAGTAAGGTAGCCTTCTACCAACTCATTGGTTTTACGAATCGCTAAGCGTGGCTTACCCGCTAATTTGAAAGTGATGAGTGCCCGAGCTATTTCCTGTAGCCAGTGAGCCACTTTGTATTTGTACTTACTTTCTACCAAGCTCGTTTCCAAACCTGATGGCTACTGTCCAGCGCAGCAGTAATGCCAATAAGATAATAAGGGTAAGCCCAAAGAAAACGAAAAAGGGTGGTAAAAAGAAATCAATAGCAACCCTGCAACAATCTGGATGATGCCCGTGGAAAAATCCATGAGTATTTTGGGCAACCCCTTTTGTATAGTAAGGGTATCGAAAAAGCGGTTGACAAGCTCTGGTGGATACTCCTTCCGCAAGGCATCCATCCGTAAGCCTGGAATGCGAAGCGCAAATTCAAAGGCCGAGCGGGTGAATATCCTGCGTTGTAAGGTTTCCGCAACGGTGATTTGCATGATTTTTAAAAGCCCTGTAAATAGCGTTCCCATCGTTACCACACCTATCAAGATAACCAAGGAAGAGGAAACTTCGCCACCCTGCACCAAACCAATGACAGCCTGTACGCCCAGTGGTAAACTAAGGGTTAGAATGCCACTGAAAATAGCATACAGATAGATATAGGCTATATCTTTCCTGTCGGGTTGAATAAGGAGAAAAAACGCTTTAGTGGGTTCAACTGTGGAGTGTGTTCCATCATTTTGCAATTTGAATGCCATTTTTTATCACTATGCTTCTATAAGCACAACATATTTACAAAAAAAAACCTTTAAAGTTTGATTATGATAGTAAAACTATTATATTTGTGAGTAAAACCTAAAAATACTTACCATTAAACCATTTTGACCATGACTGTAGATATGTTCAGCCAACACTTCAAGGTATTCTCATCCGCCCTTAGAGCATTTGCTATGCACTTAACAAAGGATAAGGTAGAAGCCGATGATTTGTATCAAGACACTGTTTACAAAGCCATTCGTTATCGGCATTTATATCAACCTCAAACTAACCTGCAAGCATGGATGATGACCATTATGCGCAATACCTTCATCAACGACTGGAGGCGTCAGAAAAGGAAGCAGCAGTTGGTAGGGGTTGATATTAAAGGTGTGACGCTTACGCAAACGAGTGCAACCGCGAATGGAGGGGAGCACAACATCAACATGCAAGAACTCATGGGGATGGTCAATCAGTTGGAGGACGGCTTGCGTATTCCATTTCTGATGGCTTTCAAAGGCTATAAATATGAGGAAATTGCCGAACAAATGCAGTTGCCCTTGGGTACGGTGAAAAGCCGCATTCACCAAGCAAGAAAATCGTTACGAGATGAAGTGAAACGCTTTTATCGAGCCGATTCACTGGTCGATTTGCTTTCACCTTCGGAAAATTGATGAAAAGTAATCTTTCGATTAACTTTTTTGTGGCTACTTTGTTGAATATGATTTACCTTTATATTTGATAGTAATACTTGTTTGTAAATTTATTTAACTATGACGCCACAGCACAAAGGGATGTTTTCTGAATTGAAATCCGATTTTCCTGCCGGATTGGTAGTGTTTCTTGTTGCAGTACCTCTTTGCCTAGGTATTGCTTTAGCCTCTGGCGCACCACTGTTTGCTGGGATTATCGCAGGTATCGTGGGCGGTACAGTTGTGGCGGCAATATCGGGTTCACCTTTGGGTGTAAGTGGCCCTGCTGCGGGCTTAGCTGTGATTGTATTGACAGCCGTGCAGCAATTGGGCTATGAAGTTTTTCTCTTAGCGGTGGTTTTAGCGGGCATTATTCAGGTGCTACTTGGGTTTGCCAAAGCGGGGGTCATTGGATATTTTTTCCCTTCTTCAGTCATCAAAGGGATGCTGTCGGGTATCGGGTTGATTATTATCCTCAAACAGATTCCTCATGCTTTTGGATACGATTCTGATTACGAAGGCGATATGGCCTTTCGGCAAGCAGACGGTGATACTACCTTTTCTGCATTGGAACACATGTTGGGTGCTATTACGCCGGGTGCTTTATTGATCAGTGTCCTTTCGTTAGGCATACTCATTCTTTGGGAACAGTCATTTTTTAAAACCAAAAAAATATTCACCATCGTACAAGGCCCCTTGGTGGTGGTGGTATTTGGTATTGTGATGCAATTGCTATTAACTGGCACCTCATTGACTATCTCAAGCGAACATTTGGTCAGTTTACCAGTAGCGGGTAGTTGGGAAGGATTTATAGGGCTATTTACCTTGCCTGATTTTTCGCAAATTACCAACTCGGCAGTTTGGATTACGGCCATTACTATCGCGATTGTGGCCAGTCTGAAACCCTACTCTGTGTGGAGGCTACCGATAAGTTAGACCCATATAAGCGCCTAACGCCTACCAATTTGGAACTGAAAGCACAAGGCGTGGGTAATTTTTTAAGTGGCATGATAGGTGGTTTGCCTGTTACGCAAGTCATCGTGCGAAGCTCTGCCAATATTCAATCTGGCGGAAAAACAAAGATGGCTGCTATAATTCACGGTGTCATGCTATTGGTGAGTGCATTGCTGTTTCCTAGATTATTGAACATGATCCCGTTGGCCAGCTTGGCGGCTATCCTGATCATGGTGGGGTACAAATTGGCTAAACCTGCACTATTCAAAGAGATGTACCGTTTGGGCTGGATGCAGTTTTTTCCATTTGTAGTAACCATTGTGGCTATTCTTTTCACGGACTTACTGATGGGTATCGGCATCGGTATGGTTGTGGCCATTTTCCATATTTTGCTCAATAACTACAAAACACCTTATTTCGTGGAAGATGCCGACAAAGCAGACAATCGAATACATATAAAGCTGGCAGAAGATGTGTCGTTTTTGAACAAGGCTAGTGTTTTGCTTAGCTTGAAAAAAATTCCAGAGGATAGTAATGTACTGATTGATGCAAGAGAAACCATCCACATTGACTATGATGTGAAGGAAATTTTGTTGGATTTCAAGGCCAATGCTGCGTATAGGAACATTACACTAAGCTTTGCGGGTATTGACCCGGATACGATGGAACTCTTATCTACTGCGAATAGTAAGTTGTCCCAAATGGGTAAGCCATTTTAGATATACTTGTAAACACACCTCCTTGTACATGGATTAAGGAGATGATATCAGAAGTAATAAACGAAAGCCACTGCGAACGATATTCGTACAGTGGCTTTTATTTTAGGACAAAGAGGGGGGAATAATATCTTAAGCTCGATTTTTTTGTCGTCCTCTTCCTTTTGTTTTTTCTCGAGGTGTTGCTGAATCGCCGCCTTTACTTCTTCCAGTGTAGGAATTTCCTTCTGGAAGAGAATTTGGTCTCCGATCAGCAGAGCAGGGATGCCCGCCAAGTCGTATTGCATGAACTCATTGAGGTCATTGACGACTTTCACATCGAACTCCACCTCCAACTGCTTCATGGCCTCCTGAACAAGAGCAACCCAAAGCGTGAGGCTTTTCGACTCGGAAATACCGAATAATTGGATAGCGATCATAATACCGAATGTGTCTAAATAATTTAACGTTTTCCGTAATCTTCTAGTCGGATCGGTTCGTTGGCTATGGCAGAGATAATGTCGTAAGTGGTTACAATCCCCACCAATTCCCCTTTTTCCACTACGGGTAATGCGTGGATGCGATTGGTTCTGAAAACTTCCAAAACAGTACGCACCATATCCTGTGGCTCGACTTTGGCCAGTTTTTTGGTCATAATGTCTTCTGCTTTCCAAGCGCGAAGCCGAACATTCTCTAATAGACCGTCTTCTTCGTTTCTTGAGAAACCACGCATAAAGTGTTTAAAATCAGTAGAACTGATAATCCCCACGATCTGTTTGGCATGCACCACTGGAATGTGGTGGATGTTGTTCTCTTCAAATATTTTTTAACGGTCTCCAACGTGTCATCCGGTGTTACCGTAATGAGATTGGAAGTCATCAAAGTTGAAATTGGAGCTACGAGGTTCATAATTATTTTTTAATGCTTAGATTTGGCTGCAAGTTCGGATGAAATCCAGCCTTGTTGTGGTGATTTTTATCACCATGCTCCATGATTTTCATTTTATCTGCATTTGGGATATTCCTACTTTTTTTGTGATTGAGAAATAATCGTGATTAGAGGTTATGTACGGGGAATTTGAATCCCTATACAAAATTCTCCTACATAACCTCTGTTGTATCCTTGTAATTATGAAAACCGGAATTGAGCTTACAACAGAAGCCCGGCGGCTAGAAGCTATTGTCAATATGGCTATCGATGGCATCATCACCATCGATGAGCGGGGAGTAGTGGAAACGATCAACCCCTCTGCTGCTCAGCTATTCGGTTGGGAGCCGATGGAAGTTATTGGACAAAAGATAAATATGCTGATGCCCCAGCCTTACCGCTCGGAGCATGATGGTTATATGAATCACTACCACCAAGGCGGAAAAGCACGAATCATTGGCATTGGCAGGGAAGTAAAAGGGCTAAAGAAAGATGGCACCATTTTTCCCATGCGGTTGGCGGTGAGCGAAATGTACTTGGATGGTCAACGCTTCTACACAGGTATCGTACATGACCTCTCGGATATTAAAGCTGCTGAAGCTCGCATCAAACAATTGAATGAGGCATTAGAGCAAAAGGTATCCCAGCGTACGGAGGATTTGGTAAATGCGGTGAGCCAGTTGCTCAACATCAATCAACTACTCAAACAAGAAATTGAAGAACGGCAAGCCATTGAAACCCAGTTGAGGGATTCGGAGAAGGATTTGCAAATAGCGCTGGCAAGGGAAAAGGAGTTGAACCTGCTGAAAAGTAGGTTTGTCAGTATGGCATCCCACGAATTTCGTACCCCGCTCAGTACTATCCTGAGTTCTGCCGAGTTGGTGGACATGTACAGGACGGAAGAAGAGCACGGCAAACGCCATAAACACATAGAGCGTATCAAAGCTGCTGTTGGAAATCTAAACGATATCCTTAACGACTTCCTATCTTTGAGCAGATTGGAAGAAGGAGAGCTAAATCCTCAGCGGGAAGATTTTTCGTTGCTACCTTTCCTCAAGCGCTTGGAGGACGAAATTGGCGTTTTGCTTAAACCAGCCCAAAAAACAGTCTTTCACGTCCCTACCCAAGATATTATTATACATACCGATCCCCGCTTTTTGAGAAATATCCTCCTCAATTTGCTTTCCAATGCTACTAAATACTCAGGCGAAGGCAAAACCATTGTACTGAAAGCATATGATGACAATCATTTGCTTACCTTCGAAGTTGAAGATGAGGGGCTGGGGATTCCTATGGAAGATCAAAAACACTTGTTTACTCGCTTTTTTAGAGCGCACAATGTAGAAAATATCAAGGGTACAGGACTTGGCCTTCACATTGTGCAGCGCTACGTGGATCTGCTGGGGGGAAAAGTACAGTTCACCAGTGAATTAGGTAAAGGATCCCGTTTTGTTATTACCATACCACAGTAAATTGACAATACATGAAACGTATTCTTGTCATTGAAGACAATACAGAAGTAAGGGAAAATCTGGTAGAGATACTGGAACTATTCGGTTATGCCGTAGAAGAAGCCGAGAATGGTGTGATCGGAGTGGAAAAAGCCGTAGCGGCTCCTCCCGATTTGATTCTTTGCGATGTCATGATGCCAGAATTAGACGGCTACGGTGTGTTGAAAATATTGAGCCAAAAAGATAGTACCATGGCCATTCCTTTTATTTTCCTAACAGCTCGGACGGAAAAAGAGGACTTGCGCCGTGGCATGAACCTTGGCGCAGATGACTATCTCACCAAACCTGTTTATAAGGATGAGTTGCTCGAAGTAGTGCAAAACCGATTAGCTAAACATGAACGCTTGCAGCAGCAAATGAATAAGGGAGGGGCTTCCCTGACGGCTTTCATCGATGAAGCCCGGGGGTACGCCGAACTTAAAAAACTGTCCACCGATCATCGGCTTCGCTCCTTTTCTCGCAAAGAGAAGCTCTTCACTGAGGGCGATTATCCCCGATACCTCTTTTATGTTGAAAAAGGAAAAATTAAGCTTTACAAAACCAACGATTTCGGCAAGGAATACATCATCGACTACCGGCAGGAGGGCGATTTTGTGGGTTATACTTCCCTTATCAGTGGGCAAGACGCTTACACTTTTTCGGCAGCGGCTATGGACGAGAGTGAACTGCGGCTCATTCCTCGGGATGACTTCTACAAGCTGCTCTACGCCAACAGCCACGTGGCTTCCAAGCTTATTAAGATGTTGGCCAATAATGTTGCGGAAAAAGAAGAACAGTTGATGCAACTAGCCTACGATTCCATTCGCAAACGCGTAGCCGACACGCTTGTCGCTATCGCTAGTAAGGAGTCTAGCCAAGAGTTCGACATCCTCCGGGAAGATTTAGCTAAAATGGTGGGCACCGCTAAGGAGAGCGTCATTCGCACCCTTACCGATTTCCGCGAAAGCGGTTACATCGACATCATTGATGGGCGTATTGTCATCAAGAACCTGCAAAAATTAGCCAGTATCCCTGGTTAAAAACAGCGGTATTACCACTTCTTCCATGCAACTGACGACTCCCATACCGGCTGTAAAGTTTCCTTCCATATCAGCCATGATGATAGGCTGCTGACGCTGGGGTCTTGCTTCGCAGAGTACATCGGAGGGTATTTAGCAGGGTTGCAATTTCAGCAATTGATAAACCCCTTTGGCATTATTTACCAACCCTTGGTGATGGCTCGGTTAATAGCGCGTTTGTTGGATGCACAACCCGTAAATGATCCCGATCTGTTTTTGAACCAAGGTATATGGCGGCATTTCGATTTCCACAGCCGCTTCGCTAGCGCTGATAAAGCATTAACCCTCGATACTCTCAATCATCGTATTCAACAAGCGGCTGCTCACCTACGGCTCTCCAATCGGTTGATCCTTACATGGGGAACTGCTTACGCTTATCAGCACACATCCACGGGGCAATGGGTAAACAACTGCCACAAAATGCCTGCTAACTTATTTCTCAAGCAACGCACCAAGGTGGAGGATATCATTTCGGCTTATACCTCTTTGCTACATCGCCTGAAAGAAGCCAAACCAGATTTGCAAATCGTGTTGACGGTCAGTCCGGTACGTCATCTTCGCGATGGCATATTGGAAAACCAACGCAGCAAAGCTATCCTGCTACTCGCAGCGGAATACCTAACCGATACCTTCGATTTTGTGCATTATTTCCCCTCGTATGAAATTATTATGGATGAATTGCGGGACTATCGATTCTATGCCCAAGATATGGTACATCCCAGCGATTTAGCAGTTTCTATCCTACGCGAACGCTTCTTAAATGCCTGTTGTACAACCGATACCCTCGCACTATGCAACCGCATTGCTAATTTACAAAAAAACAAGCAACACACCATTCTACACCCCGATAGCCAAGAAAGCCAGCGGTTCGCTAACCAGTGGCAGGAGGAGGAGAAGCGGTTAAAGGAATTGCTCCCACACCTCAATTGGGATTGAGGGGATTTCGACAAGCACAAAATCCTCTCCTCACCATACCAATAATTCGCTGGCTGCATACCCTATGCGCTCGGCTATTACTACCAATCGTTGTCCTTTTTGAGGTGCAGGAATGGGGGTCGTGTACAGTTGCCATCCGGGTGTTTGCCAAGTCGGTGTTTGGGCATCGGCAGATATATACTGGTAGCTAATCGATGCGCCTGGGGTGGAACAATGCAGGTGTATCCAACCATCGTGATGATCCCATCTAGGCCGCGAGGTTTGCGGTTGCTGGTCGCCTGGCCACATTATATGGATGAGGGTAGCCTCTGCCACCTGCCCCAAATCCGGATGGGTGGTCATTTCTTCCAGCAAGGTTTCCCTCATTTCCCGCAGCAGGTTGGCATACCGGGGAGTCGTAGCTAGGTTATGCAGATTGTGTGGGTCATTGTCACAGTCGTATAGTTCTTCCGTTGCTTTAGTCGCAAACCATCTTGCTTGAGCATCGTTCAGCCGTTGGGCAGCAGCATCGGCCAGCAAGGCTTCCATCATGGGGATTTGCAAGCGGTAGCCTATGTTTTTATAGCCCGGTAATGCCGGAAAAAAATTGCGTACATACAACCACCGTTTGTTTCGCACCGCTCGAACGCGGTCGGTAAATTCATCAAACCGATCACCGCTACCTAAAATATAAGGGTGTTCCGCTCCTTGGTGCTGCCCCATGAATGCCACCCCATCCATATAGGTTGGCGGCACTACGCCCGCTATGCTGAGCAGTGTGGGTGCTAAGTCCACAAACGACACGAGTCTGTCTGATCTTCCTGCTGCTCCCCCAGCCAAAGGCTTCACAATCAGTGGCACCCGCAAGCCGCTGTCATATACCTCTCTTTTTTGTCGAGGTAGTGGCCCACCGTGGTCGCTGTAGAAAAAAATAATGGTTTGGTCATACAAGCCATCGTCTTTCAGTTGCTGAATGATGCGACCTACCTCGGCATCCATTATCTCCACGTTGCTGTAGTGGCGCGCCACATCTCTGCGAGTCGTTTCATTATCGGGCAAGTAGGGCGGCACGGGCACTTGAGCCGGATCCACCGTCAGTGGTTGGTTGGCGTTCAGCCACAAACGGCTTTCGTGGGTGCTGCCAAAGTTAAAGACCGCAAAAAAAGGCTTGCCTTCTGGGCGGTTTCTCCAGTGCGCCTTCGTGCCGTTTTCATCCCAAGCACTGAGGGGAGAGGCAAACTGATAGTCTGTTTTTTGGTTGTTGGTGCAGTAGTACCCAGCCTGGCGCAGGTACTCCGGAAAACATTTTACATCCTTCGGTAGTACAGCCGCGTATTCCCGTAGCGAATCCCCCTGTATATCCACGGCGGCTATCCGTGCGGCATAGGTGCGCTTCCCCCACGATTGCACGTCTTTGCCAGTGCGCATGTGTTGTGTACCTATGTGCATCGGGTACATACCCGTAATGATGGCTGATCGGCTCGGTCCGCATACGCCTACCGTAGCAAAAGCGCGTTCATACACCATCCCATCCGCCGCCAAGGCATCCAAATGAGGTGTGTGGGCGGTGCTCTCGCCGTACATCGAAAGCGTAGGGCTTATATCCTCGCATACTACCCAAAGGATATTAGGTGCTTGAGCTGCAAGCAGGCTCGTTGACAATATCCATGTCAAAACTATTTGCTTTAATCGGGGCATCATTGATGGTTGCATTGGTATTGTAATTATTTGGGCGCACCCCTTTAGGCATTACGCTTCGCTATGCCTAAAGGGTCAGGCTATCCGCAGCACGGCCCTTAGAGTATGTCTAAATTTTTCTAATTGAGCGAAAGTTAGCAAATTTTGTTCTGCTCAAGGCGCAAAGCGCAGTCGATGCCGGAAGCATCGGCGTCCCGATAGCTATCGGGATGTAACGACGAACAGGGCAAAATTTGTTACTTACAGCCAATTGAGAGAATTTTAGACAAACTCTTAGGGGCACCTCACTTCGTTCGGTCTGCTCCTATCCTTTGCGCGGCGTTTCGCCAAGGTCGAAAGATATGTACTTTATCACTATCTTTGGTTGAAAATAACAGCATGATGTTGAGTTGCCAGCGTGATTTATTCCAGTTAGACGAGGAAGTAGCTTATATGAACGGTGCCTATATGTCGCCGCAATTGAAGAGTGTGGCTGCTGCCGGGGTTCATGCGCTAGCCTTGAAAAACGCCCCCAACCGAATAACAACCGATCATTTTTTTGATGCGGTAACGCGAGTCAAGCAGGAGTTTGCCCGCTTGGTAGATGCCGGCGATGCGCAGCGAGTAGCTTTTATCCCGTCGGCTTCCTACGGGATTGCCACTGTAGCTGCCAATCTTCCTTTGTCGGCAGGACAGGAGATTTTGATTGCCCAAGACCAGTTTCCCAGCAATGTTTATAGCTGGATGCGTGTGGCCGAACAAGCGGATGCCCGCGTTCGCATCATCGGCGTTGCCGACGGCCCCAACAAAGGCCAACGCTGGAACGAAGCCCTATTGGAGGCAATAGGTGCTAACACGGCTTGTGTAGCCATATCGCACGTACATTGGGCAGAAGGCGTGCTTTTTGACATGGCCGCTTTGCGAGCGCGCACCTACGAGGTCGGTGCTTGGTTGGTTGTGGATGGCACCCAGTCCGTAGGAGCGTTGCCTTTTTCCGTGCAGGAGTGGCCCGTTGATGCGTTAGTATGTGCGGCTTACAAGTGGATGATGGCACCTTACGGAACGGCCTTAGCATGGTACGGCCCCGCTATGGACGGTGGCATACCGATAGAAGAGAACTGGATCAACCGAAAGGACAGCCACGATTTCAAAAATTTAGTCAACTACCAACCCGCCTACCAGCCTGGAGCTGGGCGCTACTGTATGGGCGAGCAGAGCAACTTTGTGCTATTGCCCATGTTGGAAACCGCCTTGCAGCAACTCAACGCTTGGCAGCCTGCACGCATACAGACCTATTTGGAGCAACTCAACGCACCTTGGTTGGAACAGCTACACCAAGCAGGTTTTAGCATACTACCCTCAACCCAGCGTGCCCATCATTTGTTAGGTGTAGGCTTGCCCCAAGGTCTTTCCATGGAGACCATTCAGCAGGCGGTCACCCAAGCAGGTGTCATGGTGAGTTTCCGCGGGCAATCCATCCGCGTTGCACCCAATGTTTACAACCACGCAAATGATTGGCAGCGGCTAACAGATGCACTACTGAGTACTTTGTTATGATGAAATTTACCTCCTTCCTCTTATTTTTCGGTTTGGCATTAGTATGGTGGATGTGGAAGCGCATCCGCCAGCAACTCGAGCATTTAGACGACGAAACCATCCGAGATTTCTTAGCCAATCGCCTCGAAGGTCAAGATTTGAAAAACGCCCGCGAACACCTCCTCTACTGCGACGAATGTAAAATGCGCATGGATGAACTCACCTCCGAAACCCACAAAAGAAAACCAGAACGCTATTTGAAGCGGCGGTTTTGAGGGAAGAGATGCGCCTATGTAGTAGTTGTCATCCTGATAGTTATCGGAGTTTATGTGTGCGAAATGGTTTGATGGGCTTCGCCCGTTTGATTTGGTTTGATGTGGTTTGATAACCAAAATCCTGAAAATTCTACCATCCTGAAAATCTTGCTTCTGACAAGGTGTGTGTGGTGTAACCACGAAAGGCACGAAAAACACGAAAGGTGGGGGCTGTTAAAAGCACCTAGAAAAATCCTGTAAATCCTGTCTTAAAATGGACCCGTCAAAAAATCCTATAAATTCTACCATCCTGCAAATCCTGCTGCTGACAAGGTGTGTGTGGTGTAACCACGAAAGGCACGAAAAACACGAAAGGTGGGGGCTGTTAAAAGCACCTTAAAAAATCCTGTAAATCCTGTCTTAAAATGGACCCGTCAAAAAATCCTATAATTCTGAAAATCCTGCTTCTGACAAAGGGGGGAGAGGTGTATATGTGGGATTACAATTCCACATTTTGGAAAATGACCATCTTGCAATGGAACACCCCGAGATTGTACCATAGTCATTAGAGGTTATGTACGGGGGAAAAGTTGCGAAAAGTGTATAAAATCATTCTTAGGAATGAACTAAGGTGTAATTTTGCCCTTCAAAAAACCATAAAATATGTCGGTGCTATCCGTACAGCATACAGCTAAAACGTTATTAGGCGAGTCGCTTATTTACCTAAAGCAATTGGAAGGAGAGGATTATACCCGTCCAATTTCCTTGTTATCGGGTGCCACATTGGGGCAACATACGCGGCATTATATCGAATTTTATCAATGCTTACTTCATTCCGCTACGCATAGCGAGGTGGTGAACTACGACAACAGAAAGCGTGATTTTTTGTTGGAGCGGTCTGCTGTTGCTGCTATTGAGGCGATAGAAGCCATTGTCGCGCAGTTGCAGTATGATGAGGATTGGGTACTACAATTAGAACAGTCTTACCAACTGGGTCAAGTATTGGTGGTGCCTACTACATTTTCAAGAGAACTTATTTACAATATCGAACACACCATTCACCATTTAGCTATCATTCGGATTGGCTTGAAAGTGGTTTGTTCCGATATGCCTTTGCCAGAAGGATTTGGCGTAGCACCCTCCAACTATTTAGCGGTACGAGCGCGATAGTGGTACAACGGCACTGCCCAGCGTAAGTTGGTGGCGTTCTATTTTCTGGACGGCGTGTATGGCTACAGCGTAAGACTTATGGGTACGCAGCAGCAGCTCTGCAGGAAGGATGTCGAGTAACTGACCTAGCGTCATGCGGGTGATAGTGGTAGATTTGCCGTGGTGTACAAACAAGAGGTTGGTGTCGGCGCGGACGTACTCAATATCAGCAAGGACAACCCTGACCCAGTCGTAGCCATCCTTGAGGAAGATGCTTTGGGGCTGCCCCTGATGGTTTTGGTGGTATTGCAGCAGACGGTTGCAGGTGTCCACGAATCGCGGCCACAAGACGGGCTTGAGGATATAGTCAAACGCGTTGAGTTCAAAACCTTCTACGGCATAGTGCGCGTGTGCTGTGATGAAGACAAATCGCGTGTGCCGATTATTCGCCATCCGCACCCATTCCGTTCCCAAAATATCGGGCATCTGGATGTCGATAAAGACAACGTCCACTTGATTGGTGTGCAACCAGGTAAGCGCATCCGTGGGGTTGGTGAACTGCGCTTGTAGGTGGACGAAAGGTACTTTGGCAATGTGCGCGGCGATGACATCCAGCGCTGGCTTTTCGTCGTCGATGGCGATGGCTTGTAGTATCATGTAGTGGTGGATTTTGGAACGGGGTTCAACTGTATCTGCAGGGTTACCCGGTGCTGCTGTTCAGTAACGTCGAAGTCCAATGTGTGGAGGTTGGGATAGATCTGTAGTAGCCGCCGCCGTGCATTGTCAATACCCAAGCCGTTGCCAGTGGCGGTGTTTTGGACGATGATGCTGTTGGATACATCCAGCAACAGTTCACCATCTTCAACGCACAGGTGGATGTGCAAATAACAGGGACGCGTGGGATGGAGACCATACTGGAATGCGTTTTCAATGAACGTTATCAGCAACAAAGGAGGGATTAGTGCTGGGCGTTCGTCCCACTCTAAAGCGATGTCCATCTGCCGATATGGGTTGGGCGATAGTCTGGCCGTTTGCAAGTGGATATATTTTTCCAAAAAGACTGTTCATCGGAGATGGAGACCAACCCTTGCTGCGACTGCTGGAGCAGAAAACGGAGGAGGTCAGCGAGTTCACCAATGAGGGTGCTCAACTTCTCTTGACCTTGGAGGAGGGCTTCGCTGTAAATCGTGTTAAGGACGTTGAACAAAAAATGCGGGTGCAGTTGGGCGCGTAGGTTGGCCAATTCAGCCCGTGTAAGTTCATTGCGCAACACGGCGCGTTCGTGTCGCGTATGTTGGGCATCCCATACCCATGTGATCGTTCCGACAATGCTTACACCGAGCACGGCGACGAGTAAGTTTTCGGCTACCCACTCCTGCTCGTAGTCGGTGCGGAAGCGCAGCCACTCAAACAGGGTCAGCCACAACACTATCAGCCACGACCGATACAGCCACGGAGTGCCAATGAGCCATCGGAAAGGGTAGCGGTAGTTGAACCATGCCAGCAATAACAACATAGCGAAAACAAACGCGTACCCGGATAGCCATAAGGTGAAGCCCAACAGGTGGTCAGCGGGGTCGTCGGTGCGTCCACTAAAACCCTGGTACAGCAGCAGTCCTGCGTACAAGAGTATGCCAATAGACAAGATGCTGAAGAGTAGGCGGGCATGCTTACTCCACCACACGAGGCTGGGGTGCTTCATGAGGACGTAACTTTTTTTGTTGTCCTAAGAAATCGGCTTCGGCTCGCCGAACCAAGTAGAACGAACTGGTGAGAAAATCATAATCCATTACGACTTCGATGAAATAAGTCTGCTTGGCCTCGACTTCCAATAAGAAGGTCTTTTCGGTGATAAAGTAGCGCGGACGTCCTGATGTCCTGAGTTGTAACGCCCCCGCTGGACATTGAACAACGGAGTAACTGCGCTGCCGAAGCCCCTGAACAAAGGGTTTGTTCCCAAAATAAACATCAGCTGCAATCCGCCCATAGCCGCTGCGTTGATAGAAGTAGATGGTAGCCAACGCCGCGTCTGACTTTTGCCCTTGCAAGGAAACAACCGTTACAGCTATGAACAAGAGGCTTATACTAATGATACGAAATTGTGCCATTGTTATTTTCTTTTAAGGCGGTCAAAATTTTGTTGGATGGCCCATAGTGCCGAGAACTGGAATATGCCAACTCGATCGAAAGGGGCGTTGAGTGCCAATGCGTTATTGGCTTGCCATGCAACCTTCCCGAATCCAAATTGGTAGTTGAGCCTTAATTGTACATCCATACTTGCTTTATGTTTGCCTGTCTGTGAACCCCAAATAATTCCTATCTGACCAACTGTACTTTCGTGTATCAGCGTAGGTACAGTGATATTGTCAATGGGGCGATTTCCGAGGGCATTGAAGTCCACAAGGGTCGCCTGATCGGAATACTGTTCCGGTTTAAGCAAGTAGCCAGCAAACCCTATACCCGCCGTAAGCGAAAGCAGCCGATTTTGCTTTTCTAGTAAACTATATCCCGCTTCAAACCCAACGAATCGTAACTCTTGACGAACCCGAAATCTACGCTCATTTGATGGTATAAAATCTCCACTTAATCCTGACACCGAGCGTGATGTCATTAACATAAAAGAAGTACGCTTCCAACGAATCATACTTCCCAATGTGTACATGGCCACTAAATTTGCACGCGAGATGTCTTGACGATCCAATAGCTCGTGCATATTTGAATATCCGGTGACGTATCCAAACGAACTAGGCCCGACACCAAGCAGAATACCTATCCCGAGTGGATACCTGTTGGGCTTGGGTAGTATATCAGTTTGTGTTGTATCGGGTAGTTGTGGTAGTACCTGCCCATAGGTGAGACTATTCGCAACACAAAAGACAAAAAGGAGCAACAAACGGAATTTTTTCATGACATTAAAGGTTTGATTTTGTTTCCCCAAATATATAACCTTCGGTTGCCCTCCCGCAAATCTATGTGCTGACTGGTGTAAATGGCATGGTGAATGACGCATTGCTACTGTTGTGAATCGCGATTGATGTAGCAATGTGTTACTGAATGTAATTAATTTCTTTAGATGGAGCTTTACTAATGAATTTCGTATAAACAGGTGAACAAAATTAAAGTTTGAATCAATATTTTAAATTATCTTTACACCGAATATTATATCTCTCACTTCTAAAATGTAACATGATGAGAAAATGGATTGCTGTGTTAGTGTTGGCAGGAGCGCTGCTCACTAACCTACATGCTCAGGGAGCAAAGCCACAGCCGCTTGCGGGAACTGAACTGCTGGCACCTGATATGGGGCTTAGGCTGGCCAATCTACAAATAATGGGTGTGGATGACACGCAGCCGGATACACGTTTTGTGTATAGTTTTATTCACCAAGGCGGAGGTGTTCAGAGCGTAAATGGCCCTCTAATGTCAGGTGGTGCAGATGCGGAAGATTTGTTGTCGGTAGGTACCGTCAAAATTTCGGCTGGCAACGAAGTAGTAGCAGCTGCTAACGATTGGGTAGCCAAAGAGTTTAAAAGGACGAAAGCTAATTTTTACTTGAATCCTTTGAGCAATGCCCATGCTCATCAGCAGCAACCCCTTGCTGGCCCTGGGCAGATTTGGCCGTATGATACCTTGAGAGCCGTTTTCAAGGGCTTGAAAAAACAGGATGAGGACTGGAAACTAGCCCTACAGCCAGAGAAAAAAGAGGAGGCGGAACCTGCTTACGCACCTACCTATTTTGAAAACCTGCTGGTAGTTTCTTTGTCTGGTAACCTTAATCAAACAGTAGGTACGCATACGCTGAAGCCCCGCGAAGAGTGGACAAAAGGATTGGCGCCCAGCCCCTACAAGGTTGATTATGTTTATAATCGCAGTAAGGAATTCGAGGCATTGTTTGGAGAAAATATCAGTTTCAAACTTTCATCTTCTCCCCGTTCAGTTGGCGACCCTGTGTCTGGTAATGCAGCTGTATTTGGAGGATTGAAGTATAAAAAAGATAAAACCAAGGACAACAGTGAGTATTTCGAGTTTAGATTGATTGTGATGAATAAAGAAGGAGGTGCTGTTGCTAATCACTATATCGAAAGCAAAGAACCCTTGGAAATAATTGGAGTGTATGCGATGCCAGGAAAGCTCATTTCTCCGGATGTCAAGGAAGTGAACCACGCGGTTTTTTTAACACGCGGAGGTGGCGATAAGAATGTGACAGGCATCAACAAACGCCTTCTGAGAGCTTTTATCCTTGATATGAAAACGGGAGAAATCGTGTTGCAGCAGGAAATGCAGATGAATCAGGATGTCGGTTCTTTTGTAAGCTACAGACCTTTGCCTAACGGCAATTTAGAGTTGACACGCATTATTCCCGGCAATGGTGATGGCGTTGGATTGTCCATGCTTGAAATTGGCAAAGATGGTTTTGGCCCTCTTACGGAGTTTTTAGCAGGCACGCCTCAGGCAGCCAGTCTGCAATTGGAAGAAAACGGTAAAACAGCACAAGGCATCCGTGTCCTTTCTTCTTACCCTGCTACAGATGGCGGAAAACTGGAGTTGAAGCAATTTATTAGATATGTCACTGACCCTAGCACGCAGAAGAAATCAGAAGTGCCAGTGGGCTTTGCCATTTTCAAATACAATGCCGATGGTAGTTTGGCTAACTTCCAAGGTTTGGGGCAAAACAAAGCGATTCAAAATATGACTTTCTTGCCCGGAGGAGACTTCTTGTCTTTCATTGGTTTTTCTAAAGACGAAGCAGGCAAAGACCTAGTCAGTTTCCTAAAGATTGACACTGTTAGCTTACAGGCCAGTATGTACCAGTTACCCGCTGATCAGCGCATGGTGAATGACGCTTCTTTTTATCTCAACCAAAGCGATAAACAAGTATATATCCTTGCTCAACCAGTGGCGGGCAGTGGTCTTTACTTTTATTCCTATGCGTACTAACTAGATTAATGTGGATTATGGATAAGTCAAACAATGAAAGCCGACCGTTTGCGAAGCCTTTCAGGATTCGTAGGCGCAATCGCCGTGAAAAATGTTTGTCAGTTATCGGACAACTCGAAGGCGTCCGATAACTACCGTTACGTTTACGAATCCTTTTGTAGGCTTCGTAAACGAACATCTCGTGTTTTTTACCTTAAAGGAACAGCGTTCACGTAGGATATTTATCCATAATTCACGTTAGATTAGTAACGTAGATCGTTCTTTACCATAAAGGTTCTTTGACAATAGTGGTCGCACTGGGCTAGCGATGTGCAGCAGTGGCAGCTTTTAGCTGACAGACCGGGTTTGCCGGTCGAGCGAATAGCGAGCTGCGAAACGTAGCGACCCGAAGGGTAGCCTCCACTAAAAAAGTCAAAGAGCCATCATAAAAATGTACTCGGAATTGATTTTCGGGTACATTTTTCATTCCCCCTTTTTCATCCCCTATTGAACCTTTTGGGCTGATAGTCTGTAAGAGTATGTATAAAATTTCCTCAATCGGCTGTAAGCGACAAATTTTGCCCTGTTCTTCGTTGAAAATGCTCGCCGATGCTTCCGGCATCGACTACGCTTTTCGCCTCGAACAGAACGAAATTTGCTCACTTTCGCTCGATCAGAAAAATTTATACATACTCTGATAGATTACTTAAACCATACCCAATGAAACAATGGATGCTGGCGCTCTTACTTTGGCTGAGTGCAGGGCTTTTGGTAGCACAAAACTACACCCTCAGTGGCTATGTCACGGATGCCTCAACGGGCGAAACCCTTATAGGTGCCAACGTATATGTTCAGAACAACCCTGAATTAGGTACGGCCAGCAACGTCTATGGTTTTTACTCGCTCACCCTGCCAGCGGGGCGTTATACGATTGTCGCCAGTTACTTAGGGTTTCAGGATGCCTTGTTGGAAGTCGAACTTTCAAGTGCTACCAAGCAGGATATTGCCTTGTCGGAAGGGGTGCAATTAGCGGAGGTAGTGGTACAGGCTACCCCCGAAGATAATAATGTGCAAGACACCAAAATGGGCACGGTGGCCGTGTCTGTGGAGCAGATTAAGAAGTTACCCGCCCTCATGGGAGAAGTAGATGTGCTCAAAGCGCTTCAGTTGCTGCCCGGGGTATTGTCGGCAGGGGAGGGAAGCTCTGGTTTTTACGTGCGCGGGGGCGGCCCCGACCAAAACTTGGTCTTGTTGGACGAAGCTACCGTCTATAATTCTGGCCACATGCTGGGCTTTTTCTCGGTATTTAACCCCGATGCGATCAAAAACACCACCCTCATCAAAGGCGGAATGCCCGCCAACTACGGTTCCAGGCTATCCTCGGTGGTGGATATACAAATGAAGGAGGGCAACAAGCAATTTTATGAGGTGGATGGCGGTATAGGCATCATTTCCAGTCGCCTGACAGCACAAGGGCCTATTGTCAAAGACCAGTCCTCGTTTATCGTATCCGCCCGCAGAACGTATGCCCTCGACTTGGCACAACCTTTCATTGAAAACACGAACTTCGCCGGTACCAACTACTATTTCTACGACCTCAATACCAAGTTGAACTACCGCCTTTCCGATAAGGACAGGGTGTTCCTCAGTGCCTATTTTGGCAGGGATGTGCTGGTGTATAAAAGCAATGTCCGCGATTTTTTCTTTGAACTTCCTTACGGTAATGCCACAGCTACTTTGCGGTGGAACCACCTCTTTAGCGACAAGCTATTCTTCAACCTGACGGCTATTTACAACGACTACGATTTTGGCTTCACGGGCGGACAAGCCGATTTTAAAGTGGATGTAAACAGCGGCGTGCGCGATGCCAACTTCAAATTAGACTTCGATTACTTCCCCAATACCCGCCACAACATCAAATACGGTATTCACTACACCTACCATCGGCTTTCGCCCAACGTCGCCAACGCCACCAACGGGGAAGAAACCTTCTCCAACAATCTGCAACCCAATTTTGCCCACGAAACAGGCTCCTACCTGCTCGATGACTGGAAAGTCAGCCCACGCCTGAGCGTGAACTACGGGCTGCGATTTTCCACCTTCACCCAGTTAGGCCCCTACACTTCGCCCCTGAATGGAGAGGTGTTCGGCAAAGGCGACCCCGTCATCACCTACACCGGGCAGGAACCTCGCTTGAGCACCCGTATTATTTTGTCGCCTCAGTCCAGCGTCAAGGCGGGTATTACCGTCACCAACCAGTATTTGCACTTGGTGAGCAACTCCACTTCCACCTTGCCTGCCGATGTGTGGGTGCCCAGTTCCCAGCGTATCAAACCCCAACGCGGGATACAATACGCAGCCGGGTATTTCCGCAATTCCGCCGATAATGTTTGGGAAACCAGCGTAGAAGTTTACTACAAAGACCTCCAAAATCAAATAGACTACCGCGAAAACTACGTCAATAATGCTACCGATAACCTAGAATTGGAGTTCGTTTTCGGAAAAGGCCGCTCTTACGGAAGCGAATTTTTCATCAACAAGCGCAAAGGCCGCCTCACCGGATGGATTGGCTATACATTAGCACGCACCGAACGCCAGTTTCCCGATATCAACAATGGCGAAACCTTCCCCGCTGTCTATGACCGCCGGCACGACCTATCCGTGGTAGCCAATTACCAACTTAGCCCTAAATGGGAAGTGGGAGGGACGTTTATTTATGGCACGGGGCAAGCATTTACACCGTTGGAAAGCCTCTATTTTATTGAACAAAACTTGGTGCAGGAGTACGGTGTGCGCAACAGCGCCCGCATTCAGGACTATCATCGCATGGACTTTTCGGCTACCTTCATCCCGCGTCCGGAATCCGAGAAAAAGTTTGTTTCCAAATGGGTGTTCTCGGTATATAATGCCTACAATCGGCTCAATCCATTCTTCATCTATTACGACCTAACAACCGATGCCGCACAAGGAACGGCTGGCCAAAGCCATTCGGGTATCCATCTTTCCCGTTATTCCCAGCATCATGGAATTTTTCTTGGAAGAGTAAGTGATATAGGATTGGAGAAAATATGGTTAATTATTAGGGCTACCGGGTTACACCGGTACAAGGCTATCTGGTCGCAGGCTCCCGCCTATCCTTGCCCTTCCGTATCGGCTGAGCCGATACGGCGTGCTCACGGCCTCGCCGTTCGCACCTGTAGGTGTTGTTTGCTACATGAAAGTTTGCATAAGTGAAAGACGGAAATAACCACCCCATTTTTTCTACCGATTCGCGAATATTTTCACGCAAGCTCCTTTAGTCGCTTGCTTAGAAAATTTTAGCGAATCAAAAATGGGGGCAGTTATTTTTAATCCGTCACTAAGAGGTTATGTACGGGGGGTATTTTCTGAAAAAACAGTCGTGCTATTGTATTTATACGCAGCGTCGTTTATATTTGCCAACGCACGGACAGATTAACGTAATTAAAAATGTAACTTTGACCGATATAACTTTTAGATGACAAAAGAGATACAAATAGAAGATAGTTTGATTGCCAAATTGACTGACCTGAAATACACGCACAGGGCAGACATTCGGGACAAGGCTTCGCTTGAAAAGAATTTCCGTGAGAAGTTTCAAGCACTCAACAGAGTTAATCTGACCGACTCTGAATTTGCCAGACTACGGGACGAGATTATCAATTCAGACGTTTTTGCATCTTCAAAACGATTACGTGAAATAAACACTTTCAGCCGTGAAGACGGAACACCTTTGCATTACACGTTGGTAAATATCAAAGACTGGTGCAAGAACGAATTTGAAGTAATAAATCAATTACGCATCAACACAAGCAACAGCTATCATCGTTATGATGTAATCTTATTAATCAATGGTATTCCAGTTGTTCAAGTTGAAGTGAAGACGCTTGAAGTTAGTCCACGAAAAGCCATACAGCAAATTGTGGATTACAAAAGCGACCCAGGTAATGGCTATACCAATTCATTACTTTGCTTTATGCAACTATTTATTGTGAGCAACCGCTCAAACACCTACTATTTTGCCAACAACAACAGTGCTCATTTCAGTTTTAATGCTGACGAACAGTTTTTGCCTATCTATCAATATGCCAGTGAGGACAACAAGAAAATCACACACTTAGACGATTTCTCTGAAAAGTTTTTGAGCAAATGCACACTAAGCCAGATGATAAGCAAGTACATGGTATTGGTGGCAAGCGAACAGAAATTGATGGTCATGCGACCCTATCAGATTTATGCAGTGAAGGCAATTGTCAATTCTATTCAAGAACATAAAGGCAACGGCTACATTTGGCATACAACAGGAAGCGGTAAAACGCTGACTTCTTTCAAAGCATCTACCCTGCTCAAAGACAATCCGAATATTGAAAAATGTTTGTTTGTGGTGGACCGTAAAGACCTTGACCGACAAACTCGTGAAGAGTTCAACAAGTTTCAGGAAGGTTGTGTGGAGGAAAACACCAACACAGAAACATTGGTAAGGCGAATGCTTTCGGAAGATTATGCGAACAAGGTAATCGTTACGACCATTCAAAAATTAGGATTGGCTTTAGACCCAAACAATAAAAACAACTACAAAGAACGCTTACAAGCGTTAAGTGACAAACGCATCGTTTTCATTTTTGATGAATGTCATCGTTCACAGTTTGGCGAAAATCACAAAGCCATTAAAGAGTTTTTCCCGAAAGCACAGCTATTTGGTTTTACAGGAACTCCCATATTTGACGATAACGCAACCTACAAGCAAATTGACGGAACAGTTGGCTCGTATGTAACCACAAAGGACATTTTCCAAAATCCGTTACACAACTACACTATCACGCATGCAATAGAAGATAGAAACGTGTTGCGTTTTCATATTGACTATTTCAAACCTGAAAAAAATGTAACCGTTGGAAGTACCGACCATAAAAAAGCGGTTGTAAACGCTATTCTGAAAAAACATGATGCGGCAACACACAGCAAGCGTTTCAACGCTTTGTTGGCAACTGCTTCTATCAATGATGCCATTGAATATTACGAACTATTCAAAGAGATTCAGGCAAACAAACAAAAAGAAGATGAAAATTTTGTTCCGCTAAATATCGCTTGTGTATTTTCTCCGCCAGCCGAAGGAAATAAAGATGTTCAGCAATTACAGGAAGATCTACAACAGGAAAAAGCCGACAATAAAGTTGAACCTGAAAAGAAGAAAAAAGCACTAGAAGCCATCATTAGCGATTACAACAAGCAGTATGGCTCAAACCATAGAATCACTGAATTTGATTTGTATTACCAAGATGTTCAGCAACGCATAAAATTTCAGAAGTTCAGCAATGCCGACTATCCACGCAAAAATAAAATTGATTTGGTGATTGTGGTGGATATGTTGCTCACAGGTTTTGACAGCAAATATTTGAATACATTGTATGTTGACAAGAACCTGAAATTTCACGGATTGATTCAGGCTTTCAGCCGAACCAACCGTATTTTGAATGACACCAAACCTTATGGCAATATTTTAGATTTCCGCCAACAACAAGCCGAAGTGGACAGAGCCATTGCTTTATTCAGCGGTGAAAGTGTGGCAGAACGCGCCAAAGAAATCTGGTTGGTTGACCCTGCACCAAAGGTAATTGAGCAATATCATGAAGCGGTTAAGGCAATGGAAAAGTGGATGGAAGATAAAAACATGGTAGCCGAACCGCAGGAAGTGTACAACATTAAAGGCGATGCTGCCCGAGTGGAGTTTATCAATCGCTTTAAAGAAGTGCAACGATTGAAAACGCAACTTGACCAATACACCGACCTGAACGAAGAACAGAAAGCAACCATTGATAACTTGATGCCCGAAGAGCAATTGCGTTCGTTCCGCAGTTCGTATTTGGAAATTGCCAAACAACTTAAAGAAATACAGCAAAAAGAAGGTGGCAACGCCCCCGAAAACATCCAGCAATTGGATTTTGAATTTGTGTTGTTTGCTTCTTCGGTAGTGGATTATGATTACATCATGAACCTGATTGCCAAATACACACAAGGCACACCGAAAAAGCAAAAAATGACCCGTGACCAATTGATTGGTGTGTTGAGTAGTAGTGCCAACCTAATGGAAGAAAGAGAAGACATTATTGACTACATTAAAAAGTTAGAAGTTGGTAAAGCACTCAATGAGCACGAAATAAAAGACGGATATCAAGCATTCAAGGAAGCAAAGCTGGCCGCAACATTAGCAGAGATAGCACAGCATAACGGTTTGGAAGTTGAAGCATTGCAGCAATTTACAACTGCCATCATCAGCCGAATGATTTTTGATGCCGATAAACTAAGCGATCTCTTTGCACCCTTAGACTTGGGTTGGAAAGAACGCACCAAAAGAGAATTGGCATTGATGGACGAATTGACACCCATTTTAAAAAAGAAAGCCGAAGGGCGGGAAATATCAGGACTGAAAGCTTATGAGTAAAAAGAATCAAAATAGATTAGTTCCAGAATTCCGTTTTTCTGAATTCAAGGATGTTTGGGAAACCGAGCAATTAAGCAACCTTTTAGACTACGAAAGACCTGATAATTATATTGTCAAGGATACAAATTATATATCCGAGGGAACACCCGTTTTAACTGCAAACAAAAGTTTTATTCTAGGATACACACAAGAAAGATTTGGAATATGCAATGATATACCTGCTATAATTTTTGACGACTTTACTGTTGACAAGAAATTTGTTGACTTCCCATTTAAGGTTAAATCATCAGCAATTAAAATTCTTCGCCCAAAAGGTAAAAATGATCTAAAATTCATTTTTGAATTAATGTCGTTAATTAGGTTCGAAGCAAAGGAACACAAGCGATACTATATTTCAGCATATCAAAATCTATCTGTTCCGATACCTAAACCAAACGAACAAAATAGAATTGCAGCTTGCCTTACGTCCTTAGATCAAGTCATCACAGACGAGAGCAAAAAGCTGGAAGTGCTGAAAGCACATAAAAAAGGTTTGTTGCAACATTTATTTCCGCAAGAAGGGGAAACTGTGCCGAGGGTAAGGTTTAAGGAGTTTGAGGGGAGTGGGGAGTGGGTGGTGAAAACATTAATTGATACAGCAAATAAAAAAGTAAAGTGGAGTTTTACTGGTGGCCCATTCGGTTCAAACCTTATGGCAAGTGATTATACTTCAAGTGGATTTAGAATAATACAACTTCAAAATATTGGGGATGGCGTATTTAATGATGACAACAAAATCTATGCGTCACTTGAAAAGGCTGATGAACTTCTTAGTTGTAATATTTACGCAGGTGATATAATCATATCAAAAATGGGCGACCCTGTAGGAAGAGCCTGTATTATACCTGACAATTTACATAGATGTATTATGGCTTCTGATGGAATAAGATTAGTAGTAGATGAAGAAAAATATTCCAAATACTTCATTTATTCATTGATAAATTCAAAACGAGTAAGAGAAGCAATTGAAAAGAGAGCAACAGGTTCAACAAGAAAAAGAATTGGTTTAGATACGTTACGGGAAATAGAGTTAATTGTTCCAAAATCACAAAAAGAACAAAAGAAAATTGCCAATACACTCTCATCAATTGACGATTTGATAAATACACAAGGCCAAAAACTGCAAGCACTGCAACTTCACAAAAAAGGATTATTGCAAGGTTTGTTCCCTAATCTAAATGAAATAACAGAATGAGCAGTAAACCAAAAATTAACAAATACTCAGACTTGAAAAAGTTAGTAGCTAGATTCCGTGATGAGCTAATTGAAAGTGATTATATTTTACTTTATGCGTTCAATGGAACAGGAAAAACTCGCCTTTCAATGGAGTTTAAGGATTATAGCAAAAAAAGAAAAAAGAACCCAGATGCAGAAACATTATATTTTAATGCTTTTACTGAAGATTTGTTCAATTGGGATAATGACATAGAAAATGACTCGGAACGTGTTTTGAAGTTCAATTCAAAGTCAGATTTTTTTAAAGCATTTCAACAACTATCTATGGATGCTCGAATATCAAATCATTTAAAGCGTTATGCAGATTTTAGTTTTGATATAAATTATGAGAAATCTAGGGTAACATTTAAAAGACAAATTCTAAAGAAAGAAAGAAACGCGCAGGGTGAGCTAATAGATAAATTGGAAACGGAATTCAATATCAAAATATCCCGAGGTGAAGAAAATATTTTTATATGGTGTGTATTCCTTGCTATTTGCGAATTATCATTTGAAAATGCAGATGCCTATAAATGGGTTAAATATATTTATATTGACGACCCCATTTCTTCACTTGATGAAAACAATGTTATTACAGTTGCGAGTGATTTGGCTCAAATTCTAAAAAAAAGACAAGGAGAAAACAAAATAAAAATAGTTATAACCTCCCATCATACATTGTTTTTTAATGTCATGTGTAATGAATTAAAAACAGTAGATTCCAAAAGATATTTTTTACATAAAAACAAGGTAAATGGATATGTCTTGCAAAAAACGGATGACACTCCATTCTTTCATCATATCGCATTGCTTTGTGAATTAAAGGAAGTTGCAGATTCGGTAGATTCAAAAGATTCTAGTAGAGTAAAAACTTATCATTTCAATATACTTAGAACTATTTTAGAAAAAACTTCCTCATTTTTTGGTCATAATGATTTTTCGGACTGTATTAAGGATATAATTGATGCAGAACTTTTTGCAAGAGCTTTAAACATATATAGTCATGGAGCATATTCAGTTTATGAACCTAAAGAGATGGTTCAAGACAATAAAGATTTGTTCAAAGAAATCGTAGATAAATTTCTGATTAAATATAAATTTCATCTACCAGAATTATTTAAGGAATCTGCACAAAAACCAGCAACAACATGACAGAAAATAATCAAACACAATTAGGCAATACACTTTGGAAAATTGCAGACGAATTGCGCGGTGCCATGAACGCTGACCAATTCCGAGATTATATGCTTTCGTTTTTGTTCCTGCGTTATCTCAGCGACAATTACGAAGTAGCAGCCAAAAAGGAATTGGGTAAAGATTATCCAGTTCTAAAAGACAATGACAAGCGAACTCCGCTTTCCGTTTGGTATGAGCAAAACAAAGCCGATGTAAAGGAATTTGAAAAGCAAATGCGAAGAAAGGTTCACTATGTAATTGAGCCAACTCATTTATGGAACAGCATTGCGGAATTAGCAAAGACCCAAAGCAAAGAATTACTTCGCACTTTGCAAGACGGTTTTAAATACATCGAGAATGAATCTTTTGAAAGCACCTTTCAAGGCTTGTTTTCTGAAATCAATTTGGATTCTGATAAACTCGGCAAGAACTACGAAGAACGAAATAAAAAACTCTGCAACATCATTCAGAAAATTGCAGAAGGCATCAACAGTTTTGATAAAAACATTGACTACTTAGGCGATGCTTACGAATTTTTGATTGGAAAATTTGCAGCAGGTTCAGGACAAAAAGCAGGAGAATTTTATACTCCGCAAAGAATTTCAGACATTCTTTCAGGAATTGTGACGCTTGACAGCCAAGACCCAAGTTCAGGCGAAAAGAAAAAGATTGAACGAGTTTTAGACTTTGCCTGTGGTTCGGGTTCGTTGTTGCTCAATGTGCGTAAGAAAATGACGGATGCAAAAGGAACAATCGGTAAAATTTACGGACAAGAGAAAAACATCACGACCTACAACTTAGCACGAATGAACATGTTGTTGCATGGCGTGAAAGACACAGAGTTTGAAATCCACCACGGAGATACATTGGTAAACGATTGGGAAATTCTCAATGAAATAAATCCATCTAAGAAATTAGAATTTGATGCCATTGTAGCCAATCCACCATTCAGCTATCGTTGGGAACCAACGGAGGCTATGGGAGAAGATTTTCGTTTTAAAAGTTACGGATTGGCTCCTAAGTCGGCAGCCGACTTTGCTTTTCTGTTACACGGTTTTCACTTTTTGAGCAAAGAGGGCACAATGGCAATCATTTTACCTCACGGTGTTTTATTCAGAAGCGGAGCAGAAGAAAAAATCAGAAGAAAATTGTTAGAGGACGGAAACATTGACACCGTTATTGGACTTCCTGCAAATCTGTTTTTCTCGACAGGTATTCCAGTTTGTATATTGGTTTTAAAGAAGTGTAAAAAGTTTGACGACGTTTTATTCATCAATGCCGTTGACCACTTTGAAAAAGGCAAACGACAAAACAGTTTACTTCCTGAAAACATTGAAAAAATAGTTAACACATACAAAAACAGAACAGAGGAAACTCGTTACTCTCGTAGCGTGACAATGGACGAAATTGTGAAAAACGAATTCAACCTGAATATCTCAAGATATGTAAGCACATCGTTAGACGAAGAAATAATAGACTTGAAAGAAGTAAACAAAAAACTCGTTGACCTTGACAAGGACATATCAAAAGCAAGAGAGACACACAACAAATTTTTAAAAGAATTGGGACTTCCACCAATATAACAAGATGAAATACCAACGCTGTTTGCAAGCACATTGCCCTGCTCATCGAAGCACCTGCACTACAACGAACTACGCTCGCAGGGCTTGCAGCCCGGTTTTACGGCTAACAGCAAGATGTAAAAAAATCTGAAGTCCATCCCAAAAACGGCACAAAAAACCAATGTAAACCTCTAACTTGCCCCTAAATCGCTACGTAGCAGCAAGGAGCAAAAAGCGATGTTCCCTGATAGTCCCGATAGCTATTGGGATGGGGTGGGGGCGCAGACAGTCCTTAGAGTTGCGGTATTTGAAAAAATGAACCCATTCAAAAGCACATACATTTCAGGCTAAACGGACAAAGCAATTATACAATAAATTTCAGAAAGGAAGAAATCTGATAACCGTATAAAATGAAGTAAGAATGAGAAAATACATTGAAAATATTGCGGGCATTCTTCCTGATGTTGATTGGAAATTATATCAACAACATTTAAAGGTAGTGAAAGCAATAAAAGGTGAAACGATACTTCACTTTGATAAACCTTGCAAAACAATTTGGCATATGACCAAAGGTGCTGTAAGAAAGGTTGAGATGGACAATGGTATAAACAAGACCACTCATTTTTACGTGGCACCAAAAATATTTACAGTCTTGCATAGTGCCCTGACTGGTGAGCCTAGTGATCTTGCAATCATTTGTGAAGAGAACTGCGAGTTTCTAACCCTGGACATTGAGCAACTTGAATATTTGTATCGACAATCCATCTACATAGAACGCGTTGGCAGAAGAATGGCAGAAGAGGAGTTTATTGAAGAATTTAGCATGCGAAGGATGTTTCTTAAGCTAGATGCCTTACAACGCTATGAGTTCATAGAAAAAAAGCATCCCGAAATTCTGATGCGTTTCCAGTTAAAGGATGTAGCAACCTTCTTAGGGGTAACACCGGAAACATTGAGTAGATTAAGAAAGTCTAGGCTTTTGAAATAGGAAAGTTACGAACTTATCATTTGTCAAGTTGATTCAAGCAACCGAATCTTAATTTTGTGAAAAATAAGATTTACATGGATGCTTTATCTTTCAAAAATTCACTTAATAAAAGTCAACCCCGACACATCAGAACGGGTATTTGGGCGAGTATCGTGTCGGCTGTCATGCTGGTTGGCATAGGCATTTTCTGGGTAGCCCATCCTGCGGCTGCCGAAGGTTCGTTTTCCATCGTTCCCGACTCGGATGCTGCCCTGCGATTTGGAAAAATCCTCGCTATTTTCAAAGCCGTGGGAGACGTTCTTCCGCCGATTTTCGTTTTGCTGGCTATTTCTTTTCGTCAATTCAGGTTGGCGGGTTATTTCCACTTAGTTACCCTTTTGTTGGTGATTGTAGTGGATATGTTTGTTTGGGGTAGCTTCGTTCCCAACGCAGGCGCAATAGATATTCTTCAGCACATACCTTTTGCGATACCCATCATGATAGCAGCTTATTGTTTTCTCAAGCCAACATCTAAAACTTCATAATCATGCTACTATTCATCCGTATTTTCTTGGTGCTTTACGGACTCATTGCTACTGCCACAGGCTTTATGGGCACAACAGCTAAATACAATGCAGCCCTCACAGACCCAATGACCGATAATAATCATCGCTTTGTAGCTGCTATTTGGATGGCCACATCTTTGGCATTTTTCTATGTGGCTTGGAATCCGTCAGAAACGGCGCTGTTCCGATTCTTGATGATAGCCCTTGTCATTGGCGGTATCGTCAGAACACTTGCATTGAGAAATTATCCGGCAACACCTTTTCTCATTTTCCTTATCGCAATAGAATTAATTCCACCCGCTTTGATGCTTTGGTTTCACAGCAAATTATTACATGCAGGTTCCCTTTAAAACCAGTAATCCAAGATGAGACAATCCAATCTAAAACCAATGCCCCCCGAAAAATTGGCCGAAGCATTTTGGAAGGGCTATATCAACGACAAGGAAGAAATAACGCCAGGGATTTCTACACAGCTCAAATTGTTGAGCAGACTGGCACCAAAGTTTATATTCAAGCAATTAAATAACCGACCTATTCCTGTAAAGAAATAATTATGAAAAATACAATCTCAATAATCGCCATCATTGGCATTGGAGCATTTGCGGGCAATATGCTCAACATCGGTTTAAGCCACGCTATGTATTGGCAGTCGCTTGACCCAATAGAATTTATGAAATTCTTCGCCATAGATTTTCCACTGCTTTTAGTTCCGACTGCTTTGACACTTTTACCCGCTTGGTTAGGAAGCCTTTTTGTGTTTTTGAAAAGCGACAAAAATTCGGAAAGCCGAAAATATTGGCGATTTGCTTTTTGGGGTGTAACGGCTACCATTATTCAAACTTCCATATATCATCTGCCAATGAACTTGGATTTTATGGCTTTAAAATATGACGCTGCTACAGCCACAAGCCAATTGGACGGTTGGGTTATTTCGCATTGGATTAGAATAGCAATAGCCATTATTGCAGGTGTTTATGCAATCAAAGGCTTGAACAAAGCAGCATTAAATCAATAAAATAAGATGCTATCAGGTCATTTCGCACCAGCTTTACTAGCTCATGAAAAGCAACTTCCAAAAGGAACATTGCTTTATTTTTTGATTGCCAGCCAATTGCAAGATTTACTTTGGTTAGTTTTTTATTTTATAGCTTCTATTTCACTTCGCACATGGTTTGGTATTCCGGAATTTGCTATTCCGATAAACACCACCATACCAGTACTAATGCTTACTTATTGGGGAATGATTTTTTACCTCAATCACTTAGGGACGGGATAAAAATAAACTGTTCAATTTTTGATTCGGAAAAATTTTCTAAATAATTGACTGAAAGGAAATTATGTGAAAATATTTGCGAATCTCTAAAAAATTGAACAGTTTATTTCCGTCAAATTACTTAGTATCAAAATACTCAACAACATAAAATATGGACAATTTCACAATCATCAATTTACAAGCCCTGACAGGCTCGGTTGCCATTTACTTGGGCTTCAGGTATTGGATTCAGCCAAAAGTCTCAAAACTTTCAATTCACGATGCCCTTTTACCATTTGTATTCCTCAACACCTTTTCGGTATTTGGGTTTATCATTTATGGCAAAAGAGCAATTTTATGACGGCTTTCCAACCGACTTTTTAACAACAGTAGGACTTTGGGACTTGACTACCGCGATTTTAGCCATCATCACAACAGTTGCTTTAAAGACCAAATGGAATTCACATTCCATTGGTTTGGGTTTTTAACATAGTTGGATTTACCGATTTGGTAACTGCCTTCCCTCAATTTTTGGATTAAAACTCTATGACCAAGAAATTTGGGTTTCATTTGGTTAATGTTTGTAACGTATGGTTTGACAACTTTTATGAGCCATATTTATATTTTTTACAGGCTGATAAAACAAAATCCCAAGAACTAAAATTTTTATGGTTCTTTGACAAATCTAGTGGTCGTACTGGGCTAGCGATTTGAACGGAAAAAATGATTTTTTATAAAAAACGAAAGTATTTCATACGTGGAGATGTCAATTTTCCCGAAAGAGAATATCCGTTTCATTGCATGGAGAAAGAATTAATAACTGGCTACTCACAAAGGCTGTGATGATAATGCTACCTGATCGTCGCAGCGTCCGCGCTACGACTGGCTACGCTTGCAGGGCTTGCCCTCCGGTTTTACGGCTAGCAGCAAGGAGTAAAAAATATAAAGTCCACCCAAAAACAGCACAAAATACCTGAGAAAACCCCTAACTTGCCCCTAAATCGCTACGCTGCCGCAAAGAGCAAAAAGCGATGTTCCCTGATAGCCGAAATGGAGGGGCGATAGCTATCGGGATGGGGTGGGGGTGTGGAGCGTCCTTAGCGTTTTTTTGGGTGCAACCTTAGCTGACATCACCAGGACAGGAAAATTCTCACGGGAAAACGTATTTTGCGTGAGATTTTCACGTGAAAATCAATTTTATGCTAAATATGTTTGATTTTTAAAAGCATATCGCTATATTTGTGTGAAAATTTCACGACATGCTAATAAGATTTGCAATAAAAAATTTGTTTTCCTTTAAAGAAGAAACAGAATTCAATTTGCTTCCGAGTAAAACGAAAAGATTATCTCAGCACAAACACACAAAATGTGGTATTGAGATTTTAAAATTGTCGGCAATTTATGGGGCAAATGGTTCAGGGAAATCTAACTTGATTCGCTCTATATCATTGTTAAAAATGATGATTATAAGAGGACTCATTCCTAATTCTCTTACAAGTCAAAAATTCAAACTCTCTGAATCATCACAGACAGAACCTGTTGAATTAGCCATTGAATTTTTTGCCAACAATGCAATATACTACTATTCTATTGCCATTAATGACGGATTAGTTATTGATGAATATTTTAGTTCAAACAATGCTAATCAAGAAGATGAAATGATTTTCCATAGAATGTATAAAAATGGAAAAACGACAATTTCTTTTTTTGCGGAGTTTGAAGAGAATAAAGAAAATTTGACTTTAAAGAAAATTATTGAAACTGATTTGCTAAAACCAAATCAACCGCTTTTTAGTCTATTAAACACCATAAGCAATAATGCGTTTATTGACATTAAAGTGGCTTATGAATGGTTTGAACACGGTTTAACCGTTATCTATCCCGAAACAAAGGCAACTGGTCTCGTGTTAGAAATTGAATCCCAAGAAGGCTTTAAAGAGTTTGCAAATGAACTTATGTGTTCTTTCAATACCGGGATTGCAAACTTAAAAGTTGATGTTAAAACCGTAGAGGAGTTTTTTGGAAAGGATAACCAGAAAGAAGTTGATGAAATAAAGGTAGAGTTGAAAAACAACCCTGAAAAGAAAATTGGCTTAGTTACAAACGCAAAAACTACGGAAGAAGTAGTTGTTGTAAATGATAACGGAAAGATTTTGGCAAAAAGGCTTTTGTTTGAACATAAAGGCGACAATAATCAAAACGTGGAGTTTCGGTTTGACGAAGAATCTGACGGAACAAGAAGGCTTTTAGAGTATTTACCTGCGTTTAATAGTGTAATACGAAATTCTCCTACATTCATAATTGACGAAATTGAAAGAAGCATTCACCCTTTAATTATCAAAGAAATCGTTAGTAAGTTCAGTAAAGATGAATCAACAAAAGGTCAATTGATTTTTTCAACTCACGAATCTAACCTGTTAGACCAAGAAATATTTAGAACAGACGAAATTTGGTTTACTGAAAAAAGCGTTTTAGGTGTTACAAAACTTTATTCATTGAGTGATTTCAAAGAACACAGCACCATTGACATAAGAAAAGGTTACTTAAATGGTAGGTACGGAGCAATTCCTTTTTTAGCAAATTTACAAGACTTAAATTGGCATAAATTTCAAGATGAAAAGGAATAAAATATACGAAAGACGAGAGCCTACAAAAGACGGCAAACTTTACTTTATCTTTTGCGAAGGAGATAAAAGAGAAACTACGTATTTCTACTTTTTTAATAGAATTGCCTCGCAAATTATTATTCAAATTGTACCCATTGAAGACGGTAAAAATTCACCGATGGGATTATACAATAATGCTTGTCAAAGGCTATTAAAAAGCGAAGAAAACCCGAATCCCACTTATACCATAAATGACGAAGATGAAGTTTGGTTTATTATTGATACAGACAAGTGGGACAACCAAATTGACACATTAAGAGAAAGCGTATCGCATCATCAAAATTGGTTTGTTGGACAAAGTAATCCGTCCTTTGAGGTTTGGTTGTATTATCATTTTAGAAATGAAAAACCCCGAAATTCAATAGACAATTGGAAAGAATATTTAAACACAATTGTAAGTGGTGGTTTTGACAACAGGAAACACCCAATCCATATTGAAACAGCAATAACTAACGCAGAAAATAATTACTCAACGACAAACAATATCCTTGACGATATTACAACAGAATTGTTCTTTCTTGGGCAAAAAATACTTCCTCTTGTAAAACAAGACATTGATATACTCTTAAACCAACAGAATGAATAAATGGCAGCACCCCACAATGAAGTCCATCCAAAAGCAGCACAAAAAACCTGAGAAAACCCCTAACTTGCCCCTAAATCGCTACGCTGCCGCAAAGAGCAAAAAGCGATGTTCCCTGATAGCCGAAATGGAGGGGCGATAGCTATCGGGATGGGGTGGGGGTGTGGAGCGTCCTTAGCGTCAGCTTTTATTTTGAAAGACCGACAGAAAAATGAACAATACGAAAAAATACATATTTACATCCGATCGCCTTGGATTTAGAAATTGGAATTTAACCGATATTGACAAAATGCACGAAATAAATTCTGACGAAAAAGTGATGGAGTTTTTCCCAATATCCCGACAAAAGAACAGACTACAGAATTTATTGAACGAATGAAAAATCAATTTGAGAACAAAGGTTTTTGCTATTTCGCGGTTGATAAACTTGAAGACAATAAATTTATAGGTTTCATTGGCCTTTCTGAGCAGACTTATAAGGCAGATTTTACACCTTGTATTGACATCGGCTGGAGAATACATAGTAATGAATGGAACAAAGGTTTTGCGACAGAAGGAGCGAAAAATGTCTTGAATATGCTTTCAACGAGTTAAAACTTGAAAATGTATATGCTATTGCACCGAAAATTAACACAAAATCGGAACGCATTATGACAAAAATTGGAATGAAAAAACAATATGAATTTGAACATTCTCTATTAACAAACTACAACCGACTTAAAACTTGTGTACTCTATAAAACTGAAACGAAATAAATACAATTGCTAAATCGGTTTGCCAATATGACTACTGAAGTGCCTCCATGAAACATATTTTATGTTTTTTTATTAAAATTTTGTATTAACTTTGTTTTATTAAAAAAAATACTTACTTTTGCATCCATAGCAGTGGATTGACAACCCACCTGCACTTCATAGGTATATATAGTCTTCCAAGGCGAAATTTGTGAGGTTTTGTCTTGCTCTTTTTTCTCCTCACTACGTTAAAAAGCCTCGTCAACGTGCTGCGTTGCCTACGTTTTTTGCCTTGTGAGTAGAAAAAATAGCTCTGTCAAATTCTCACAAATCCTGCCGTGGAAGACTATAACTTCGGCTTTGTCACCGGAGCATTCGGGCGATGCGCGAGCAACTTTTTCTTCCGCTTGCGTCATCCATGGTAAAGGTTGCTGGGGTCTTGTAAAAGACCATGATTGACTGGCGTGTGGGTACTGTCACCACGCGGCAGAGGAAAAGCCTTTTGTCCGTACTCAAAAACGGGCTGTTGAGGCATGGCGAACCGGACAGTCAGGGTGGGCCCTCCCACAAGGGGCCGCTATACCCTTTTCCGATCTACATACCCTTCTACTACGCATCACCTCCTTACTTTCTTCTCCCTGTTGAGTATGTTAAAAAGCGTATGCAACAAATTAGTGGCACTTATATATATTCTTTGGAGAAACCCCCTCATTTAACCCTTGCAAGAAGGAGTGGATTCTTGAGAATTACCGAAGGTCATACTAACTCGCCACTAATTTGTTGCACACACTGTTAAAAACAAAGCCTTTGGTGACGGTCAGCCTTGTGATAAAATAACGTGAATTATGGATGATAAATTGAATGATAAATACGCAAGTAATTGATAGTCAGTTAAATGAATTTTGTGCAAGGGATAGAAGCGGACGTGCCGACCGCAGGGAGGTACTGGAGCGGATAGCCCGACCCCTGTTTGGCAGGGGGGGCACCCTAACCTGTTGGTTTTTAATTTTTTACATTTCGTTATTATCCATAATTTACGTTAAAATACATCGCATCATTCTCTCCAATTAGACATACTCTTACTACTTTTGCTACACAAACCAATTGCTATGGATTCTGTAATGAAAAGAGTCATCCTCATTGTTTTGGACAGTGTCGGCATAGGTGCCCTGCCCGATGCGGACCGCTATGGCGATGTGGGCAGCGACACACTAGGACATATTGCCAGCAACTACCCCGACTTGTCGCTTCCTAATCTCACGCGTATGGGGCTGGGCAATATTGTTCCAGCCAACGATTTGCCTTCTACCGACCGGCCAACGGCTGCTTATGGCAAGGCCGCAGAACGTTCCGCAGGCAAAGACACTACGACGGGGCATTGGGAAATCAGCGGAATCGTGTTGGAGCAACCTTTTCCAGTTTTTACCGAAACAGGTTTCCCCTCTTCATTTATCCGTACTTTTGAACAAGCGACTGGTTTGGAAGTGATCGGTAATGTGGCTGCGTCTGGCACTAGTATTATCAATGAACTCGGTGACGAACATGTTCTTACGGGAAAACCCATTGTTTATACTTCTGCCGACAGCGTTTTTCAGGTGGCCATGCACGAGGAGGTTATCCCCATTGAAAGACAGTACGAAATATGCCGCATCGCAAGGGAATTACTTACTGGAGAATGGGAAGTAGGCCGCGTAATTGCTCGACCTTTTACAGGCGCTTCAGGGCAGTACACCCGCACCAGCAGACGGAAAGACTTTGCGCTCCTTCCTCCGCATACCGTTTTAGATGCCATTGCGGATGCAGGTAAAACCGTATATGCAGTAGGCAAAATTTCGGATATTTTCGCAGGTAAAGGTATTACCGCTTACACTAAAACCGCCGATAATACCGAGGGTATGCAAGCCACTTTAGATGCTATGGACAAAGTAGCGCATGGCTTAATTTTCACCAACTTAGTTGACTTTGATATGCTTTTTGGCCATAGGCGGGATGTAGCAGGTTATGCCAACGCACTGATGGCCTTTGATGCTTGGTTGCCTTCTTTGTTTGATAAACTGAAAGATGACGATCTGCTCATTATCACTGCCGATCATGGCAACGACCCCACCTTCACAGGCAACGACCATACTCGTGAGTATATCCCGATTCTTTGCTATGGGGCGCACGTTCAAACAGGCGAGCGCATGGGTATTCGCGAGAGCTTTGCCGATATTGCTGCTACCATTGCCGAAGCATTGGGCGTGGCGTACGTAACACCCGGAAATAGCTTTTTTCCCTTAATATAAACGGTTCTTTGGCAAATAGTGTGGGCCTCCCTACGGGCGCTACGTTCCACAGCTCTCTAGGCTAAGCCTAGATCGGCCAGCTTCCTGCGGTCGCTGTCTGTCCGCTATCGCGGCCACTGTTCCACATCGCTAGGCCAGAAATTCCACATCTTATGTCAAAGAACCATAAAAATCGAAACAGGCAGCTAAAGAATCTTTCCCTAGCTGCCTGTTGTCGTGTGTCTGCGGTAGCGATAATAAGCTACTCAGTATCATTAGTAATTTGACGGAAATAACTGATCCCATTTTTTCTGAAGGCTTGTCTTTATACACACGCTTTGTGCAAGTATTCCTACGCTTAGTGCATAAAGCCAAGCCAAAAATGCGATCACTTATTTTTTTCCCGTCCCTTAGTCATATTATTCGATATAAACATCAAACTCCACGCGGCGATTTTGCTCACGTCCCGGAGCGTAACGGTTATCGCCAATAGGTTGGCTTTCCCCGTATCCTTGGTGCGACATGCGCCCGGCGGAAATGCCCTTATTGAGTAAGTAATCGTAGCAGGCTTTAGCACGCTTTTCAGATAAAGACATATTGCTTTCCGCCGAACCGATGGAGTCGGTGTGGCCACCAATGCGTACCTTATAGCCAGGGTAGCGCTTGAGGATGTCCGCTACCTTATCAAGAATTTCGTAGGAATCCTTGCGAATGACAGCACTTCCTGTTTCAAACTCTACGGCTTGAACCGCTTCGGTGAGGACAGCGCGATCCG
This sequence comes from Saprospiraceae bacterium, assembly GCA_041392765.1. Taxonomy (GTDB): domain Bacteria; phylum Bacteroidota; class Bacteroidia; order Chitinophagales; family Saprospiraceae; genus Lewinella. The sequence continues at coordinate 41,432 of JAWKLL010000028.1, forward strand.
TTTGTGAAATTTCCGGACAACCTTTATTGCCGGCAGGGCCTGCCTCATTGGGGCAAGAGTCGAGTCTATCTACAATGCCGTCATTGTCCGTGTCTGGGCAGCCACCATTAGCGGCAGTACCCGCTTGGTTGGGGCAGTCGTCGTTCGCATCTGCCAAGCCATCGCCGTCGCGGTCTGGGCATCCTCCAGCAGAGGCAACACCCGCTAAATCAGGACATTTATCGGAGGCATCGGCAATGCCGTCGCCATCGCGATCAGTAACAGGGCATCCCATATTGCTAGCAGGGCCTGCTTCGTTGGGGCATTTGTCAGAGGCATCAGCTACCCCGTCATTATCGCTGTCTGGGCAGCCGGATAATGCTTTTGTACCAGCCTGATCAGGGCATAGGTCAGAGGCATCAGCAATGCCGTCGCCATCGCGGTCTGGGCAGCCGTTCAGGGCAGCAGTACCTGCTTGGTCGGGGCACAAATCGGAGGCATCGGCAATACCGTCGCCATCACGGTCGGAAGGCGCAGTAGGTGCCATTTCTTTTTCGCCATTACCAAACATAAGGCGGAGACCTAAGCCAGCCTGAACGTGGTCGCGATAGTAGTCGCCACTGAAGTGGTACGCGCCCGTAGCACTTAGGTAGGTAGCTTTGCCTAACAGGAGGTTAAGTCCAAGGCCAAAAGGAACATCGATGTTGAACTCCTGACTTCTTTCCAGCACCGTACCTACGCCCGTGAAGAAATGAGGACGGAAAACCCTGCCGTTATACAGGTTGATGTTCATCAAAGCATTAAGCCCGAAATTGATGGATTGGCGGTATCTGCTACCCTCTTCATTCAATAATTGAGCTTTGAAAATCCGGAAGGGAAAACTAAGGTTGAAGCGTTTGCTTAAATGGCGATAGTATTCAGCTTCCATACCCGCTGTGAAATCAGGAGTTTCTGCATAGGAAGCAGGCAGCAACGGTTCTGGTATTTTGTAGTTCACAGCGATGGCACGGAAAGCCCAGCTTTCGGGGTAATCGGCAGTTTGCGCTTGTAGTGCTGGCGCAAAGGCAGCAAGTGCCACTAAAAGGCACAAGGTTTGGAGCAAAGTTCTCATACATTTTTAGTTTAGTTTGATAATTTTCTACATGTTGGTAGATATGACGCAACCAAACCGAAAAGTAAGTTTTTTTTAACAATTTTTTTCTAAGTTTTGGTTCTTTGACAAATCTCGTGGTCGTGCTGGCCTAGCGATCTCGGCAAAAGGCCGAGACAAGTTGTGCAACAGTGGCCGCTATAGCGGACAGACAGCGACCGTAGGAAGCTGGCCGATCTAGGCTTAGCCTAGAGAGCTGTGGAACGTCGTCGGCATAGCCGAGATACAATAGCGCCCGAAGGGAGGCCCACACTATTTGTCAAAGAACCTAAATTTTTACACGGATAGTTGATTTTGCACCAACTGGTAATATAGCCCCTTCGCTTGGATGAGTGTTTCGTGAGTGCCTTGTTCTGCTATACGGCCTTCATGGATGAGAATGATATGATCGGCGTGTCGTATGGTACTAAGCCGATGAGCTACCACAACGACGGTTTTGCCGTTCGCGAACGTTTCAAGATTTTGGAGCAAATCCTTTTCATGTTGCGCATCCAGCGCATTCGTTGCTTCGTCCAAGAAAAGATAATGGGGTTGTTTGTAAACGGCTCTGGCCATCAGTATGCGCTGGCGCTGGCCCTGGCTGATACCACTGCCTTGTACTCCGATTTGCGTTTGCAGCCCTTGGGGAAGTTTTTGTACAAACTCTTGTAGGCAAGATATGGTCAGTGCGGCTTGTAGTTGCTCCCTGTTGGGCGAACCTTGCCCTTCGATGATGTTGTTGAGCAAGGAATCTGAAAAAATATGCCCGTCTTGGAGCACCGCACCACATTGTTGCCGCCACTTTTTAAGTCCCATTTCTTTCAGCGTGCTGCCACCTATTTGTATGTGCCCGTGAGTAGGGGGGTAGAAACCAAGGAGGAGTTTGATAAAGGTCGTTTTGCCCGAGCCACTGGCACCGACGATAGCAGTGGTTTTTCCAGCCGGAAGTGTACAGGAAATATCTTGGAGAATATTGCCAACAAGGGGATTATAAGCAAAAGAGAGGTGGGAAATGGTAATGTCCTGTGGCGCCTGCCAGTCCGTAGGGTAGGGGACGGGTTGCTCTTCATCGGGTAGTTGCTGCCATTCGCTGATGCGCTCCATGCTCAGGCGGGCATCTTGCCAAGTGCGCAGGAATCCTGCTAATTGCCGAAGCGGAACATTCATTTGCCCCACCAAAAATTGTATGGCCAGCATCCCGCCCAACGTGAGCGTATTTTGAATGACCGCGTCAGCGGCTAGAAAGGATGATGATATCCTTGAGTTGGCTGATAAATCCTGCTCCGCTGTCTTGGTATTGCACCAACCGCAGAAAACGGCTGTGGGTATGAAATAACTGCTCCTGCACCGATAACCAAGCGTAATACCTAGGGGTTTCGCTTTGTTGCAAACGAATGTCGGCCATACCCAGAATCATATCCATGATGTTGTTCTGATGGCGTGTTTCTTCCAAAAACCGCTGCTGGTCAAGCTGAGCACGCGGGCGTAGAAAGACCCATACCCAACTGAAATACAAGATAGCAGCCACGAGAAACACTAAAAAAATGGTTGGCAAATACCATAGCAATAATCCCCCGGAAGTAATAGGCTAAAAATGGAGAAAATAAAGGTAAGGGTGCCGTTGGTAAGCAGTTGCTCTACTCGTTGTTGGTCGTGTATGCGTTGGAGAATGTCGCCCGTAGTTTTTTGGTAAAAAAAGGCCAATGGCAACTTGAGCATTTTTTGTAAAAAACGGGTAATGAGGCTTACATGTATGCGCATGCCTACAAACAATAACACCCAACCTTGCAGTAAACGTATGGCTGTTTCGCCTATAAAGGTAGGAGCATCCCTGCCAGCATCATATATACAAAGCCAGGATTTCGCTGATTGATACCAATATCTACGACGGCTTGGGTTAGCAAAGGAGCTATCAATTGCATCACACCCGCCGCAATCATACCAATAGCAAGTTGGATAATCAATCGGCGATGAGGATGCAGTAAGCTGCTGAACCCACGATAATGTGTGCCTGTGGGTGAATCGTTAGTATTTGCTAAAGTAAGAAAATCAGAGGTAGGTGCCAACAGTAATGCAATACCGCTTGTGTGTCCCATTTTCCACCTTGCCCGAAATGTAGCGATGGGCAGGCGCTGTATGTCGTAGGAACGAGGGTCCGCTATCCAAACATATTGGCGCGAAATACGGTAAACCACTACATAATGGTTCTGCTCCCAGTGGACGATAAGGGGGAGTCCCATTTCTACCAAGCCAGCTGTGTCATCTGTTCCATAAAAAGGCAACTGAACAGCCGTAGCTTCCATGCCGATAGCTTCGGCAGCTTTAGCAATTCCTAGTAAGCTGGCACCATCCCGGTCAATGAAGGATAGCGTGCGCAAATGTGCTAAATCATACTTTGCACCATGTACAGCCGCCACCATCTGCAAGCAGGTAGGCCACAATCCATACTGTCCAACTGATGAAAAAAAGGGTAGCGCTTAAACATGGAATGTAAAAGGTTGATGGTGCTAAAGTAATAATTATTTCAAGGAAATAGCATCAGGTTACTTGATTCATACCTACATTTATGCTTAATTGCCGAATGAAGTGACGCAGAAGGAAGGGATTCGTCCTAATCAAACGTCCAAAGTAGCGTTAAAATTCTCGTCATCAACTTAATATGAACATGAAAAACAGGTTGTCCACTATACTTATTCTTACTATTGTTTTATTCTTCAAGGTGTAGTCATGGCACAAGAGGCACGCCCATCTTATTGTGATGAGTTGCCAACGGACTATAGTAAAAGTGCTAGTTCTCGGCCTTCTTTACCCCGCTTCAATACGACCCCCGTGCCCGAATATAAAGTGCAGGTGGCTATTTTGCGGCACACAGACCCCCATGATTATCCTTTTCATCCCAAGTTAGTGGCACGGTATCGCCCCTGCGAGCAGGTCTGGGTGATTGAGTCTCGTGAATCATTTGCCAACAAGTCGGATGCCAATAAATTAAAACAGGAACTCATCAACGCTGGCTATTCTGGTGCTTACTTGATAGAGATGTTAGGGTATCAGTAAACATGACTTATATTCTCCAACTTGTTTAGGGAAGGAAAAAGATAATCACACCATTTCCCTCGGTATCGTTCGGATTCAACCATCGTTATCAAGCCTCGATCTTGGCTTGCTGTGTGTCGGCTTGGCCGATAGCAGATAGTCGCTGGCCGTGTATCGGTTAATTATGACACATGTGGGTATAGGTTAAGACTATAAAAGTAGATTGGCAAACGACAAACTTGTCAAAGCAACTAATTTGCTATAACTTTACGGCGCTACTGCGTTGCTAACCAAATATTAATGTTATGCCCATATACCACAAGCTAGGCCAAGTGCCTCAAAAACGGCACACGATTTTTGAAAAACCAGATGGCGGGCTGTATTACGAGCAGCTTTTTGGAACGGTCGGTTTCGATGGAATGTCATCACTGCTGTATCATCATCATCGCCCCACCATGGTTAAGGAGATTGGCCCTACCGTTGATGTGAGTCCAAAGATCGCCGTGGAAAAAAACATGAAATCCTTAAAACTAGTTGGCTTTCAGGTGGCACCCAAAGATGACTACCTCGAAAGTCGCGAACCGATGTTGGTCAACAAGGATGTACATGTAGGGTTGGCAGCACCTAGGAAATCTATGAAGGATTATTTCTTCAAAAATGCCGATGCAGATGAGATGCTTTTCATCCACAAAGGCACGGGTACGCTGCGTACTTTCATGGGAAATATCCGCTTTGAGTATGGCGATTACCTCATTATCCCCAGAGGTATGATCTATCAGATTGATTTTGATACGGAAGACAATCGCATCCTATATGCCGAGTCTTTCCACCCCATCTATACCCCCAAACGGTATCGAAACTGGTTTGGCCAGTTGTTGGAACATTCTCCTTTCTGCGAAAGGGATTACAAATTGCCAACGCATTTGGAAACCCATACCGACAAGGGGGAATTTCGTATTTTTATTAAAAAGCAACAGACCCTAACGGAGTATATCTATGCTGCTCACCCTTTCGACGTAGTGGGTTGGGATGGATATAACTACCCTTATGGCTTTTCCATCCATAACTTCGAACCTATCACGGGGCGTGTACATCAACCACCACCTGTGCATCAGACCTTTGAGACCAAAGCTTTTGTGATCTGTTCTTTTTGTCCGCGATTGTACGATTATCACCCCAAGGCGATTCCGGCGCCTTACAACCATTCCAATATCGACTCCGACGAAGTGCTTTACTACGTCGATGGTGATTTTATGAGTCGCAATGATATTGCGCCCGGATATATCACCCTTCATCCTGCTGGCATCCCACACGGCCCGCACCCCGGAGCGTATGAACGCAGCATTGGCAAGAAGGAAACAGAGGAGTTGGCCGTGATGATCGACACTTTCGCACCTTTACAAGTGACGGAAAATGCCTTGCGTATCGACGACGGCATCTATTATCAATCGTGGATGGAGTAGTGACCATTTAGTAATTTGACGGAAATAACTGGTCCCATTTTTTCTGAAGCCAAGCCAAAAATGGGGTCACTTATTTTTTTCCCGTCCCTTAATACTAATTATTTATTATGAAAAGTTGGGTTCCAGTTCCTGATGGGAGCGATTTTACTATTTACAACTTGCCTTTTGGTGTTTTTTCTACCGATAAATTGACCCCTCGTGCGGGTATTGCGATTGGGGAGCTGATCGTGGATTTGTGTGAGCTGGCGCAGCAAGGGCTTTTTGCTGACCTAGGCTTTGATAGTTGGGTTGTTAATAAGGAAACGCTTAATACATTCATCGCTTTGGGCAAACCCACCACAAATGCCGTCCGTTTACGGGTGCAAGAATGGCTGTGTGATCCCGATTCGCCCTTGGCTACAAACCCAAAGGCATTGGTGGCTGTCGAATCAGCGCGTATGCACCTGCCAGTACGAGTGGGTGATTATACCGATTTTTATTCCAGCATCGAACACGCTACGAACGTAGGCAAGATGTTTCGCGACCCGGCGAACGCCCTTTTGCCCAATTGGCGGCATATACCTGTGGGATACCACGGAAGAGCCTCTTCCATTGTGGTGAGTGGCACGCCCGTGCGTCGCCCGAGGGGACAAGTTATGCCCAAAGGAGCAGAGCTACCCGTTTACCAACCTACTGCCCGCCTCGATTTTGAGTTGGAAATGGCTTTCATTATTGGCAAAGAAAACGATTTGGGGCAACCCGTGAGTACCGCACAGGCCGCCGACCATATTTTTGGGCTGGTACTCTTCAATGACTGGTCGGCAAGGGATATACAACAGTGGGAATACGTGCCGCTAGGGCCGTTTTTGGGTAAGAACTTTGCTTCATCCATCTCCCCTTGGATTGTGACAATAGAGGCATTGGATACCTTCCGCGTTCCGGGGCCTGTACAACAGCCGGATGTGTTGCCCTATTTGCAGTATGAGGGTATGCAGAACTACGATATACACTTGGAAGTAGGAATCACCCCCGAAAATGGAGAAGAAACGACGGTTTGCCGATCCAACTTCCGCTATATGTATTGGAATATGCTTCAGCAATTAGCGCATCATACGGTCAACGGTTGCAATTTGCGCATAGGTGATATGCTCGCTTCGGGTACCATTAGTGGTGCCACCGACGACTCCTTTGGTTCAATGCTGGAGCTGGCTTGGGCTGGTACTCGTCCATTACAGATGAAAGACGGAAGCACCCGTGTTTTTATACAAGATGGCGATACCGTTGTCATGCGAGGTCACGGTGAGAAAAATGGAATTCGGGTTGGTTTGGAGCAGTAAGCGCCGAGGTGCTGCCTAGTAGGTTGGATTAAAGAAAGCCCCCTCTTTCTCTATGCAAGAAAAAGAGGGGGCAGGTTTATAGCTTAAGAGTATGTCTAAAAACTATACTTCGCCATCAAGGAAATATTCCTTCCAGGTTCATACAGTACTCCTGCTTCGGGTTGGTTCGCATATTTACGGTTCAAGTGTTCGCGGTAGTGGGTATCGAATACGTTGAGTACCGCTAACCCTAATTGCAAACCCGCAACGGGTTCCACGCCTACGCGTAGGTCTGTCACTTGGAAACCATCTGTTGATGTTTCTCCGAATTGGGTTGATATGCGGTTCTGGGCAGCCGCTAAGCGTTCACCCACTTCCATCCACCATTTTTTACGCTCGTAGCGGATCTCCGCATAGGCTTGCATAGGAGGTATTTCGGCCAATGGCTCATTCCAGCTGATATTTTGCGCATAGGTGTAGCTGCCGCCTAAACGGGCAGTCCATTGAGGTGATATTTCCACTGTCAGATCACATTCAACACCTGCCTGCATGGCCTTTTCAACGTTTACATATCGGCGGCTGTAGGGTAAAGTGCCAGCATACAGCCTTGCCAATGTAGTGTCGATGGCTCCTGAAATATAGTCTTGTAGGTATGAATAGAACACACTAGCACCGATTTCGTAGCGTGGTTGTTTCAAGCGGGCAGAAAGCTCCACCTGATTGTTCACTTCAGGGCGCAGCGATGGATTACCCACGTATTCATAAGGATCGACCCCCACCGTGAAATGGTAAATGTAGCGTTCAATCATATTGGCCGTACGCACACCTCGTCCGGCGGAGAGTTGCCAGTTAAGGGCGGCGGAGACTTGGTGGTTCAGTCCCAAGGTAGCTCCTATGTTTACCTCTTGTTCGCCATCTGTTTTTTCGGGATAGAGTTCTACGAATCCGGGCGCGGGAGCATCACTGCCGGCCTGCACGAAATCGGTGCGAAGTCCATATTGGAAGGTCAGTTTATCGTTGATGAAACGCTTGCCTTCGACGAATAACCCCGTATTGCGTATCCATGCTTGCTGCCAGATTGGGTCGGTGAAAAATCGGGGTGCTGGCAGTGGTTGGCCTGTCATCATGTTCACTTTTACTTTGCGTTCTCGGTTGCCACTGCGGCTCAGGTCGCGGTAATCCACACCCGCGTAAAGGAGGTTTTTACTGCTGGGTGTAAGCGTCAGTTCGATTCTACCACCGAGGTTGGTAGCGGCTACGGTCGCCACGGCTTCCATCGCACCAAAGTTGGGGCGACGTGTATTCGACATTACGTGGTCTATGTCATTGATAAATACCTTTGCTTTAAGGCTGTGTATCCTAGGTGCAATATTTTTCCATTGATAATCAAGCGATGCAACGGTGGCATCATCCGAGTCCGAGTCCATGTTCAAACTGGCATGTAGAATATCTCTTGAGAAACCTTGCCGCCAGTTGAATTGCAGGCGCTGGTTGGTGGATAGGTCGTACCCAAGTCGAGCCGTGTACTCATAAGAGGTGAAGGCCGTGGGGATGGTAGTGCCATTGCCCGCCTTGTAGCTACCGAAGTCCTTCCAGCCAGCACCGAGGAGAAAATCCAATTTTCCATTGTGCTGTACTTGTGCCTGCGTGAGTTTTGACTGTCCATTGGTGAGGTAGCCTGCTTTTACAAAGCCTCCCCATCCTTCTTTATCGGTTTGCCATCCGTCGGTTACAATATTAATGGTGGCACCCATCGAAGCTCCGTAGCGGGTTGTGAAGGAGCCTTTGATGAGTTCAATCTTCTCTACATTATCGGGATCCACGTGCGAAGTGGCGGGGTCCATCCGGCCAGGGCAGGCGTGGGTGGTTTGTACACCACCATCGTAGATAACGTTGAGTTGCTCGTACTTGTACGCACGGAAAACGGGATCCATAGCATAACCGCCTCGCTTGATAACATTGAAGCCAGGGATTTCTCGGAATAAATCTCCGATATTGCGCGACTGGGTCATTTGGGAGGCGTGGTCGCACGTGACACTGCAATGGGTTTGTGCGCCCCTTCTTTGGTCTTGTACGGTGATTTCTTCCAACAAAATGGCATGGGGGTTGCATCTCAATTTGCAATGATTGACCCTCGGTTAAAGAAACGATGTCACTGTGGTAGTCGTAACCCAATTGAAAGACTTCTAATTGGTAACGCTCAGCAGCGGATACATCCATTGAGAAATACCCTTCCACATCAGTAACGGTGGTTTGTTCATTGATCCTGATTTGTGCAAAAGGTACAGGATCGGCATTGGTAACATCTTTCACCGTGCCAGTAATAGAAAGGGTTTGCCCTATCAGGGGCAGTGCTGCGGTCATCACAGCTATTATCATTAATATACGCTTGTACATGCTATACATTTTGGATGCCTAATTGAAGAAGGCAGGAAAGGAAAAAATGAGATGTTTTGACAAATACTAAAACATGCTTCCTTGTGGGTAAAATACCAACTGTAAAGCCTTAATATCTGCCGAAAAGAAGTAGCCAATCAACAAGCGTACCGAGGTGGGTCTAATAATACCGGCATACACAAACTGGGGTGAAAACCCGCAGGTTCTGGTAAGCGTACAACAGAAAATGAGATGGGAGAAAGCACTATGTCTCTTTCAAAATCAGACCAGTAGTAAACCTAGGAGAATGGATTGGATGGCATCGCAGGTAGGGTAGCAGACATGCTTTGCGCCTCCCGTGGACTGCCTGCTAAGACAGTTTCAAAAAAACACTGCCCTTTACAAGCTAACTCAGGTTCTTCAATGTTTTTACAAAAACGCGACTCGAAGGAGTCATTGCTCAAGCTATACCATATAAAATGCAATCCGTGCCCTCCGTGGGACACCAACAGCAAAGCTGCCAGCAAAAGTGCTATGGATTGACGAATTTTCATGGTTTACCCAATAGTAGTTTTTGGATATTTAGAAATCTTTAGTAAATAAAACCCGCAACATACGCCATACAGGGAGAACAACCCATACAGACAAGGCGGCAATAGCAACTAACATACCCAGATAAGTGCCCATAAACTGGCGAAAAACTGCTCCTGTGAACCCCATCAAGGCTGAAATATCTAACTGCAAAAGTAGCAATATTCGCGTTAAGTCCACGGGGTTTAGCATAGATAAAGCAATGGACGCGCCTTCTAAGGGATAGTCTTTGAAACCTATGAGCAATAAAAGCACCAAACCATCATAGATGACAGCGAAGAAGAGCCATAATAAGATGGCTTTGCCAAAACCCATAATGCGGTTTTCATTTTTTAGCGCAATCCAAAAGGCCAATGCAGCAAAAATAGCAGTCAGTACCACTCCGCAGAACAGTAGCAGTGCAAAAACCAATCCGTTTTCGGGTGTAATGCCGCCCCAAGCAATAAACGGCAGACTTACACCAATAACCCAACCTAAGGAGAGGGACACGGATAATCCCAGATATTGCCCGAGGAAAATATCACGTCGTCGGAGCGGTTGTGCCAGCAGTAGCTCGATAAAGTCTCTAGAACTGTAATAATACATAACACCAAACATAGCTGCAATCAAGGGACAAAGCACCAACATGACGTTCATTAGGCTGATGATAACGTTGGTAGTATGGGCAGCAAATGCAAAGAGCGCAGCTGTGAACAGCAGGAAAAAACCAGAATACAGGTACGTCCAGTAGCTGCGCAAGAGGTCTGAAAGCGTATATCTAAAAATCTTTCCCATTTTTAGGCAATTTGAAGGGTGGATGGAATACCCTGATGAGCGAATTGGGTGGAAGGTTTATCCTGTTCTTGTTGGAGGATGGCAGCTATGGCAGCTTCTACGGAGGTTTCCCCATAGCGAGCTTTTAGCATTTCCACTGAACCTTTGAAGTAAATTTTTCCTTCTAATAGAAAGACAACTTCATCTGCCATTTCTTCTACAAGGCTCATGATGTGCGTGGTCATTAATACAATTTTACCAGCCGCTTTGCGCGCTGCCACTAACTTACGGAGTTGCTGCATGGCAACGGGATCCAACCCATTGGATGGTTCATCCAAGATGAGTACTGGATTATCGTACATGAAGGTAAGGGTCAAGTTCAATTTTTGCCGAGTACCACCCGACAGGTTGCGTACTTTGTCGTCGAGATATTTTTCTAGCCCAAATTGCTGAATCAATGTGCGATCTCCAGTGGTATTGCCCCGTATCTGTTGAATGAGGTCGATGACTTCCCTTACAGTCAAGTTGTCGGGAAAGCGAGTAATTTGAGGAAGGTAATCAATCGCGTTGCGATAGCCCCACTCATGAGAGACTTCTTTTCCGTCAAATAGGATGGTACCATCCTGAGGAATCACCATACCCAAAAGGCATTTAATGAGGGTGGTTTTCCCTGAACCGTTAGGCCCTAGTATGGCTGTTATACGACCCGACCCCGAAAATTCCAAGTCGATGCCCTTTAAAACCTCCAACTTGCCAAATGATTTATATAGTTGATTGATCTGTATCATAACACGGGTGACATTAAAGGTGAATGGTCTGCAATATCTTGTGGTGTGAGGGCAGGGCTTACTTTTTCTGAAAAATTCAATAAGTCCACCAGAAAGCTGCGCAATAGCACAATGGTTTCTGGACACTGTTCTAGTACATAGGAAAACAGCTTCACAGGGTGGTGGGGTACATCCCCAACGGCATCCCTATTCAAATCGTAACCACTGTATTCACGCCAATAATTGCCGTCGAAAGTGTTCTCTTGCATACGGCTGTTGACAATCATATCCAGCGTATTTTCACTGAAATTATTGTTTACAAATCGGTTACTTTCACATCCGCCAGTGATCTGTACTGCCCAGCCGTTTCTCAAAAAATGGTTGTGGCCGTACTGTATGCGTGTGGCTCCTTCCAAGAAAATGCCAATGGTATTGGATTCGAAGGTGTTCCCAATTATTTCCGCATCGTAAATTTCCTTGAGCAACAGTCCATACGCTGCGGATCCCCAGTTATTGACAAACTGGTTTTCCTGCATAATAATTTTCTTTGAGAACATTACAGCAACGCCAGCTCCGTTTTCGCTAAAGGTATTACAAGCGTAGGTGTCATCGTTTGAAAACATAAAATGCAACCCATAGCGGATATTTTGTTCGCTGATGTTGTCGTGGATAGAGGTTTGCTCCACAAACTCGAAATAGATACCGTCTCGGTGTCCTACAATGTGATTATAAGCAATGTCTAATCCAGATGCGTACCAAGCATGAATGCCGTTTCCACCTGTCATTTCGTTGACGGCGTGGCTGTGGATATAGTTGTCGTGGATGATGCCGTTTTTACTTTTTTCAATATAGATGCCGAAGAAAGCATCGAAAATGCGGTTGTTCGTAAAAGTAAAGTGTTGTACATCTCTGGCTCTGAGGGCAGCGAAATCTTTGAGATTGTCGTGGCCTGCGCGTACAAAGTCGAAACCAGATACAGTCACTTCATTGGCGGATACTACCATGATTTCATACCTCCCCTCGCCATCCAAAATAGGTCTGCCCTGCCCCAACAGGGTCAGGGGTTTGTCCAAAACCAAACCTCCTTCACGATAAGTTCCATTTTGCACCAAGAGGGTGTCGCCTGCGGAAGCTGCGGCTATGGTTTCGCGGATGTGCTGTTGTGCACAAGTGCCACAGACTGTCCATACAGTTGCGTTGGCCGAAAAGGCAGTAAATAGGAAATAAATAAAGGGAAGGAGGAGTGGTTTCATGGTTTAATCATCTGATAATTTGAAAAACGGTGTTCCAATCATACACAGTACCCGTTTTTTCCTGCTTCAACGATTCGGCTGCTTTCGCACTTTTTAATGCTGATAAAAAAGCACCCATTGGGCTAGGAATTTGCTGGCTTACCAAGTAGGTAGCTTCATAGGCATTGAGCCATTCTCCTTCGGCCTGATAGTCTGTTACATAAGCAGCACTGAGTGGCTTGTCTGAATTGTCATCCACAAAACGCAGCATACATTCAATTGCATCGAATTTATATGCTTTACCTTTGGATGTGATGACTTGTGCGGCGTGCCCGGGATCTACGATGGCCATACGGCAAAAATCACATTGATCGGTTCCGTAGTTCCCAGGATGCGGATGAACAGAGGTGCAAGAAAGAATGCCCGCTGTCACCAACAAGATAAAAACAATAAAATGGTTAGTTTTCATAGTCATTAATTATTAGGTTTCAACCACCATGCTGCTCCGCCGAGGAACATTGAAAGCCCTACAAAATAGCCTCCGATGTGCGGTAAAGACCAAGCAATAAAGTTTAGAATATCCTTTTTGCCAAACAAAGGCGGCTGAAAAGAAGCCCCTGGGATCTTGATAGGAGCTGTGTCGCTGAGATTGTGCCCGTAGTCGTACTCCCAAAGGTAGAAGTCGTAGATGCCTATGGCAGCCAAAACGACTAAGAGTATCAGCCAAGCTAAATAAACAGGTTTGCGATTGATAACTGCGGCAGCTAAGCCCAATACGACCAATCCTATAATCACATATTGGAAATACTGTAACTCAGGTATAGCATCTGGTTCTATCATCTTCATGCCCACGTAGTGGTTGAGAATATTGACGTTCTGTAAGGTGCCAGGGCTAGTGCCACCGATTTTGTTAATCCAGATGTGCATTTCTACCCCATCCGGGTACTGGGGGGCGTAGAGGATGATTTTCCACATGGGGAAAACAAACAGCGCCAGCAAACTTAATGCAGCCAAAAACTGCAATACCCGGGGTAATTGTTTCATAAAAGTCAGTTTAATAATGCAATCCTGATAGGATCGTGAAAGTACTGGGGATAGCATTTACTATCCCCAGTGGTACAAACGTAGTCAATCTCTACTTGTTTTTACATGGTATCTATTGCACTACTTCTTCATCACCTAATCCCCACTTCAACGGTACGTTGCTTTCTGCTGGAGAAACCCTTACGTATCCTTGCATTTCTTGGTGGAGAGCGGAACAGAAGTCGGTACAGTACATGGGGAAGACACCTACTCTGTCAGGCTGCCAAAATAGTGTTTCGGTCTGGCCTGGCATGATGAGGAGTTCCGCGTTTTGGGCACCGAGAACAGCAAAACCGTGGGGAGTATCCCAGTCTTGTTCCAAGTTGGTAATGTGGAAATAGACACGGTCGCCCATCTTGATGCCTTCGATATTGTCGGGGGCAAAGTGGCTGCGGATCATGGTCATCCAAACGTGAACTTCATTACCGCGCCTTTCTACCTTGGCATTTTTTTCACCCAGAGCAGCGTAAGGGTGCTTGTTGTCTTGAATGGGGTAAATCTTCTTCACATTAGGTACGATCTTAGAGGCCGCAATGCCTTGCGCGTAGTGCGGTTCTCCAATGGTGGGGAAGTCGAGCAGTAGGCGCATTTTATCACCTGAAATATCGTACAATTGAGCTGATTGGTACAACTTGTTTGTAGGTAGGTAACGGTCTTTTGTGATTTTGTTCATGGCAATCAAGTATTGCCATCGGGATTCTTGAGTCACCGTGAAGTATCATCAAGTGACCTACAGAGTAATAGCAAGGCACTCGATCTAAGATTTCCCAAGTGCCGAGTTTCCATTTCACTACTTCGGATGAAATGAAGAAAGTAGTATAGGCATTGCCTTTGCCGTCGAACTCGGTGTGCAATGGGCCTAAACCAGGCTTCTGTACGACACCAGCCACGATGTCTTCATATTTCAGCACGGGTATCCCTTCGATGATCGTTTCGTAGGATTCCTTCTCAATAGCTTCCAATACTTTGGTAAAGGAGTGTACGGACATATCTGCCGATAATTTGCCATTACCTACAATGTACTCGCCAGATGGATCTACGTCCACACCGTGAGGTGATTTTGGCGTGGGCAAGAAGTAAACTAAGCCAGGGCATTCCTCTGGAATGAGTACCTTCACCTTGTCCTTCATCACAGAAGTAGCGGTATGTGTTTCTTCGCTATACTGGTTGTGCGCATAGTTAGCAGGAATTTCGCGGAATTTGCCTTGTTTGATGTACTCTTCCGCTTTTTTTCCAGTTGATAGCGGCAATGAAGTCCTTATCATGCTGAGAGGCATTTACTTCCAATAAAGTGTTTTTAACCTGTATTATAAGAAGTAAAAAGAACACCCATCCATGAGATTTACCTGCCAGCATGAGCCAAGTCATAGTTGAATGCAGGCAGCAACACCCTGAAAAGCTACATCCATTGTGCCTTCTTCTGGTTCTACCTGATGAAAGACAAAGCCCCTTGAAGTTTTTCAGCATAGCTCGATTTCACATCTGCCTGAGGAAAAGGAACACCGAAACGGGTGCCAGCTACCACATACTCTGTATTCTCGGTAGTGAATGGAGAGGAGTGTGCCACCTGAGTTCGGGATTTCAATAATTTCAGTTGTCTCAAAAGTGGTTAGGTCAATACGGGCGATACGGGGCGTGTTGTTGCCATTGATGAAACACCAACGCCCATCGGTTTCACCATCTGTTTGCGATAATTCAGGGTGGTGGGAGTCATCCCATGGTATAAACCCGTAAGAAGTATTCAGCAAAGGCTTGGTTTCCTCATTGTAACCATACCCTTTTTCTGGATCCGAAAATACAGGTATCACCTTCAATAGTCGGCCAGAATATGCCATATACCGCTAATTGGCCGCTGAACCCACCCGAAATAAAGGCGTAGAATTCGTCGTATTCTCCCGGTTTTTAACATAGACTTGCGAGGCTTCGTCTCCGCTAGTACACTGGTCGTGGCACCAGTCTGTTTGGAGCATCCTGTGTAGAAAATGCCGGCAAGCACCGTAGCCGCCAATGCATACAAATAATGCGTTGGAATTTGCTTGTTTGTTTTCCATGACTTTTGAGTTTTGAACGAGAAATAATGGCATTGAGAGGTTTCGGGCATTACTTCCTGCCTGTGGCTACTCCTACTTTTGTCTCTGCTTGGGAGGTGGCCGAAAGGGATGTGAAGTCCATCACCACTGCCTCCTGAATGGTCGATGCAAAAGTATTATGGAAAGGGTTTTGATGATGGTGATTTTTTATCAAATTAAGTAAAGATAAAAATCAATTCAACCATAAATTATTGATAATTAATATATTGTATTAAAAAAAATAAAGATAAAAAAGTCTTTTATTCTTTTTTAATATTTTTTTATTTATCTTTGCTGTTACAATAAGAGACTATGTTTTCAAACGCAGGAAAATATGCGATAAGGGCTGTTTTATATATGGCCACGCAAAAGAAGGACGGCATGCTGGGCAACAAAGAGTTAGCTGCGGCATTAGGTGTGCCTGCACCTTTTTTGGGGAAAATTCTACAGCAGTTAGAGAGTAAACAGGGGCTTATTAGCTCTGTGAAAGGCCCAGGGGGAGGTTTTTACCTCAGCAGGGAACAGTTGCTGAATCCCTTGTTGGAGGTGATTCTCACCATTGACGGTAACGATGTTCTCGGCACTTGCATACTTGGTTTTGCCACAATGTTCTTCCCAGAACCCTTGTCCATTGCACGGACATACAGCAGTGTTTCGTAAAAAGCTATTGCAACAGTTGAAAGTCCCATTCGGGACATCGCTAAAAAAGTGGCGCGGCAAGAGCTTTCTCAGCCCCTTTGATTACGGTGATTTTGATGCAGTCAACCGGACTTTAAATTAAGAAACCAACCTATTTAATACAGCTATGAAAAAGTTCTTTTTTCCTTTATTCGGACTGCTACTTACTTTCAGTACTTGTGGTGGCTCGGATAGCAATGATGCTTCCTCCTCATCTGGCGGAGGCGATCCTATGTCTTATACCAAAACGGAACCTCCTAAGGAAGATGATGGTAAAGGAGTAGGTGCCATCACCTCCGTAGCGTTGAACGACCCGCTCAATACTGACATGGTAGGGAGTGGTAAAGGCATTTATGAAATGAAATGCGCTGCTTGCCATAAACTTACCGATCAGCGAGTGGTAGGCCCTGGCTGGAAGGGCGTTACTTCCAAGCGCAAACCTGAATGGATTATGAATATGATCCTCAATGTGGATGTGATGTTGGAAGAAGACCCCACGGCTCAGAAGCTTTTGGAGGAATGTTTGACCCGGATGCCTAACCAAAATATGACAGAGAAGGAAGCCAGAGACATCCTGGAATTTATGTATGCCAATGATGCAGGTTCGGTAAACTAATCCTGCGCAGTAGGGGGGGCAAGTTGATATCGTTTAGCCAACATCTTCGCCCCCCTAATCATTTATATCCCCAATCCACATTTCGCTAAAATCTAGTTGTATGTTATCTCAGTCTCGCATCTGGTATAAGGTGGCGATATTAAACTTTGTGCTGGCTACTCTGGCTGGTGCCTTACTGCGTTTTGCTTTCGTCAAGGAAATCACTTGGTTGGATTATAAAAATGTACTTCATGCCCATTCTCACGTAGCTATGCTGGGATGGATTTTCCCAGTGCTGGTAGGGTTGCTTGTGGATGAATGGATACAACCCGATGCAGCACTCCGGCGTACCTTTACCCAACTTTTATACGCCAATCAGGTAGCGGTATTGGGTATGTATCTTACTTTTCCTGTGCAGGGCTATGCAGCAGGCTCTATCTTTTTTTCCAGTTTACAGGTCGTCGTTTCTTATGTGATAGTTTACCAAATCATCAAAGCGGCCCGATCGATGGAAAGCACTTGGTCGGGAAGATGGATTAAAACGGGGCTGGTTTTTTTGCTGGTTTCCTCTTTGGGGCTTTGGGCAATTGGACCTATCACGGCTGGGGGTATGCGTGCTTCTATTTGGTTTTACTTGGCGGTTCAGTTTTACCTTCATTTTCAGTTCAACGGATGGTTTATATTTACTGTTGTCGGTTTATTGCTCAGGGCGGTGGAAGTTAAGGGGATAAAAATTCGTGACATACAGCAACGTAGTTTTTTTATTCCTGCTGCTTTCCTGCCCACTTACTTATGCGCTGGCCGTAGCCTGGTCGCACACGGTGTCGGGGGTGTTGATCGTCAATGGGGTAGGGGTGTTGCTTCAGTTAGGAGCTTTGCTAGTCCTATGGAGTATGATAAAAAAATACAACTTAGGTAGTTTGTCAGAGGGTATGGCAGGTTGGTTGCTGCGCATTTCATTTGCCACATTTGCCACCAAAGTGTTAATGCAAACCTTAGTAGTCGTGCCCTTCGTAGCCGAAGCCGCCTACACTATTCGCAACTATGTAATTGGTTTTATCCACCTGTTGTTACTGGGGGCTGTTTCTGGTTTTTTGCTCAGTCGATTAGTAGAGGAACCGCGTACTCACCATCTCTAACAACACCACACGCATAGGTGTTTACTTGTTTACTGCGGGTTTTCTGATTTCTGAAACGCTGTTATTTCTCCAAGGTACTATGTTTTGGGGAGCCAAAGGTTTTTTACCCTATTATTACGAATTATTGTTTGTCGGTAGCTCTCTCATTCCCCTCGGTGGTCTGTTACTACTGATTGATCAAATGAGGCAAAAAGCAACGCCCAAACCACTTGATAATTCTTGAAGTAGTTGGGCGTGCCCCTGTGACCTCCCGCCTCGCTACACCACAGGGTCGGGTGCTTTCGTGCTGACGGCCCTCTGGGCGGTAGCGGCGCACCGCTACCCACTCCAGCCCCCTCACGCGGGCAGATCGTCATGGTCTATAGTTATCGAACAACTCAAAGTTGTTTGATAACTACGGTTAGTATTTTATCATCGCCCTAACATGACTTTCAGCACGCTACGCTTTTCTCCGGCTACGGCGTAGAATACGTACATCCCTGCTGGAAGCACCCGTTGGATATTTGTAAACTGGTGCTGTTTATCTTGCCTGCTTGACATAGTTGGCCAGAAAGACTGACCAATTGATAGTCAGCACCTACCCAGTCTTGGGTAAATGCTATCTCAAAACCTTGTGGGGTTTGGCGATAGGTGAAACTTTGTGCATCTTCTTCTGGTGCAGCGGGTATATCCGTATCCGATACCAATTCAGAACAAAACCAACGTGGTATAGGCATTAATAGGTGTTAAAGAAAATGTCAACGGACTGCCAACAGGAAGGCTCATCGTCGTGATTTGGTTGTTTGTGAAAGTTATATTTAACGGTATGGAGTGAAGCGGTGACAAAGAGGCAGGTTCAATACAATCGCCAAACTGCTCAAAACCATCTATGGGTGTCATTTGCAACACCTGGTTGTCGTATGCGAGGAGTAGTCGGTCGTTATCCTCCTTTTTCAGCGTGTGGATACGATCCAGTCCCCACGGGTAGTCGTTTTTGGTATGCCTGAACACAACGTCATCATCCGCCCCCACGAAGTAGGCATTTCTTATCCCCTCATCCACTTCATGAATCTGCGCATCCATTTCTACTACAAAAGGGGCATAACTTGTTACACCTCCTGTTACATGGCGGTTGGTGCCTCCAACGAAGAGGAAGCGATTATCCTCTACATGAACGAAATCGTCAACCATCATTTCAATAGGCATATTAGGCTGCGCAAAAGTTTCCTGGAAGAAAGCCGTTCCATATTGGAAATTCCCAGCCGCATCGGTGACCAATAGATAACTCAGTGGCAACCCGGTGCCCTCCCCAAAACCATCGTTTTGGTTGGGTAACGCAATGCCAAAAATACCAAAAAGGTAGAAAACGTGGTTTCCCAAAAATGCCAATCGACCATCCGGTAGTTCCTGCATGCGGTTGATGGCACCATATCCGCCGCTGCCGACGATTAGCCCCCAGTCGTCCCCGGATGCCCCTTCAAGAAACCCACCTGCGTTTTCAAACTGCCTTCCCCAAAGGAATTCCCCCGCAGCATCTAATTTGCCGATGAATGCGTTTGGTTGGCATTGGCAAGTAAAAACGATTCCCCCATCCGAGGTTTCTATGGCCGTCCTGTTAACCATTCCTTGGTTATACAGGATTAAGGCATCCGTGCGACATAGAGCGTTCGAGGGTGTTATCAGCTTTTGCCATACAAGATTCAGGTCGGCGTCTAATTTGACCATGTAGGTTTTAAGAAATGAAGGGGTATTCAACGCCTGCTCCATATTGGTAATACCGTGGAGCAAATAGCCGCCGTCTTGGGTAGCAATCAAACCTTGGGGGATGTCGGAGAAATTGCCTCCAAAATAATGCGCGGATAATACCTGAGGTGTTTGGCCAGGCCGAATTTTTATCACCCCATAATCTAAATTTTGGAGCGTGGGGGTGTTGAATAGCCCCGTGTTGATAGCGGCCAATAAGATGATATCCCCATTCTGCAGTTCATACACATCCGCTCCATAAGAAGTTTGCCAGGTAAATCCATTATTGATGCTGACATTCAAACGGAAAGACCACTCAACCTCCAGATCAGCGGTTATTTTTGTGACCATCGCTTTTGAGAATTCTGCATCGCCCCATGTTCCCACATCGAATGTTCCCCCCTCTTTAGCAGGACGGAGGTGGCTGCTTCTTTTTATGGCATTGTTGTTGACGCTGTTTTCCAACTTTACCAGCATACTGGAGCTGGATGTTTGCCCCTGAATCAGTAAGGTGCTGAAAAGGGATAGCAAGAGAATGCCAGTCGAAATAAAGTGCTTCTTCATAGTTGACAGTTTTTGAGTTAGCGACGGAAACAATCTGAACATTCTGTTTCCGTCAAATCTTATTGCCCCACCTACAAGGTCGGGCTTCCTAAGAATACAGCACAAAACTAGGGGTAGAAGCGGGGTTGCTCGAAAGAAAAAGGGTATGAAAAAGGGTTGAAGGTGGGTATGAAAAAGGATTGTCGAAATAAAAAACAATACGATATTAGGGTTGATAGAATAAAATTTGTCTCATAAAAATCGAAAGAGACATGGGTATATCGTTCTCCTCCGAATAATCCTTCCACTTTTTATTGATATTATAGACATGAGACTTCACCGTGCTTAGGCTATTGCCAAGCTGGTTGGCAATTTCTTTATTGCGCAATTGTTCGCTATACTTTTTTTGGAAGCAGGCCATTTCCGCCTGACTGAGGAGGGGAAGAAATGCTGCATAATGCGCCGCGAGATCAATATCGGGAGGATGAATCAGCCGCCTTACGTGTTCTTTGAGTAGGGCAATAGACCATGCGTCGTGGTAAATGAGGTAAAGGCCAATCAGCAATGCCACCAACCAAGGGAAATTAAAGAAAAATATCTGTAGCAACCTCCCCATTTCTTTATCGACCAGTTGCTCGAAAGTGATTTTTAACAATACGCTGGCTACCGTAAAAACAAAGGCCATGGTGATATTGGGAGCAGGAATCAGGGCTACGACATCCACAAATCGGGAGCCGATATGCCCTGTTGCCCAAATAGGAGAAAGTTGTTCACGCACTCCCTTACTTTCTTCCTCCGTAGGTGCGCGGCCATGCAGTACTGTGTATTCCTCTTGGGCCATTTTTAGAATAATATCGTTGAAGGTCATCGTTCTCCACACGAAGAGTAATACGCTGACCAATGCAAACCCCACCAGTATATAGCCCGCAACTATAGGCGAAATACCCAATAATACAATCCCTCTGGTATGGGCTACAAACCGAAAAAGTGCCAATACAAGGACTGCGCCCCAGTATAAAATGAGAAGCAGGCAGAGCAAGGGACGCTCGCTGAGGAGTGTTAAGCCAAACCTTAGGAATTTGTTCTTTATCTCCATCAATCCTGATTGCTTATCTATATTTAATATACGCTATTGTAGCCGAAAGATAACTAAATAATTTCATGTAGGAAGAAGACACCGTGACAAGTCCCTCCGCTTAGAAGCAGTCCACCTATTGATGGCTAAAGGTATCCTATACGCAGCAACCCCTAATGTAGCTCAGTGATATACTGGTTTTGTGGAAATTTCTCCTTTACTTTGCCGCCGGAATAAAATCCGTTGATTATGCGTATATTATTGCTGGGCAGTGGGGGCAGGGAACACGCTTTTGCGTGGAAACTAAGCCAGAGCCTGCTTTGCGAAGCCTTATTCATTGCGCCTGGCAATCCGGGTACGGCTATACATGGTATAAATGTGTCGATTGGCTTGCATGATTTTGACAAACTGCGGGATTTTGTCTTGGAGCAGGAGATTGATATGGTCGTTTGTGGCCCAGAGGAACCATTGGTCAATGGATTGCAGGATTATTTTGCCAATACGGCATCATTGCGTGCTGTTTTATTTGTAGGGCCAAGTCAGGAAGGTGCCAAGTTGGAAGGTAGTAAGGCGTATGCCAAAGCCTTTATGGAAGAGCAAGGTGTGCCCACAGCGGCTTATCGCGAATTTGGTATTGACCAGATGGAGGAGGGGCTGCGCTACTTGGACACCTGCGAACTGCCCGTGGTACTCAAAGCAGACGGACTGGCTGCGGGAAAAGGCGTGCTCATCTTGGACAGTATTCGCGAAGCCAAGGCGGAATTTAGAGCCATGCTGGACGGGAAATTTGGACAGGCTTCAGAAACGGTGGTGATTGAAGAATTTCTCAGCGGTATTGAGTTTTCTGTTTTCGTTTGGACGGATGGTAAAGACTACAAAATACTACCCGTAGCGAAGGACTACAAACGCATAGGCGAAGGAGATACCGGCTTGAACACAGGTGGAATGGGGTCGATTTCGCACCCGCCATTTGTGGATGAGGTGATGATGAAAAAGGTGGAAACCCGCATTGTGCAGCCCACCATTGAAGGGTTGCAAGAAAGGGGCATCGACTACCGAGGTATCATCTTTATAGGTCTCATCAGCGTGGATGAGGAGCCTTTTGTTATTGAATACAATTGCCGTATGGGCGACCCCGAAACCCAATCGGTATTGCCGCGTTTGAAGAGCGATTTGGTGGCTTTGTGCCGAGCAACCGCCAACGGCACCCTCGCGGAGATGGACATAGAGATAGACAACCGTGCGGCTGCTACGGTCATCGTTGTAGCAGGGGGGTATCCGGAGGCTTACGAAAAAGGCCACCCCATCAGCGGGTTGGAGGAGGTAACGGGTAGCTTGCTCTTCCATGCGGGAACCAAAGCCACCGATGCTGGCGTTGTGACCAATGGGGGGCGGGTGTTGGCCGTCACTTCCCTGAGCGATAATTTTAGGGATGCGTTAGAACTGTCGCTGGAAAATGCGGCTAAGATTCGCTTCAAAGATGCCTATTTCCGCCGAGATATTGGTTTGATTGTGGTAACTACTTAGGTAGTACCAAATTCCGGCTAAAAAAGCCCTTTTTCCACCTGACGGCAGCTATTCTCGTCGCCATGTCGGCTCAGCACGACATGACTCTCAAATGAGCTTTGTCAGTCGAAAAAATCTCTTTTTTTAGCTCGAAAGCGCACTACCTAAGTAGTTACGATTTTATGAATCCTAACAAACGGATGAAGTTCGCGATTACTCTGTGAAGGATGGAAGCGGTACTGCCGCAGCGTAGCGAAGGCAGTAGGAGCGAACAGCTGACCCCGATCCCCGATTCAATCGGGAGAGGGGCAACACTAATAATCAACTATACATAAAGAATTTAGGATTTAAGCGACGGGACGAATGAAACCGTTTATTTCCGTCAAACGCTAACAAATATGAAACGATACCTCATTACATCTGCTTTGCCTTACGCCAACAGCGCTGCATTTGGGGCATTTTGGCGGGTGCCTATTTGCCTGCTGGACATCTACGTGCGCTACCTGCGGGCTATGGGCAGGGAGGTGTATGGGTATGCGGCAGCGACGAACATGGTGCTGCCATCCATTCGTGCTAAGAAAGAAGGTATTTCCCTCATAAATCATTGATAAATACCATACGCTCAATAAAGGTACTTTTGAGCAGCTCGGTATCTCGTTTGATTACTACCACGCACCAGTGCCGCCTTGCATCACCAAACGGCTCAGGAGTTTTTCCTGAAACTGTATGAAAAAGGCGATGAGTTTGAGGTGCGCGAGCAGGAGCAGTACTACGATGAAGATTATGATCAGTTCTTAGCCGACCGCTATATTTCGGGTACTTGCCCCAAATGTGGGCACACGGAAGCTTTTGGCGACCAGTGCGAGAAGTGCGGTTCGGATCTTTCGCCTACCGAATTGATTGACCCCGTTTCCACCCTGAGTGGTAAAACTCCTGTGTTGAGGAGTACGCAGCATTGGTACTTTAAATTGGATAAACATGCCGATTGGCTGGCTACGTGGTTGGAGGAAGGCGTATTGGATGGCAAAAAACACCACGACCCCAAAGAATGGCGCAAGCACGTACTGGGGCAGTGTACGAGTTGGTTGAAAGAGGGGTTGCAACCGCGTGCCATCACCCGCGATTTGGATTGGGGTATCCCGCTGCCTTTAGCTGGAACGGAAGGGAAGGTGCTGTATGTGTGGTTTGATGCGCCCATCGGCTACATCTCCAGCACGCGCCAATGGGCGGAAGAAAACGGGAAAGACTGGGAGCAATACTGGAAAGGAGGCGATGAGGTGGAGTTGGTACACTTTATCGGCAAGGACAACATTGTCTTTCACTGTATCATTTTTCCAGCTATGTTGAAGGCGCATGGCGACTACAATTTGCCCGTGAACGTGCCTGCCAACCAATTCCTGAATTTTGAAGGCCAGAAATTTAGCAAAAGCCGTGGATGGGGCATTGAGCAGCACGAGTATTTAGAAGACTTCAAGGACTTCCCCAACGCGGTGGATGCACTGCGCTGGGCGTTGGTACGCAATATGCCTGAAAATCGCGATGCCGATTTCAAGTGGGATGAGTTCGTAGATTTTCACGACAAGGAATTGGCCGATAAGTTGGGCAATTTCGTCAACCGCGTGGTGGTGCTTACGCATAAGTACTTAGGGGGAAAGGTGCCCGCCGCTACGGAAGCAAGCACGCAGGCGCTACAACCTGCGGTGGAACTGTGCGACAAGATAGTGGCCGATATAGAGGCGTTCAACTTCAAGCAAGCCGCTGGATGGTTGGTAGAGTTGGCCAGTTGGGGCAACACCTGGCTTCAGGATGCAGCACCGTGGGCCATAGCGAAGGATAACCCCGAGGATCCACGCATAGCTGATATTCTTCAGGTGGCGATACAAACTACGGCCTTGTTGGCTCAATTATCCGAACCCTTCTTGCCTTTCATCGCGCCGCGTCTGTACGCCTTAATAGGGCTACCAACGGCATTTAGGGGGCAGTTGGAGCAATCTATACAGGCACTCCACGCAGGAACGCCTATCGTGGCACCGGGTACGCTCATTGGAGAACCTACGGTGTTGTTTCCCAAAATCATCGACCGCAACGACGATAGCCGCCGCCTGATTATAGCGCAGCAAAAAGACAAATTAGCAACCATCATGGCTGCTGAAAAGGGGCCAGAACGCCCTGCTGTGAAGGAAGATATCACCTTCGACGATTTT
>JAWKLL010000029.1:0-65676 GCA_041392765.1 Saprospiraceae bacterium
ACGATTATCAAGGGCATCCCTCCATTTGGTGCCCTCTACCTGCTGGCGGTGCTGCTGTTTTTCTACCTTGCGCCTCGGCATATTATCACCTGGCTATCAGTACCTTTTATTTTAGTTCACACCTTGATTGCCCACAAGGAATTCCGATTCCTCTACCCCCTGTTGCCTTTTATTCCTTACATTTTAGCCCACGTTTGGGAGTATGCTGCTGAACGGTGGCGGTTTTCTTCGTTTAGGGGGACCAAGGTTTTTACAACCCTCTTCCATTGGCACAATGCCTTATTAGTCATCTTCGTCCTTTTTTGGGGCATCGTACCAGACATGAGTTTATACCGTTCGATATACCGACAGTATCAGCAACCCATCAACCTCTACTGCCTCAACGATAACCCTTACCGGCTGGCATTGGAAGTGGAGTACTACAAACCTGCGGGTCTTCGTGTCAGACAAATGAACAGTTTAAACGAACTCCCCCAGTATGGCGACACCTACCTACTGGCCGTTGATAAGCGCAAAGCAGGCGATACGCCTCTTCCGTCCCATCACCGCTTGGTTTATAGCAGCTATCCAGTGTGGATTTACTACTTCAACGTAGGCGGCTGGTTGAAAAGAAGTCAATGGTGGTTGATCTATGAATGTACCCCTGATGCAGGTTCAATTGGCGACCTCCTGAGCAGCGATACGAGCGGATAGCAGACACAATGGTATGCCGCCTCCCGGGTGTACACTACCCCCTGTAAAGTACAGCCCTTTAATACGCCTACTGAAGTTGGGGTGACGCATGAAAGCTGCCATCTTGCTGTTGGAACTCGTCCCGTAGAGCGCGCCGAGATGCGAGCCTGTTAGTGATTGTATATCGGCAGGTGTCAATACTCGTTCTTCTTCAATAAGGGTGGCAATATCCTGGCCCAAGATGGCTTGCAGCTTGGCCAAAGTGCGTTGCCGAGTCAGTGCAGCAAAGGTTTCCCAATCTTGCCCTTTATCACAAGGCGCGTTAATCATCACGAACCAGTTTTCACAACCCGCCGGGGCATCACCGGGCACTAGGTGGCTCGTTTTATTGATATACACCGTGGGGTCTTCATACATCCCGCCGGCCTCCAATGCAGCAAACTCAGCTTCGTAGTGATTGCTGAAAAAGATATTGTGGCAATCCAATTCAGGAAAAGTAGCCTTCACACCCCAGTAAAAAATCATGGCAGAGGTGGACTTCTGCTGTGCCAAAATGCGCTCGGGTTGTCGTTCGCGGGGCAACAATTGCCGATAAGTAAAAAAAACATCCATATTGCTCACCACCGCATCAGCAGGCAAGTGTTTGCCACCTGCCACTACACCTATCGTTTTTCCATTGGCCACCACAATCTCCTCCACACGCGTGCCAAATCGAAACGTCACCCTTTGCGCAAGGCCAATTCATACACAGCCTTTGCAATGCTGTACATTCCACCTTCCGGCATGTAAGCACCGTGATGATGTTCAAAGTGGGGAATAATCGTTAATAATCCGGGTGCTTTGTAAGGGTTGGAGCCGTTGTAGGTGGCGAAGCGATCGAATAGTTGCACCAATTTTGGATGCTTAGCGACCCGTTCGTGTACTCGATGCATGGTAGTAAACAAATCCAAGCCCGGTATTTTCAACATCGCTTTCAGTACTGTCCAGTTGGCCAAGTTTGCCATTTGTGTAGGCTTTTCTCCAAAAAAGTGCGGCCTGTTATTTCGTATTTGCGCTGTGCATCGGACAGCATATTCCGCACATAATCAGCAGGCACTTGCAGTTGCTGCGCTACTTCCGGGCAAAATCATCGGGATGGGCAAATCCTCTCACTTGAGTGCCGTCCTCCCAAAAGTATCGACACACGATTGGCAGGCGTTGATACTGGAAATAATCTACTGGATGCTCTCCTGCTAATTCAAACAACTCATCCACATACTGCGGCATAGTAAAGAGCGAGGCCTAAATCAAAACGATACGCCCCCAATGAAAACTCCGTCAGCTTACCGCCAACCATCCGCCATCTCCAGCACTTCCACCTCATGGCCTTGCACAGCCAATCTCACCGCAGTGGCCAGCCGCCTATGCCTGCACCTACTATTTTTATTTGCATTCGCCGATCATTAGTTACGGCTTCTAAACCAGCCTTGGGCGAAATGTTCACCACACCCAATATGCTATTATTCAGCCGCCTCCCGCTTGCGCTTCCAGCGCTTATGCGTCCAAAGCCAGTAGCGCGGCTCTTGGCGGATAGCCACCTCCAACAAACGGGTGTGAGCAGTAGAGATGTAGCCGTGTGCGGTATCAAGAGGCGTATCTGTTATCATCGTAAACTCAATGGAGTACATCCCCCGCGACCGCTTCTGCATATCGCCAAATATCACCGCACAGTCGTACTCCTTGGCATATTTTTCCGTTCCAAAAGCAATGGACGTGTCTTGGTTCAGGAATTCTGTCCAAAAACTATTTTTTGACGAAGTAGGCGACTGGTCAGAACCAAAATGAAGATAGTGGGCTTGTCACGGCTTTCTTCAAACAACCGCTTGGCTTCGTGTTTAGGCATCAATCCCAAGCCAAATTTCCCGCGAGAACCGGATATCAACTGCTCTACAAAAGCATCCTTGATAGGGCTATACAAGGCCGTCACCCGCATATTTGTGTGCAGG
Organism: Saprospiraceae bacterium; assembly: GCA_041392765.1. Classification (GTDB taxonomy): domain Bacteria; phylum Bacteroidota; class Bacteroidia; order Chitinophagales; family Saprospiraceae; genus Lewinella. The sequence goes on from JAWKLL010000029.1 coordinate 2,658, forward strand.
GGTATGGCTGTAGCAATCATCTCCCAGTTGTTATAGTGTCCGCCTGCTAAGATGGCACTCTTACCCGAAGCCTCCAATTCGCGCAAAAACTCGGGGTTCACCACCGTCACCCGCTGGCGGTATTCAGCCTCACCCATCGCAAACATCCGCACGCTCTCCACGATGATGTCGCACAGATGGCGGTAAAAATCCCGCTCTATGCCCCGTAGCTCCTCCGCGCTTTTCTCTGGAAAAGAACGTTCCAAATTGCCCCTTACCACCTTTTTCCGGTAGCCTACCACGTAGTACAGCAAATAAAAACACCCGTGGACACCCCTTGCAACACCGAAAGTGGCAATCGGGATAGCGGGTACCAACAATAAATAATACAGTATTCGGCTCATGTTGTCTTAGGGACGGAAAAAAATAAATGATCCCATTTTTGGCTTGGCTTTATGCACTAAGCGTAGGAATACTTGCGCAAAGCGTGTGTATAAGTAGTTGAACAAAATTAATCGTACCATTTTCCTCGGCATCTTTTGGCCTCAGCCATCGTTAATCCCGATAGCTATCGGGATGTCGCAGCACCACTGCGACTGCGTTTTTTGCCTTGTCTGAAACCAAAATCTACCAGATGAAAATGATACATTAAATTCATCCAACTACTTAAAGACAAGCCTTCAGAAAAAATGGGATCAGTTATTTCCGTCAAATTACTTAGCAAGTCAGGGTATTTCTATTCATTTCGTCACGAATATCAACCCACAAAGCCGCAAAGATAACACATAACCGTAGTTATCGGACAACTTTGAATGATACCTAACTTTTGGTTTATCCATAAATTCACGTCAGGCAAGAAAACATTGGGCAGTCCCGCTACCGCTGCGAGGCTTCCTACGGTCGCCATGCAGCGGTAGCGGTCAGGCTGTCCGTTCCAGCCCTCCTAGCGTCGGGCGTCCACTTCCATCCTTACTGCGGCGGGTCGCTCCGGCTTCTAAGTAGCTCTTTCAATAACCACTTAAAAGGATGTCTAAACCTAAGTGCCGATTAAGAATTTCACCTGTTTCAGCAACAAAAACTATCCATTTCCGTAGGATGTACTAACTTTACCTTGTGGCGAGGTGGCTTACCCACCATAAGCTGCCCATTTTGCATGACAACCATCCCTACCAATTACCTTTTCCGATATATAGGCGCTACCGCATTGCAAGGAGCAACGGCGGCGGGCTTGGGGTATCTAAGCCAATCATTTTGGCCTGCGTTGGTATGGCTGCTGGGCAACGGCCTATCCCTCTGGATACTACGCCTCATGCAGCGGCCTTTTCCAACTAAGACGACCGGGTGGCAACACGCTTTGCTGGCAGCTTGGGGATTTGTGCTATTGCTCTTAGCCTTACACCGATTCACGTCACCTGCCACAGGTTGGGGTGGATTTAATCACCTTACCGACTTACCCCTCAATACTTGGGTGTCCATCACGGCCTTGTTGTCGTTGGTGCCTACCACATGGCTGTGGATGCTTCACCAATTGCAATGCTTGCGCCACACCACGTCCGATCGCAGGAAACGCACCCTCTTATTAGTGACAGGAGCGGCATCTGGCAGTCTTGCTGCCCTTTTACCCGGTATCCACTGGGGGATAATTCCCTTGTTCCTCAGTTTGTCTGCCATGCTTTTCAGCTTAGATATTTATTTGGACAGCAACCGCACCAGTATCACTTGGCTATTGGTTTGGCTGCTCCTTTTTAGCCTCATTATGGCTGTTTTTGCATACCGACATAGCCAGCATGCCGACACCGTTGCATACCAACAGTTTGCCCAAAGCATCGATAGCCTTGGCACATTGGACAACCAATACAGCTACCACCTCACCTTTCAATGGGATACCCTATCCCCCTACACCGCCCCAACTCAATTAACAGCAACTTCTATAAATCTTTCCCCAGGGAAAGGAGCGATGCAAATCACCCCAGAACGCAGAGACTGGGTTTTTCACCGGCTCAATGGCAGCGGTTATATTCGCGTGGGCAGACCTAATCCCGGATTTAGGCCAGCGCTTACCCTCACTTCTCTATTTTTTCTCATGGGGCTTACTTATGTCCTATTCATCCGAGCATGGCATTGGCTCAGCGGGTTTCCTATTGCCCAATGGCAATTCCCCCTTTACGGCAATAGTTCCTTGCGAACCCGCATTCAATTGTCTTTTTTTGGGGTTGCCCTCATTGCGTTCCTGTTGATGGGTTGGTTTACGTATGGCTTCCTCAAAGGTGAAGCCGATTATGTTCGCAATTGGTTGGAGCAACTTCTAAGTTTATACGTCTTTCTACTCTTGATAGCGGGTGCGCTAGGTATTTTCATTGCCAATAGCATCACCGAGCCTTTGGTGCAAATTGGTCAAAAGTTGGGCGACACCCGCCTCAATAATAACGAGCCACTCCATTGGCCCAAAGACGATGAAATTGGCCGTATCGTGAGCAACTACAACCGCATGATTTCCGAATTAGAGGAAAGTGCCACAAAATTAGCCGCTGCCGAGCGAGAAGATGCTTGGCGTGAAATGGCCAAACAAGTTGCTCACGAAATCAAAAACCCACTCACCCCCATGAAACTCCAGTTGCAACAACTGCAACGCATCGAAAAAGAATACCCCGAACGCGCCCGTGAATGGAGTGAAAAAGTAGCCCGCAACCTCATTGAGCAAATTGACGGCCTGGCACTCATTGCAACCGCTTTTAGCCACTTTGCCCGCCTACCAGCAGCACAAGCCACGGTATTTGATCTGCGAGAGGTAGCACAATCCACTCATCAACTTTTCCTTATCAATGATGAAAACGTTGCGCTCAGTTTAGCAATACCAGATACCCCCTGTTGGGTGCTAGCCGATAAAGATCAGTTGATACGCGTATTCAACAACCTAGTCAAAAATGCGCTTCAAGCCCTCCAAGCCCAAGCAGATGGTCGGGTGCATATTCAAATCGAGTCGGATAATAAGGAGGTTTTGCTCGCCGTAACCGACAATGGCTCCGGCATACCCGAAGCCATACGCCATAAAATATTTCAACCCAATTTCACCACCAAATCATCCGGTATGGGGCTAGGGTTAGCACTATGCAAAAACATAATTGAACAAGCAAACGGCCGCATTCAATTTGAAAGCAGTTCTACTGGCACAACGTTCCAAGTACACTTGCCTATGGTATCCGCTCCCCCTATTAATTGCACCACATCCCATAAAAAACCTACCTTTGGCTAAATCCAGCAAAAAGCGCGAACAATATTGCCGCTAGATAGAAACTTCGTCTTATTTTTGGCCTCAATTTGTGCTGTATGCCTGCTATTTTCAACTTTGAATCTGGAAAAACGCTACATATTTGTAGATTCCGTTATCCACTAGTTGTTGATACAACACAGAAAAGATAGCTAAAAAATGGGGGTATTTCCCTCCACTTCAAATACGCTCAACGGGAAAATTCCTTTCCGCTTGCAAATGGTATGTAAAATAGAGTTTTTGTTGTCTATGCACCAAAAGTGCCTGTTAAAGAACATGTTAATTCGTAACAAACGGGTTGTGAAATGTTAAATCCTCGTGCTTTAACACATAGCACCCCTCCTAAGCATACTAATTTTGGTAAATTTGCAAGTCTCAAAAACTGATCCCATGACAAGGTTTCGCCAGCTTGCGTTAAGCGTGTGCCTGATTTTTATCGGCCACCTCAATGCTCAACAGCTTTCCCTTTACTCCAGTATCGCGAAAACGCGACCATTATCAACCCCGCAGCGATGGAAAGCGATTTCCTAGCCTACGGCCAACCGATTACGGTGGGTGGCAACTATCGTTCACAATGGAGCGACATTAGTGGCAACCCACGCACCCAATCGTTGCGCTTTTCATTTGTCGGCGACAATTCTGGTGCTTCCCTGCTAGCAGGTGGGTATATCCTCAACGACCAGACAGCTCCTACCGGCTTTACTGGCATTTATGGCCGTTTAGGTGCTGTCATCTCAGGTGATCCTGAGTATAGTGGCTTGGTGGTGGCGCTATCGGGGGGCTTGTACAATATCGGGTGGATGCCAATGCCCTTGACCTGCGCGACCCCAACGATGTATTAGGTACCAACAGCCAGACGGAGCTTTTCCCCGATGTAGGTGCAGGTGTTTATTTCTACCAGATGCTGAGCGGAGCTATGGACGGTGATATGTTCTATGGCGGCGTGTCGGTGCCACAAGTAGCTGGTATTGATCTCACTTTCAAAAGCGAGGATGACTCTTTTGCTATTCAGCGTGTTCAACACTTTTATGGCACGTTGGGTCTCATTAAGTTCTTCCGCAACGATGGTTTTGTTGAACCCTCCCTTTGGGTAAAATACGTCAAGGGTGCCCCCGTTAATGCCGATATCAACCTCCGGTATCAAACTCCCGTGAGCCTTTGGATTGGAACGGGCGTTTCCACAGCAGGCAACTTCCACTTCGAGGCCGGTTTCAACCTTGGCGATAATGTAGGTCTGTACAACAATCTGAAAATTGGTTACGGTTACGACTATTCCTTTAGTTCTTTCGGCCCTTCTGTGGGCAATACCCATGAACTTCAGGTATCCTATTCTATTGATCGCTAAGCCAATGTCATGTTAACTGATTGTTCCTTTTTTTCAAAGAAATTGATTCCCATGCGTACTATATATATTGTGCTGGCACTCGTGCTAGCTCCACTGGCAGCTGTATTAGCACAGCCCACCTTGCAGATTGGTAATGGAAGTGCCTGTACAGGCGAATCTTTCTGCGTTCCCATGACGGTTATGGACTTCACCAATATCAACTCATTGCGTTTTTCCATCAACTACGATGCGGAAGTATTATCCTTCACAGGCGCGCAGAACTTTAATGCCGCCCTACAAACTCCTAATGGCAACTTGGGGCCAGCGTTATTCAGCGAAATCACCCCTGGTGAAATCAGCTTCGACACCTGGCAAACAGGAGACTGTAGCAACCCCAGTAACGTTGGCGTTACCTTAGACGATGATGATACCCTCTTTGAACTCTGCTTCAATGCTACGGGCACCTATGGGGAACAAAGCCCCATCAGTCTTAGCAACACCCCTACCACCATTCGGTGTACGCGAAATGCAACCCTTTGTAATAATATCGGTATTATTTCGGAAAACGGAGAAGCAACGCTGTGTGTGCGGGAATTCAATATCACCGCAAGCAACGAATCCGGTAACGAAGGCGACCAAATCTGCGTGGACTTCACCGTCACAGGATGGGATGCGCTGAATGGCATCCAAATGACTGTGAATTATGATCCTTCGGCACTACAGTTTGTCAGCTTAATACCCAACTCAGAAATTCCCAGCAATACCTTGGCGGCTTACGGCCAGCCGACTGTCGTTGGCCCAGGTATTATTACCGTTGCGTGGAGTTACTCCGCTCCACAAGGTGAACCCGATAATATCACCGTTGCAGATGGTGAAAATATGTTCACAGCTTGTTTCAACATCATTGCCCCTTGCGAAACGGGAACGATGATTACTTTTTCCGATATTCCTACCCGTATTGAAGCCAACAATGCCGACCCAGACAACCCCACTGAAAGCTCCGTGGTTCCATTCAATCAAACCAACGGCAGTATCTTATGGGTGATTGTAACCTGACGGGTATTCAAATCAACATCGATTGTGGATAGCTCCTGTCGATATTAACGATATTGTGTGCGTTAATTCGGGCAGGCGACAACTTCGACACCGTACGTGACTAGCCTACCTTATGTCGTGGAATCCCCAATATCATGGAGTTCGTATCCGTCACAGATTCCAACAACTTAGGTGGACTAGATGGCAGGAGATTTTGACACTAGTAATACCGACAACGGGTTTTTGGGGTTAGATTGGGCGTTCAATGTATACTCAGCGCAAAACTCCTCGATAATATGGAATTGATCTACACGGTATGTTTCCGTAGCTTATTGGTGTAGGTGGTGATAGCCCTGTACAAATTATCACGCCGAGGTGGGTTTCCAATGGTGTGACATTGGCATCGCTCCTGATAACTGCGTAGTGCAAGTAAATCAACTTACCGAAGTATTAGTTTTTTTCGGTGATATAGAAGCGGAGTTGGGGCAAAGTGACTGTATGCCTGTCACAGTGAGCAACTTTACAGAAGTTGTATCTAAGGACTTTACAATGGCTTGGGACGAACAAGTATGGCTCACAATGGTAGTATCACGATCAACCCATTGCTTTCGTGCTAACTTGGCCAATTTTATACCTTTGGGTGCTTCTTCCTTGGTTTCACTTGGGATTCACCATCGCCCGTTACCCTACCTGATGGCACTACCATTTTTGAGGTTTGTTTTGATACAGCCCCACTGCAACGCTCTGGTGTTTATGATGAATTGACTACCGTAGGGTTTCCATTTCCAGAATTTGCCGCTACGGCTAATTCCAATGGTATGGACATAGGGCTTATTACTGATACTGCTAGTTTATGTGTCCTATTCTGAAGGCTTTGGTTTAAACGCCGTCAGTACAGCAGGTGGATGGTTGGACACTATCTGTATGCCTTTACAGTGGAATCTTTCGACAATATCACAGGAGCTAGTTTCACCATCAACTGGAATCCTGTCTAATTGGAATACATTAGTAGTAGTACGTTAGCTTGGAACAACTTGGTGCTTACAGAGCTTCCTGTTGGTTCGTTGGAAGGATCTTATCTAACAGGTAAGCATTCAACGCCTATACCCGATGGCAGCACCGCTTTTGAGGTATGTTTTCAATTAATAGGTGACCCTAATGAGTGTTACGGATGTCACCTACACACCAATACGACACTGCAGCTAAATCACCACAGAAGGTGAAGGTAGCATTGTAACAACAGATGGTGAAATATGTATCACAGAACAAATCGTGATAGATGGTAATGGTTCATCACACCACCTTCATGTCCATAAGGCCTGCGATGGGGAAGTTACTATCACTGTTTTTGAATGTTGCGGGCAAGGTAGCATTGGCACTACACAAACACCACGCCATTCGCTCAGTTTACGCCGCTTATGCTAGATGAAGTTTGTGAAGGGGAATCTGATTTTCACCCTTTCGACAATGACTCTGGTGGATTGACTGATACCATCAATATCGCTTCCGATGGCGTACTCTACGGCCATCATCAACGGCGATGATGTACGCACCCTCAATTGTACGGATGGCCAAGTCTGCTAAGTGCCCAAAACCAAGGAGATGATTTAGTTAGTGCTTGGTATAACAATACTGGGGTGGGGGGTTTTGGCTGGCAATTCCCTACAATTCTTCACCCCTTCTGCTGGGGATAAAATTCTTTTGTGTACTGAATAATAACACAGGATGTGTGGCTTATGATACGGTAACGGTAGTTGCACCTGTATTGCCCGTTGCCAATGTATCGCCAGCTACTCAGGCAATCACCTGTAACACGGCGTGTAACCATACAAGGCAGTGCTTCCGGTGTAACCAATCCCATTTATCAATGGACAATCTCAACGGCAACCCTGATTTAGTAGATCAATCTACCATCATCACCGCTAATTTGATCGTTTGGTACTCTTATTGATACTGTCTCTCCGTCACCGATCCCATTACAGGTTGTTCTAATAATGAATTCATTGACCTCAACGATGAAGCTATTGTAGAAGACACCTACTGATCCCAATGCATGCCTCGATCCTGACTCAGGCGATGCGACCATGGAACAAAAATTGTGATGGTACTCCTTCCATGTTCGATGCATCCTGCTCTAACAATATTGGATTGAACGTAGAATACTTATGGTTCGATGTTAACCCCGATGGTTCTTTTAGGAATGAATGTAGGTAACGGCCTTTCCAACTCCTTCACGGAACTAGGCACGTATGGCATTTAGTGCACAGGATGCCGACACAGATGCCGTGATACAGCCTATGCGTTTGTCGTTCCCAATGCTGTTGCCCCATGATTAGTATTGATGGTAACCTATGGCGATTGATTGCGACACGGAAACCGTTATGCTACAAGCTAGTATTACACCTAATAATCCAAGTTTCACGTTTGTTTGGAATTTGACGAATGGTGCTTCCTTGAAGCTGGTACTGAAAACAGTCTTCAACTCCGTGGCGTTGACAGCATAGCATCACCAAATTGTAGTGACTAACTCGACAATATGTGTGAATCGGAAGCTACGGTTATTATTGAAGATCAAACTCAAACGCCTGTTGCTGTTATTGATAATACACCAGAAACCTTAGTCGTAAGTTGTTCAACTGAAAACGGAATCACCTTAGATGGTTCAGGTAGTGAAGATGGCATGAATTACCAATGGTACAATGGCAATTTGGATACCCCTATTGCTGGCGTTGAATGCGATACACTCCAGGACTACAGCAGCTGGCAATTATCTATTAGAGGTTACAAACATGGCCATTACAGGATGTAGCACCGTGTGGCTTTCGTGGAAGTTACCGCCGAGTTTGAGACCCTCTATGTTGATTTTAGATCAATTAGAAGCAACCATCAACTGTACCACCGCAGAGGTAGCAGCAAACTGTAACGGCGAATGGCAGTACCGACTTCACCGTAGGTATACGGACGCGATAGTCCTGAAGCTACAGCCAATATCGTCAGCGTATCTCCTGATGGATTGACCATTACGGTTAATGGTGCAGGTATTTATTCATTAGAAGATAGTAATGTCAGTGGTTGCCCTGCTGGTGCTGATTTTGTTGTGGATGAATCCTTAACACCTCCAACGGCAAACGTTGCTTCCGGATACACTTACCATCAACTGTGCCAACACATTTGTCACATTGAGTGGCGTTTGGCTCCTCCATGGGGCAGGACTTTACCTATTTGTGGGAAAACTTGGACGGTACGGGGCCAGATATGCTCACGGCTATTCAAACGACAACCTCTATTCCTAAAACTACCAATTGACTGGTATTCAACAACAGCAACGGCTGTAGCCAAGATACAATCGTGAGCGTAGGTAGTGATTTATTAGCTCCTGAAGCTACTATTGCTACTGTGGCAGATATTACTTGTGCAGATCCGTCGCGAGGTCACCGTAGAGGTTGCGAATGTCGTCAATTTTACTGTTGAATGGAGTACCCGTCACCCCATACCAGATGATGAGCCTACCACTAACATAATGATGACTGGCATCTATACCGCATTGGTCACTAATACAGATAACGGATGTCAAACCACTGCCGAGGTAACTGTGGGCGGGCGATGTGACCTCCTACCCTCTCCATTGCCACGCCTGCTGAATTTGATTGCCTGACGGAGTTTGTCGTTCCCGATGCTTCCGCTAGTCGGTTCGTTGGATGACTTCACCTCCCTTGTCTGGACTTCTTTGGCGGCATCGAAGCTGGCAACAACACGCCAACTATCAATGTTGACAACTTAGGCGTATATACCCTCTCTGGCGTTTCTGCCACCAATGGTTGCGAAGGTGAAACCACTGTTACAGTAGTTGCGGCTACCAACTTGACACTTCCTGAAATTCAACTAAATGGAGTGATTGCGCTCTTTCGGATGCGATGGAACGCCTGTGACCATCGATGCTTCTGCGACGGGTAATGCCGCCGATTTTGCAGACATCAGTTGGGAAAGCAACAATTCTTTCACGGAGACCGCTAACCCATTCATTATCAATGCGAATAATGTAGGCGAATATATCCTGACAGTAACGATAGAAAGCCCCGTAACGGGCTGTGTAGTTTCCGAAACTTTCACCGTTGTGCCGGATGCTAACACCCCCGTGGCGGTAGTAGGTGACAACGTGGAACTCATGTGTGGTGAAACCGCTACCTTAGATGCGACCAACTCGACACCACCTAGTAACGTTTTTGTCTATAACTGGCAAACAATCGATGGCCCTGATTTGACAACCGGTGCCAATGGCCCCACCCCTGCGGTAGCCGCTGAAGGTGCTTACCAATTGATTGTTACCAACGTAGAAAATGGGTGCGCCGACACATCAGCCGTAGTGCAAGTTACTCTGGTTCTTCCCGCTGCTGCCAATGCAGGAACTGATATAGTAGCCTGTGAAGGCGTGGCCGAATTGGATGCCACTGCCGTAGCAGGTACAACAGGCGTATGGACAACGGCCTCTGGCGCTACTATAGAAATGGAGAACGACCCTGCCACTGCTGTTAGCAACCTTACTGCGGGTGCCAATGTATTCGTATGGACGCTGTCTGCTCCGGGATGCCCTGATTACAGTAGCGACGCAATAACCGTCACACTACCCTCCCCTGTTATTGCTGCACCCGATATGCTCAATATTGAAGCGGGTGCTGGAATGGGGGAAATCAGCCTGATTACTAACGACAACATTGGAGGAAGTAACAACTTCAGCATCAATGTGCTGTCGCCACCTGCATTTGGCACCTATGATACGATGGCACTCAATTTGGGTACACTCGCCCTGACGGTACCTGTTACTCAGTTTGGCACTACGGAAATGACTTACGAGCTATGCAATACGGATTGTCCTAACATTTGTGACACAACCACCGTTACCATCAATGTACAAAGGGGAGATGAAATCTTTGTCCCTAATACCATCACCCCCAACGATGATGGTGCCAACGACCAACTCATCTTTGATGTGCTGCTGTTTGGTGAAGCAGACGAGTTTCCCGACAACGAATTGATCATCTTTAGTCGCTGGGGTGATATCCTCTATCAGGCTAAACCATACAACAATGATTGGACGGGCGTTAACCAAAGCGGCGAACCAGTACCTGAAGGTACTTACTACTACGTGCTGCGATTAAACATCAGCCGTGGTGAAATCGTCAGAGGTGACATTACCATTATCCGGTAACATTTTTTGAACGCTATCCATTGTCAATCCCGGGTGTACCGCTGTGTGCATCCGGGATTGTTTATCTAAATAAAAATCTCGGGTCAAAGCGGCATAATCTGTTGAGTAATCATAGGTATCTTCCCTGACAAATAAAGCGTTACTTGTAATGGTAGCCTTGGGAAAAGTGTGCGTAAAACCGAGTACTACCCTATTGGCTGGTTTACCTGTACGGGGATGAATGTAAGTGGTGGTAAATAGATATAACCCGTATTCCGAGGCTAGTTTCACAAAAACCTTTTCAGAAGTAGCAGGAATAATAAAAAAGCTGCGACCACCAGCAGCCAGTAATTGGTTTGTAGCTGCCAAGAGATCATCATAAGACATAGCTACAGTATGCCTAGCCACAGCCTTTCTTGCTATCGGAAGATAGCACCGCATCAAAGAAAAAGGGAGTGGATTGCTAACGATAACATCAAACTGCCTATTCGTTTGCATAGCAAACTGTTGAATCGGGGTGTGAATACACTCCATGCGTTCTGGAAAAAGGCCTATTGTTGAAATTTTCTGATGCTTGAAGGGCGGCAGCTTCATCCAACTCTACGGCCGTAACGGTGGCTTGTGGTTGCCGTTGGGCCAGCATCAACGCTACTAACCCACTGCCTGTACCAAATATCAAGTAGGCACCGCATCCGGCTACATCCGCCAGTACCCCCAATAGCACACCATCTGTACCTACTTTCATGGCACATTGATCTTGTTGTATCGCAAATTGCTTGAAACGAAAAAGTGCTGCTTTCTTCATGGGGGAGTTTAACTATTATAGCCACAAAAGTAGTACTTAACAAATTTTCCATGTAGTCATTTCATTGGAGGGTGCTCTTTTTGTGCGTTTGATATTTATTTCCCGTCCCTTAGTACATAGCTAAGCCAAAATGGACCAGTTATTTCTATCCCATCTCCTATGACCTTTTGGATGAAACTATTTTTCCTCCACTTCACTACAACTTTATTAGTACTATATTTGTATCCAGAATACAAGCCACCGATATGATAATCGACAACAAAGAAGAACTAATCCTCCTTAATAGACGCTGCTTTGGACGAAATTCGCCCCATCTAGCAGCCATCCAGGAAATGTTGAAGTGTTAGGATGTAACTGCCGATAACACTGTGCAGGTGCGATGGCTTGGCAACTGCCGCAATTGCGATATGTCTTATATGACCATGAAAGTTGGTGTCACCCACGCTATCAAGAGCAAAATACCACAGATTGAAGGAGGGAAGCTATTGAACTGGCTTAGTAATTGACGGAAATAACTGATCCCATTTTTTCTGAAGGTTTGTCTTTATGCACACGCTTTGTGCAAGTATTCCCACGCTTAGTGCATAAAGCCAAGCCAAAAAATGGGATCACTTATTTTTTTCCCGTCCCTTAGCACCTCTCATCTCACTATTTGGAGCATACCACTGCCTTTTCCGTCCGACAATTTCCATAGGCGCGCAGCGGCTGGCAATGCGGGAATCACCCAGCTTCCCGACATGTTTTTTTCCAAATAAACAGACCTGCCCGATAAATCAAAAGCTGAAGCGAACCACATTTTCGACCCCTAATGGCACGCTACCACCTCCTTACACGATATACACCGGATAGATTTATCTTGTCCAGTTCTTCATGTATGTCGGTTGTGCCCATCATGGACAAATCGGTTTGTAACAAAGCACAAAACCATCGTGATCGCTTTGTTCTGGTCGTCAAATTATCGGTAATAAGCTGGCGAAGCATCTGCATTCCCACGCGCAAACTGTATTCCATTAGCGTTCAGCGTAGTACTCAATGCGTTGTTAAGCAATGGTCAATGAGTTGTGCATTGCCATCAAAAACGTAGGAATATCGCTCACTGTCAGGTAGCAGTAGCGCCTGTTGTGTCAAGGGAGGCAAAACAGGGGAATTATCGGGGTATAATGCCCCTAATCCCGGTTGTCCGCTGGCAATACTCAGCAACATCCACGTAGCCATCGGAATAAGGCAGCGCATTGAAATCACCTACAACAACTAAATTATCGGACTGGCGTGCCTGAATCATGGCAGCCAGCGACTGTGCTTGCTCGTAGCGCTTCGCTCCTCGCACAAAAAAGCATCAGCCCCCGTTATACCATTCAAAGAACGCAAATGGACGTTAATAACCTGCAAAGGCGTAGGGGGCATGGTAGGTAATTCCGCTTCCAATAACAAGGGGGTCGATCGTGCAGTCTTCCTCCTATGCTCAATTCTTCCGTACTGCCCAACATGCGCACACCCGGGATTTTGCAACACGCGGCTTACTAAAAAACCATTATTTAAGTCTGTATCGTTATTTCCCTGAAACAAAAATGCCTCATAATCGACGGAAGGCGCTAATTGGCTAATGCGAAAACGCAAATCCGATAACACACTTAGACTACCCACTTCTTGTAATGCCAGTACATCAGGTGTCTTCAACTTATCGACAATATAGCGCGCCGTCTTTTCCAATTTGACCTCGTAGAGATCATTGTCTTTGAGGTATAAAGCGTTGAGACTACCAATGGTGAATTCATCAGCTGCCGGCCAACGTACCTCGTATTCTGTGCGCGTCCCTGATACACTGTATTGCAAGGGCAACGCAATGTATAGATCCTCTTCCTGGAACATAACCGCTGTAGCTTGTACAAGCTGCCCCGCACTAATAAACCGATTATTAGGCTGATGCAAGCCATCCGGATCGAACCAAAACAACTCTGGGTTGCCATCCCAAACAGGTGCTCCTGCGATACTTCCCGGCCATTGTACACCGGGTTCTCGGAAAGGTCGCTCCTCCGAAACATACGCTGCCGCCATTTCGCGATACCCCTCTGTGGGGCCAGCCACAAAGGCAGAAAATGATACCCGCATACCTTCTACCTTTTCCAAGTCGGGCATGGTAAACGCCGAGGGAGAAGGAAAATTCGCCTCCAAAACAACCGCTTCGGGTAATGCGGCTGCCCCTGCAACAACCTCAATGGATAAGTCGGGATTTTGTAGGGCGGTTTGCCCATCGTATTCTACCACCGTTCCGTCTATTTGGACAAGCTGCCCCACAACCACACCCGGAGGCGCATCTGTGATGACCATGATGCCGTCGGAAGTGGCGGGGTCGTTATCACTGTTGGCGGTTGGTGTTTGCATAAAAAAGTAGTCATTCTTGACCGCCGTCACAACGCAAGGAGCAAGAGATACCCATTGCCCATTGTAAGGGCTTACCGTCGTACTGCCCTGTATAGCCCAGGCATGCAAATTCTGGGCATGAATGACTACATTTGTCACTACTAACAACCCCAGTATTAATCTTACTCGCAAACTGCTTAGTAATTTGACGGAAATTAATTGAACAACTTTTTCTAAAAGATTCGCAAATATTTTCACACAATTTTTCACGATAGCTATCGTCCCGGTAACTATCGGGATCAATTGTTTAGAAAATTTTTCCGAATCAAAAGTTGTGCAATTAATTTTATTTCCGTCTCTTAACATTCCGGGGATTTTACTGTTACAATACCTCATTACAAATACAATTATGGATTCATCCAATTGGACAGAAAAAGTTAAACACCCATTCTATCAAGCTGGTTTATGCCTTGCCGGGGCTATCTTAATACCAATATTGGCAAAGGTATTAGAAATAGCGGGAATGGCTGGTATAGCCGAAAGATTCCCGTGGATGTCGGCGGCATCCTTTATGCTGTTGTTTGCCATATTCAACAGCATCTCCAGCCTCACCACCCCCGATATGCGCAAATACTGGGGGCAGTCCATTTACAGTTTTATGGCGTTGGCGGCAGGTGCAGGGCTTTTCGCCTTACTACTCGGGGCTTTCTATCGGAGAAGCAGGTTCTTACCGTTGGATTTACGTGGTGGTCACCTTAGGCTACCTGATATTTCTGAGCTTGATGGCCACCTTGCGTAAAATTGTTGAGTTTGCACAAAAAGAAGAATGGAATCATCCTAGGATTAGAAAAAGATAAGTGCTTGTTCAATCCCTCTGCAAGAAAGTATGGTTCTTTGGCTTTTTTAGTGGAGGCTACCCTTCGGGCGCTACGTATTTCGCAGCTATGCCGGCTGACGTCCCAGCTCATTTCCTACTCGGCAAACCCGGGTCTGTCAGCTAAAAGCTGCCACTGCTGCACAACTTGTCTCGGCCTTTGCCGAGATCGCTAGCCCAGTACGACCACTAAATTTGTCAAAGAACCAAAAGTATTTTAGAAAAGCAATGTTACAGAATATTGCGTATGTTTGGCCACAAAAAACGCCATGCAATTTTACACCACTTTACTCCTGAGTTTGGTTGCTGTCTCATTATTCTCTCAAACAGAAGAAACACGTCTTATTGATAGTTTCCCCACCATACAGTTGGGGTACGCTGCGTTAGCAACAGACAACCAGACAGGGGCTTTCTCCCATTTGGGGCATCAACAATTCAACGGCGGCATCATTTCCGACCCTTCTTTGCTAATTCAAGGCAAACTTAGCGGCGTTCAAATTTACAATAGAGGAGGCGACCCGAACGTATCGCCTTTTGCGCGTTCGAGGTATTTCCTCCATCACCCAATCCAATGCTTTGGTGGTAATTGATGGCCTTGCAGGTGGTTCCCTATCAGGCATCGACCCCAACGACATTGCCACTATCACGGTATTAAAAGACGGGTCTTATCAAGCTTTGTATGGTATTCGCGCTTCCAATGGAGTGGTGTTGGTGAATACCAAGCAAGCCGCCATTCATCCCACTAAACTATCTGTCTCATATACCGGCCAACTAGGCGCAGTAACGCCTTGGTCGGGCAATTTGGCGATGGATGCTGCTTCTTTTGTTGATGCTGGCGGGTATAATTTTGGTAGTTCCACCAATTGGCAAGAACAAATACTCCGCAACGGCAGCAACGCTATGCACCATTTATCCGTACAGGGAAGCGGGGAACAGCTCAGTTACCGCGTCTCAGGGACGTACCGCAATACCGAGGGTGTGTTACAGAAAAGTGGCTTTGAGCAACTATCACTTCGCACCCATCTTGCAGGTAAGTGGATTAACGACAAACTCAAGCTGAATGTATCGGCTGCCTATACCGATAGAAATAGCCAGTTTGGTTTTAAAGAAGCCTTCCATTACGCACTGTCATTCAACCCTACGGCACCTGTTTTTGCGAAAGACGCACCTTTCGCCCTCAGCACTACCCAATATGGGGGCTACTTTGAATTATTAGGCATTTTTGATGCGGCCAACCCTACCGCCATTATTGAGCAAAACAAACATTACGGCGGCTATGAACAGTTTCAAGGTGTGGCCAATATATCTTACGACCTGTCTTCGTCCCTACGAGCTAACCTGCGATACGGCTTGCAAGACCATGCCGATAATGATTTGGCTTTTTATAGCAATAATTCTTTTTTTAGGGGTTATGCATTTTCTCCGATTGACTCCCTAAAAGGCAGAGCGGATATCGAGAACAGCTACGATCAATTTTCTCTTTTTGATTTTTACCTGCAATATCAAAAAGCATTATCGAAATCGAACATTGACCTTACCGTAGGCACCTCTCGTACGAACGGCAAATACTTCACCCGAGCTTTCAACTTGACTGGTTTAGAGGAGTCTCTTGGCCAACCTGATCTTTTCAATCTCATAGACAATGGCTTTGAATTTGCCGCGACCCGTGTTGATACGTCAGAACGCGGATGGTCTAACCAATTTTCTGCTTTTTTTGGTCAATTGCATTACGGGCAACCCAACCGATATGGCATCTATGCATCTGTGAGGTATGAAGGAACCGACCGATTAGGTGTCAACAACCGCTGGGGGCTGTTCCCTGCTTTCGGTGCATTTATGAGTATGAAAAAGTTTTGGCCCAAAGCGGATGCGTTCCGTCTTCGTGCCGGATACGGATTGACGGGGGCTATCCCTGACCAAAGTGGGTTGTATAGCCAAAAAATAAACACCCGACTGTTAAACGACGGTACTACAATCGATGTAATAACCCGACAACCCAATGATGATTTAGGTTGGGAAAAAAAGGCTGAAATCAACATCGGTATCGACATAGAAAAAGGGGCAGTAACCGCCTACGCCGATTGGTTTCAACGAAAGGTAAGTGATTGGATCACGCAAGATTTTTCACAAACGGCCATCAAGTATATCAACAGTGGCAATGTTCTATCAACTACAGGAATAGAAGTAGGGATAGATGCTGCATTGTTACAAACGAACAAAATAACATATCATCAGGGGCTTCGCATCACTACTTTTCAGTCAAAATACAAAGCGATAGACCAAGATTTGCTCATTTTGAGTAGCAACTGCTGCGCAGGTCGCGACCCATTCATTCCTGCCCTTGAAGGTGGGAGCGTTGGCGATCTTGTGGGGCCTATTTTTTCAGGTAGTGTAAATGCCTTTGGCTTCCCAGTATTCGCCGACTTGAATGGTGATGGGGTGTTGAACACGGATGAAAGCAGCTACTTTCAGGGAAACACAGACCTAGTAACATTAGGAAATGGCCTTCCCAAGATGGAACTTGGCTGGTGGCACGGACTCCAATATGGCCAATGGGGTATGGACTTATTGGTAAGAGGTGCCTTCGGGCATAGCCTGTTGCATCAAGCTCGCCAATACTACGAAGCTCAAACGCCCGGTAGTGTGTACAACTTTGTCAGCGTTGCACCTATCAATGGCCTAAGAGCAGGGCGGTACATGGATACTTATGTAGAAAAAGCCAGCTTTTTGAAGTTGGACTATTTCACGATACACAGAAACTTTCAAATTGAGGCGTTGAGGCTTCCCGCACAAATTTCTATAGGTGTGCAAAATGTCTTGCTATTTTCTCCTTATAGCGGCATTGACCCCGAACCTTCGTTAGTTTACCACTCGTCCATTTTTGGGCAGGAGCCGTTGACACCATCCTTCAATCCTTTAATTGCAGGAGTTGACAACACTTATAGCTATCGACCTTCAACTACTTTTTTGTTGGGATTGCGTTTGAATATGTAATAATCATGCTAAAAACTTTGAATTTTCACCGCATTGCCGTATTGTTGCAACAAAAAATATAGAAATTGGCAAAAGTTAAAACAGTTTTTTTCTGTTCCTCTTGTGGAGCGGAATCCATCAAATGGGAAGGTCAGTGTCGGCAATGCGGTGAGTGGAACACGCTGGTAGAAGAAAAAATAGCCAAAACCAACCCGTTGGAACAGGAAACCCAGCAGTGGCGCAAAGAGAGCAAACGCACAGGCCCTATGCCCGTAGCATTGCCCGAAATCGTAGCAGGTGACCTGCCCCGCCTACACAGCTCCGATGAGGAACTCAATCGGGTATTGGGAGGCGGTATTGTACCAGGCTCCATCGTCCTTTTTGGTGGCCAACCAGGGATTGGCAAATCGACGCTCTTGCTTCAACTCGCTTTAGGGCTACGCGGCAAAGTGCTATATGTAAGCGGTGAGGAAAGTGAGCAACAAATAAAAATGCGAGCAGAACGCTTAGGCGGCAATATGGAGCAGTGTTACATCCTGACGGAAACGAACACCCACAAAAATACTTCGCCACGCTTTAGACTTGACGCCCCACCTCATCATCGCCGACTCTATCCAAACCCTCTCCTCTCCCAACGTGGAAAGCATGCCGGGTACGGTGAGTCAGGTGCGTGAGTGTGCCGCCGAATTGCAGCGTTTTGCCAAAGAAACCAACATCCCTGTATTCCTTATTGGGCATATCACGAAAGAAGGTAGCATTGCCGGGCCCAAGTTATTGGAGCACATCGTGGATACTGTTCTCCAATTTGAAGGCGACAGAAACTACGCCTACCGCATCCTGCGCACACTGAAAAACCGCTTTGGCTCCACGGATGAAATGGGCATTTACGAAATGCAAGCCCAAGGGTTGCGGCAAGTAGCCAACCCTTCGGAACTATTGCTATCTCAAAAGGACGAAGAACTTTCCGGCAGTGCCATCGCCGCCACCATGGAAGGTATGCGCCCCATGCTGATCGAGGTGCA
Source organism: Saprospiraceae bacterium (assembly GCA_041392765.1). GTDB lineage: Bacteria > Bacteroidota > Bacteroidia > Chitinophagales > Saprospiraceae > Lewinella. The sequence goes on from JAWKLL010000029.1 coordinate 21,484, forward strand.
GGCATTGGTAAGTACGGCAGTGTACGGCACCCCCCAACGCACCGCCACCGGCTTCGACCTCAGAAGATTGAGTATGCTGCTAGCAGTTTTGGAAAAAAGAGCGGGTTTTACCCTCGGGCAATCGGATGTTTTCCTCAATATCGCGGGCGGTATTCGCGTGGAGGATCCCGCCATTGATCTGGCGATCGTGGCTTCCGTCATGTCCAGTTACGAAGACGTGGCCATCCCTACCGATGTGTGCTTTGCAGGCGAAGTAGGGCTATCGGGAGAAATCAGAGCCGTCAACCGCATCGAGCAGCGCATACAGGAAGCAGATCGTTTAGGATTCAAAGAAATCTTCATCTCCAAATACAATACCAAGGGGTTGGACACCGCCCGTTTTGGTATCAAAGTATATACCATTGGTAAGCTGGAGGAACTGTACCAAGCACTTTTTGCTTAGGGACACCGCTACAAAATTTACAAATACAACTTTTCTAAAAAATGAAGACCTACTACTTACTCTTATTACTATTGCTGGGAATCGGCACAAAGGCCGCATGGGCGCAACAAGCAGGCCAAAAAATCGACTTAGACATTCAAGCGACCACTACTTGGAGCGATTACGAAAAAAATTATGATACTCCCATCGGTATGGGCTATCTAAACGGGAAGTATTTTTCAGCCGGTCTCAATGAAAACGGTTTTGTCTATACCGTCAAGAACAAGGTTACGATAAGCCGATACGATTCAGCAACGAAGTTGGAGAAGGAATACGAATTTGAACTCATGCACAAAGACGAACCTGCCACTCCTATCTACTTTTTCACCACTCAAGACAAAGCGTATCTCATATATCGTTCTAAGAGTGCTGATAAAATTTGGTATTTCTACGCATGGGAAATTGACCCGACAACTTTGACGCAGGTTGGTGAACCGATTGAACTATTATCAAAGAAATTACCCAGTTGGAGGAACAAAAAAATCGACCGTAGTGAAGACGGAAAGTACCTTACTCTTACTCTTGTCCATGGAGGCACCTTCAATCGCCCCTTGATGGTTCATGTCAGTTGTTTTGATAATAACCTACAATTGCAGTATCAACAAGAAGCCGTATTAGCGCCTGATGTCCGAGACATAAACATAAATAGCTTACAATTAGATGAATCGGGGGGGGTAACAATATCTTTGTTTATAAATAAATCGACTGCAAACAGCTATAAAAAAAGCAAGGCTGCTTATCTGTATTTTTCAGAACATATCGCTTCGCCATACATAGAATATGTAAACTCCTCAAAAGGGCGATATGTGCGAAGTGCAAGTGCTACTACGGATGATAACCATTTATTGATGTGTACTGTTTTCGCCAAAAAAAAGGCAACCAAGAATGCAGATTGGTTCACCGTTGTCGAACGCATTCCTAAGCCTGACAAAAACGATGGAAAACCCACAGAAATCACGCTACCCATGAATGGTGGTATTGATGATCCTTATGGGGATGACAGGGAATCGATGAGGAGTAATTCATGTCTGAGAAAATTTCTTCACTTCAGTTATTGGGATGGATATGGTTATTTGCTGGTGACAGAAGACTTGGTGGTAAATACTTCCAGTGATAATAGATCTACAGATGACCCAGACAGTCACATATATAACATCATATATCAATACTCTATCGTGCTGACAGCCATGCTTTTGGACGAAAACCTGACGCCCCGCTGGGTAACACACTTTCCTAAAGACATTTCACCTTCATTGGGAATAGGTAGGTACCTTGTAGAGCAAACACCACAGCATGTGTCTCTTGTGTTCGATGCAGGTAAAAGCGACGGCATGGATAACGGTATAGGCATCTTGCGAATGCTCCCAGATGGAGGGTATGATATGGCAGACTTCCAAGAAAAGGAAAGGTCTTTTGAGTGGTTATGGGCCAACAAGGCTGTAAAATTGGATACAGGCAAGTTCTTGACTCTTTATTCTAAAGGGATACTCATGGGGAAACGCAGCTTAGGAGTATTGAATATCAACTCCACCCCTCTTCCGGCATCACCGAAGGAATAAGAAAAAATTAGATGCGCATTATTTCCTAAATGCCAAGTGAAACAGTGCATCCCCCTGGCTAACGACAGGTGTATTATTATGGCCAATGAGGTAGCCGCTGGCGGTGGCATGGATATACTTTATGGGTTTTAGCGACTGCGGGTCGTTGATAAACCCCAGCGGTTCGCCTTTCACCACCCAATTGCCGGAGGGTTTCATCCATTGAAAAAGCCCCCCCCTATTGGCGCGTATCCAGGTGGAATGGTTGAAAAAATGCCCCGTTACTTGCTCGAATGGGGCATCAATCATGCCCTTAAATGACAACAACCGACGAATGCCCGCCAGCGCATGCTGTATGCTGAGTCCATCATAACGGAGGTTTTCGCCTCCCTCAAACACCAAGACAGGGATACCGCGTTTATCGGCAGCAGATTTGCGCAGGGATTTTGCAATAACTGGATACGCCAGCCGAACAGGTGCACCAAAAGCCACAGCCATCGCTTCGGCATCGGCATGACCGGGTGTGTATCTGATTTGGGGGTAGTTGTAGTTGCCGCGCCCGCCCGTATGCAAATCGACCACAAAATGAACGTGCGGCAATACTTCCGTAAACAACGCATGGGCTACCCGCGAAGCCAATGACCCCGACTTTGATCCCGGAAACGAGCGGTTGACATCCTTCCCGTCCGGCACTTCGCGGGAAAAGTTGATGAAACCATAAGAATTCAACAAGGGAATAGCTATGACGGTGCCCGTTTTCAATACGGGTGGGTTCGTTACAAACTCACGGACAATCTCAATACCATTAATCTCATCCCCGTGCATACCACCAAGCAGCAGCATTACCGGCCCTTGTTCTTTTGCCCTGTGTACGTGGGCAGTGATGTAGATAGAGTTGCCGCTGGGTAGTTGGCCTACTAATAACTTCACCACTTCCGATTGGCCTGCTTCTACCGTTGTACTACCTATCTTCATATTACCTGTTTTTTTTGAACTTCCGCTCTAAATGCCGTATGATATGCCCCGCTACGTCCACACCTGTCACCCCCTCAATGCCTTCCAACCCCGGGCTGGCGTTGACTTCCATTACCAAGGGGCCATGCTGCGACGGTATCAAATCCACGCCCGCTACCTCAATGCCCAGTACCGCTACAACCCTTTCTACCAATAGTTGTTCTTCTTCCTTCAATGCTACTTTTACCGCCGAAGCTCCCCGATGTAAATTGGAGCGAAACTCACCGGGCAGCGCTTGCCGCCTCATGCTGGCTACTACTTTGCCATCCACCACTAAGGCGCGTATATCGGCACCTTCGGCCTCATGGATGAATTCTTGCAGCAAAATACGGTCGTAAACATAGAAATGGTCGTTCAAAATCTGCACCAACTCCCCTAAGTTGCCCGCCAAGCTAACGCCTTCCCCGTGGGTACTTTCCAACACTTTTACGACAACGGGATACCCCCCCAACATCTCCACGATGGGCGGTAACGACATCGCTTCGCCCACCATAATCGTGCGTGGCACGGGCAAGTGGTGAGCCGCCAGCAACTGAAGGCTGCGGAGCTTGTCGCGTGCCACTTGCAAAGCCGCTGCGGAAGTAGGGCTTATTACTCCCATCTGGTCAAATTGATGGATAATAGCCGCCCCCAACCCTGTAACGCTCGCACCAATGCGCGGAATGATAGCATCCAAAGGCGGCAGTGGCTTGCCGTCGTACAGCACAGTAGGACGATCTGCATCCACCACCAAACTACAGCGGGTATGGTCAATAACGGAAACCCAATGGCCACGAGCACGAGCTGCCATGTACAGGCTTCGCGTGGAATAGAGTTGGGTACTTCTGGAGAGGATGCCTATATTCATATAAAAAAAAGTGGCCGAAAGGTGTCATTTTTGCCGTTGTTGTGTGCATTTTCGTGACATATAAACAAGTCACTTTCGCACCTTGCCCTTGCATTGCTGGTGATTGTTTGTATCTTCCTGCACAAACGAACCGTTTTACTATGCAAAAACCAACGCAGCCGCCCTCAACGACAAAAAAAAAAAAAAAAAAAAAAAAAAAAAGTCATCAACGGTTGTAGCCATGTTCGACTGGGCAAATTCTGCCTTTGCATTGGTGATTACCGTAGCCATTTTCCCGCCTTACTTCCTCAGTGTCACCAATGACATCATTTATATTGGCAATATGGAAGCATTCAGCTCCCTTTTGCCTTTGCTATTTCTGCGGGGTATGTACTGATTGCGCTGGTATCACCTTGGCTAGCCGGGCATTGCCGATGCTGGCGGTAGAAAAAATTCTTCTCAAATTTTTCACCACCATGGGTACCATCGGCTGTTTATCGCTATTGTGGTTTCAAGGCATGAGTACTTTGTGGGTGGGCGTGCTGGGATTTGTGGTCGCCATGATTGGTTTTGCAGGTGGGCTTGTCTTTTACAATAGCTATTTACCGGAAATCGTCACCGAAGACCAGTATGACCGTGTTAGTGCCAAGGGAATGTCTTTTGGGTTTATAGGCAGCGTGATTCTTTTGCTATTCAACCTGTTTATGATTCTCAAGCCCGATTTTTTTGGTCTTCCCGCCGAAGGCACCTTGCCCGCACGTATCTCCTTTTTCATGGTAGGATTGTGGTGGATGGGCTTCTCGCAAATTCCTTTCAAACGCTTGCCAGAGGACGAGGTGCGCAAAGACGACACTATCCCTACGATGGCGCGCAAAGGCTGGAAAGAAATAAAAAAAGTATGGCGAGATGTCCGTCATCAAACGCAAATCAAGCGATTCCTCGTCAGCTTTTTTAGCTATAGCATGGGCGTGCAAACCATTCTCTACTTGGCTACAACCTTTGCCGAAAAAGAATTGGATTTCGCCACCGACGACCTCATCATTTTGGTGCTTATTTTGCAGATTGTTGCCGTAGGAGGCTGCCATTTATTCGCCTACTTATCGGATAAGCGCGGTAATATTTTCAGCCTAGTCAGCCTGTTGATTATTTGGACGGCTATTTGCGTGTTTGCTTACTTCGTCTATAACAAAGCCGAATTCTACTACATTGCCGCAGCCGTAGGCTTAGTGATGGGTGGCATACAATCGGTTTCCAGAGCTACCTACTCCAAGCTGCTACCCGAAAACACTCCCGACACCACCTCCTACTTCAGTTTTTATGATGTACTGGAAAAATCTGCCATCGTTTTAGGCACTTTTGTATTCGGGTTGGCGGAACTACTCACGGGCAATATCAGAAATAGTGTGTTGGTGCTAGGTATTTTCTTCGTCATCAGCCTCGTGATGATTGTGAGGGTAAAAGTAGTAAGAGGTGTAGCTAACGGCTAACAGCTTACGGCTTACGGCTTACAGCTAACGGCTTACGGCTTACAGCTAACGGCTAACGGCTTACAGCCAACAGCCAACAGCCAACAGCCAACAGCTAACAGCCAACAGCTAACGGCTTACAGCTAACAGCCAAAAGCTAACAGCCAAAAGCTAACAGCCAAAAGCCAACGGCTAACAGCCAACACCCAACAACTCATCTTGCTCGCGTGAGGGGGCTGGAGTGGGTGGTGCGTTAGCGACGCCGCCCGTAGGGCCGTCAGCACGCAAGCACCCGACCCTGTGGCGGTGGGTTGAGCGCGTTAGCACAGGGGCACGCCCAAAATAGTTTTCAAAAAGTATACAAACACAACGTACAAATCATGAAAAAATGGATCATTTATTGGCTATTGCTCGGGCTTTGGTGGCAGAGCAACGCTCAGGAAATTTGCAAGGACGGCGCTTGGATAGCGGATATGGAAGCCTCGCAACGCGGATGGCAACTACAATACCGCGAAAATCCCTTCATGACGAACTACGATTTGCGCTACCACCGATTGGAGTGGGAAGTGGATCCCGCCGTGCGCTACATCAGCGGCACTGTCACTTCTTGGTTTGTACCCTTGGAGGATAATTTTCAGGAAATGAGCTTCGAGCTGGCGGCCAATATGCAGGTAAACGCCATCACCTACGGAGGTGCGCCCTTGGAATATGTGCACCACAGCGATGGCCGACTACAAATCTTCTTCCCCAACTCCCTTCCCATGGGGCAGTTGGACAGCTTGGCAGTGGCCTATGAAGGCGAACCCGCCACCATCGGATTCGGCTCTTTTTCGGTGAATGGCCAACGGCACTCCCGTTCTGTGGACGCTTTCTCTGAACCTTACGGCGCTCAAAAGAACGGCACTCTGCAAACAGAGCCTCAACGACAAAATCGATGCCAGGACGTATGTGCTACTCCCAACCCCTACCGCGTGGCCTCCAACGGGCTGCTCGTAGGCACACACGAGGCCGACGGTGCCACCACCTACCACTGGCAACACCGATACCCCATTCCTGCCTACCTCATCGCCATAGGCGTGACCGACTATGCGGTGTTCTCCGACTTCATCACCTTCAGCCGATGGGCAAGAAATGGAAATCCTCAACTACGTCTATCCTGAAAGCTTGGCTTCTGCGGAATCGCAACTGGCAGCAACGTGAGCCATGACCTTCAACACTTTCTTCGGCGACTACCCCTTCAAGGATGAAAAATACGGCCACGCACAGTTTGGGTTCGGCGGCGGCATGAACACCAGACCATGAGCTTTGCGTGGGTGGAGCTGTACAGCCTGCAAGCGCACGAACTAGCGCACCAGGTGCGGTTTGGCTAACAAAGTGGACCTGTGGAAGCTGGGAACACATTCATTCAACGAAGGGTTTATACCTACCTCACGGCCTCACCCGAGTTCTTGGGGTCGGAACAAGCTTGGTACAACTGGAAGCGTAATGCCCTCAACAGCGTAAACTTCTTCAGCCAGCCCGGCGGCTCCGTTTGGGTGAACGACACCACCTCCGTAAGCCGTATTTTTTCCAGCAGACTGTCCTACAACAAAGGGGCACTGTTGCTGCACCAACCGCAAAGCCGGCTCATGGCGACGGTACTTCTTCGCAGGTGTACGCGAACACCTGCCACCGAGGGTACAGCCTATGCTCATGCCCCTACACCTACCACCTACAAGCCGCCTTGGAGGCCACTCTCCGGGTTGGCATTGGATGAATATTTCCAAGATTATTTCTACGGAGCGGGCTACCCTCTTGGGAAATAACATGGCTAAGAAAGCACCAACAACATACCCACCGGCCTGTACATAAGTGCCGAACAGACGACCTCCGACCCCTCCGTACCGTTTTTCGAAATGACGCTGCCCATCAAGGTATTCGGCCAAGGGGCAAGACCCTGCTGCGATTGCCGCATAGTTTTAACGGCCAAGGTTGGAGCATCAACCTACCATTCGGCGTGGATTCCATCCAGTTCTCGATCCTCGACCTGTGGCTCATTTCCGCCAATAACTACCTTGAGGAGTGGTTTTGGCTGGACAATACGGAAGACCCCACAGCCATTGGCGCGGCTTTCTTTCCCCCAATCCAGCCAGCAGCACCCTGCACCTACGCATGCATGCCTCCACCCGCTTGCCCGCCCAAGTGCAGTGCCACAACAACCTTCGGACAGTTGGCTGGCGAATGGAGCGTCACCTCACCCAACAGCCATATCGACGTATCGGCGCTACCGCCCGGCAGCTACTTCATCAGCATCAACGGCCACACAACGCAGGCCAAAGTAGTCATACAGTAGTTATGGCGGTGGCGGCTGTCCTGCCGCTGCCCGGCCAGCAGCAGCGGCCACCGGGTCATCCGTTCGCAAGCTCACTGCTGCCCCTGCCGCTTGCGGGCATCCGCCCGCCAGGCTCACAGCTCCGCTTTTCGCCCTGCCGATAGGAACGAAGATACTATAGCAAGGTTATTATGGATTAATATCCTACATTCTGCCAAGTGAAAAACGCAAAATGTTCGTTTACGAAGCCTACAAGGTCTTTATGTGTGGACACATCTGGTCAACTCGTTGGTTAACAAAGATGCGTCTTTGGTAATTACTGTAAATAAACGTTTCTTCATAACTACGCGAGATTGCGTTTTCAAGACTACTTGCGTATTCTATGCCACCCCTTTCGGGGTTTTATTTGCTCGTATTACAGTTTATTACAATCAGTTCACCCCTTCGGGGTTTGGCTTAAAAAGCCTACATACCCTACTAAATAAATCCCGAAGGGATGTCAATATTGTAAAGTTCCATTTGCACTTGCGTTTTTTGCGAAAATTCACGTTCAATATACTCACTCTTCGGGTTAGGGTATGACAAACCCACCTAAATCAGGAATGAAGAAAAATCCCGAAGGGATGCAATATTGTAAAGTTCCATCATATCGAACAGCCTTGAACCCCGAAGGGGTGGTATAAAGGAGGATGGTCTTTACGCGTTCTGACAAAGAAACACAATGGTTTGCAGTCCTTAACCAATAGTTGCAATTCATTGAAAAAGATTACCTTGTGAAGCGGCACGCCCGTTTGTGTCCCACACATAAGGCCTACAAAAGGATTCGTAACGGTAGTTATCGGACACGCAAGTTGTTCGATAACTGACAAATATTTAAAACAAAGCACAATGGATTTCCAATATTCCGAACTAACTCGCCAGCGGATTACCCAACTGATGGATTTCATGGCCACCCATATTTATCCGTTGGAGGCGGCCTACAAAGATTCACTCAAGCCCATCCTTAAAGTTTTCCCGCATACGGAGCGCTTGAAGCAATTGGCCAAAGAAGCTGGACTGTGGAATCTTTTCCTGCCCAGCGAATACGGTGCCTATAGCCCCGGGCTGACCAATGCGGAGTATGCCCCCTTGGCCGAAATCATGGGTAGGGTGCTGTGGGCATCGGAAGTTTTCAACTGTTCCGCTCCTGACACAGGCAATATGGAAGTGCTGGCTAAATACGGACGATGCCCAACGAGCAACTTTACTGCACCCCCCTGCTGGAGGGAAAGATACGCTCGGCCTTCCTGATGACGGAACCAGATGTAGCCTCCTCGGATGCTACCAATATAGCCACCTCCATCGAGCGGGATGGCGACAGCTATGTCATCAACGGCAGGAAGTGGCACCACAGGTGCCATGCACCCCCACTGTAAGTTGTTCATCGTGATGGGCAAAACTGATGCGCAGGCACCGTCATTTGCAGCAAAGGCAGATTACTGCAAAGTCGGCGGATGCCCCCGGGGTCAGTATTGTACGCCCGCTGGAGGCGTTTGGCTTATTGGATTCTCCGGGTGGTCATGCCGAAGTGAAACTCACCGATGTGCGCGTGCCTGCCTCCCACCTGATACTGGGCGAAGGGCGAGGCTTCGAGATTGCGCAAGGGCGCTTAGGCCCCGGACGCATACATCACTGTATGCGTGTCATAGGTGCCGCCCAGCGCAGCTTGGACCTCATGAAACAACGCGTACAAGAGCGGCAAGCATTTGGGCGCAAACTGGCCGAAATGGGTGGCATCCGCCGAGACATAGCCCTCTCCCACTGCGAATTGGAGCAAGCGCGACTACTCACTTTAGCCGCCGCCGACAAAATTGACCGCGAAGGGGTAAAAGCTGCCAAGGAATGGGTAGCCATGATAAAGATAGTCTGCCCTACCACCGCCCAGTGCGTGATTGACAGAGCCATACAAGCATTTGGCGGCATGGGCGTAGGCCCCGATGTACCCCTGTCGGAATTTTGGGTATATGCCCGCACCATCCGCATCGCTGACGGGCCAGATGAAGTTCACATCGAACAGTTAGGAAAAAATCTTCTCAGAGGCCATTAAATAGAAAGAGACATCAAAAAAGTACACAACATTTAATACACCTAAAACGCTATTATTACGACTATCTATACTCCTATACACTATACTCCCATACTCTTACACACTCACCCTACCTACTCAAGAAGCAGGCAACAAATTCCCAAGCAGCGCAATTAATTGCTTAAGCATACCCACATCGGGTGAAGCTGCATCAACCACTTCAACCAAATCAGCGGTCAGGACTGTACTCTCTGGAATGACCGTCGAATGAGCCGAGGTAATAGCCAAAAATACATACGCGCACAAACTGCACGCTGTCAACACGGCCATGCAAAGTCGTAACTGGTGCTGTTTCATGATAAAGTGGTTTTTCTATTCAATAATCCAAAGTACGGTATTTTATCATTTGGAAGCAAGTACCAATCGACAAAACACTTCAAAACACATATATAAGGACATATTCCAACCGACATTAGTTGCTGCAAAATCAAAAAAAATTACAATCATTTCTCTTTTCGTGTTAATTCATTGTAACTTGCTGCCAGAATAATAACAATCATCTGTTTCACAAACCAATTCAATTATGAGATCAACGTTTACATTGTTTTTCTTTTTTGCCTTTGTTGCTTTTTCATGGGCACAAATCAATGACGAATCGCCATTTCCTGTGGATTTTGAAATACTGGCACCTTCCAGTATTGCAGGCACTTACGATTATGGTACAAAAGTATCAAATGCAGACAACCCTATTTGGGGACCTCAACTTAGCGAGACCTTATCGGGTGAAGTTGTTTGGGCTTACGATGCAACCGATAGCTTGGGTTGTGAAGCCATTGTAACAGACCTCACTGGTAAGTTTGCACTGATCCGCAGAGGTACTTGTGGCTTCGTCAACAAAGTATTTAATGCACAAGAAGCGGGGGCTATTGCTTGTATCATTGTCAACCACTACGCTGACCCTGCACAGACAGGTGCAACCATCGTAGGTATGTTGGGTGGCGACGGCACCTTGTCTTCTCAAGTGACGATTCCTGCTGTTTTCATTGGTCGTACAACCGGAGAATTTATCACTAGCGAATTGGATGCAGGCAACCCTGTAACAGTTTCCTTCACGGTCAAGTCGTTTTATGACCCTATCAGCAGCTTTTCTTACCACACGCCATTAACAGATGCCCTTGATTTCGATAATTTCGAGATCAACTACATCAACGCCAATGCAGACGAAGCCGTGGATGTTACCGTTACCGCTACCATCACTGCGCCTTCTGGTACCCAAACCACGTTGACGGGTATGAGCAATGTAGCACCGCTGGCAGATTCTGTTGTCGCCATGGACGGAACATTCCTGCCAACCGAAATGGGCGAATACACCATACTATGGAGCAACGACCAAAGCACAGAAACATTAGAGAGCAAGTTTGTCATGACGGAATTCGCGTATGCCACCGACAACGGCACACTGAACCTGTCAGCAGGCCCTTCTGATGCCGATTTCGCCAGCACCTTCAATCTTACCTACCAGGTAGGTTCATTGGTGCTTTGCGATGCCGATGGTGCGCAAACTTCCTACGCTTCTTTTGGCATCGCCAACGCCGCCGATCTTTTCACTGGCGACATCGATGCGGATCAGGTAGTGGTTATTCTTTATGATGGTGATGCCAATGATGACAACTCCCTCGATTTCGCAGCTTCTGGTGCTAGTTTCGACGACCTCACGCCTGTGGCATTGGGAACCTACTTCATCAACGGCAACGAAACGCCCAGCGACATTCTTTACGTAGAATTGGAAGACCTCGCTGATGGCGACAACATCGTGGATCTCAAGCCCAACGGTGCGTACTATATCGTCATCGCTTACGATGGTTCTACCGCTGGAACAGGTATTGCGCCTAGGTTTGTAGCCAGCAATGATGTGGCTTACCTCAACTTCCCTACTACTCCGTTATTCCTCGACCAACTGTACACTGGATGGGCTGGCCTTATCGTGAGTGTTCGTTTGTATGTCAACGGGTTTGTACAGGAAGTAGGTGCAGAAGACCTCCCAGCACTTGATCCTGCCAAAGTGACCATTGCCCCTAACCCCGTTAGCGAGCGCATGAACCTCACTTTCGATTTGGAGCAGGCTGCCGACAAAGTTCAAGTAGGCATTATGGATACCAACGGCAAAATTGTGGGTAACTATTCATTCCAGCAGGTTCATAAGCAAAACGAATCTGTGGATATGAGCCAATTGCCCACAGGTACTTACTTCATCACCGTTGTCACTCCTGAAGGTGTGCGCGTGGATAAAGTAGTTAAAATATAAGCTACGGTTCTTTTGAACCAAAAGAAAGGGGGTAATCGGATGTATATCTGATTATCCCCTTTTTCACTCAGTAGTTAAGTAAATAATGGGGCTATCGGGTCGGTTGAGCCGCCCCGCTACCGCGTCGTCCGCTGCATCCCCGCCGAGCGGGGATTTCGCTACCACCGCTGCCCCGAGGAGACCAACAAGTCAAACACAAAAGTGCGTCTTTGGCAATTGCTGTAAACAAACGTTTCTTTATAAGTGGATACCCTACTACTCGTGGTTGCGTTTTCAATACCATTTGCGTATTATATACCACTCCCTTCGGGGTTTTATTCACTTGTATTGCCGTTTATTACAATCAGATCACCCCTTCGGGGTTTGTTGAAAAGCCTACATACCCTTCTAAATAAATCCCGAAGGGATGGCAATATTGTAAAGTTCCATGATAACGAATAGCCTTGAACCCCTGAAGGGTGATATATAGTAGGATATTTATCCAACATTCACGTTATTTTTACCGCCCGAAATATTTGCATTTGACACCATCCGCAGCATATCGTCAGGTTATTGCCCAATCACCGGAGCAATACCCCATTTTTCACCAACCTTGGTGGTTGGATATTGCCTGTGACGGTAGTCATCGTTGGCAAGGATTAGTCACTCACCAGCTCCACAAGGGGATTCCTGCTATTATGCCTCTGCCCCTCTTGCCCATGAAGCGTATACTGCCCGCCATCCGCAAACCTTTACTTACTCCTTATGGGCGCTCTGGTGGGCAGGTATCGCACAAATCGCTTCCCAAGAGCAGTTCCATTTAGCAGATCAACTTTGGCCGGATTTAGTGGCGCAGTTGCCACCCGTTTTTACCTACACCAGACGTTCCGACCGGAACTATCTCAGGCATTACCCTTTCATCAAGTTGGATACCGTTTGTTATCGCGCTATACCTTCCGATTAGCATCTGACACCCTCCACTTCAACCGCAACAACCAGCGATTGCTAAAAAAGCCCGTCATCTTTCCATCACCACTTCCGATGACCCCGATTTACTGTGGAAGATGTTAGCAGATACGTTTGCTGAAAAACGCCAACCCATGCCCATCCCTCAAAAGCTCATGCAGCAACTTTTCTTTGCCGCTCACGAGCGAGGACAGTCGATATTGCGAGTCTGCCGTCATGAATCGGGGACAGCATTGGCCGCTATATGGATATTGTGGGATCAGCAAGCGGTATATCTGCTCAGTAATGCTGTCACTGCGGAAGGACGCAGCTCAGGGCTTATCCATTTTGGTGGCAGATTTAGTAGCAAATCCACCGTTCCTCACTTGCCTATTGACCTGTGCGGCACCATGCTGCCCGAAGTAGCCCGTATGAATGTAGGCTTAGGTGCAGATAGCCACCTTTGTGTAGAAATTGAGAAGGATGGCGCGTTTTCAGTTGAAATAAGAGTAGGAAACGTGAATTATGGATAAGCCAAACGACGAAAGTCGCCGCTTACAACGCCTTTCAGGACTTATGTGTGGACACAAATGGGTGTATCATATCACAAGATGCTCTTTTTCAATTAATTGTATCTATTAATTGAGACCTGTTAACCGTTGTACTTCTTTGCAGAAAGCGTGAAGCCCATCCTCCTCTATACCACCCCTTCGGGTTCAAGACTGTTCGTGATGATGGAACTTTACAATATTGCCATCCCTTCGGGATTTTTTATAAGGGTATGCAGGCTTTTTAATCAAACCCCGAAGGGTGAACTGATTGTAATAAACTGTAATACAAGTAAATAAAACCCCGAAGGGGTGGCATATAATACGCAAATGGCCTTGAAAACACATAACAGATTGACCAGATGTGTCCACACATAAGGCCTTTTGTAGGCTTCGTAAACGAACATCTCGTGTTTTTCGCCTTAAAGAAACAGCCTATATGTAGGATATTAATCCATAATTCACGTTAGGAAAGTTTCAGACCGCCCGCACAAGCTGCCTGGAAGGTAGCATACAGCCCTGCGGCATAGCGAAGCGGTGTATGCCACAGGGCTGTATGACAGTATAGGCCAGTCGCGAAGCGCGTATAGCCTATACCAAAGCCTGTAAGGGAGCGACCCCGTATCGGGTCAACCGATACGGGGATGTGCCCTAATTAATACCCCTCACATGCTGACTCGTGCGATACGCTTGCTACGGCTTGATTTTTTCAGGCGATGCAATAATATCAATAGGACTTTCGCGAATCAACTGGTTGAGTTTGGGTAGTTCCTCTGAAATGATGCGGTTATAAGCTTTGAGTTCATCGTCAATCATAGCGGCTATTTCTGCCTTCACCGCATACGCTTGCTGAGTAGGACGGTGGTCGCCTATACCGACCAAGGCGTTTAAGTGCGCCAGTTTGTTAGTGAGCCGCACAGGAAAATTCAAAGGATCCTGGTTGCTCTGGTTCTTCGTTTGGTAAAGGGACTCTTCCACCGCTGTCAGCCCCTCGACGATGGCCTTGGCTTGGTTGCGCAAAGTTTCTTGCCCTGTCTCGGGTAATCTGTCGGTGAAAGCCTTGATCTGTTGCTTGATGGCACGAAGGTCTATGATAGCTTGGTGTGCCTCGCTCACCTTGTCCTGCACTGATTTCATAAAAGCAAACTGAGCCGCCATATCCTCGGTAGTGGCCTCGGAACGTGGGTCGGGTTTAATCTCGAAAGTCTGCGATTGCACGGCATCCCCCACGCTCAAACGCGCCTCGTACTGACCCGGTTGCGCCTTGGGGCCACCTACACCTGCCCACCAGAGTACCATACCGTCGAAGTCCACCCCATCGGGATAGCGCAAATCCCAGTTGAAGGTATTACCGCCCTTCTTGTACTCCAACTGTTCCTTCTTCTCCTTGGAGGTTGATGACCAAGTGCGCACCAATGTGCCGTTGGCATCGTAAATGGATAGCTTAACAGCCACGCTATCGGCCGGTAATTCATTCACTAAATAATGTAGGGTAACACCGCCGGGATGATTGGTGCCTTCGGTCTTACTGGGTCGTCCTTGTGAGCCGTCCATTCGCCAAGCATCCATGGGGTTGAATAAGTGAAAATCTTTTTTAGCAACATCCTCCGACAACTGATGGAGAACCGTCAAATCGTCGATTACCCAAAAGCTGCGCCCCTGCGTAGCCACGATAAGGTTGTCGTTTTTGATCGTCAAATCGGTGATGGGAACGATGGGGAGGTTCATTTGGAAAGGTTGCCAGTGCGCCCCATTATCGAAACTGATGTACATACCCGACTCTGTGCCAGCATAAAGCAAGCCTTTCCGCTTAGCATCAGCACGCACCACACGTGTGAAGTGGGCGGGGTCGATGCCCGTGGTAATTAATTTCCAAGAAGCGCCATAGTCTGTTGTATGGTAAAGATAAGGTTTGTAATCGCCTAATTTGTAGCGCGTACCAGCCACAAATACGCCGCCAGGGTGGAAGGGATCGATATCGATACTGTTAATCATCATCCATTCGGGCATACCTTTAGGAGTGACGTTGCTCCAGTTTTTACCACCGTCGCGGGTGAGATGGATAAGGCCATCGTCGGAACCCGTCCAAATTACCCCTGTCTCATGGATAGACTCTGCTGCGGCAAAAATGGTACAATAGTACTCTACGGAGGTATTATCCTTGGTAATTGATCGCCGGAAGAGCCCCAATTTGGCAGGATCATTGCGGGTAAGGTCGGGGCTGATAGTTTCCCAGCTTTGGCCTCCATTTTCGGTAAAGTGCAGTTGGTTGGAGCAAGCATAAAGACGCTTGGGGTTATGAGGCGAAAAGAAGATGGGAAAGTTCCATTGGAAGCGGTACTTCATCCCTCTGCACCGTGCCCCATGGGGTTGTCCGGCCACACATTGATAGCTTGTTCCTGCTTGGTGCGGTGGTTGAAACGAGTGAGATAGCCGTCATAACTACCGCCATACACGATGTCGTTATCGAGTGGATCCACGGCGATGTGGGCACTCTTGCCCCCGGCGGTTGGTTCCCAATTGCGTTCGCCTATGCTACGGCCATCCGTGCGATGCTCGATGCGGACGGTGCTGTTGTCTTGCTGTGCACCATAGATGCGGTATGGAAGTGGTTGTCGGTAACGACCCTGTAAAACTGAGCCGTGGGCTGGTTGTGATAAGTACTCCAGTTTTCGCCACCGTCGAAGCTGACTTGCGCCCCACCGTCATCCGCCATAATCATGCGCTGGTTGTCTTCGGGAGCAATCCACATATCATGGTGATCACCATGAGGGGCGTTGGATGCCTTGAAGGTCATACCCCCATCGGTAGATTTATGGTATGCCACATTCACCACATACACCACGTTTTCGTCTTGGGTGTCGGCGTAGATGCGGGTATAATACCAAGCGCGTTGGCGCAAAGCCCGCGACTCATTGGTCTTTTTCCAAGTTTCGCCCCATCATCGGAACGATAAACACCGCCTTTTTCATTTTCGATAATTGCCCATATCCGGTCGCTATTCACAGGGAAACCGCCACACCACTGATTCCCCAAATACCAGCGGGCAACCCTTTGCTGTCCGATATATTCACCCAGGTACTGCCACCGTCGGTGCTTTTCCAAAGAGCAGAACCTTCTCCGCCACTCTCCAAACTATAAGGGGTGCGCCTCACACGCCAAGTGGTAGCGTAGAGGATACGCGGATTGTTAGGGTCTATCAAAAGATCTACCGCGCCAGCATCAGCGTTTACATAAAGGACTTTTTGCCAGGTTTTACCGCCATCTTGAGAGCGATACACGCCCCTTTCTTCAGAAGATTGGAATAGATTGCCCAAAACAGCCGCATAAACCCAATCGGGGTTATCGGGGTGAATACGTACTCGTGGTATGTGTCGGGAATTGGGTAAGCCAATATGTGACCACGTTTTGCCTGCGTCCACACTTTTGTACATACCATAGCCGTAGGAAACATTGCCCCGAACGGTTACTTCACCGCCCCCCACATAGATCACGTTGGGGTCGGATTCGCTAACAGCTACGGCACCTATAGAACCACCAAAATAACCGTCGGAAATATTATTCCAAGTTTGGCCACCATCGGTAGTTTTCCAAACGCCCCCACCCGTAGCACCGAAGTAGTAAAGGTTGGGTTTACCGGGTACGCCCGTTACTGCGGCCGACCGTCCGCCCCGGAAAGGGCCGATTGAGCGGTATTGAAGGCTGCTGTACAGGTTTTCCTCAAAAGTTTGCCCAAATAATAAGGGCCAAGCTAGGAGCATACAAAGTACCCCCAAGGTAGATTGGATATTGATTCGCATTTTTTTGATACTAGTTTTTACAAGTAGTTGGATAAAAATAGTCATTCCTCCACCACTTTGCTAATTTTATTGCAATTTTGCCGCTGATAAGCGATCTTTTGCAGCGTACACCCATCTTGAAGATATGGCAACCTCCCCGACTCGTCGTTTTCCCGCAGAATGGGAACCTCAATCATTTGTTCAGTTCACTTTTCCCCACGCAGATAGCGACTGGGCGGATATGCTGGATGACGTAATGCCTACCTTTATACAATGTGTAGAGGCTGTAAGTCGCTATGAGAAAGTTTTAGTAGTAGCCAGCGACCGAGAGGCTATCAAACACAAGCTCTCCCATATTCCACCAGAACGGTTGATGGTGGTGGGTTGTCCCAGCAACGATACGTGGGCACGCGACCACGGTGCTATCAGCATATTGGAAAACGGAACACTGGCATTGGTCGATTTTATATTCAATGGGTGGGGGTTGAAATTTGCGGCTAACCGCGACAATCTAATCTCTAAAACGCTACACACTTGGGGCATATTAGGCAACTGCACCCTCTATCAACCCGGCTTGGCAGTGGAAGGAGGTGCTTTAGAAACCGATGGGCAAGGTACGTTGATGAGCACCACGGAATGTATGCTTTCCCCCAACCGAAATCCGCACCTTTCTTTGGATGAATTGGAATCTAAACTCACCGAATGGCTGGGCGTGGATCGTTTCCTTTGGTTGGAAAACGGCTATTTAGCTGGAGATGACACCGATTCCCACATTGATACGCTGGCGCGTTTCTGCGACCCTGCCACTATTGCTTATGTGCAATGCACGGACGAACAAGACGAGCATTTCGCCGCGTTAGCACTCATGGAACAGGAGTTATTGGACTTTCGCACCCGCGATGGCCAACCTTACCGATTAGTGCCGCTTCCCATGCCCGATGCTTGCTATGCAGAAGACGGTCACCGATTGCCGGCTACTTATGCCAACTTCCTCATTATTAACGGTGCCGTACTCGTGCCTGTATATGGGGTTGCCCAAGATGCAGCGGCTTTGGCTATCTTGGCAGGTTGTTTCCCGAAAGGGAAATCGTGCCTGTCAACTGCCGTATGTTGATTGAACAGCATGGGTCATTGCATTGCATCAGTATGCAGTATGCCAGCCAACCATAAATGGCCCCCCTTTTGAACCAATGCCCATCGGGAATCGTTTTCAATTCGTGCTAATTACCATTGACTATGATAGGCTGGCGTTTCCAACAGTTTTTACCCGATAATAATAAGAAGGATGTTTTCGAGCAGTTGCTGGATGTGTTTCAGGAAATTCTCCTTCACACAGCGGGAAATGTGACGGAAGCCCTATCGTGGCTGACTGAAGTGGATAAGCAGTTCAAGATCACCACGCCAGATTATGGCATAGCGGATTTCATCCAAGATCTCATCGACAAGGGCTACATCAAACCTCAAGACACTAATAATCCGGGGTATGTTCCTTCATCAAAAATGGAACTGTCTTTGCGCCGCAAGAGTTTGGATGACCTTTTTGGAGACTTGAAAAAAACACGTGGCGGCAACCATGTCACCTCGCTCAGTGGCAAAGGAGATGAGCCTACTTCAGAATTGAGACCTTATGAGTTTGGCGATAAATTGGATCATTTAGCCATTAGTGAAAGCCTCAAAAATGCGCAAATCAACCACGGTATAGACGATTTCCAACTGACTACCGAAGACTTGGAGGTGCGGGAAACCTTTTACCAAAGCCAAACCAGCACGGTGCTGATGATCGATATTTCCCATTCCATGATTTTGTATGGGGAAGACCGTATCACACCCGCCAAAAAGGTAGCCATGGCACTAAGTGAGTTCATCACCACTCGGTTCCCCAAAGATACCCTTGATGTCATTGTGTTTGGCAATGATGCTTGGCCCGTGGAAATAAAAGACCTGCCCTATCTGCAAGTAGGCCCTTACCACACCAATACCGTGGCCGGATTGGAGTTGGCGATGGATTTGTTGCGCCGTCGCCGCAATCCCAACAAGCAGATTTTTATGATTACCGATGGTAAACCTACTTGCCTTAAAAGAGGTAATAAATACTACAAAAACCCCTACGGTTTGGATCGTAAGATCATCAACCGCACCCTCAATTTAGCTGCTTCTTGTCGCAAGCTCAACATTCCCATCACCACTTTCATGATCGCCTCCGACCCTTGGTTGGTAGAATTTGTGGAACAATTCACCCAAGCAAACGGCGGAAAGGCATTTTACAGCAACCTGTCGGGGTTGGGGGAATTCGTCTTTAGGGATTACAAAAACAGCAAGCGTCGAGGAAAATAATCACAGTGCTCATAAATCAGCACGATACTTCCATCCCTAGCCATACTACACCCCGTTGCGAGAACGTTTACTGCAATATTCTGTTGACAAATTCGCACTGCCTTGAAAACGTTTTGGTTATCAACTTTTTGTGCTGTAATGATGGCACTCCCTGTAATAGGCCAGGCTCAGACCCGCCTTGCTGCTGCCGATTGGGAACGCATGGAAGCATGGGAAGACACCTTGGGGCTGTTATCCTACGCTTTCGTCAATGATTCCTCGGAAGAAAACCGCTTTTTTGCGGTGCGGGCATTTATCCCCAAGCTCGTCAATGCCCTGAAAACACCCGGCAGTTTCGATTATCCTTTCGAGCAGTTGCGCACCGTTTCCATCCAATATCCTGCGGATAGTACTTTCCGCATATTCACTTGGCAGTTGTATGTTGATAAAGACAACTACCGCTACTATGGTGCTATACAGATGAACAATAGCGACTTGCAGCTTTTCCCCTTAGTGGATCGTTCATTCAACTTTAATGGGGATTACACAACCGCTATTTTTGGCAAAGACGATTGGTTTGGTGCGCTTTACTACAATATACACGCTGTTACACAGGGCAATCAGACCTACTATTTACTTTTTGGTTTTGATGGGTATCAATTTTTCCGCAAGCGAAAATTGGTGGATGTGCTCACTTTTCAGGAGGGGAAACCCGTATTTGGTGCCCCTGTTTTTGTCAACGACTCCCCCAACGGAAAGACCGTGCAAAGCCGTCTGCTCCTGGAATACTCGGCAACGGCCAGCGTGCGCTGCAACTATGACCCAGCCCTAGAGCTGCTCATCTTTGACCACCTTACGGAAATAGGTGGCCCTCATGGCGAAGGCCCTGTAAATATCCCCGATGGTACTTATGAAGCCTACCAGCTAGGCCCCGATGGGTACTGGCACTACATTGAAAAAGTGTTCCACGAAACACTTGACGAGGCTCCTCGACCTGCGCCCCTTTTCGACGGTAAACGCAAAGATTTACTAGGTAATGGAGGAAGGCGGTAGATGTGGAAAATGTTCTAAATGTTGGATCCCGATTATATATTTAAATTCACACTACTCTGATATACTTTCTTTACGCTCTGTCATCTCGAAAAAACACCCACAATCCTTATTTACATTCTGTCTAAATAACAAACATTGAGATATAATTCTATTTTCCATTAAAAAAACCACCGTAAACATTGCAATATATGAACATTTGGTCATACTTTTATGCCCAGCAAGTATCCCCATTTAGGTAGGAAGGCTGCAAAACCGTATTATTTTCAATAAATCTTACCAAATATGATCATCGAACAGATCTACACAGGCTGCTTAGCACAAGGAGCTTACTACATCGAAAGCGAAGGCGAAGCAGCTATCATCGACCCGCTGCGCGAAACCCAGCCTTACATCGACCGCGCCGCCAAAAATGGTGCCACCATCAAGTATATCTTTGAAACCCACTTCCATGCCGACTTCGTGAGTGGACATATTGACTTGGCCAAGAAAACGGGTGCCACCATTGTGTATGGCCCGAATGCCAGTACCAACTACGATATTTATAGTGCAAAAGACGGCGAAGAACTCACTTTAGGCAAGCTGACGTTCAAGATACTTCACACGCCTGGTCACACCATGGAAAGTACGACCTTCCTCCTCCGCGACGAAAGTGGTAAAGACCACGCTATTTTTAGTGGCGATACGCTTTTCCTCGGCGATGTAGGCCGCCCAGACTTGGCCATCAAACAAGGCCAAATCACTCGCGAAGATCTAGCTGGTTTCCTATTCGATAGCCTGCGCAACAAAATCATGCCCTTAGCGGACGATGTCATTGTCTATCCTGCCCACGGTGCTGGTTCTGCTTGCGGTAAAAACCTGAGTTCAGAAACTTGGGGCTACCTCGGCGATCAGAAAAAGACCAACTATGCCCTTCGTGCTGATATGACAAAGGAAGAATTCATCAAAGAAGTAACCGATGGATTGCTGCCACCACCCCAGTATTTTGCGAAAAATGCGATGATGAACAAATCCGGATACGGAAGTTTCGACGAGGTCATGGCACAAGGCGATACGCCCTTATCACCACGCGAATTCGAAGCTGTGGCAGAAAGTACAGAAGCACTCATCTTGGACGTACGTACGAAAGAGGAGTTTGTAAAAGGGTTTATCCCCAACGCCATCTTCATCGGCCTCGACGGCACCTTCGCCCCTTGGGTAGGTGCGTTGATTACTGATTTGAAACAACCTATTTTACTCGTAGCACCAGAAGGGCAAGAAGCAGAAACTGTCAAGCGATTGGCGCGAGTTGGCTACGACAATACCCTCGGCTACCTAAAAGGCGGCATGGAAGCATGGATAGCCGATGGCCGTGAAGTAGATACCATCGAAAGCATTCCCGCCACTGAACTGGCTCAGCGTATGCACGCAGACGACAGCATCAAAGTACTGGATGTTCGCAAGCCTGGCGAATGGTCTGGCGAACACTTGGAAGCAGCCAGCCACTTCCCACTCGATTTCATCAACAACCACATGAGCGAATTGGAAAAAGGCGAAACCTACTATATGCACTGCCGTAGTGGATACCGTTCCACCATTGCAGCCTCCATACTTAAAGCAAGAGGATACCACAATTTAGTCAACATCCTCGACAGCTTTGAGAATATTGCCAAAACTGATCTGGCCGTCACCGATTTCGTGTGTCCCACGAAGTTAGTGAAGTCGTAAACTATTTGTAATACCTTGGTAAAAGGCTGGCAGACCCCTCCGTTTGCCAGCCTTTCCAGATGAATCTATTCACTTTGTTTTCACGATTCTTCCCGCTGGCAAGTCAGTTGTCGGGATACAATCAATCCCTCTTTCGCAGCGACTTCTTAGCCGCCCTCACGGTGTGGTTGCTACTCATACCACAGGTCATGGCCTATGCCATGCTTGCGGGTATGCCTCCCATCTATGGGCTGTACGGCGGGCTTATTCCACCACTAATCTATGGTTTATTAGGCACCAGCCCGCAGCTATCTATTGGGCCGGTGGCATCCACCTCCCTAGTGATTTTAGCAGGGATAAGGCAGTTGGCCGAACCAGAGTCTGCTTCCTATGTCGAATTGGCGATACTGGCAGGGATGCTAGCAGGAATTGCTATGTTTCTCATGGGGCTGCTGCGTTTGGGCTTCCTTTCCGTGTTGCTTTCCCAACCCGTTATCGTGGGTTTCACAGCTGCAGCAGGCACCATCATCGCTGTCAGTCAACTCAAATCATGGTTAGGTTTCGATATTCCAC
Organism: Saprospiraceae bacterium; assembly: GCA_041392765.1. GTDB lineage: Bacteria > Bacteroidota > Bacteroidia > Chitinophagales > Saprospiraceae > Lewinella. The sequence continues at coordinate 44,363 of JAWKLL010000029.1, forward strand.
GTTTCAACCAATCTTACCAAACGCTTTGGTATGCCATCACCCACCTCCACCAAACTCACTGGCTTACCTTCGCATTCTGTACAGGTGGCATCCTTTTGATGGTAGCCACCAAGCGATGGTTGCCTAAGATTCCCGGCACACTTATAGTAGGCCTTATCAGTATTTTGGCTACTTACCTTTTTAGATTCGACCAAGCAGGCCTCGCTATCGTAGCCGATGTTCCACAAGGGCTTCCGCCCTTCACCATCCCCGACCTAAGTCTTTCCAAAGTCCAACTCGTCATGCCCACCGTGCTTGTAGCGCTGGTAACTGGCGTGGTAGAAAACATCAGCATCGCCAAATCATTGGAGATGAAAAACAAAACCTATAAGATACAACCCAACCAAGAACTGATTGCAGCAGGCGCTGCCCGCTGGATGGGTGCCTTGTTTCAGGGGATGCCCATTTCCGCCAGCTTCACTCGCTCGGCAGTCAACAACGAAGCCGGTGCCAAAACAGGGCTATCATCAGTACTACTAGCTATTATGACAGCCCTCACCCTACTGTTCCTCACCCCCTTGGTGTATTACCTTCCCAAGGCTATTTTGGCAGCCATCATCCTCATGGCAGTCAAAAGCCTCATTGATGTAGCTTCAATGAAGCGATTGTGGAAACTTCGCAAACGCGACTTCCTCATGATGCTGGCAACTTTCATGGCTACCCTCTTCATCAGCATTGAAATGGGGGTCGTTACAGGAGTTGTTCTTTCTCTCATCCTCGTTTTATATAAAAACTCTCGACCTCACATCGCCGTGTTAGGGCAACTGCCCGAAAGCCGCGAGTTTAGGAACTACGAGCGTTTTCCGGATGCCAAAAGGTTCGACGATATTGTCATCGCCCGATTCGATGCGCCGCTATATTTCCTGAACGCAGATTATTTCATGGAGTTTGTCAATGATGCCATTCAAGACGGTAAAGGCCAATGCAAGCTCTTCATCCTTGATGCCTCCAGCATTACCGATATAGATTATAGCGGCATGAGAACATTAGAGGAATTAGTGGCAGACCTACGCCATCAAGGGGTTGACCTATACTTAGCAGGCATGATCGGCCCCGTTCGGGATATGCTCAACCACGCTGGTATTTGCAATCAACTTGGCAAAGACCATCATTTCCTCAATGTATATGATGCCGTCCATTACTATCAACGACTAAAAAAAGGATTGCCTCCTGCCGAATGGTCGGAAGCTGCCCTCCAATACAATTCAACGAAAAAAACAACTGACTAATTTATGAAATACGGATTCGTTATCGACAACCGCAAGTGCATTGGCTGCCATGCCTGCACCACTGCCTGCAAGTCGGAGCACGATGTTGCCGTGGGGGTCAACCGTACCTGGGTCAAACAGGTTGAGAAAGGAGAATTTCCCAACTCGCGCCGCCTGTTTTCCGTTATGCGTTGCAATCACTGCACCGATGCTCCTTGCGTACAAATTTGCCCCACCGAGGCACTCCACTTCCGACCCGATGGCATTGTGGATTTCGACAAAGAGCGTTGCATCGCTTGCAAATCCTGCATGCAGGCCTGCCCGTATGATGCACTCTACATCGACCCCAAAACCAACACGGCAGCTAAGTGCAACTACTGCGCTCACCGCATCGACGTAGGGCTTGAACCTGCCTGTGTCAATGTGTGCCCCGAACACGCCATCATCTCCGGCGACATGGAAGACCCCGAGTCTGAAATATCCCAGTTGTTGGCTCGTCAGCCAGTCAAAGTCCGTAAACCAGAGAAAGGTACCGTACCCAATCTATTCTACATCGATGCCGACGAGGCTTCCCTCAACCCCGCTGCTACTACCAAAACCGGGGAGTATTTCTGGAACTCGCAAACCCTTGGGGTAGGTCACTTCGCCAAAGAAGCTGAAAAAATGGCCTTCACCAATGGCGATGTCATTGCAGCCGTACTAGAGGCACAAAGCGACTATACCAAGCCAGGCCCCGGCAGCCACGAACAAGCTACCAAATCCATCGATGTACTCATGGGCAAAGAAGCTCGCCGCATCTACGACACCCCCAACAAAGGTATCCTCTGGGGATGGGAGGTTTCCGGCTATGTGTGGACGAAGGCCATCTCTGCGGGTGTGCTTTTGGTGCTTTTCTTAGCAGCCGTATTCGGTTTTGCTACCCCTACCGATACCACCAACATCTGGGCTTACGGCATTGGACTTGTGTTTCTTTCACTCACCGGCCTCTTGCTTGTCATGGACTTAGACCAGCCCACCCGCTTCTTATATGTACTGCTGCGTCCGCACTGGACTTCATGGCTCGTACGCGGCGGCTACTCCATTACGGTCTATGGCGGGTTACTCACTGCCTTGGTAGCCGCTTGGTGGTTCGACCTCGGTGCATTGGCACAGTTTGCGCTCTGGGGTGCAGGCATCGTTGCCGTAGTGGTGGCTATTTACACCGCTTTCCTCTTCGGGCAGGCAAAAAGGCCGCGACTTCTGGCAAAGCCCCACCTTGGCATTGCACATGCTCGTGCATAGCTTCATGGCAGGTGCAGCAGCATTGATGATCGTTAGTGCTTTTGCCACCGAAAGCGCCGAATGGGTTAATTACCTCGGCGTAGTCATGGCGGTGGGCATTGGTGTCAACCTACTCACCTTACTGGTGGAACTCACCATGACACACCCCACCGTAGATGCACATACCGTAGCCGAAATGATTACGAAAGGGCGCTATGCTCGCAGTTTTTATGTTGGCGTAGTACTCGTAGGCAACCTATTGCCATTGGCACTCCTCCTCATGGGAGGTGGGCAAGCTATGCTGATGGCTGCCGCCGTGGCTATCCTCATCGGTATCTACGTAACTGAAAGAATCTGGGTGGAAGCACCCCAACGGATTGCATTGTCATAATTGGTATAGGTATCCCCCTCCTCAACGTCGGGGTCGCTACGCTGCACTGCTAACGGCCCCGCCACCTTTCAGGATGTCGGGTCTGGCTTCACCCGATTTGAGATCGGGTTCGCCACAGTTCCGCATCGCTAGGCCGAAAATATCGTGAAATTCCTGCTAATCCGGTTTATATCACCGAATTTGCAGGAAAACAATAAAAAACACAACATAATGACTAACCAAAAACGCACAATCATAGAGCGGATGGCCGAGAAAATCGGGCTTATCCCCAACTTACAGGGCAACCGTGAACCTGATTTGGATCGACTCACGCCTGAAGGGCAACAAACCAGCTACCCTCCTATGGAGATGTGGCACAATTGGACGGAATACGAAGCCACCGAACACCCTAAACGGGTGAAGCGTACCTACGATATTATCCCTACCACCTGCTTCAACTGCGAAAGTGCTTGCGGCCTTACCGCCTATGTCGATAAGGAAACCAATGAAGTGCGCAAATTTGAAGGCAACCCCTACCACCCCGGTAGCCGAGGACGCAACTGCGCTAAAGGGCCTGCTACTATCAACCAGCTTACCGACCCCGATCGCATCCTCTACCCTCTCAAACGCAAAGGCGAACGCGGAGCAGGGGAATGGGAACGCGTCACCTGGGATGAAGTGCTCGACGATATTGCCGCACGTATCCGCAAAGCCCTTCAAGAAGACCGCCACAACGAAGTTGCCTATCACGTGGGTCGCCCCGGGCATGAAGGGTATATGGATCGCATCCTCAAAGCATGGGGCGTGGACGGGCACAATAGCCACACCAACATCTGTAGCTCGGGTGCTCGCTTTGGCTACAACCTCTGGTACGGCTACGACCGCCCTTCACCCGACCATAGCCACGCCAAAGTCATCCTGCTCATTTCTGCCCACTTGGAAAGTGGCCACTATTTCAATCCTCACGCACAACGCATCATTGAGGGCAAAATGAAGGGTGCCAAGCTCATCTCCATGGATCCACGCTTGTCCAATACCGCCAGCATGAGCGACATTTGGATGCCTACCTACCCTGGGTCGGAAGCTGCCGTGTTGTTGGCAATGGCCAAAATCATCCTCGAAGATGGTTTGTACAACCGCTCCTTCCTAGAAAACTGAATGCAACTGGAAAGACTACCTCAAAGCACGCCATGCAGGCACCGCCATTACTTTCGAGAACTACATCGCTAAGATGATAGAAGAGTATGCCGAGTTTACACCCGAATTCGCAGAAAAAGAAAGCGGCGTACCTGCTGAAAAAATCCGCGAAGTAGCGCACCTCATCGGCAACGCTCACGGGCAGTTTGCCAGCCACAACTGGCGCAGTGCTGCCAGCGGCAACCTCGGCGGATGGGCAGTTTCACGCTGTTTGCATTTCCTTACAGTGCTTACTGGTAGCGTAGGTACGAAGGGCGGCACCTCGCCCAACTCTTGGAACAAATTTAAACCTACCTTTTTCGACAACCCACCTCCCCAAAAGAAGTGGAACGAATTGCATTTCCCCAAGGAATTCCCTTTGGCATTCTTTGAGATGAGTATGCTACTGCCTCACTTCCTCAAAGAAGGTCGCGGTAAGCTTGATGTCTATTTCACCCGCGTATTCAATCCTATTTGGACGTATCCCGATGGGTTTAGTTGGATGGAAGCCCTCAGCAACCACGACATGGTGGGTATGCACATCGCACTCACACCTACTTGGAATGAAACGGCCTTCTTCGCTGATTATGTGCTGCCAATGGGCTTGGCCTCTGAACGGCACGACATCAACAGCTATGCGACCCACTCCGGTACTTGGATCGCTTTCCGCCAACCCGTTTTGCGCGAAGCAGCCTACCGCGCAGGCAAGAAAGTAACCTTTACCTACGAGGTTAATCCAGGTGAAGTTTGGGAAGAAGACGAATTCTGGATCGAACTAAGTTGGCGCATCGACCCCGATGGCAGCTTGGGCATTCGTAAGCATTTCATGTCTCCTTACCGCCCCGGTGAAAAAGTGAACATCGATGAATACTATCAGTACATCTTTGAACACACCAAGGGGTTGCCCGAAGCCGCAAAAAAAGAGGGCATCACCGAATTGGAATATATGCGTAAGTACGGTGCTTTTGAAGTAGAAAAACACGGATACGAAAAACACCTTACGCCGCTTACTCCTGCCCAGTTGGAGGGTTCTACTACCGATCCCGACACGGATCTTATCCATAAAGATGGAAAGGCTATCGGTATTATGGTGAACGGAAAGGCCGTGGTTGGCTTCCCCACTCCTTCCCGTAGAAACGAGTTTTACTCGCATACCATGGTAGAATGGGGCTGGCCGGAATACGCTACTCCTGCCTACATCAAGAGCCATATCCACCCAGAGGTATTGGACAAAGAAAAAGGTGAATACGTTTTGGTACCTACCTTCCGTTTGCCTACATTGATCCACTCCCGTTCGGGAAATGCCAAATGGCTCACGGAAATCTCCAACCGCAACCCAATATGGATGCACCCTGATGATGCAAAACGCTGGGGCTTTCAAACAGGAGATTTAGTACGTATGAATACCGATATTGGCTATTTCGTGGACAAAGTGTGGGTAACACAAGCCATGAAACCAGGTGTCATAGCCTGCTCTCACCACATTGGTCGCTGGCGTCGTCCGCAAGATCAGGGCAACCGCTGGGCAACCAATACCGTGGATATCCAACACAACGGAAAAGGTGGATGGAAAATGAAAACCGTTTCTGGCATCAAACCCTTCGATAGTAAGGACTCAGACAGCAAACGCATCTTCTGGACAGATGGCGGGGTACACCAAAATATTACGCACGCCGTTCACCCCGACCCCATCAGCGGTATGCATTGTTGGCACCAGCGGGTACGCATTGAACGCCCACAGCCAGGAGACGAATACGGCGACATCTTTGTCGATACAGAACGCTCCTTCCAGAACTACAAAGAATGGATGAAAATGACCCGCCCCGCTCCCGGTCTGGCGGTCTTCGCCGTCCATTGTGGTTTGCGCGTGCCCTGCGCCCTGCGGAAGAAATGTTCTACATAAAAGATAAGGAATAGGTTTACCTCAAACTAATATTACAGCCTCTGCCAGCAATTTGGTGGAGGCTGTTTTATTTTTCATAAAACACCGTCAAACTAAAACAAGACTGATACGTTTGTAAATTCGTCATAACTATATAAAAGAAACAAATGAACTTACCGCAAACATTAGGCGAACTAAAGGCAAGTGGATATAAACCCCGTTCCATCAAAGAGGAAATGCGGGAAAACCTTATCCATAAACTCAAAAACAAACTGCCAATTTTGAAGGTGTCATTGGTTTTGACGACACCGTACTGCCTGATGTAGAACGAGCCGTGCTTTCCCGACACAATATCTTGTTGTTAGGATTAAGAGGACAAGCGAAGACTCGCATAGCTCGCTTGCTCATCCACCTGCTCGATGAGTATATGCCCATTGTTGCCGGTAGTGACCTCAACGACGACCCTATGCAGCCTTTAAGCCGCTTCGCCAAAGACTTGGTGGCCGAAAAAGGAGACAATACCCCTGTTGAATGGGTGCATCGTTCCTTGCGATACGTAGAGAAATTAGCTACACCCGATGTGAGTGTTGCTGACCTAATAGGAGATGTGGATCCCATCAAAGCCGCTACCTTAAAACTACCTTATTCCGACGAAAGAGTGCTACACTTTGGGTTAGTTCCTCGTGCACACCGCAGCATTTTTGTGCTCAACGAACTGCCTGACTTACAGGCACGCATACAGGTTTCCCTCTTCAATATACTACAAGAAGGCGATATTCAAATCCGGGGCTTCAAACTCAGACTACCACTGGATATTCAGTTTGTCTTTACGGCCAACCCAGAAGATTACACCAACAGAGGTAGTATCATTACTCCCCTCAAAGATCGTATTGAAAGCCAGATTTTGACACACTACCCCAAAACCATTGACATAGCTCGCCAGATCACTCAACAGGAAGCACATCTTACTCCAGACCAGCAACAGCAAATTCTCGTTCCAGATATGCTTAAAATCATGCTGGAGCAGATCGCCTTTAATGCCAGAGAGAGCGAATATATCGATGAAAAAAGTGGCGTTTCTGCTAGGCTTACCATCGCTGGCTATGAAAACCTCGTCAGCACTGCCGAACGTCGGATGCTCATCAATGGGGAGTCGTCCACCCAAGCACGCATCAGCGATTTCTGGGGAGTAGTACCCGCCATTACTGGCAAAGTGGAATTGGTGTATGAAGGAGAACAGGAAGGTGCCTATATGGTAGCCATGTACTTACTCGGAGACGCCCTACAATCCTTGTTTTTGCAGCATTTCCCTAACCCTGAAGAAGTGAAAGCAGGAAATAAAGATCCTTATGGAACCATCCGCTCTTGGTTCAACGCAGGCAATCAGTTGGACTTGCTAAACGATGCTGCCGACGCGGATTACCGCAAAGCATTAGATAACGTAGCTGGGTTGAAAAAATTAGTGACCACAACCCTACCCGACTTGCCCGAACACGACCTGTACGCCTATATGGAATTGGTCATACACGGATTGGCAGAAATGGATGTGCTCAACAAAGATTTGCTAGAATCCAGCCTCAGTTTCCGCGATCTGCTGGCCAATATGCTGGATGACGACGATATTTTTGATGGGTTTAATGATAATTAATATCCTAGTGGTTTGGCGGAAATTAATTGAACAACTTTTTCTAAAAAAGATTAGTAACTTCGCATGAATATGCGTGTTTATGATATCAAGAAAATATCCATTAGGCGAACAAGATTTCCCATCTATTAGAGCAGCAGGGAAAGTGTATGTTGATAAAACGATGTATGCCCTTCATTTGATTGAAACTAGTAAAAGTAATTTTCTGTCTAAACCCCGCCGATTTGGAAAATCACTATTCTTAAGCACTTTGGAGAGTATTTTTTTAGGTAAAAAAGAACTTTTTGAAGGCTTGTATATCTATGATAAATGGAAGTTTGAGGAATATCCGATTATTAGAATATCGTTTTCTAATATTGGTTATAGGGAAATGGGGTTGAAACAAGCCATCAATGATGATCTTGATAGAATCTATCTTTTATATGACTTGCCATTGAACAAAAAAGTAATTTCTCAAAAATTTGAAACATTAATTAAACAGCTCTTTGGTAAGTTCAACAAATCAGTAGTTATCTTAATTGATGAGTACGACAAGCCGCTCATTGATTTTTTGGATAAAGATAAAATTGAAATAGCCAAAGAAAACCGCGATATTCTCAAGACTTTTTATTCCATCTTGAAAGATGCTGAGCCGTTTATCAAATTACTTTTCATCACGGGGGTGAGCAAATTTAGCAAAGTGAGCATTTTTTCAGATTTGAATAATCTGACAGATATATCTACACATATCAAATTTTCGGAGATTTGTGGTATTTCGCAAGAGGAATTAGAAGAAAATTTTGTGGAAGAACTCCAAATATACGACAAAGAGAAAATCAAAGATGGTATAATGGTTACAAATGGGATATTAATGGTAACACGTTATATAATCCGTACTCCATACTTAATTTTTTCAAAAACAAAGGCAAGTTTGAAAACTATTGGTACAGCACCGGCACACCTACCTTTTTAATGAAAATGTGTCGTGAGCAGCATTTTTATAAATTTGATGATGTAACTATCAGCAAAGATGATATTGGAAATTTTGACATTGAAGATTTAAAGATAATCCCTATTTTATTCCAAACGGGTTATCTTACCATTGGCAAGGAAAATGAAATCTTAGGGACTTACAAACTACAATTTCCCAATAATGAAGTAAGAGCCTCATACCTTAGAGGGCTGGCAGATGCGTATATTCAGTCGAATAGTCTAATGTCTAGTATGATTCGCTAGATAAGTTGCTTAACTTTCTAAGATCAAAAGATCCCGAACTATTCAAAGATACTATCAACCAAGCTTTTGCGCACATCCCCTACAGCCTTTGGCAAAAAGAAAACGAGCAGTATTACCAAGCTTTGGTGCATTTGATATTTTCGCTGTTGGGCGTTTATATTTTCAGTGAAGTACAAACCCAAAAAGGTAGAACAGATTCGATAGTGATGTTTGAAAACGAAGTCTTTATCTTTGAGTTCAAGCTCAACAAGTCAGCTGAAGCTTTTTTCAAATCGAAAACAAAGGTTATGCCGACAGGTTTAAGGACAGCGGTATGCCAATTTATGAAATAGGTGTTAATTTTAGCAGCGAGAAGAAAGAAAGGCAGGAGGTAATGATAAGTCAAAAATAGCGTATGTCTAAATTTTCCTCAATGAGGTGAATTTAGACATACTGCATATCATAACGGTGAAGCTTTTCTTTAGTGCGTTCCAATTTCAATTTTTTTTAGAACCTTCCTTCATGGCTTCTCCGATTTGCTGACTGGCAACAAAACTGGCTGTCATATCAGATAATAAGTTGCTGGCCGTACTAGGTGCATTGGGCAACATAATTAGGTTGCTATTAGCGTGTTCCCCCATCGATTGGGCGTATCGTAATGCTGGGTAACGACGATAAGTGCCGATGCTTCTTGAGAGTTGATGCCTACTTTGTTCAGCACCTCCACTCTCCTCCAATCCTTGGCGATTTCGCGACGTTGGTCGGCGATACCATACTTGTAAGCGTTTGCTTTCTGCCTCGGCTTTGGCTTTTGCGACAATACGGATACGATCAGCTTCAGCTTCATACTCGGCAGCTAATTTTTCACGCTCGGCGGCATTGATTCGGTTCATAGCGTTCTTAACCGTGTGGTCGGGGTCTATGTCTGTTACCAGTGCCTTCACAATGCCGTAGCCATAGCCTTCCATCGCTTCTGATAGTTCGCGCTTGATGGCAATGGCGATATCATCCTTGCGCTCAAATACGTCATCTAATTTAAGTTTGGGTACTTCCGCGCGCACAACATCGAATACGTAAGCATTGATTTGCTCGTAGGGATTTTCCAATTTGTAGAACGCATCATATACCATCTCGGGGGTTACCACAAACTGAACGCTCACTTTGAGTTTCACGAATACGTTGTCCTTGGTTTTGGTTTCTACCATTACATCCAATTGCTGGATTTTCAGGCTTACCCTGCCAGCTATGCGGTCGAAGAATGGAATTTTAAATTGCAAACCGGACCGTTTCACGCTTTGAAACCGGCCAAAGCGTTCCACAATAGCGGCTGACTGCTGTCGCACGGTGAAAATGCCAGAAAAAACCACCATGAGGACTAAAAATGCGATAATGCCAATGATTTCCATAATATATATTGGGTTGGTTTAGATTAACAACCTAAATATACAAACCTAATCGGGGTAACAGGTAATAAAAGCGATTAAAGCAAGAAAAAATCAGATAAAGGGTGAGCACGGCAGTACCCAATGGGCGAGTACTGCCGCGATGTTGGCTACATCTCCCACTTGAGAGTTGCGCAAAGCAAACCGCCCATGAGCAAAAGCGTAATGGCCCAATAACCAAAGTGAATCAGTACATACTTCCAGCCTCTGCGTTCAAATGCGGCGTTAATCCCCATAACAGGCAACACAAGAAAAAGGGATGTAATGAACCCGTGCAATGCACCATGCTTAAAAGTACGGTAACGATCGCCATAGCGCTCCATTAAGCCCATGAACTCCTTATTGGCATCGCTGCCGGCTTCTAACACCTCCGGCATCATCATACTAAACGCCCCCGTTTGGTGAACAACGATGTATTGCAACGAAAAAGCAATGAGCACAGACAATACGTATGTACTCCCCAGCAGTAATCCCATGTTAGTACCTTGCAGCGATTCCAAGGTAAAGCCATTGGATTTCATCCAGGCGTTGCCCATTACTTTGGGGCTGTAATAAATAGACCCCACCACCATAGGGATCAAAGCTGCTACAAATAGCATGTAAAAATTAGTTGGCATGATTTTAAAGGTTTTGTTTTGTTTGAAATCATTTTTAAAACACACAAAAATACATTTTATGTTTAAACAAAAAAACAAAAGCATTTCTTTTTTGTAAAAAATAGAACATTTATTTCCGTCAAACTCTAAGGGCGTTTATTTTTGTCCAAAATCACCACAAATGGAAGTATTTACTACGTTTTTTGAAACCATGTCTTCTGGCCAAAAATTGGGCTGGATATTCCTTTGTTTAGCGGTTGCTTGGCTATTAGAGGGTGCCACGCCACTCATCCATTTCCAGTATAAAAAGCTGAAACACATAGGGGTAAACATGGTGTTCCTCGGTACCTCCTTGGCTATCAACCTGCTTTTCACAGCTGCTACGGCTGGTGTTTATCTATGGGCTTCGGTACATCAAGTAGGCTTAATGTACCTAGTAGAACTCCCCTTTTGGGCTGAATTATTGATAGCCGTTATGGCGCTTGATTTTGTAGCACAATGGCTTGCCCACTATCTACTACACAAAGTAAAATGGATGTGGAAATTTCATTTAGTACACCACAGCGACACGCACGTCGATGCCACCACAGGCACCCGTCATCACCCAGGGGATTACCTCATTCGCGAAGTTTTTTCCCTTGCTACGGTGTTGGTTTTTGGCATCCCCTTAGCTTTTTATGTTTTCTACCGCGTAGCTACTATTTTTTTCACCTACCTGACGCATGCCAACATTGTAATACCTGCTTGGATAGACAAGCCATTGGGCTACCTTTTCATCACGCCTAATATGCATAAATTTCACCACCATTTTGAGCGCCCGTGGACAGACACCAATTTTGGCAATATCTTCTCGGTATGGGATCGCCTGTTCGGCACCTTAGTCAATGATGACCCGCGAAAAATTCGATACGGTGTGGATACTTTAGAAGATTCATTAGATGAAAATATTGGTTATCAGTTCAAAGTACCTTTCGACAATTCCATTAAAACGGATTATTAGCCCTACATTTGGGTCAACCAAATTAGCCAAATATGCCAACTGACATCCAGATTGCCCAAGCAGCGAAGCTTCAGGACATTGGAACGATAGCCCACAAATTGGGACTATCAGAAGACCACCTCATCCGTTATGGCCGTTACAAAGCCAAACTGCCCCTTTCGTTGATAAATGCCGATAAATGGAAAAAAAACAAGTTAATACTTGTATCGGCGGTTTCTCCTACGCCTGCGGGGGAAGGTAAAACTACCGTTTCTATTGGCCTTAGCGAAGGCATGAACCAAATCGGAAAGAAAACGACCGTCGTGCTGCGAGAGCCTTCTCTTGGCCCTGTGTTCGGAATCAAAGGAGGAGCAACCGGCGGAGGGTATGCACAAGTGCTGCCCATGGAGGACATCAACTTGCATTTCACAGGTGATTTTGCCGCCATTGAAAAAGCCCACAACCTTTTGGCAGCCTTGGTGGACAACAACTTGCAAAGTAAAAAACGCTCTCTGCATATTGACCCTCGAACGGTGGTGTGGAAACGCGTTATGGATATGAACGACCGGGCATTGCGGCGCACCATTATTGGTTTAGGAGGCACTACGATGGGAACGCCCCGAGAAACAGGGTTTGATATTACTGCCGCTTCGGAAATCATGGCTATTCTGTGCCTTTCCCAAGATAGGATTGACCTAAAGGAAAGATTGGGGCGCATTTTTATAGGATTCACTTTTGACAAACAACCTGTGTATGCACGCGACTTGAACGCACAAGGCGCTATGGCAGCCCTGCTAAAGGACGCAATTCAGCCCAACTTGGTACAAACCATCGAGGGAAATCCTGCCATCATTCACGGAGGGCCTTTTGCCAATATTGCGCAAGGTACCAACAGCATCATCGCCACGCGCATGGGGCTTACCCTCAGCGATTATGTAGTCACGGAAGCAGGGTTTGGGTTTGATTTGGGGGCTGAGAAGTTTTTTGATATTAAGTGCCAAAGTGCTGGTCTTTCCCCCCATGCGGTTGTTTTAGTAGCTACCATCCGAGCACTCAAATATCACGGTGGGGCCTCGCTGAAGGAACTGACAACGCCCGATGTAGATGCACTCTCAAAGGGAGTAGAGAACTTGGGGAAACACTTGGAAAACATCGGGCACTTTGGTGTACCTGCCGTGGTGGCAATCAACCGATTTACAACCGACACACAGGAGGAGATAGCACTGATACAAGCATTTTGTCAAAGCAAGGGCGTGCAGGCCGTAGTCGCCGATGTATGGGCGAAGGGCGGTGCTGGTGCCACCGAACTGGCGCAAGCCGTTGCACAAGTAGCAGACGAAAACACGCAACCGTTTACACCCTTGTATGAGTGGGCGCAACCCGTGGAAACCAAAATCCACACCATTGCCACGAAAATCTACGGTGCCAGCGCCATCGACTATACGGCCAAAGCAAAAGCCGACCTGAAAAAATCAAATCGTTGGGCTTGGAGCATCTCCCGGTGTGCATTGCCAAGACACAGAAATCGCTTTCCGACAACCCAGATTTACTTAGCCGCCCGGAAAGATTTCGTAGTTACTGTTCGGGAAATAGAGGTTGCTGCGGGTGCAGGATTCTTAGTACCGATCACAGGTGAGATTATGCGTATGCCTGGATTGCCAGAAACACCTGCTGCCGAGGCTATCGACATTGATGAAGAAGGCAATATCTCAGGGTTGTTTTAAATTTCAGTCATTTTCTATTATCAAGCGAGAAAGCACAACAAAACGCACGCCAAGCGGTATCTCAAGCGAAAAACTGGCACCACGCCCAGCCACCACATCAATGGTGAGGTGGGTGTGTTGCCAGTAATCGTATTGAAACTTAGACATATAGAACGGGCAGCCAGCTACATCACCTAGCAGTACATCTGAATCATCCACTATGAGTTCACCTTCGGGAAAACACATAGGTGCAGATCCATCACAACAACCACCACTCTGGTGAAACATAAGGGCACCGTGGGTGTCTTTCAACTGTGCTATGATAGCTAATGCTGCGGGTGTAGCGGCAACTCGTTCCATTGGTTGTCTATTTTGGGGTTATCTTAGAAAAACCCTAACGCCTTCTTATCGTAGGAAATCAACATATTTTTGTTCTGGCGATAGTGATCCAGCATCATTTTATGGGTCTCTCGGCCTATACCAGACTTTTTGTATCCTCCGAATGGCGCATGGGCGGGATAAGCGTGGTAACAATTCACCCAAACTCTACCTGCCTCTACTTTGCGGGCAATCTGGTATGCTTGGTGGGTGTCGCGTGTCCATACGCCTGCACCGAGGCCATACAAAGTGTCATTGGCAATCTCAAGGGCTTCTGCCTCATCCTTGAAGGTAGTAACACAGACCACTGGACCAAAAATTTCTTCTTGGAATACCCGCATCTTGTTATTTCCTTTAAGGATAGTAGGTTGGATATAGAACCCTCCTTCTAAGCCTTCCACATACGCTGCATCACCTCCTGCGAGTACCTCACATCCTTCTTCCTTACCAATTTTGATATAGTTGAGGATTTTTTCGTACTGATCGTTGGATGCCTGTGCCCCCATCATAGTAGAAGGATCAAGCGGATGTCCCATCTTGATAGCTTTCGTGCGTTCGATAACTCTTTCCATAAACGCCTCAAAGATGCTCTCCTGCACCAGCAAACGGGAAGGACAAGTGCAAACTTCCCCTTGATTTAAAGCAAACATGACCGCCCCTTCTAAGCATTTATCAAAGAAATCATCATCTGCATCCATTACATTGGCGAAGAAAATATTGGGGGATTTACCACCCAATTCCAAGGTAACGGGAATCAAGTTTTTAGAGGCGTATTGCATAATGAGCTGCCCTGTTGTTGTTTCCCCCGTAAAGGCTACCTTGCGAATATCGGGGTGGGTAGCTAAAGGTTTTCCAGCCTCAATACCAAAACCATTTACCACATTCAAAACGCCTTTGGGTAGCAAATCTTCAATTAGTTCCATTAATACTAATATGCCCACAGGGGTTTGCTCGGCGGGTTTGAGTACTACACAATTCCCTGCTGCCAAAGCAGGTGCCACTTTCCAAGCAGCCATCAGTATGGGAAAATTCCAGGGTATAATCTGCCCCACAACACCTAATGGCTCAGGCACGTTTACGCTAACTGTGTTGGCGTCCAATTCGCTGATGCTTCCTTCTTCTGCACGGATAACACCTGCGAAATAGCGAAAATGATCAATAGCTAATGGTAAATCTGCCGCACGTGTCTCGCGAAGTGGTTTACCATTATCCCAAGTCTCAGCACGTGCTAGCACTTCGAGATTAGCCTCCATTCTATCTGCTATTTTAAGTAGGACGTTGCTGCGATAAGCCGCCGCCGCATTATTCCACTCAGGAGCTGCCGCCCAGGCTGCTTTCACTGCCATATCTATGTCCTCGGCAGTTGAACGAGGGATGCGTGTAAATGAGCGTCCATCAACTGGCGAAGAATTCTCAAAGTACTCACCCTTTACCGGTGCTTTCCATTCTCCTCCAATGAAATTTTCATATTGTGCCTTGAAAGCAGGCCTCGTCAATAAATCTGCATCAGCAGATACCACATTATTCATAATCAAAAAATTTAAAGTTTGAAATATTTTTCCGACTTTTGTGCACGATGCAAAATTATGTAGCACACCTGCTTTAGTGTTTGTACAATTCTGCCATAAACATGAAGAATTCTACTAAATTACTGCAACCACATCTTAAAACAATAAATCATTCAAGTGATTGATTTATGTTTGAGAATATTATTTCATAAAATCAATAATCATAAAACAAGATGCCGATTCCGGTAAATTGTTTTCAGTTGTCGTGCTAATGGAATTACCAGTCAATTATAGAAAAGGGAGGAAATTAGAAACGTTGGTGGAAAACAGAACCACTTATACCGTGCATAAGGCGGAAATGAATGTTTTCGAGACCCACGAACAAGCAGAACAAATACTGCTACAATTTAACCAGCCCGTACTGGCGAGTATGGTGCAAGGCAAAAAGATCATGCACCTCAACGGTATGGAATCGTTTGCGTTTTTACCGGGCGAGTCCGTCATGCTGCCTTCCAACGAGTTGATGTGTATCGATTTCCCTGAGGCCTCCAGAATCAATCCAACCAAATGCTTAGCATTGGCTATTGAGCCAGACACCATCGATCAGGTCATCAACTTACTGAATGAAACCAAACCCAAGGTGGACACGGGAGAATGGACAATGTGCGACTATAACTACCACTTTGCCAATGATATCGCCATCGGCCAAATTATACATCGGCTCATTTTTCTATTCACTGAAAACCACCCTGCTAAAGAGCTATTTGTAGATATGATGCTACGGGAGCTTATTATCCGCATGCTGCAATCGGAATCACGACATTTACATTTGAAAGAAGCTACCACTAACATCAATAACAACCGCCTCTCACATGTTATCCACTTCATTCGCAGTAATATCCATGAAAAACTGAGTATAAAAACCCTCAGCCAACAAGCATACATGAGTGAATCACACTTCTTCCGTATGTTCAAAAATGAGCTAGGGCTGTCCCCCGTAGATTTCATTAATGAGGAGCGGCTGCAATTAGCAGCCCGTATGTTATCCAACGCGCAACGGTCGGTGAATGACGTTTATGCAGATTGCGGGTTCAATAGCCACTCCTATTTCAATCGCATGTTTAAGCGTACATTTGGTGTTTCGCCTGATCATTTACAGAAGCAATCGGGGAGAACCTTAGTAATTTGACGGAAATAACTGATTCCATTTTTTCTGAAGGCTTGTCTTTATGCACACGCTTTGTGCAAGTATTCCTACGCTTAGGGACGGAGAAAAAATTACTTAGTGCATAAAGCCAAGCCAAAAATGGGATCACTTATTTTTTTCCCGTCCTATAGCGAAATGACTAAAAAAATTAGTTTTTAAAAGTTTGACTTCACCTCGCACAAAGCCCCCAATTGAACAGCTCACGTTCACCATCCCTAAGCGACGGGCGTAGCGGACAAGGGGGCGACGCAGAGACGCGCACCGTCCGGCTACGGCGGTGGGTGGCTACGCAAAGCACCCGACCCCGAGCTTGCGAGGGGGTGGCCCATAACATTATCGCTAAACCTTGGAGTTTCTGCCAGATTTTCCTTTAATTTGTTGCCGAAATAAAACCATATTATGAAAAACCTTCCTTTGCATTGGAAAATCATCATGGGCCTGTTTGTGGGCATAGTTTATGCCTTTTTCTCCGTCAAGTGGGGCTGGAATCAGTTTACCATTGATTGGATTGACCCCTTCGGTGCTATTTTCATCCGACTGCTGAAGTTCATTGCGGTGCCCTTGGTGCTTTTGTCCATTATATCGGGTATTTCTACGCTGCCTGATTTGACAAAATTGGGGCGCATGGGGGCTAAGACGATGGGTGCTTATTTGGTAACAACCGTTGTAGCCGTCACCATTGGGTTATTATTTGTGAATATTGCGAAGCCAGGGGAAAGTATTGCCAACGAGCAGCGGATCAAAAACCGCATCAAGTACGAAATGTGGACTCGCCAGACCGATGGTGTGGAAATATTGGACGGTAAAAACTTCATGGCCGACCCTCAATACGCCAGCTACCTAACTGCTGCAGAAGCCGATTTGAACAAGGAAAATGAAATGGCTGCGGAGGATCCCTCCCTATCTAAAAAATTGGAAGATGCGAAGGCGATGAAACAGGCCGGCCCCCTGCAATTTTTTGTGGATTTAGTGCCGGAGAACCTATTCACCTCTTTATCGGATGGGAAGTTGATGCTACAGGTGATCTTTTTTGCCATCTTTTTTGGCATCGTCTTGCTGATGGTACCTCGCGAAAAGGCCGAACCTGTGATGGCCTTTATGGATGGTGCCAACGAGGTGTTTTTGAAAATGGTGGAAGTGGTGATGAACGCCGCACCTTACTTCGTGTTTGCCTTGATGGCCGGGGTGATTGCCAAGATGGCTAGCACTACCGATGAAGTGCTGGAAATTTTCAAGGGATTGGCAGCCTATTCCGGGGTGTTGGTACTGGGATTGGCGTTTATGGTGTTTATTTTTTACCCGTTGTTGCTGAAATTATTTGTAAAAGAGTTGTCTTACACAGCCTTCTTCCGCAAATTCAGCCCGGCGCAATTTTTAGCTTTTTCCACCAGTTCCAGTGCTGCTACGTTGCCCGTGACGCTGGAGTGTGTGCGGGATAATCTGGGTGTGTCGAAGAATGTGTCCAATTTTGTGTTGCCCATCGGTGCTACGGTGAACATGGACGGCACGAGCCTATACCAAGCGGTAGCGGTCGTGTTTATGGCGCAGATGCACTTTGTCGATTTATCGGTTGCACAGCAACTGACGATCGTACTCACCGCTACTCTGGCTTCGATAGGTTCGGCGGCGGTACCTAGTGCGGGTTTGGTGATGATGATAGTGGTGTTGCAATCGGTGGGATTGAATCCGGCGTGGATTGCCATTATCTTCCCAGTGGATCGAATTTTGGATATGTGCCGCACAGTGGTGAACGTAACGGGCGATGCTACTGTTTCTACACTGATTGCCAAATCGGAGAACGATTTGGATATGGATATTTTGAAAAGTTAAGTCAAACAAATGGATAATCTTTTGGGCGTTGGTTCGCGGGTAAAGCATCCCGCTTATGGCGACGGGGTGGTAATTTACTTACACCCAGCAGCTTATGATGTTACTTTTACCCTCTACGGCACGAAGACCGTAGGAAAAGAGTACGACAAATGGGAAGTGATAGAGGCGGTACCTACTACGGAGAGCGTTAGTTTTACGGAAGCAGAGCGGGCATTGCTCAACATTCTGAAAGCGTATAACGGCGTAACGGAAGATGTGGCACTTGGCGACAAATGGATCGGTGGCAAACTGATAATGCAACCCGAAGATGAGTCGCTAAAGCCCAAGGAAATGCCTATTGATGATTTTTTCCACAAAATAGTGATGGTGCGCGACCGACTGCGTGTGATGGAGCAGCGGATCAATAGCAGTAATTTGAATGACGAGGAAAAAGTAAACTTGCAGCAGTACATCACGAAGATTTACGGCAGTTTGACCTCTTTTAACCTGCTGTTCAAGTACAAGGAAGACTATTTTGTTGGAGAGAAAACCAAATAACCTCCCCCCCCATGAAAACCAATATCGGATACATCTTGCTTTTGGTTGGCCTGACTAACCTATTGAGCGGATGCCTAAAAATTGACAACCAGTTCACGAAGCTGCCTCCCGGGCCGTGGCGGGCGGTGCTGCATTTAGACCCCAGTGCCGTAACGCCGAACCCTAAAGGAAAACCGCTACCAGAAAAGCTCAATCTGAAGTTCGAGGAAGTCACCAATGGTGAACTGCCGTTCAACTTTGAAGTGATATACACCGATGATACGACCTTTCAGGTGGCCTTCCTCAATGGAGATGAGCGCATCATCGTGAATGATGTGAGTTTTGGGCGCTCAAAATCGCGGGCCAAGGATTCGGTGCGCATCGAATTCCCCATATACGATACCTACTTGGTGGGGCTGTATGAGGAAGGGGTAATTGAGGGCGAATGGGTAATCAACTACAAGGCTAACTACCGCATACCGTTTACGGCTCGGTTTGGCATGGATCACCGCTTTACCAAAGTGCCCAAAACGCCCGTGATGGATGTGAGCGGCAAGTGGGAGGTGGTGTTTGGCCCAGGAGGTGACGAAACGGGCACGTTTCCTGCTATTGGGGAATTTAAGCAAGAAGGCAACGAACTAAAAGGCACTTTCCGAACAGAAACGGGAGATTACCGCTTCCTGTCGGGGCAGGTATCTGGGTCGAAAGCGTACCTTTCCGTCTTTGATGGGGCGCATGCTTTTTTGTTTGAAGCCCAGATAGAACCCGAAACGCAGACGATGGTAGGCTCTTTCGCCCGGCACTTCCTACCGCACGATCTGGGAAGCCAAGCGCAACCCCAATGCCGATTTGAGCAATGCTCTTGATCTGACAAAGGTGCAAAACGAAAATACAGCGTTTGACTTTGCCTTTCCCAATAGCGAAGGAGATACGGTTCGGTTGATGATGCGGTGTTCAATGACAAGATTAAGATAGTGCAGCCTTATGGAACTTGCTGTCCGAACTGCAAAGATGAAACAACTTTCTTGCAGCAGTATCTTGCGGAACATTCGGATGAAGATGTAGCGGTTATTGGCATAGGTTTTGAAAGATACCGAGAAGCAGATAAAGCGATTAGCGGCCTTATCTCGTTTAAAAACCAATATGGGCTTACCCTACTCGTGCTTTGGGGGGATATTACGATAAAAAGGAGGCATCGGCTGCACTGCCGCAATTGAGCGAAATCACATCGTACCCTACCCAACTGTTCATAGACCGAGATAACCGCATACGCCACATACACACTGGCTTTGACGGGCGCCACCAGTAGGCACAACCAATTCAAAACCGAGTTTGAAAGTATTGTAAAAGCACTACTTGCAGAATAAAAAACCATCCATTATGGCAAATAATCCCAACAACATCCACATAGTTTATAGTACAGATAATGAGGCCATTGCGCAGCAACTCATACAGGATGTATCTTCCATATTACCCATGCAGCCCATTGCTATCCATAGGGAGCAGGAGGCCAGTATGAGTGATTTATTGGCAAACGCTACGGGCAAGATCGTCCTTTTGATAAGCGACAATTTTCTAAGGTCAACAAAATGTATGCAGGGTGCTTTGGGATTACTAAACAAGCAACAAGACAACATTACCTCTCTCACTATTCCTGGTTTTCGCATCAATGAAGAAGGTGAGCAAGAAGCTATAGCGACCCATTTCGACAAAGTTTCGGATATCATCCAATACATCAACTATTGGCAAGACCGTTACTTGGAACTGAGGCGGCAAAAACGGGAAGACCCGTCCTTAGATACACCCGGTTTTGCGGAGCACTTGCGCGTAATACGGGATATTTCAGGAGAAACAGGGGAGTTTTTGCGTTTGTTACGCAACCAACCCCACACCTCTTTTGAACACTTGCCCTCTACTAAATACAAGGCGTTTTTCCAGTTGTTGGAAGCGGAAGAGTTGTGGGAAACGTATCAAGCAACCCAACAGGGAGAGGATGTGCCCACCGCCGTATTGGCCGCCATTCCGGGCATCGACTTACTGCCTACGGATGCGGATGCAAGCAGTCCTGGGGCACCTATAGAAGAGACCTTGACCGAGCTACCCGCAACAATCGAAGATAATACCCTTGCGGAATCTCCTGTTTTGGCTGATGCGCAGGATATAGCACAAGCCAGTCCAGCGGGAACGCCCAACAGCGAGGAGGTTTCCCCTACTGAAGAAAATATAGCAGAAGAAGTTGCCGAGCTTACTGAATCGCTACCAGGTGAAGCAACCGACTCCATAGAGGAAATCATAGAAAAGGCATGGGCATTAGCTGATTCGGGCGATGCAGCGACAGGGATGGTACTGCTTTCAACGCTGACTGAAAAATACCCAGAGCA
>JAWKLL010000003.1:0-225476 GCA_041392765.1 Saprospiraceae bacterium
AGTCGATTTCCCCTTCAGAAGTAATAATAAACTGCCTTACTACCTTTCCTGACAAATCCATCACCTTACATTTATAATCATCAACTGTTGACGAGTTATTTGTTAAAAATAATGACCGCCCAGTAGTTGGATTTGGGAAAATTTGAAATGCTAAATCTTCCCTTATATTCTCTGTACCTACTGGTATCATATCCATTAGTGTATTTATTGTGGTGTTTGTTACGATAGGTGGGTTTTGGTCAAAATAAATATAGGCCGTATTTTCGATTAAAGTAAGGTCGGGAAGTCCCTCTTTTGGCTTTATACTATAACGAACAAAGCCCTGGCTTTCCAATGGATTACTCATACTATCTGGAAGATAAATATCTTTAAAAAAGAACTCCAGCACGCCATCTAGCGACAGGCTGGTTTGTACTGGATGACTAGCTTGGACTACACGAAAGCTCTCCCAGTCTAAATCTACATCTAGGGTGTCTCGTAAGAGGACATCAATTGCTTCAATATTTCCGGTATTCTGAAATCTTATCGTATAGTCTAATAAGGTCTCTTTCAAAGTGTAGTTTTCTGGTTGTTCTCCAGCAGGTATAACCAGTTTATCATTAGGGTCGTAAGCACACACAACTTCTGAGGCATATAAATTCTCTGCGGTTAAAATTGCCCCCCCTATAGAATCTCGATAAACTTCTGTACGGCAGAAAATAGTATCCCCGATAAACACTTCGCTAGGCATCTCAAAAGTAATTTCAAAATGCAGACATTGCCAGGGATAAAGGGTGTCAAAAGTCCATATTATTCTTTGACCTGACATATCTACCATTGTTGGTTCTGGATTTGCACTAACGTATTGAACGAGATCGTCAAACACTAAAACCACTTCTCCGTTTGTCTCCAAAAAAGTTCCAGTATTACATGCATCAACTAAAAATTCGGCCTCACTGTTACAACGCGTTTGGCCAGCCGTCGTTATTATTTCAAAGTTGTGATTTACAAAGGTAGGATAAAGGCCAAAATTATTGTTTCTATTACCTTCACTATAAGGAATAAACGTTTTAGTATATGATACGGAATCAGAAATTAGCTCCCAATTGGCATCTTCTTGTAAAGTGAACGTGTAAGCCTGTTCTTCTTCACCTATCAGATAAAATAGACCGTTCTGACTTGTGAACAAGAAAACACCCTGTGGATCAACAAGAATAGCCTGCATAGGGATTCCCGGCTCAAATTCATCTTTCGATTGGTTTTGGTTGAAATCATAATAAACAAATCCAGAGATCAAATCACCCGTACAAGCAGCAATTACTTCTTCCACGCTGCCACAATCAGTCCCATTTTGGGAGATTTGAGCCGCCCCCCCAAGCGTCAAGTGCTCGCAGAAAGCCTTTATTGCACAATGGCTAAGTTGCGGATTCTCTTTGATAATTAGCTCTTCGTTGATTACTAATGAATCATTGATTAACGACAAATCGGTTAATGAAGCATTCTCTGATAAACGTAAATTTCCCCCTATATTTGTTAAGGATGCCAACCCATTAAGTGTAGTCAAAGAATTATTGTTATCAATGTAACACTCTCTCTCAATTGTATGAATATTATTAAGACCAGATAGGTCTATCAAATTTTCATTCTTTTTAATGAATAACTGACCTTTCGCAAGCGAAAGGTTTTGAAAAATGAGAAAAATAACAGTACACAGTGAACGAGGCATAGCCTAGACAGCCCGTGCCCTGCACAGGATTAGTGGGTTCGCATGTGTAAATTATGTCTATCCCAAAAGAGGAATAGACGACTGCTGGGCTTCTAGTTGCAGGTTATGTACTTTGAGAAGTTGTACCTCCTGCCAAGCTGCCTGCAGTGCTTTGACATACAGTTTGGATTTTAGGGCGAAATGGTTAGTCTGCTCTTTGATGGAGAGCAACTCTAACTTGGTCCAAGCAATCATGGCGGCAAACACATGATTACATTGGGAGGTCTCATGCTTAGTGGGTGATTTTTCTAAACCCACATTTTGCTTGAGTGATTTGTGGAATACCTCCACTCCCCAGCGTTTATCGTAGGTCGTGCAGATGGCTTGAGGCTCCATTTTTAGGTCGTTAGTTACCAGATACAAGTCTCCAGAAGAACCGTCTTTGTTTATAAAGACCCGTTTAAGTAGTTGAACGGGAAAGTCAAGTCCTTGTACATAAACGGTGATGGCTTGGTCTGCTTGTAAGTCTAGCCTATCGACTCGGTGAAATCGGCCTTGCAGCTTGTCTTCCATACTCAGAGCCACCTTACGGTTGCTCTTTATGGCACCAATAAAGTACTTTTCCAACTGGTAGTGTACGAAATTAAAGTTTTCCTGAGCGGAAAACCAAGTGTCCCACACCACGTAGCGGAAGGGAACACGATTGTACTTCACCAGCACGAAGAGTTGGTCTCGCAGCATCTCATTCTTTGTTTTAGGGCTGCGTTTCTTAACCTTGCCGCTTTTGGTATCAAGATACTCCTCGCTTTTACGCACAATTTCAAAGCTTACCGGAATTTCTATACCCAGTGGACTTTGATAAAGGAAGTTGAGGATGTTGATACCCTTAACATGGCCCGCCTTTGGCTTTTTGGAGTGATCCCAGTGCCAAGTGATAACTTCATTTTCCGTAGAGTGGGGCTTCTCCTCAATGGTGTCATCAATTTTGAGAACTGCATCAGGATGCTCCACTTGGCGCACCAGTCGTTTAATACAACGCCAGTAGTCTTTAGAATCAAAGGCCTCTTGTCCTAAAAACCGACTAATCTTGTCGTGGCTAATGCCATGATCTAATAACTCCGACATCCCTGTGGCCGTCACCATGCGAAACGACGACAACAAATAGTCTGAGTACAGATCGAGTAATTTTGGATCTTTCATCTCGAATTCCTTTGAACACGAAGATAATGCATCCTATTTTTTTATCAAAAATCCAAACCTTTCGCTTGCGAAAGGTCAGTTACTAAAGCATCATTCAGGAAATTTATTGCGCAAATACCTCCGCAGCGAAGCCTTGCGCGTTTCGTTTGCGTATCATGCGGTGTACATTATTTCATCATTCACACCAACAAGAAACCTGCCGTTTTCACGCCACCTCTTTTTTCATGCCCATCTGTATTCCCTGCGCGAGCACCATCACCAACAAACAACCGATGGGGTTGAGCCAAAGATAACCGATAGGAAATATCTCTTTTTGGTCGAGCACAAACAGTATGCTTACGATCGTTTGGGCAATAAGTGCAGCGATAAATACGGCATTCCCGCCTACTTTCTTTTGAAAGAATGCTACCATAAAAATCCCCAAAATACTGCCGTATAGCACCGACCCAATCATATTTACCGCCTGAATAAGGTTTTCAAATAGATCGGCATACAAAGCAAAAAACAAGGCGATGCCCCCCCATACAATCGTCAGTATGCGCGATGCCTTGAGATAGTGCTCATCGGTTGCATCCTTTTTGACCGAGCGTTTGTAAATGTCAATAACAGAGGTGGTAGCTAATGCGTTCAGCTCGGAGGAAGTAGATGACATGGCTGCCGAGAAAATAACAGCCAAAATCAACCCCACTAACCCGATGGGTAAGTATTCGATAACATACGTAATAAACACATAGTCTGTATCTCTTTGTTTGGCCTTTCCATCGCTAGCGGTATTGATAAGTTGCTTCACCTCTTCCCGTATCACATTATCGGCTTGTTGAAGGGATTGGATGCTGGCCACAGATTGCGTTATGCCAGCTTCATTCTCGTTGCGCATTTGAGTAACCAACTGGCGGGTGGCTTCGCGTTTTTCAGAAAACACCGTGTCGTAGCGCATTTCCAAGGCGGCCAATTGCTCGGCAGTGGCGGGTTGACTCTTGACAATCGCCAAATTTGCACTGTTGAAATGCACCGGAGGTTGCACAAAAAGGAAAAATACGTACACCAAAATACCCACAAACAAGATAAGGAACTGCATGGGTACTTTGATGATACCATTGAACAACAACCCCAATCGGCTCTCTGATAATGAACGGCCACTCAGATAGCGTTGCACCTGCGACTGATCGGTACCAAAATAGGACATAAACAAAAACACCCCTCCTAATAAGCCCGACCAAAAAGTATATCGATTGGAAGGATCAAAGGTAAAGTCCACCACATTGAGCTTATCCAACTTCCCGGCAATGCCCAGTGCATCGGTAAAACCCACGCCTTCCGGTAGTTTATCGACAACCAAAATAGCCGCGATAAACATACCCAACAAAATAACAATCATCTGCTGTTTCTGGGTGACACTCACTGCCTTGGTCCCGCCCAATACGGTGTAAAATATGACCAATACTCCAATAGCGAGAATGGTCAAGTTGAGGTGCCACTCCAAAATCGTACTCAACACAATAGCAGGTGCGTAGATGGTGATACCCGCAGCCAAACCGCGTTGGATGAGGAATAATATAGCGGTCAGGGTTCTGGTTTTCAAGTCGAAACGCCCCTCCAAATATTCGTAGGCGGTATAAACTTTGAGTCGATAATAGACAGGCAAGACGAAAATGCTCAGAAAAACCATCGCCAAAGGCAGGCCAAAGTAAAACTGGGCAAACCCCATGCCGCTTTCATAAGCTTGACCAGGCGTGGACAAAAATGTGATGGCACTGGCTTGGGTAGCCATAACAGATAACCCTATCGTCCACCATCGTAGATCTCTATCGCCTAAGAGATAGCTTTGCACGTTGCTCACGTTGCGGGTATGGTAAACCCCATACAATACGATCCCCCCCAGCGTACCAGCCATTATCAACCAATCAATCCAGTGCATAGTATAGTATATTAGGGCTTACGCGTAAGCATGTGTGAACCAATAAAAAAGAAAAATGACCAATGCATGGAGTATCAACACCAATGCATACAGCTGATTCCAAGATTGCAGGAAAGGAGGTGCTTCCGATGCGTCGGGGGCTTCTTCTTGTATATGGTTTTTCATCGCAGCTTTTTAGTGACGGGGTGAAGATAGGAAAATATACCGTTCATCAAAAAAAATTGCAACAGATGCGGGCGGGGTGATGTGTGTGGTATTTTTTTTCACTGCTCTGTTTCTAAGAAAAAAGAATTATCTTTGTACAAACTGGATGCAATGATAACATCACTTGAAATTTCAGGTTTTAAGACATTTACTGATTTCAAAATTCATTTTTCCCCATTTGTAGCACTAGCGGGATTGAATGCAGTTGGAAAAAGTAACTTGTTCGATGCCATCCAACTACTATCTGACTTGGCAGACTTTGATATTAGAACGGCATTTTCACAACAACGGGGGGAAGCCATCGAACTATTCACCGCAGACAACACAGGAGGAAACGTTGAGGAAATGAAATTTGCCGTTGAATTACTTGTTGATAAAACGGTAAAAGACAAATGGGGAGGTGAAGAACAGCTTAAATATACTCGCCTTCGGTATGAGCTTTGCATAAAGAGAGTGAGCGATACTAGAAATGTAGAAAAGTTAGTAGTGACCAATGAATCGCTGGCTCCTATCCAAAAAAATTCAGACGGATGGTATAAAAAATATGTAGGTAGTAAAGACGAATACTGGCGCCCTCCAACCAGCGGGGGAAGGGTGCCATTTATAAGTACAAAAACAGAAGAATCCACAGGTCTAACTACCATCAACTTACATCAAGATAGAGGAAGTAGAGGACGACCTCGCCCGGCATCTGATCTTGAAAGTACCATGTTAAGCAGTGTTACTAACACCGAGTTCCCCCACGCTTTGGCGGTGAGGAACGAAATGATGAATTGGCAATTTTTGCAGTTAAATCCAAGTGCCCTTAGGAAATCATCCTCCAAATACACCTTCAAGCAAACAATGTCACCAGATGGAAGTGACTTGGCAGGTGCCATGTTTATTCTCAAAACAGAGAATCCAAACCTTTTGAAACACATTTCAAGAGACATGGCTCGTTTTGTCAATGATGTAGTAGAAATAGATGTAAAAGAAGACGAAACCGAAAAAAGTTATGTGATTTGGATAAAAGACGTGGATGGCAAATGGTTCAGTTCTCAAGTTCTTTCAGAGGGTACACTCAGGTTAATTGCTCTTTGTTATCTGAAATATGCAGGAACTGGCGGCCTTATTTGCTTTGAAGAGCCTGAAAACGGAATCAATCCAACTAGAATGACGCCTTTATTAAAGCTCTTAGCGTCAATGTCCACTGACTTCTCACAACAGAACACACAACTTCGGCAGATACTCGTTAATACCCACTCTCCCAAGTTGATCGCTGTAATAGAAAATATACTTAAAACAGAAAACAACAGTTTGACAACTAGGATTTCTGTTTTTTTGGCACGACTAAGTCAACATGTTAGCCCTTCAGGCAAAAGCAAAAGAACTATTATAACACCCGTCAACCAGTCAGGGAATGTATTGCCCTTCACTGACGAAAATGGAATCCCTGATGTAGAAATAAGTGCTTCCACACAAAGCCTAAAATCCTATTTGGAAATGGCATAATATTCGCCAAATATGAATACGATCATTTCCTCATTTTGGGGCGAGGGTATCTCTGATGAACGCTTCCTGCCAACCATTGCCCAGCGTGTATTGGAGGGTAAAGTAAAGCAATTTTCACAAGCAGAATGGGATGTTTATGAGCCTATCGTATTGAGAACTGGCCAACAACATAAAAATTTCATCGATCAAGTCTTGGATATAGCAGCTAAATCAAAAGGGTTCAATTGCATGTTCATACATACCGATGCCGATGCTATTAACATCAACGACAAAGCTCTTCTTCATAAAATCAACCCAGCATTAAAAGCATTACAACAAAAAGCACCCCTCGAATATTGCCCACACCTCGTTCCTATCATACCTGTTGTGACGGTAGAAAACTGGAAACTTTGCGACACTGAAGCACTTATAAATGCACTGGGTGTTGATTTGACGGAAGAAGAAATGGGGTTAAATATTCACTACCGCGTTTTGGAAGAACGCAGAAATTCCAAAGAGATGCTACATGAGATTATCCGCTTGGCAAAAGGTAAAAGCTGGATGGCTCCCAATGTTGAAGATATTGATGCCATTTTAGCAAAAACTATCGACATCAATAAATTGGCTAGAATGCGTGCTTTCCAACAGTTCGCTGAATCACTAGATGCTTGTTTGATTAAACAAAACATCATCCAACACTGATTTTATTTATTAGTAAAACTTATGCCCTGTAAGTTATCAGCTTATCTCATTCTTTATCTTTGTCATATCAACAAATGAACTTCAATTGTAGCCACTTATTTAGTAACTTTTTCTATATACAGGCTTGCCAGACTATTACTGCTTGGCAAGCCTTTTTTTATCTATGTATATTGAAACGCCAGACCTTGTCATCTTCTTGCCTGATTATCAGATATGTTACCGTTACCGGAAGCCCTATAAATGTTGTGGCTAATGCTGCCACACCACCTAAAGTTGGCATCAAGCCAACAGCCCACAACGAAAAGACGATAAATACAACAGCTCCTCCGCTAAGGAGTAATACTAATGCTGAGAGCCTTTCATATAGAGGATTCGCCTCGGCGCGTATGTCCGTCAACTCCAACTTATTTACATTAGGGCAGTGTTCACACTTGGCTGTCACAATGTCACCATACTCTCTGTGTAATTCACTTCGAGAGAGAGCATTAGATTTCAGATAGTTGCTTTTTTTGCAGTGTGTGCAAAGAAATACAAGTTTCATAAATTGCTGTATAGAAAAGCAGGAACAGATAGGGCATCACCCATCCGTCATTAATAAAAATGACCGTAACTTGTTGGTGCAGAGCTTAGTGTTAGAACCGCCCACAAAGCAAGTTGCCCCCTTCCAGCGTTACTCTTTCGTCTTGCATGTACTCAACCCGACAAGTGTATAAAGCGGGCAAAAACTGATAAAACTGGTGAGCAAAAAAACGATTGCCAGCACCAACAATACAATGCCTAATGTGCCAGTAAGTGTACCTTGAAAGTACAGACCAGCAATTACAGCAGCAATGATGACGCGCACAACGCGGTCGGCAGTTCCCATATTCTTTTTCATGACAGTATATATTTAGTTGATAAAAAACTGAATTATTGACACAACCACAAAGACTAATGAAGCGCAAACAACACATACCAGCAATAGCTTTCCCCATGTTTTTACGTTCATCATCACACCGAAGTTCTTCCTATTTTCATCATGAACCAAGTTTCAAATGCTGTGAAGATAAAATAAACAGCTAGAAACGGTAGCACAAAGAGTTTATCGGTAGGTTCTGCTAGTTGCAAATACATGAACAACACCATCAAAACCAGCATCATTTTACCCGCAGTAAAACCAAGTACCGTATTGGTAAACTGGTTTTTATTGCTACTCCTTGCCGACTGCCCGGCCATGAAAAACATCAAGATGGACAACAGGATAAACATGCCCAAACTCCCCCACCCCAGCAAAGTATGCGCCGCTAATTTGGGTGATTGATACATACCCCAAAGTAATAATGCCGTGACGGCACTCACCAATAGGAGTAATTGAAAAAATGTACGGTTCGACATACTAGTAATTTGACGGAAATAACTGATCCCATTTTTTCTGAAGGCTTGTCTTTATACACACGCTTTGTGCAAGTATTCCTACGCTTAGCGCATAAAGCCAAGCCAAAAATGGGATCACTTATTTTTTTCCCGTCCCTTAGTAATTTGACGGAAATAACTTTCTGTTTTCCCGTCGATCACATAAGATCCTTTAAAGTGGTGTAAAGTGCAGCAAATACGGAAAACAGTGCCAACGTCACTAAAAGGTAAGGCGCTGTACCCCATTTAGCATCCAGCCACTGCCCTATCCACACGCCCACCAGAATAATGACCCCCATCTGCATGGCCATTCCAGAATATTTCATGTAATTCTGAACTTTCCGACGGGTTTCCTCCTTGTTATTCATCGGGTTATCCTGCAACTTTAGCGGATTTTTCTGCTTCCTTATTCGCCAGCCCCGCTATTTTTTTACCTCCTGTCATAGTGAGGGTGCCATCCATGATGCCGCCAGGCTGTACGATCAATTTGCCACAGGAAATATCGCCCTGCAATTTGGCCGTTTCGCGGATATTGAGCAGCTCCTTTACTTCAATAGTTCCTTCAAACGAGCCTTCTACTACTGCGTTTTGGCAGCGAACCTCCCCCTCGATTTTACCTGTTGGCCCAATGATGACCTTGGCATCGCAAAAGAGTTTTCCTTTTATATTCCCATCAATGCGGATGTCGCTATTGGCATTGACCGTACCTTCAATGTTGGTACCCTGTACAATGCTATTGAGGGAATGACCTCCCGTAGCGGCAGGTGTGGGTGTAGTTTTTCCGTTGGTATCTTTCTTTCCTGAAGAATTAAACATAGGTTATTCGTTTTTGAGTACAACTGTAAAGGTAAATGAAAAATTGATATTTGTCAGCGGCTGGACGGTATTTGGATTTTTTTACTACAAAAAAAGGTATCCAGACGCAACAAGCCTGAATACCTTTTTTGTTAGGTTCAAATGTATTAGAAACTGGGGCAGTAAACGCCACGGCGTTGTGGGCCACAAATCTTGTACTGGAGTGCTAACTCAAAACCACCGTTGCCGTTGCTGGCGGTCTTCAGTGGCGATATATTGATATCGTAGCTAAAACCTAAGGTGTAATTGTCAAAGTCAAAGCGAGTAGAAGCGATAATCGCATCGTTCAATACACCCGTATTGATTTTGTTGGAAACGCGTGTCCACAAACCAAACTGCCATGACTGTGAACCTGCTTGACGACCTGTACCCAACAGGAACTTGAAGCTAGTACCAGCGTTCACTTGGAAGGAAGGCCCTTGGCTCATCACAATCACGCCAGGCAGGATGCCAAAGCGGTTGGAAATCAAGAACTCGCCCCCAGCATGCGCCGTAAAGCGGCTGTAAAGCAAATCCTGATCTTGGCTACTGAAGGACTGATCGGCGCGATTGAGGTGGTGGAAAGCACCGCCGAAATAGAGGTTGTTATTGGCATCAAAAGTCATGAACCACAACAAACCAGCACCTAAGTCACCAAAAAGGAACTCATCGCGATCCCAGCGGGTTTCGCCTGGGTCTAAATTACCATCGAAACCGCCTTCTCCATCGTGCTGCAAGCCCCAACGGAGATTGAGGAAGTCCAAACTGCGCTGGGCTACTCCCGCTTCGGCACCTACTACAAGGTAGTGGCCGTAGTTGCGGCTACCGCCCATTTTTTTGGAATAGGAACCTGACAATTTGCCCGTAAGGGTCGAGAAATCAGCTTCCCCCGCACGGTCGCCCCAAAAAGTGCCACCAATGCCGAAATAATCGCTGCGCCCCACGGGGATACGCTGGTCATAAGATACAGAATAGGTGCGGAAGGAGTTGGAACGCAACACACTCGCCCACTGGTTGCGATAGTTGGCTACTAATCGGATATTACAGTTCATGACACCTGTCATTGCTGGATTAAGGTTCAGCGGTGACAAATAGAACTGCGAGAAATGAATGTCCTGCGCCTGAGCGGTGAAGGACACGGCTGCCAATGCAGCGAATAATACGAATTGTCTTAGTCTTTTCATAGAGGACGGAGTTTTCCGAACCCGAACCTTCGGGCGATTTTCCAATGAAGTTACAATGATACGCAAAAGCTGGTGAGCCTTGCAAATAAATTAGCAAAAAATATTTTTATCGCCTGCCAATCCATGTGCAAGATGACAGTCAATAAGGACAAAATGGCAAGAGTGTGTGAACCAGAACGAGCCGAAAATCCAACTCGGTTGCTTATAAGTGAAGGGGTGTTTGCTATTAGGCTTCCCTTTTCCAAACTTAGTGTCCTTGGTTATGAACAAAATAAAACACCAAAAGGAAGCACTGCGCCTCATAACGCTACTAAGTGGCTTGATAGTATCTTCCTTCCTCCCAAGAATTTTAATTTTTATAAAAACCGCTGAGGGAACGGAAAATAATGAACTCCTCCGTTTTTTAATTTTTGGAAAAGTTGAAGAGCCTATTTCCGTCAAAATACTTGGCAAAGGTAGCAAAAAACACCTTCGCTTGTTTTTCATAACTTGGTTTGTTCCAAATTTTAACTTTTCGCCCCCGTGTGGAACATAATAAGCTATTTGTCTATTCCGTTTCAAAGGAACAAAATCACGACCTACATTCAGACTACTCGATATTTTCATCCCTTAGTAAAACAAGGACAGATATGATACACCTTATGCGAGTAGGGCTTTTGTTGTGGGCAAGTTTTCTGTGGCTCGGTTATGCGCAAGCCGAGACTCGTCACATTCACCTCATCAGGGTTTTTGATAGCAACAACCACGATTATATTATTCGTGAGGGTTGCCGTAGTATCGGCTTCGGCATTGACAAGGAAGTGGATATGCTGGCCGCTCATCTGGGCATTTTCAATGTATTGACGTATGATGTATCAGGCGACAATTTTTCCTTAGCGCAGTTAGATAAGGTGTTAGACTACGATATGGCCTACCAAGAAAGGGACATCGTCATCTTCGTGTATGTGGGTCATGGTTTTCAGGAAGCAGGGTCGCCCTATCCTTATCCCACGCTTTACTTTAACAATTACGACCAAAGCGTCAATTTCTCCGAAATCATGGAGCGCTTGCAGGATAAGAATCCTTCTGTGCTGATGAACGTGGTTGTTGCTTGCAATACCTTGGTGACGGATTTTAGCACCCCTCCGCCTTACGAGTCAACCAATGTTGCCCCTGTGGTGGCTACTTTGCCCAAAGCTGGGCGTATGCACAATGCTTATAGTTCGCTATTTGAAGAGGAAGCAGGTGTGAGCAAAGTCATCAACCTGTTTAGTGCAGATGAAAATTACTACACTTTCCTATCGGCTGATGGCGGTATTTTTTTCAATGAAATTTTATATACCTTGCAGGAAGTCTTGAGTGGCAGGATTGCAGGTGGTTGGCAGGAAGTGTGCGATGCCATTGAGGAAAGAACCGCCGAACGCTCCCGCAATTTGGGCATGCAACAACAACCGCTGTGCGAATACGTTATCCGGCTGAGTACGGTGCCTGTATATGGCGAAGCCCTTGGTCGTAGCTTTCTCGCTCCCACGCCCTGCCAACGACAGGCCAAAAACCTGCGGCAGGAGCAAAAAGAGGAATTGCGCCAACTGCGTCGCATGCACCGCGAAGCCATGCGGGCTGCACGCCATGCAGATGCCGATAAAAACACCCGTCGCCTGTTGGCACAGGAACAACGGGTCGCTTATGAATCAAAAAAACTACTTCATGAAAAGGAATACCAACGGCAGCTACTCGCTTGTCGTTAAATCAATGCTTATGAGAACCATGTTTGTATTAGTATGTGTCATAGCTGCCGCTACGTTGCTGGCGCAACCGGAAGCGATAGAAACGATGGCCAACACTCCGCCACCTGCTGCGGCGCAACCCTCGGCAGTAGGAACGGCCAACCAACCACCTTTCAGTGGCGACATCGTTCCTACCAAGTCCACCCAAGAGGTATGGTTGTCGTTGGGTGTCTTGGTGTTCGGTATGATTGTCGTGCTGGCGCAGGCTTTCATTATCAATAAAAGGCAGGAACCTTTGAGCCAATCGTTGAAATACCTGAGCGTGTCCCTCATTATCGTGGGGTCATTGTTTTTGGTAACGGCGGGTTATGGCAACAGCCAGATAGCCCCCATCATCGGTTTGCTGGGTACGGTGGCAGGGTATCTGCTGGGGCGTACGCAATCATCGACCAAAGATGCTTAAATCGCGCTAAGGGGCTGGAGGGGGTTACTCCCGACCATCGGGAGGGACGAGCGCAGCGAAGCCCATAAGCACCTGACCCCGCCCGGTTGGTGCGACGGAACGGCAATTGCCCGTGCGGGGGAGCGCCCTACTCCTGATTCATTCTTCATGTCATAAAAAAACAACCAACATGCTGCGGTGGGTGCTTTGGATTATTTTGGCGACGATAGGACTGTGGGGATGGACACAATCA
The DNA here is from genome assembly GCA_041392765.1 of Saprospiraceae bacterium. Lineage (GTDB taxonomy): Bacteria > Bacteroidota > Bacteroidia > Chitinophagales > Saprospiraceae > Lewinella. The sequence goes on from JAWKLL010000003.1 coordinate 12,990, forward strand.
CCTGCACAGCCTCAGCGGCTATTGTATTTTCCCGATAGCGGGCGTGGCTATGCCGCACTCGACCCGGGGCAGGAGATACTGCAACGCAACTTGTTGATTAGCAACCAAGCCAGCGTTTACAATGTATCTTTCGCGCTGAGTTTCGACCAGCAAAAGTGGAGCGGCTTCGCCCTTGCTCCTCGTTATTCCTCCATCTTTAGCCTCAATGGGCAGGAAGGGTGTTATATTCGTATCCGCACACAGTTGGGGACAACTTCATCAGGCGTTAGTGAAGTGGTCTATTATGTCATTCGCGGTAAATGCTATTCCGTTTACTGGAATACCGAAGCACACCGATGGGATTTGGTAGAGAATGCTTGCCGGGCGTATTAGATTGGAGGGGTGCCTTGCTAATGCCTTGCCTCCTGCCAGAATGGCAGTAAAAGGTTATGGTACAATATATGCAAGTAGTTGGACAAGGTGGAAACCGAGGCAATTGTCGTATAATTAACCTCGGTTTGCTACCTTTGCACCCGAATAAAGCAAATCGCTATTATGTTTAAGAGCATTACCGCCGGATTGAAAAAAATGTTCGGCACCAAATATGAACGCGACGTGGCTACCTACCAGCCCGTGGTGGAACAAATCAATGAGATTTTTCAAGGATTGTCGGAGTTGTCTAACGATGCGTTGAGAAATAAGACGCTCGACTTCCGCACCCGCATTGCTACCTACCTCCAAGACATTGATGCGGAGATTGCCAGCCTCCAAACTGAGGCAGAAGGCACGGAGGATGTGATGGACAAGGAAAGCATTTTTGCCACCATCGATAAGTTGGCCAAACAACGCAATGAGGAGTTAGAAATCATCCTCAAAGAAATCCTGCCGGAAGCCTTCGCAGTGATGAAGGAAACGGCTCGTCGATTCACCGAAAATGACACCCTGCGCGTAACTGCTACCGACCACGACCGCGCCCTTGCTGCGACGGGTAAAAAAGGGTACGTCACCATTGAAGGAGAGCAAGCCCTGTGGAAAAACCAGTGGGTAGCTGCTGGCGGCAATATCACCTGGAATATGGTACATTACGATGTACAGTTGATTGGTGGCATGGTGCTGCACGATGGAAAAATTGCCGAAATGCAAACCGGTGAAGGTAAAACCCTTGTGGCGACCCTTCCCGCTTACCTCAACGGCCTTGCGGGGCAAGGTGTCCATGTTGTGACGGTCAATGACTACTTGGCACGAAGAGACAGCGAATGGATTGGCCCGGTGATGGAGTTCCTTTTCCTCACCATCGACTGTATCGATAAATACCAACCCCACTCGCCCCAGCGTAAAGCCGCCTATGACTGCGATATTACCTACGGTACCAACAATGAATTTGGTTTCGACTACCTTCGCGATAATATGGTGCGCACCAAGACCGACCAAGTCCAAATCAGACACCACTACGCCATGGTGGATGAGGTGGACTCCGTTTTGATTGACGCTGCGCGTACGCCTTGGATTATGTCCGGCCCTGTAGGACATGACTCAGAAGACCAAGAGTACCTTTCGCTGAAACCGTTTGTAGAGCGGCTGATTACGGAGCAAAGACGCTTGGCTGCCGACTTCTTGGTAGAGGCCAAAAAAGCGATTAAGGATGGTAATTTAGGAAACAACGAAGGCCAAGCGGGATTGGCCTTGTTGCGCGCCTACCGTGCATTGCCTAAGAGCCGCCCCCTTATCAAGTTCCTGAGTGAAGAAGGTGTAAAGGTAAACCTGCAAAAAGCCGAAAACTTTTACATGCAGGAGCAGTCCAAGCACATGCACATCGCCGATGAACCCCTGCTCTTTACCATCGATGAAAAAAACAGGAGCGTAGAACTGACGGAACGCGGCATTGACTACCTCTCCAAAGGCAAAGAAGACCCCAGCTTCTTCATCATGCCGGATATTGCTACCGAGATGGTCAATATAGACCGAAACGGTGAGTTGGATGAATTGGCTAAAGCCGATGCCAAAAACAAACTGGCGCAGGATTATTCCGTCAAGGCCAAGCGCATCCACTCTATGAACCAACTACTCAAAGCCTATACACTTTTTGAGCGGGAGGAGGATTACGTGGTCATGGACGGGCAGGTAAAAATCGTGGATGAGCAAACAGGCCGCATGATGGAAGGCCGCCGCTACAGCGACGGACTGCACCAAGCGTTGGAAGCTAAAGAGAATGTGAAAGTGGGCGAGGTGACACAAACTTATGCCACCATCACCCTCCAGAATTACTTCCGTATGTATCACAAATTGGCGGGTATGACAGGTACTGCCGAAACGGAAGCCAGTGAACTGTGGGAGATTTACAAGTTGGACGTAGTGGTAATTCCTACCAACCGACCTGTCGTACGCGATGATAAAGACGACCTTGTTTTCAAAACCGAGCGCGAGAAATTCAACGCCGTCATCGAAGAAATTGTAACCCTCAGCCAAGCGGGCAGGCCAATATTGGTGGGTACCACCACGGTGGACATTTCCGAAAAACTAAGCCGCCTGCTCAGCATGCGAGGTATCGACCACAACGTACTCAACGCCAAGCAGCACCAGCGCGAAGCCGAGATCGTGGCAGAAGCGGGTCAGCCCGGTAAAGTAACGATTGCCACCAACATGGCAGGTCGTGGTACCGACATCAAAATCAACGATCAGGTCAAAGCAGCGGGTGGTTTGGCCATCATCGGTACCGAGCGTCACGACTCCCGCCGTGTGGACAGGCAGTTGCGTGGTCGTTCTGGCCGCCAAGGCGACCCTGGTAGCTCTCAGTTTTATATTTCACTGGAAGACAAGCTCATGCGCCTCTTCCAATCGGAGCGCATTGCCAAACTCATGGACAGCATGGGCCATAAGGAAGGCGAAGTGATACAGCACAGCATGGTGACCAAATCCATCGAGCGGGCACAGAAAAAAGTGGAGGAAAACGCCTTCGGTGTGCGCAAAAGGCTGCTGGAGTACGACGACGTTATGAACATCCAGCGCGAAGCCATCTACCGCAAGCGCGAAAACGCATTGGCAGGCGACCGCTTAGCGGTGGATCTCAACAGTATGTTTATGGGTTTGATAGAAGAAGTCGTTTACAACCATAAGCAAAACGGTGACTTCTCCACCTTTGAACAGGCTTGTCTATCTAAATTGGGCTTAGACCCAGACATTGACCCGGATGCGTTCAAAACAACCGCTTCGGAATCCATCATTGAAACCGTTGCCCAGCAGTTCCGTGATTTTTACCATCATAAATACGAGCAGATCGTGGCTATGATTATGCCACAGATCAAACACGTGTTTGAAACGCAAAGCGACCGCTACAAACGCATCCTGCTACCTTTCACCGATGGTAGTACCCACCCCCTCAATATCACCGCTGACTTGGAAACTGCCGTTAAGACCAACGGCAAATCCGTAGTGCGCGATATTGAGCAAGCGGTAGCGTTGGCTATTATCGATGAAAAATGGAAAAACCACCTGCGTTCTATGGACGAATTGAAGGAGTCCTCTCAAGCGGCTTCCTTCGAGCAAAAAGACCCATTGGTGGTTTACAAAATGGAGGCTTACAACTTGTTTGAAGGTTTGATCATGGAAGTCAACGAATCCGTGACGAGCTACTTGGCTAAAGGGGGGCTTGCCATCAACCAAAATGTACAACAAGCGCGTGAGGAACGCCCCGCGTTGAAGGGCACTACCACCAACAAAGCAGCCGACGAAGGCGAACGCATGCAGCGAGCCGCAGCGGAGAATGTGGGCAGAAGTGCCTCGCAGGCAAAACCTGAAACATTCAAGCGTGATCTTCCTAAAGTAGGGCGCAATGACGATTGCCCGTGTGGTAGCGGCAAGAAATACAAGCATTGCCACGGGAGATAATCCGTATATAGATGTTTTCGACCATAGGGGGAAGTGTTTTTGAAAAAAAACAATTCCCCCTAACTGTTTGAGGGCTAACGGGTTGGATTTTACCCAGTGTTAACATATCACAAAAAACTTTTTTTTCCCTTTTTTCAATATATCTTGTGGTCGAAAAGTGATTAATACGGAGTGAAATCCTCCCATGAACTACCCCATGTATTAAAAAATGAACATCGCCTCTTTAGTAGAGTTATCCTTGCTAAAACCTGACGCCGCGCGGGCACAAGTGCACCAAGTTTGCGAACAGGCACAGCAACAACAGTACGCCGCCGTCAGTCTTCCACCTTATTTCGTGGCAGAAGCCCGTCAATTATTAGGCAACGCTTCCCCTGTGAAACTAACAACCGTTATTGGGTTTCCTATGGGATATGCGGCCACCGTAGCTAAAGTGGAAGAAATTAAGCGCGGCATTGATGAAGGAGCGGAAGAATTTGATGTCGTTGTCAATTTGTCAGCCGTCAAGGCAGCCAATTGGAACTTTGTCCAAAATGACCTCGACCGGATGATTACCGCCTGCCACCTACGTGCCAAACAGATTGAAGCCGCGGAGAACTATCAACGAATGATGCCCGATACACTCAGTTTTATAAAACGATTCTGAAAAGCTAAAGTCTTTAAAAATCGCGGCTGGTGGAACCAGTTAAACCGTGGCCTGTTTTAAGCTTAATCTGTCTAAGCCCTTGCAAAAGCATATGCATTTTTTTGCAGTCTCATCTTAACTAAAGCTTATCAAATACAAACATTTTTTGATGATCCTAAATAACCCTTTTTAAATAAAAGGAGAATTTCAGACCCATCTCATTACCTTACTCGAGCAAATGACTTAAATTTCTTTCTTAAACAACAAAACCATTTATAAACCCCAACTCTACTGTTGACGTAATTTTGAAGCTAACCCAACCCAATCAGGAATTTTATATATTAGGAAAAAAGAATAAAATTTTACCCATTAACGATGTTCATTTTGACGCTACCCCTCTTCCCAAAAAATTCGATTTCAACAGGACGATTTGATAAACTTTTTCAAGCAAATTGCTAACCATTTATTGAGCATTACTTCTGAACTTCAACATTGGATTATCAAAAACCACTTCAACACCGACAAAGCAGATACAATTCCTCATTCTTTATTCAAATTTCCTGACATCTTTTTAAAACTCCCTTTTACCAATGACAGCAATTTGACAAACCTTTACGGTTGTTATCAGTTTGCCACGGAACAATCATTGATGTGAGCTTAATTGGATAACATTTGCATACACTGCAAATTTTTTAATATTGCTCTCTTACCTTTTTTTAATTGTTGGCCCTATCACAAAACAAATTATTTTGATAAAATTTTGATAGTTTTTCAACAATTAACTATCCTTGTGACATGTTAGCTGTTTAAAATTCGATTTTTGCAAATGAAAGACCATTTCCACCTTCAAAGTTTATTTAACAAAACTGATCTTCCGTTTGGCTGATTTTTAAAATTCATTCTTTTCCTGAAACCATAACTGTCAAAATCACGAAACAAAGGACTCAAACATTGATGAATACGGTGAAAGAAAAAGACATTGTAACATTCAGGCATTTTTCTCAATAAATGATTTAAAAAAAACAAGACCTATCAGGTGGGTATAAATGATGAACAACTAACTTTTTGAATACAACCCACAACAAGGCGTTTTCCACGCAAATTTTACATCAAATAATTTCCGCTTGCTTTTGGCTTTTACGTATTACAAAACGAGCCCTGGTTTGAATAGGAAAAAATATGGCCATTGATGCCGACCTGAAACAAGCCTTGAAAACTTTCGCTGGCACCACAGATGGAACCCTGATGGCCATAAAATCTCGATTTAGACCCCAAAATAATAAATAATTGAAGGATTATTGGTGCCCCCGCATTTCAAAACGTTTATACAATAAAAGGCCAAAAAAAGTTGGGAAAACAAAAAAGCTGATTGAGAAATAAAGCCAATAAAATTTTCAAAGCTTGAATCTTTACTCAATGCGATTTTTTGATGTGATTATCAAGAAATATTAAACTAACAATTTATTTTTTGTACTTCTAGAATTGAATAATGAACAATTTTCTTTCATTAACACTTCATAAAACACAGGAAAACTTTAAGATTTTTAAATAATTCAATTGATATATTTCAGATGTTGTGTATTTGAAGAAGCAAATCCGATAATTGAGCTCAAAACAATAATCAAATTTTAATTTCTATACAATCTTCAATTTACATTAATAATACTTCTTTGTTTTTAAAAATAAATCCATTGTAGAACTTTTCAAATGCTTAAGGCTATGAAGCATTTTAACGAAAATTCAATGTTTTAAGTTTTGATCATTTGAAACACCAACCATTCAAAAAAGATTGTCTTTGAACAACATCAATTTTGGAAAAAATGGAATGTGCATTAAAAATCCTATTTTTGTCATTTTCAAACAAAATTTTGAGTGAGTTTTATATGATTTGTTTAAAAACCAAAATCATTTCCAAATTTAAAACACTAACAAGTTTGCATTTGATACTTAACAGCAGTATTCCTTCAAATGATAAACATGCTGTCCTGAATTCAAATTGTTTGGATTTAATTTATTGTTATATCAGTTAACACTCAACAAATATTAAATTAACCGTTGAAACAATACAAGCGAATAATATAATATTACCAATTGTACCAACTTTTTGATACAAATTGTGGAAGAAATGTTAAAACCATTACCAATATATCTCCCTTTAACGTGGGCAAAGTTTTTTTAAATTAATTAAAATTCCACATTCATTTAATAAAATCCCATTAAATTTCCATCGGTTGAAACGAATCCAATTTATTCTGCGCCGTGAGTCTCCGGACATATATTGTTTGTTTTTGTTGCGGAAATTATTAAACAGATAAAGCAGTTCTCATTTTATTAACCAAAAGATTTGATTCCAAACTTTGTTGAATCGTGTTGAAAGTTTCATTAACACCCAATTTCCGATATGTTTTTTGAAATAAATTAGATGTGAAACTTCCTTTCAAGCACGATTAATTTAAACCGTGTATGGGTGTGCGAGAAATAATATAAACCGTTTCAACGGTTTAAAAACTACCCCATCAAATCCCCCACCACTTTCACCACCCCTTTGGTGGCGGCTTCTGGCAGCACCTTTAGGTTATTGATGCGCCCCAATTCGTAGTTGATACTCGGGTGTGGATCCACGTAGTAGATGTGTGCATCGCGGGGCGCGTAAGCCACTAATCCCGCTGCCGGATACACCTGCATAGAGGTGCCTATGATGAGCACTATATGGGCATCCATTACCTCCCGCACAGCCTGCTCCAGAGCGGGTACCTGCTCCCCAAACCACACGATGTGGGGCCTGAGTTGGTGGCCTTTGGGGCAAGTATCACCCCAGTTGCAGTCGTCTTCCCAGTTTACCACATATCGCTCATTGCCCGTGCTGCGCACCTTGCGCAACTCGCCGTGCAAGTGTATCACGCGACTGCTACCCGCCCGCTCGTGCAGGTCATCCACATTCTGGGTAATGACGACCACCTCGTACTGTTGTTCCAAGGTCACCAACGCCTCGTGCGCGGCATTAGGCACCACCTCCTTCAACTGCCGCCTGCGCTGGTTGTAAAAGTCCAGCACCAAAGCAGGATTTTTGGCCCATCCTTCCGGCGAAGCTACCTCCATTACATCATGCCCCTCCCACAGACCGTCTGCGTCCCGAAAAGTTTTTATGCCACTCTCGGCACTGATGCCGGCACCTGTCAATACCACTACTTTTTGTTTCATCTTACATTCCTTATTGAAGCAAAAGCCCCGCCTAAGTGGGCAATGATATCATCCGCAATCAAGCTTTCCATTTGCTGTTGTTCGGCAGCCAAATTGCCAGCTACTCCGTGCAGTGCCGCCCCCAGCAGGGCCGCTTCTTCGGGTGTGTAACCTTGGGCCAATAAGCTGGTAATCATGCCCGTCAACACATCGCCAGCACCGGCAGTAGCCATGCCGGGATTGCCTGTCGTCAGCCAATACAGCTGGCCTGTGGGGGTCGCAATCACCGTGTTGCCGCCCTTTAGCAAAATAAACACGCCGCGCTGCATAGCTATTTGCCGCATCATTTCCCAACGGGCAAAACTGTGGGGCAGCTTCCCAAAGAGCCGTTCAAACTCCCCAGGATGTGGGGTCAAGATGCAGCCTTTTGGCAATAACGCCATCAGCCCCTTGTCCTGCGCCAGCAGATTTAGCGCATCGGCATCCAACACCAAAGGCACATCAACGGTCTCCAGCAACTGCGCCAACGCGCGTTTGGTCAGCACGTTGGTACCTATGCCGGGGCCTACGCCTATGGCATCGTATCTGCCTGCGGGAGGCAAATCAGTCCATACTTCTCGATGCCTGTCCACGGTCACCATCGCTTCCGGAAAGGCTATCTGCATAATCTCGTAACCACACCGTGGTACATGGGCTGTCACCCATCCACACCCCGTCCGCAGAGCTGCTCTGGCCCCCAGAATAGCCGCCCCTACCTTGCCGTAGCTGCCCGCCACCAACAGGCTATGCCCATAGACCCCCTTGTGGTCGAACCGCCCCCGTTCCTTCAGCAGGCCCCGCAGCTCCCCTTCCTGCACCCAGTGAAAGGGCGTATCCGCTGCCGCCAACGCCGCTGGCAACAAACCGATGTCCAAGCACTGCCAACGCCCCACATAGGCCGCATTTTCTGGCGCGAAAAACGCCAACTTAGGTGTTTGGAAAGTATAGGTATAGTGCGCTTGTACCACGCCGTTTACGATGAGGGGGCCACCCCTTTGGGGTCGGGCTATCCGCTCATACCCACCCTTCGGGATGGGTTCCGCTCCTATCCCTGGCCCGGCGATTCCCGCCACCGCTGTCGATGCATTCTCTTCCACAGGCCCATCGGCGGGCAAGCCACTCGGTAGGTCAATGGCCACGCGTATCGTATCGGTAGCATTGAGGTAGTCCACCCATTCGCGGTGCAACCCCTCCAATGGTCTGCTCAACCCGGCTCCAAAGAGGGCATCAATCACCACAGTACCCTTAGCCATCGCGGGGAAATCGGCAGCAGCACGCACCACTTGCACAGGCATCAGCCGCAACTGCTGGATGCGGTCTAAGTTCTCCTGACAGTCGGGCGAAGGCTGAGCACCGCCCCACACCGTATATACCGCTACCGTATAGGCTTCTTGGTGCAGCATACGCGCCACCGCCAAGCCATCGCCCCCGTTATTACCCGGTCCACACCCCACCACTATCGGCGCATCTCGGTCGGGGAAGTCGTGCATAAACGCCCGTATAAACGCCCGTGCCGCCCGCTCCATCAAATCGACCGAAGCAATCGGCTCGTGCAAGATAGTGGCTCGGTCAGCCTCCTTCATTTGTTGGGTGGATAGTATTTTCAATGCTTGATTATTTGTAGCTAGTTTAGTCGTTTCTCTAAATAAGTAGTAACACAAAGTTACAACGCATTGGATAAAGTAGGGGTATAAAAAAGCGAGTCGATGCATTGCGTGATTTATCTGGAAAACTTATCTTTGTTCCAACCGCGCTGCTTAGGCATAGCACCGCCCCCAAACAGCTTTCTCGGCATCCTTTGGATGGATAGGTTAGCCTGTGGTATAGCGTGTTTATGCGTGTGTGCGGGATTAGAGTTAGTGATAATAAGGGCACGACAAAAGATCGTAAAAAACCTTAGCTAACGGGGGAAATGATTGAAAAGCATGATTTTCAACAATCTGTTAATCAATAAATTATGAGTCGTTAGACAAAATTAATATACCAAAAATGAAAAAAACGCTACTAACATTTATCTGCCTGATTATGGCAATAGGTCTTTTCTCAAGAGCTAATAAGGAAGTTGCTCTTCAAAAAGCAAGAGAGGCTATAGAGTTAATGGATTTAGGTAAGTATGAAGAGAGTATTGAAATACTGGAAGAATGCAAGAAAATTGACCCTGAGGAATGATTTGTATCCTTATGAGATTGGGCTTGCATATACATATATGAAAGATTATGACAAAGCTATTAAGGAACTTAGAGGCAGTAAAACTACCAAATATCAATGATCAGGTTTACCAATTATTAGGAAATTGCTATAGTCTATCGAGCAAAGAAATAAGGCTCTCAAGACATATGCAAGGGCTTTCGGAGTTTCAAGATGCTGGGAATCTCTATTTAGAAGTGGGAATATATTTCTTTTTGAAGAAGATTATGAAAAAGCGATAGAGAATTATGAGAAGGAATTTCTGTTGATCCTATGTATCCTTCCAATTACTATAGATTGTGAGTTATTTTTGGGGTCTACAGATAAGGTTATTAATATATGGAGAGATTTTATGAATATTGAAAGGACGACAAGTCGAACTCAAGAAATGAGTGAATTACTTTATAATGCATATAACTCTTCCATTACGTTTTATGAAGATAGCACGAAATTCGATTTCTGTCAGATTATTTTGCTTACAGATATGATATCGATTAAGGAAGAAGAAATAGAACTCCCATATTGTGCAATATTTGGCAAGAATATAATGCTTGCTACGATAAACCATCGCGAACTAAACCTACATACACTTGCTGATATAAGAGAAGAGTTCATTAAGTTCTATTATCAACAAGACGCACAAAAATTCCCTGTCATTCTATATGATTATCAGAGAAATGATTGATGCAGGTGTATTTAGAGCCTATAATCATTACCTTTTCCAAATCAGCAACCCTGATAGCTTTGATAATTGGCTCCTTTTATACATCAGGAAGCGTATGACCGCTTCGTTGAGTGGTACACTTCAGAAGAGAATATCATTGAGATAAACAGAGAAAATAGGTTCATAAGATATTAGTGACTTCAGCCAACTTTGCTACTGCGCTCATGCTCCTACCGTCGCACGGCGCAACCGATTGAACAAACCCCTACAAACCCCACCCATAACCCACTGAACACCATTGCTTTAAGTTTACAGCAGCCCTGTTTTGGCAAAATTTTCCACCAAACGAAGGGTTATGAAAACGAAAGAAGGCGATGTCAATGATGGGGGAGTATGGCTGATATGAAAAAACGGAGCAAAAACTGGAAAAAACCATAACTTACCCCTAAATCACCACGTTACCGCAAGGAGTAAAAAAGTGATATTCCCTTGTAGCCTAAAGGAGCGGTTCATGGTGTGGGGCGCTAGATTGTCCTTAGCGTTCGCTGTGATCAGCATTAGGTAAAGCATGAAATACTTAAAGATTGTGAGCGCTGCCATTTACTTGAAATTGTGCTGAAAATCGCCTATATTTGCATGAAAATGCTTTGAAATGACAATTCAGCGGCTTGATAACCAAATAATTATCACACTTCCAGCATCAGTTGACCTGGAGGGGGTGCAACGCCTCATCAACTACCCGCTTTACAAAAGGCCACCAAGACAGCAAGCGAAACAGGAAGACGTGGATAAATTGGCCCAGTGAAGCCAACAAACAATGGTGGGAAGAAAATAAACAACGCTTTTTACCAGGTGAAATTCGTCATTGATACCAACATTGCTTTCGTGACACTTGCTGAATTTTTGGGCATAAAATTGTGGACAGGTGACAGAGTGCTGATGAAGGGACTGGCGAGAAAGGCTATTCTAATTTCCATCACAACCGACGAATTATCTAAGTTACGCGACTTACTTGAATAATAAAAACACAGTGAATGCTGCACTGCTTTTAATGGCCGTCTATCGGCAGGCTACGTTTCATATACTCACCGTTGCCCCCCACAAACCCCACCCTTAACCCACTGAACACCATTGCTTTAAGTTTACAGCAGCCCTGATTTAGCGATTTATTTTGTGGAGACATAAAAAACTTTCAGTAGTCTTGTTCTAAGAGAATGGTATAAGTAATTCATCTGAGAAAATGGACTATTTGAAAAGCAATTATAATATCATCTCGACAGCATTTTTTGTGTCATCAATTGTGGTTGCTCATATTTTTTTAACTGACAAAGGCAAGGAATTTGCAACTGGCAATTTGCCTTATTGAATCAGGTGGCATCTCCAACGGGTCGCTCCCATGCAGACACCTAATGGGGGATTTTCGAAATAGCGGTTAAATAGGTATAATAATTCGAGGTGTATCAACCTGTGGATATCCACTTGACAAAAATTCGACCTGTCCACTAGTGAGGGAAACTCGACCATCCTGCGGATAATCATTACAGCATATAGTTGATGTTAGGACGAATGACAGGCGGCAACGTTCTTGGCCGTTTATTTGTACGATAGCTTCATAATTGCCAACCGTTGAAAAAATCATATCGTCGGTAGCTGGTTGCATAGTATAATAATAATAATCGTCGGTATTTGTCGAATAAGGATCAAACCGTACTCTAGATGGCCAATCGACTCCGGCAACATTTACAGTTACTGTATATTCGGTTGCTGGCAGAAGGTTTCCCGTGCTGCTATCGCGTACAGCTACCATTAATATTTTGGGTACAGTGATACTGCAATCGTCACCAAAGCACTTGCAGCCAGACAGGGTGATTGTTATAAACCCAATCAGTCCCATAGCAATAAGGTAAATAATAGCTCGGTTTTGCATAATGAACGATTGGAATTGATGGGTTTTATATCAATAGTCCGCTACAAAAACACACATTTAGTCAGCGGAGAATAATGAGGTAATTATTGGCAATGGGGTGAAGTTTTTTTTGTTGATTACCACACCAACCAAAGACAACTCTACCCAAGATGGTCGAAACAGTCACAAGCGCAGTATTAGCAAAAATGTCTGACGTAGAAAAGTACCAGCATCGCTTTATACTCCATATTATGCTGTTATTACTACAGATGCGCGGTCGTGTGAACTTCATGAATCTGGCGCGTTACAGTGTCCACGCTGAGCAGTACTTCACTCCAAATCCTTCAATTTCGCTGGGGTCAACAAGGAACAGTTACTGCTCGTGGCGGGTGCGGAGCGGGTTCTCGGCTTTGACCCGAGCTTCATGCCCAAGAGCGACAAGCACACGCCCTGGGTGGGTTACTTCTGGTCGGGCTGCGCCCAGTAGGTCAAATGGGGTATGGAGCTGTGCGGCATATCCTTCATCGACCTGACCAACCACACCGCTTACCACTACGAGGCCGTGCAGGCCATCAAGGACGAGAGAGCCACCAAGGCGTTCCTATTCTTCAGCACGGCCGTCGGCGAACTCAAGTCAGGCTCGGAGCAGTCTGGCGCTGCCGTTTCGGATGATGCCATCCCCATAAAGTCCGGTGTGTAGATAGCCCCGTATTACCCAAGCAGTTTCCTCATGGAGTTCGGTTTCCGCGATGGAAAGCAATTTCCGAGGTTGACGCACTGCCAATGTCTCAAACCCGAAGCCCTTGGATTTTACTTCAATTGTTTTACTCGGCAGACAAAAGTGAAAAATGGATACATTTTATATTTTTCATTTTGGTAGTTGCTTTTTCTGCCTCGTTTGGACTTGTGAAAAACTATCAAGGTATTGCTCAAAGACTTTTATATTTGACAAGTTCTATTTGGCTTCCCTATGATTTACTTTTTCCGTGCCTAACTCACATTTTTTTTAAAAACAATCCTCACTTAGTTTGCATATTAAACTAAGTATATGTATATTTGCACTGTTGTTGGTTAGTTTAGTTTTAAAACTAAGTCGCGCGATAACAACCCAGCAGCAGATTCTACACTTTTTTAAATTCACTTACCATGGGTTACACACATTAGTCATAGGGATGCGTATGCGCATCTAAGACAGTCGTATGCCACCAAGTCACGGGGCGACATTTTCCACGCTACTACTAACCGCCGCATTGCACCCGCACTAGACCCCACGGGGTTGATGTACCGCGAAAGCCGAGATTCTGAGGCGCATCCCCACTCATTAGCCGTTGCTGTCTTTTTAGACGTAACGGGCCGATGGGGCAAATCCCCGAACAACTGATTCGTTACAAGTTGGGTGCGCTGATGGATACACTGGAAATGCATGGTGTGCAGGATACGCAAGTCATGTTTTCCGCCATCGGCGACCACTACCTTGACCGCGCCCCCTTGCAAGTAGGGCAGTTTGAGTCGGGTACAGAAGAACTGAATGCAGGGTTGGCGAGTATCTTCTTGGAAGGCGGCGGCGGCGGAACGAGCCAAGAATCGTACCTGTTAGCATGGCTCGTTGCCGGGCGGCACACGTCGATTGACTGTTTTGAAAAACGCGCCCAGAAGGGCTTCCTTTTCACGATAGGCGACGAAGCCAGTTGGTCGAAAATAGAGGCCGCCAGACTCAAGCAAGTGCTGGGCTATCAGCCTGCCGAGGATTTGACTGACAGGGAACTGCTGGCACAGGCGCAACGCATGTACCACGTATTCCACATCCATGCCAATGAAACCGGTTATCGCAATCACGCAGGGGTATTGAACTACTGGCGGAGTCTGCTGGGGCAGCACTTGCTGGTATTAGACGACCACACCGCCGTTGCCGAGTTGATCGCTTCAACAGTAGCTACCACTTTAGGTTACGATTTGGCTACCGTGACGGCTGGTTTTGATTCGGGCGTGGCCAACACCGTACACAAAGCACTGGCTGGCGTATCCACCAGCTTGGGTGCGCGACGCCACAGGGAAAGCATACGCTTTTGAGCATATTAAACGGGTTTATCATGCAAACGAAAATTGTATTGGGGTTGGGCTATGGCGACGAAGGCAAGGGGTTGGTGACAGCCTACCATGCCGCGACAAGCAAACACCCGCTAGTCATCCGCTTTTCAGGTGGCCATCAGGCGGGGCATACTGTGGTGACAGCAGAGGGCGAAAGGCACGTTTTTTCCAATCTGGGCAGCGGTACGCTAGCGGGTGTACCTACTTATTGGTCGCGTTTTTGCACGTTTAATCCTGTAGATTTTTGGCAGGAACGCCAAGCACTGGAAGCCAAAGGTTTCAGCGCTACTTTCTTTTTGGATGCGTTGGCACCTGTGACTACACCTTACGATGTGTTTGCTAATCGCCACCGCGAAAAAGAACAAGCACATGGTAGCTGCGGCATGGGGGTGGGAGCAACAAACGAGCGTATGGAAGGGCCACACAAGCTGTTCGCACAGGATTTACTGTTTCCAGCCGTCTTACAACTTCGTTTGCGTGCCGTTCGCGCATACTATGCCAATCGCCTTGGTTTGCCTGAAAACTGGGAAGAATTAGAAGCCTTGTTTCTGTACGCCGCCGCAGCCATCCAGCCGCATATTGAGGTGGTGCAAGAACGCATTTTCTTCCAAACGCGGCATTTTGAAACCTATATTTTTGAGGGCAGCCAAGGCATACTTCTGGACATGGATCACGGCTTTTTCCCTCATGTGACCCGCGCACGGACTACCGCCAGGCAAGCCGTGGAATTGGTGCAAGCCAACGCCCTGCCCGCACCGGAGATATACTACGTCAGCCGCGCCTATCAAACACGCCACGGCAAAGGCCCATTGAGCAATGAGGGTTTGCCATTGTCGTTGCGCCCTACCCCACTGGAGACCAACCAGTACAACCCCTGGCAAGGCCACCAACGCCGCAGTGTACTAGATGTAGATATGCTACAGTACGCGCTGACCTGCGATGCCAATTATACAGGCCAGGCACCACGGCACTTCGTACTAACCTGCTTGGATCACTTGGATGCCCCTTTAACTATCACCACTGCTGGTAAAACAAAAGTGCTTACAAATGGTCAGGCATTGCTCGAATATTTGAATACCTCATTCGCCTCTTATTGGGAAAGCTGGTCGGATTGTTCACAAATGCTGCGAGTTTACAAATCGTAGGTTTTTCAAGTAGTGCCACCGCGCATGGAGAATTGATAAAAATGAGGTAAATTGCACGCATCTGCCCCCGAGATCAGGATAAGCTGTAAAACAACATAAAAATGAATCTCAACTTCAGAGAAGGAAATACGAAAGATTTAAAGCAACTGAGAGAAGTTGCCTTGGCCTCTTATGGTGTATTTGAAAAAGAATTGACAAAAGAAAATTGGGAAATATTTTTCAAGAATCTTGACTCGGAAGATTCCTACACCCATATTTTGAAAATCTCCAAGTGTTTTGTTTGTGAGATGGATGATAAAATTGTTGGTGTAGCCTATTTTGTACCAAGTGGAAATCCAACTGAAATATTTGAAGCAAGCTGGAGCTATCTAAGAATGGTGGGAGTTCACCCTGATTATCAAGGCAATGGAATTGGCCATCAACTAACCCAGCTTTGTATCGAATTCGCAAAGCAATCGAATGAGCAGGTTATTGCACTTCATACTTCTGAGTTTATGAATTCCGCAAGATACGTTTACGAAAAGTTAGGTTTCAAGAAAATCAAGGAACTACAACCACTTTTTGGCAAAAAATACTGGCTCTATCAAATGATGTTAAGTTAAAAATGCCAGCTAAGAATTGAGCGTTACTAAAGGATAAGAAAAAATAGATTCAGCAGTTGTCAGAGACAATCGGATGAATAAGCGATTCATTTCAAGCGTTTTATCAGATTTCTTTGACTAAGAAAATTCCGAATCTGTTTTCTTTACATACGAACTATAAAAAACTAACAAGTGAGAAAAATTATTTTTTCAGCTTTAGTTGTGTTAACAACTCAAATCGGGACTGCTCAGAGCCTGATTGAATATGCGGTAGAAGACTTGAAAGCTGACTTTCTTGAGCTAAGAGAACATTTGGAAACAAAAAATCCGATAACTTATTTGTACCGTACAAGGGAAGAAGTTACCATTTTTTTAGATAGTATCGAACAAAATATAAATAAGCCGATGACCGAATTAGACTTTTATCGTTTGATTAGTCCTGTTTCTTCATTTATAAAAGACGGTCACAACTTAATAATGCCAAGTACTGAAACCCTTTCCTTTATTGACCAAAACCCCTATAATTTACCTATACAGGTCGCTTATATCAACAATGAAGTATATGTTACCGCCAATTATAGTGCCAATGACTTACTGCAACCCCAAAGCAAAATTTACGCTATCAACAATCATTCAATCGATTCGATATTAAACAGGCTCTATCTTGTTTTACCAAGGGAAGGGCTTCAAACACAACTTACAAATTATTATATAAATAAATGGTTTCGCTTTTTCTACCACCTTCACTTTGGCTTTGAAGAATCATACAAAATAGAATACTCTTATTTGGACGATGATGTAAAAGAAATTGTTATCAGAGGTTTGCCATTAGATGACATTATTGAAAAGAAAAAAGTTGATAGACCTAAAAAAGGAATTTCCGTAACCATGCTTGACCGTGTACAGCATGCTGCAATATTAAATGTACCATCCTTCGCACCTACCACCTTGAAAGATGCTTTTAACCAGAGAAATTTCAAAAAAGAACTTGACAATTGTTTTGACACTATTTTCCATAAAAACATCAAACATTTAGTCATTGATGTTAGAGAAAACGGTGGAGGAAATCCTGTGTATGCTGTTTATTTGCTTAAATACTTAATGAACGAACCATTTGTTCAAGCTATTGAAGGACGAGTAGTAAATAACGAAGAAGAGGATGATGTAATAAAACGAACAAGAAAAAAATGGTATCCTTGGTATGGAATAGGCAGGTATAAACCGAAGAGAAAAAATTATAATGGAAAGGTGTATGTGCTGATTAGTGATGGTACATTTTCTGCTGCTGTAGAGTTTTGCTCTACACTAAGAAAGTACAAAAGGGCTACATTTTTAGGGGTGGAAACAGGTGGCAATCCTATCATAATGACTGGTAATTATCTAAAAGAATATCGTGCCTTAAAAAATACAGGAATAACACATTATTCTGGAAGTATTTGTACAATATATGATGAATTAAAATTGAATGATGGGCGGGGAATAATTCCTGCATATCCCGTACAAATCAATATTGAAAATATTATTTTAAATATTGATGCGTGTTTAGAAAAAACAATATCCCTTATGCTGGAAAATGATTAAAACGCAGTACAACCGAGTACTCACAAAGAATAATATACACAAAAACAGCGCAAATACAAAAATAAACCGTACCTTACTTCTTGGTCGTCGTGCCGAGACGTGGGGCATAAAAACGTTGGTCTCTTTAGTCATCAGCAATGCGGTAGCCTAATGGTAAGCTCGCGCAAAAGAACTGCCTCAGCCTTCCTTCATTTCAATCTTAAAAAATAATTATGAAAACTTTTTTACACTTAACTTTCACCATTTTAACCCTATTTTCTGCTTCGGCACAAAACACTCCAATTGATTTTGAAGAAAATGGTAATGGAGCGGACTGGGTCTGGACAACTTTTGAAAATGACACCAATCCCAGCCTTGAAATTATCTCGAACCCCGATCCCTCAGGGATTAATACATCCTCTACCGTTGCTAAATTTACTGCCCTGCAAGCAGGCCAACCCTTTGCAGGTTGTGAGTCTTTACACGGAGCAGGAATAGGCAGTTTTACCATTGACGAATCTAATTCCATTATCAGGATTATGGTTTGGAAATCTGTCATTAGTGATGTAGGAATTAAATTGGTACGAGCAGATAATTGGTCATTAGGCGAAATCAAAATACCTAATACCGTTATCAACGAATGGGAACAACTCGAATTTAATTTTGCCAGTCACATCGGGAACACCTATGACCAAATTGTGATTTTTCCAGATTTCAGTAGCCGTCAGTCCGATAACATTATATATTTTGATAACGTATATGGGGATGATGCCATGATGACTAGTACTCGTGAATTAGAGAAAACTACTATACAACTCCTCCCCAACCCGGCTACTAATGCTATTACGGTTTATACGAATGATGCAATTAGCCGATACGAAATATATTCAATGAATGGGCAATTAGTTGATTTTAACGAAAACATCGACAATACCACTATTGACATCACTAATTTACCCAAAGGTATCTACCTCTTTAAAGCGTTTAATGGGAATGATGTTATTATTGAAAAATTCATCAAAGAATAAACTATTTTCTAATTTTTTATAACCGCATGTTTTCATCATTATAAATATTAGATACATTCCAGTGGGTAGATTGATACATCTAAGCTTATGGTTGAACTTACTTTTTCCGTAGAAAAGCTATTCATTTCACGTCCCAGAATATCAAATATTTGTATTTGAACATCGTCAGAATAGGCTCCTACAATACTTAAATGGTGGTCAACTGGATTAGGAAATATGCCTAAAAATCTATCATTATTTAACCTGTCAACTGAAATAGATTTGATAGGCGTATAACTTACTTGTCCATCAAAATCTACTTGTTTGATGCGATAATAGGATGTTCCGCTTAATGGTTTTTGGTCTGTAAATGAATAATATTGATAAGTAGTAGTAGTCCCATTTCCTGATATTTTTGATACAAAATGCCATTGCTGTCCATCTGCTGAGTTTTGTATTTCAAAGTAATCATTATTCACTTCTGATGCCGTAGCCCATTTCAGTAAAACCTGCTTATTTTGTATCTTGGTGATGTCAAAAGAAATGAGTGAAATAGGTAATGGTGCAAGTGCCATATTAGCAGCATGCTCAAACCAGGTAAAACCTTTGACTTGTATGCCATCCAACCAAGGGTAGGTGCCGTCATCATATTTTTCTCTATATCCTTTGGTCAATGCAGGGTTATAATCCATACCTTCTACCCATGACAAAAATGGATCCCGCACCGCATCATAATGAGTCCCTGGATAAGATGCCAGATAGGCATTCATATTGTTACTATCCGTATTCCTGGATTTAAGTAATAACACGATGTTACTAGGAGTCCCTGTTTTAGCTATCCAATCCAATCTGCCTATCGTCCAATTGAAAAAATTCCCTCCCGAGCTTGATGGCATGGGGCGATAATAAGTAATTAAAATATGATCCGCTACGGTGGCTATTTCTTCCATTTCAGCTTCTGATGAATAGGTCAAAACCAAGCCGGTGCTTCCTTCGCCACCTATGTAAGCTTCACATACCAACGGACGCCCCATGACACTAGATGTGGTAGATGAACAAATGCTTTTAATAGCTGTGAGTTGGCTGATATAAGAATCGTAACTTGGACAAGAACCATTGGTGGCAGCATTGTAAAATTCACATTCGTAAGTAATCATGTCCAATTTTTGTGCACTGGTGACAGATCCGCAATTGTTATAATCCTGTATTTTTTCAGCAGTGGCAAGGGATCCTACATTACCACTTACATATTCGATACCTTCTGCATGTGCTTTGGCCACAAAAGTCTGTAATGCTATCATATCCGGTGTAAATGATCCACACGAAGCTGTGAGTATCTGAAACATGTTAGTGCAAATCAAATAATTAAAATCATTGTCCAATGCATAAGCAATCAAAGCGTCTTCTGCAGCAACATTGCCCAGTACGGTGGTTTTAAATTGTGTGACCCAAAGACCACGGAACTCTTGGGTTGGCTCCGGGAGCTGAGCAGAGACGACAAAAGGGGGAAGAAAAAACAGGATTAATATAGCCCACTGATTGATATAACGCATTTTTCAATTTTTAAACGTATGATACCTCAACCGGAAGCAAGTGTATATTCAGAACACATCTTTGACCAACAAAACATCTTGCTTTGTTGTCAAAGAACAAAATTTAAATACACAATAACTTACATTATCCAGTCATAAATGGTAAAAAAATTATCAAAGCACAAATTTATACGCAAAATCTTACAAAAACATTAGTGATTTATGGCTAATCTAGCCCCTATAAATTCATAGCCTTAATCACTAGTTCAGCGGATGATTGTACACCGAATTTTTTTAATAATCGCTGCCTGTGGTTATCGACAGTATTTTTTGTAATGCCCAGTATATCAGCAATTTGCTTGCTTGCCTTCCCTTGACTCAGCAGGCTAATAATTTCTTTTTCTCTTTGGCTGGTTTTGGGGTAAGGCTTTTCTATCCATTGTTGGTCTTTGGATGAGTAATAAGTAAATAATTGTTTATCTGGCACGGTGGCATCCAGCACTGTCATAATAGATATTGCATCTGGTTTCATGAGATGATCTACATTGGTGTAGAGCACCATACCATAGAGAAATTGATCATTTTCGTCAAAATAAAGGGCTGGATATTGAATACTATTCCATTTGTATTTGTTGTCATCATTCATTACTCTGGCATAAATCGTGAAATTAAACTTCTCGCGCTGATCTGGGGCAAGGCTGAATATTTTTGGGAAAATGATAGCAAGGTAGGTCATAAACGAAAGCAAATCTTCTTCTTTGAAGCGTGAGAAAAAGATTTCAGGAGGCACTGATATAAGTTCGTTATCCGTCATAGATGTCATTTTTTTAACGGATCCTTCCGCCATAAGAATCTTGGGAATTGGTTGTGTGTTCAAGAATATTTGCCAATAATACTCACCCAAGACTAGTTTTGGAATAGACTCAATATAGGGTTTAAAAAATTGATATATTTGATTTTCATCATCGGTCACATCACTTCTAGTCTCTTCCCAAAGTTGGTAAAACCTTTGCTGGGTGATGGTGTCTATTTTAAGATTTTGATGCTTCATGTGGTAGATATTAGAGATACTATGTTCAGTATGTCCTAAATTTTTAAATCGCCCCATTGGTCATTAAGTATGGAAAAAAAATAGATTCAGAATTTTCATAGTCAAAGAAATCGGATAAAACGCTTTAAATAAACCGCTTATTCATCCGATTGTCTTTGACAAATGCTGAATCTATTTTTTTCTTATCCCTAAACATATCACCCTCCCTTCACCACATACAGCACGCCCCACCCTTCCAGCGGGTGTTGTAGCACGATGAAGTAACTGCCAGGCGATAATGTATGCAGCGGAATACGGTTATCCGTCAAGGTCAAAGTAAGCCTGTTTTGTCCGGCAGTATTGAACACCGAAGCCTTCCACTGTCCGTCGGTGGCATTAGGCAAGGGAGCTATGCTTATCCAGTCTTGCCCGGGGTTGGGCCAGTAGTGCAGTTCCTGCAAGGGTAGCGTACCTGCCACTTGGGTCACCGTCTGAAACAACCATTGGTAGTCGGTGCCAAACTCCCGTTTCCAATACCATTCACTATGCTGTCCATCGGCATGGGTGCGCAGCGATAGCTCATCAGGGGTGAAGCCTGCCGTTATCAGCGTCTGGTACATCTCCTGCAAATCGGGTATCATGCTCGCCGACTCTTGGGCACCCGCCAGTAGTGCTATGCGCATAGCTGCCTGTTTGCCCGTACTTGACACAAACCCGTAAATGTCGTCCGTAAACCACAAGCTGGGCGAATACACCCCTGCTTTCCCAAATACCGCTTGGTGGCGAATCGCTGCATATAGCGAAATCAGCCCCCCCAAGCTCGATCCCATAATGCCCGTATGGTCGCGGTCGGCCAGCGTTCGGTAGTTTGCATCCACGTAGGGCTTCAGGGTCTGCACCAAAAAGTCCGTATAGGCAGCCCCTTCCCCGCCCCCGTAGGTAGGGTTGGGCCAGGGCGTGTATTCCGCTATGCGGTCGGCACCTCCGTTTTCTATGCCCACCACTATCGCCCCATTGTCGCCGTCCTCAAAAAGCGCGTTCAGGGTTTCATCCACCCCCCATTCGCCGGAGAAACTCAAGGCATCATCAAATAAATTTTGCCCATCGTGCATATACAGCACTGGGTACGAGCGCGTAGTGGTATAGTAATCGGGTGGCAGATATACCCATATCTTCCGATTTCTATTCAGTTGGGGCATAAAGAAATTATCCGACAATACTTCCACATTGGCCGCTGCCGTCGAGCTTGTGCCACCGCCGCCTTCCCAGCCATCTATGGTGCAATCTACCGTTTGGCTACCACCGCCGTAGGTGACCACCCTATTGGGGCGAAAGCCTCCTGCTGCCGATCCCTCCACCGTAGCCCAACTACCCCGTGTAAACTTGAACTCATACGTGCCCGGTGCCACGTCTAAGGAGATGGTATAGACACCTTGGTCTGATTCCATCGCATAGCCTGGGTCGCCTGCCGACCAGCCATTAAAGCTACCCGCTACATACAGCGTACTACCCGCCGGTGTGGACGCAGGCAACTGCACCACGCGTATCAACAACTGCGACCATGCCAATCCCGGCAGTGCCAGCAAGGGAGCTATCAATAAAAAAATAAAGCGAATCATACGCATAAGAAGTATGGTTATGGTTAAGAGTATGTCTAAAATTCACATTAACGTGAATTATGGATAACAGCCAAAGGTAAGAAATTAAAGGTCAACACTTTAGGGTGTACCCCCTGCAAAACAGGGGTCGGGCTATCCGCTCCAGTACCTCCTTGCAGTCGGCACGTCCGCTGCTATCACTTACACGGAAAGCATCTAACTGATCCCATTTTTTTTCCGTCTCTTACGGACTTCGGCTCACCTCATCGGCACAGGCCTGCGTTTTGCCTTCACTTTCTTGGCTTTAGCCTTGATAAATAAAGTTTGCTCCGAGGCCACCATCCACTCATCGCCCTCCCAAATATCCAACGACTCGTATTGAGTAGCTACCACACACGAGATGCGTTTGGAGGTCATCTGGCCACGCAGGAACCGGTTTCCCGAATAATCATCAAACCAATATACATTGGCAGCGGAATAAGGAATAAAACCCAACCGACGGGTAAAATAGTAGGCCAATAGCCCCACCTTACCCGTATCTTCGTCGATGGCGGCTGCCGTTACTACCCGCTTGCGCAGCGCAAAGCTGTCGCGCAAGGTAGCAGTATGCACCCCCATTTGGGCAGGCACTACAAAATGATAGACCGGGAGTTTTGCTCGTCGAATACGACTTTTCGTAAAAATATGCAACGAATCGTTGTGCCAAAAAAAAGCTTCCGAATTAAAATGCTGCCCTCCCTCATACTGATACCGCAAGCTATCCAACTGCCCGTTGGCGGGCTGGAATCGATAAATGGTCAGGGTATCTCTTACTTCGCGGTTGTCGCCTATATCACCTATGTAGATATTGCCTTGTTCGTCGTGGCTGATGTCTTCCCAGTCTATACTATTGCAAGCAAGTGGGTACGCTGCCTGCAACCGTCCTTCGCCATCCGTCAGGTATAAAACGGGGGCATGGCCACTATCGTTGTGCCACCATAAGCGATTGGGTTGCTCCACATACAACCCCGACACCTCCTTCATAGCTTCGGGCAAACGAAAACGCCGCTGTGCTACCAAAGGCGACGCAAGCCCCAATAACAGCCAAATTGCTGCGAATTGAAAAAAAATTGGCGCATACATCCATTTTTTTCATAAAAAAACAAAGGTCGCCTAAAAGGTTGAGAAACGTATAAATCCCAACTGACAAACTGCTTTGTCGCTTCATTTTCACACCTGCAAAAATGCGGCAGCAAGCGAATATCCACAAATGGATAGTGGCAAATGACGCATATCAAAAAATACAATGGCAACCACCTTGTATTACGGCTATGCAAAAAAGTATCTTCCCTGCAAAAACGACTCCATTGGCCATCGGTTTTTCTGCAAAAAAAAGGGCTTTTTCAACTCCTCCGGCAGGGGTATCAGTAGGGGGTGTGCCTCAATGTTAACTTAAAATCACCTATATTTGTACGGACAAACCTCTTTTCCACCCTGGAAAATGACGATTTTCAGGTGCTGATATTTGAAATCGCTTCGCCGTGACATTAAACAAACTATCCGCCAGTACGATACCTACCGAACGCGAAACCACGCTGCACGATTACTACATCTGCTGCCTGAGCCGCGAGATTAGCCTTGCCATCCGCAAGGATGTATTGAATGGGCGCGCCAAGTTTGGTGTCTCTGATGATGGCAAAGAGGTCTTTCAGGTAGCCTTAGCAAAATCTATACAACCCGGCGACTGGCGAGCCGATTACTATCGAGGGCATACCTTGCTACTAGCGTTGAATTTGGCCAAGGCCGAAGACATTTTTGCCCAGCTCTACGCCGACCCCAACAATGACCCCTTCAGCGCAGGCCGGCAAATGGTAGGGCATCAACTCACACCTACCGTTGACCCAAATGGCAACTGGTTGCACCAACACAAAACCGCCAATTTATCCTCCGATATTTCTACTACCGCCGGGCAAATGGCTCGCGGCTTAGGGTTGGCATTTGCCAGCAAAGTATATCGGGAGGCACTTCATTTCAAAGCACCCGATTTTTCAGACCACGGAAATGAAGTCTGCTTTTGCAATATCGGCGATGCCAGCACTTCCGAAGGTGCTTTCTGGGAAGCAGCCAACGCGGCGGGAGTCCTACAAGTGCCATTGGCTATCACCGTTGTGGACGACGGCTACGGTATTTCCGTACCCACTCGCTACCAAACCACTAAAGGCAGCATCAGCGAAGCTATGGCTGGCCTCAAAGCCGATGACCAGCATGAAGGGTTGGCTATCTATCAGGTAAAAGGCTGGGACTATCCCGCCCTTTGCAATGCCTATATAAAAGGTGTTCAGCAATTGCGCGAACATCATCAGCCCGCCCTTTTCCACATCGATGAACTGACGCAACCCCAAGGGCACTCAACATCCGGTTCGCACGAACGATATAAAAGTCAAAACGATTGGCATGGGAACGAGAGTTCGACTGCAATCGTCAGTTCCACCTCTGGATACTAGCCACCGACCTTGCTGACGAAGCCGAGTTGCTGGACATAGAGCAACAAGCAAAAGCCGATGCGATGGCTGCTCGCACCAAAGCGTGGAACAACTTTCGCCAACCTATCAATAGTGTCTTCCAAAGCTGCCAGCAAATCCTACAGGCACTCCCTGCCAGCGATGCCCGCGACACGCACTATCGGAGTTGAAACAGATGCGCAACCCGGCTATTTCCGAATTGGTAGCATTAGCGCGGCAAACTCGCTTGGCACTCCACGGGCAAGCGATGCCTGCACTAGATACGTTTATCAAGGAGTGGCAACAAACCCTCAAGGAGCGTTACGCACACAACTTGCTCAGCGAAACCCCACAGGCGGCCTTGCGCGTGCCTGTCGTTCCCGCTCAGTATTCCGACCATTCGGCAACGGTCAACGGCTATGAAGTCATCAACCGCTTTTTTGACAAAGCAATCAATCGCATACCCGAATTGTATGTATTCGGCGAAGATGTAGGTATGATAGGTGGTGTCAATCAAGGCATGAGCGGGTTGCAACAAAAATATGGCGAACACCGCGTATTCGATACAGGCATACGCGAATGGACTATCATCGGTCAAGGCATCGGTATGGCTATGCGCGGACTACGCCCCGTGGCCGAAATTCAGTATTTGGACTACCTGATATACGCCTTCTCTCCCTTATCCGACGACTTGGCTACCTTGCGCTGGCGTTCTGGAGGAAAACAGCAGGCACCCATGATTATTCGTACTCGTGGCCACCGTTTAGAGGGCATCTGGCATAGTGGCTCCCCCATGAGCGTACTGCTGGGCGGGCTACGAGGCATACACATCTGCGTACCACGCAATATGGTACAAGCCGTGGGTATGTACAACACCCTGCTGCAAAGCAACGACCCCGGCTTAGTAATCGAAAGCCTCAACGGTTACCGTCTCAAAGAAAAATTGCCCGATAATTTAGATACCTTCACCGTACCAGTGGGCATACCCGAAGTCGTTCGTGCAGGGCAAGATATTACCATCGTCACCTATGGCTCTTGCGTACGCATCGCAGCATCTGCCGCCGATATGCTGGCATCCCACGGCATCCAGCCGAAGTAGTGGACGTGCAAACCCTCTGGCCTTTTGATGTGGAACACCGCATTGGCCAAAGCCTGCAAAAACTAACCGCCTGCTGGTTGTTGATGAAGATGTACCGGGCGGTGCAGCAGCCTATATTGTACAGCACCTGCTAGAAGAGCAGCGCGGTTACTTCTCTTTAGATGCAACACCCGCTACCCTTACGGGCACTCACCATCGCCCTCCTTACGGCGACGATGGCAACTACTCCAGCAAACCCAGTGTAGAAGATATAGTCGAAAAAGTGCTGGATATGATGAAGAGTAAAGTGCTTACGTTTCCACAAGCTTCAACTTAGTATCTTGACGGAAATTATGGATAACAAACAGAACAATAAGTACGCAAGCAATTGATAATCAGTCAAATGTATTTCGTGTAAGGGATAGCAGCGGACGTACCGACCATAGGGAGGTACTGGAGCGGATAGCCCGACCCCTGCTTTGCAGGGGATACACCATAAGGAATTGATTTTTAATCATTTACACGCAGTCATAATTCACGTTATCACTCTTCTCTTAATTCGTTCGCCACTGAAATATGGTGTAAACCTGGTGTAAATGATTGCTGCAACAAAGTCACCATGGCTTGATAGTGGTGTGGATGCTGCACAAAATCTACCCCTTGCACATCCAATATCAGGACGGGAATATCTGTGATAGTCTTGAAATAATCGAAGTAAGCCTGTTGTATCTGCGCCAGATAATGGGCATCCATGTTTTGCTCGTAAGAACGCCCTCGTTTTTTGATATTTTGTAATAACCCCTCGACAGGTAAGTGTAGGTAAACCAATAAATCCGGTCGTGGGAAATTGGTATTTAAGATGTAAAAAAGCCGTTGAAAAAGGCGAAATTCTTCCGCGTGGAGGTTGTTGCGGGCAAAAAGGAGGGTTTTTAAAAAAATATAATCCGCTACAATACCCTGTTCAAAAAGCTGTGTTTGACTAAGTTCGGCTTGCAATTGCTTATGCCGTTCCGTCATAAAGAAAAGCTCCACGGGAAACGCGTACCGCTCGGGGTTGTCATAAAAATAAGGCAGGAAGGGGTTGTCGGAAAACTCCTCAAGAATGAGCCTCCTATCGAAGTCATTAGACAACATGGTGGAAAATGTGGTTTTTCCTGCCCCGATGTTTCCTTCTACAATGATAAACCTATGAGGAATCGTTAACTCTTTCATACCACGTGATAGCCGCCGATATAGCGACAAATGCCGCGGCAAGATAGGAAGTTATAACTGAGCCATCAAGTTTCTGCGCAATTTCGCCAACAACTTATTCCTTATCAGCGCGGCGATATCGTTTTTCATTTTCTTGGAAAGTAGAAGCCAGCAAGGCCAACCAACCTGCTACAAACATCACCCCACCTAGGGGAGTAATGGGACCTAATATGCCTTTAGGTAAACCAAACATATCGGCTACCACTAGCAAGTAAAGCGAACCGGAAAAAAAGCGACACCCGCCACAAATAACCAGCCAGCTACGGTAGTAAAAGATGTCTTACGGAAATACATCAGCATCCCTACCATCAATATAGCTAGAGCATGGTAAGCTTGGTAACGCACCGCTGTTTCAAAGGTCTTCAACTTTTCCACATCCAGTACTTCTTTAAGAGCGTGTGCACCGAAAGCACCCATTATCACAGCGATTGCCATGAGCGCGGCTCCTATTCTCAGGAAGTTTTTACGCATAGGAATATAATCTGAAATTGATAATTTGTTGATAAAACAAGCACGATTTACAGTATTTCAAGATCGAGGGTGTAAATATCCTTGTTTTTCCCTTTTTTATTGCCTTTTACACTGAAAATGTGACAAAGCCAGCTTTTAATTTTTTTTGACGTTCCCCCCATAGAAAGTAACTTTGCCGGCATCCCATAGTTTGCGTGACAGGCTGTGGTAATGTTGGAACATACTTATGATGCCCTCGAAAAAAGTATTGGCTATCGTTTCTGGTTTACTGATAATCGCCATCGCTGGTTATTTCTTATTGCGCACTTTAGCCATTCCTCCCTTCGGTACTACCAGCCCGTTCAAAGCCGTAGCAGCTTCTCAGGCGCTGATGATACGATTAGCAATCGATTTCCCCTTCGATAGCCAGTCGGTGAGCGTGAACCATCTTTGGCATTTAGAAGCAAAGGAAGTGCAACAAATGCTACGCCAATTGGGGCTTTCCGAAACCGTCACCTGGTCTGACTGGTGGCTGCTCCCTGAAGCTGGAGACGGGGTCATGGATGCTACCTACACCTTCATTGGCAGTGCCGCTTCTGGTCTGCAATCCGCTTGGCAAGAACAACGTTACGGCCTAGAAATTGGCTTTCAAGACGGTGCTATTTTCACCTACGGTATCGCCACCGACTATCCCCTCTACTTCGCCAGATACCGCAATCTAATCTTAATTGGCCGCTATCCCTTCCAGTTGGAAAAATGCCTTTCTGCACTCCAACATAACATGGAATCGCAATTGGGATTTACCTACTTTCCAATCTTTGCGAAAGAAAATACCTCCTGCCTTGCCGGGCACACATCAGCTTGTGTTCTACGCCCCCTCCTTTTCATCCTCTCTCCCTGCGCATTGGCTAAGCGGCCTCACCCCAAGGATGGCATCAAAATACATGGAATGGGGCACTTTTACACTGACCTCACAAGACAGCACCGCCCATCTACAAGGTTGGTTGAGCGGATACCCGGCTTTATCCCCAATGGCCAAGCAGCTGATTTTCGCCATGTGGCAATGCCTTTTCGGAGTATTTACCCCGTTACAAGCCCCACGGATGCTTTCCCCGATTGGGCAGGCGACGGTGCTTGGGAAATCACGCCATCCGATAACAACCCCACGGGTGCTACACCTCAATTATGGGTAATTCCCAAAACAGATAGCACCGCCTACCAGCAGTTTATAACGGCTTTGTCGCCTTATATTATGGAAGACATTCCCCATGCAGTTTTCCAACTACAACAACTGCGCGAAGCTTCCCCGTTTGCTTTCCTAAGCGACCGAAAAGGGTGGCAGCCGTGGATAGTGGATACCCCCGATGCGCTCGTGGTCAGTGTGTATAAACAGGATATAGAACGCTATTTAGACTACTTGCTGGCTGGCAGCAACTTGGCATTGGAAGCTTCTTTTACAGACTGGCACACCCGCGTTACTGCCGACTTTTCCGCACAATGGCAATCCCTGCTCCGTTGGCAACTTTCCAACGACCAGCTTACCCACTTGCTCCATATTTTGGTACCGGATGCGGCTTGGAGCCAAGAAGGCGAACTCTTGCTGCAAGGCAAAACCACTGAAAAAGGCCTGATGGAAGTAGTTGGCCACCTACGCACCCATACCGCGCCTGCCAGCACCCTCCAAGTAAACTGGACATTGGATTTACCTACAACAGACCCCATTTCATTGCTTCCTGTTGAACAATTGGGCACCAATAAACGGGATGTTTTCTTTGCTTCCACCGTAAGTGGTCGGTTGTGGGCATTGGACGACAGCGGTGCCATTTTGTGGGAAGACGATTTTTGCCCCGACCTCTTATCGCCTGTCTGGAAACTCCCCGATGGGCACCGCATCTCTTGGGTAGCCACGACCCGCGAGACCATCCGCGCTTGGGACAATCAGGGGCAACCCGTTACCATCAACCATCCTGCTGCGGCAGCCCCTACGGCGGCACCCGTGGTAGTGCAATTTACCAACAAGGATGACCTGGCTATACTTTTTCCTGCTTCCGATGGGAAATTGTACGGCTACACAGCAGACGGGCAACCCTATCAGGGATGGCCTGCGAGCTTGTCGGGCAAACCCGTAGTAAAAGCGCCCTTGATGCACTGGCAATTCGACACAGAAGACCTTATCTTAGCTTGGACAGATACGGAAGGATGGCAGTTTTTTGGGCGTTTTGGCGATTATAAATATGGTCTGCTCAACGTACCCGAGCGCGCGCTTGGGCTACCCGGCTATGAGAAAAACCCCGACCAGCCAGCACGAAGCCGCATGGTGGCAGCCGTTACGACCGGAAAAATCAACGTTTGGGATTTAGAAGGCAATCAATTCCCTCTTCCCGTAGGCAAAGGTCCTATCGACAATTTTCTCTTCCTGCCGCTATGGGGCGATGCCAGGGGAGATTATCTCATACAGAGAGGGAATTTAGTGCAACTGTATGCGTATGAAGGCACCTCCTTCACGGAACGCTGGCAATATCGCCTGCCTGCTGCGCCCGACACACTCATCAATGCGGCTCCTGTGGGGGTTTTGGCTATCAACAACCTACAACGCAAGGTCTGGCTGATTGACCCCAAAGGAGCGGTGTGGCCTTCATTTCCTGTGGCAGGTGAACAATCCGCTTTCTTGGGCGGTAATGCCCGCGAGGGGTACTATATCCTTACGCTTTCTGATAACAAAATCTACCGTTACGGCTTATGAAAATGCTACTTGTGGCTGCTACCGACAAGGAAATAATGCCTTGCATCACCACCTACCACTTAGCCAACCAATTCCAAGGAGGAATCGCCCATACCCGCATAGGTTCACATCAGGTAAGTATCCTCATCACAGGGGTGGGGTTGCCAGCCACAGCTTTTGCACTGGGGGCACATTTGGCGCGTCACCGCTATGACTTGCTCATACAAGCCGGTATTGCAGGAGCCATCGACCCGCAACTCCACGTAGGAGACGTAGTAGAGGTGGTATCGGATTGCTTCGCCGATTTGGGAGTGGAAGAAGCCGACGGCGTTTTACCGCCGCCGCTGCGATGGGGTTGACACCTGCGGATACGCCTCCTTTTCAGCAGGGAAGACTTTGAAGCCAGATACATCCCACCACTTCCTGCCACAAGTGCATGGCATCAGCGTCAACAAAGTACATGGCTACGAACCCTCCATCGCACTTGCGCAACGATTACCCCTTTGCCCAAACAGAAAGTATGGAAGGAGCTTCCTTTATGGCTGGCTGCCACTGCAATTTGGTACTCCATTCACCCAAATACGCAGTATCAGCAATCACGTTGAAAAAAGACAACGGGACAAATGGAACCTCCCTTTAGCAATAGACAACCTAAACAAGGTCTTGCTACAGTTGTGGGAAGCGTAGCGGCGCAGTAAACGCTAGGTTTTACTGCCTAATCCTTCATTGTTTTTTTGTCCTGATAACTTTCAGGGAGGATTTACAGTTTTTAGACGATTTACAGGTTTTTTGAGGCGTTTCTTAACGCCCCCACTTTCGTGTTTTTCGTGCCTTTCTTGGTTACCCCTACCTCGTCAAAAGTAGGATTTTCAGGATTTTGGTTATTGAGTAACTTCCAACCACCTCAAACGGGCAAAGCCCATCAAATAACCTCAAACAACCTTTCGCACATATACACCTATACACATACCCAACCTATACACATTTACCCCTCCTTCCTACCCTGCATTTCCATCAGCAACTGCCTTAGGGAGCGTATCTCCTCCAGCAATTGCATATTGGCAGACTGTGTCTTTTCCTGCGAGGCACGTAACCCACGTATTACTTCCATCAATTGAGTGATATGCTGCTCATAAGCTTCTTTGGAGGAAGCGTAGAAATGCTCCACGAAGCTGGCGGCATTGGTGATTTGGTTATTGCTGAAATGGCTGTTATTTTCACCTTGGGTAAGGAATCGTAAGGGACTTCAAAAATATCAGCAAGCTGTAGGAGGCGATCTGTGTCCACTTTACTCTGGCCATTTTCGATTTTGGCATAAGCCGACTGAGAAATGTTCAAGCGTTCCGCTACCTCTTGCTGCTGCATGTTTTTCTGCTTGCGAATCGCTTTTATTCGATGAATAGTCGTATCGTGCATATTTTATTCCTATTTCGGGCAAAAATAGTCAAAATTAGGTCACTTTTATTCTTGCACCTGATTATATATTTGTTGCATCTTTTCTGAGTTAAGATAAACATGAAAAACCTGATCAACGTGCTGTGCTTTAGTAATAAAAAAGTTGATCTGAATAAGGGTGTGGTTGGCGGAAGGCGGATGGATGCCTAGGCTGACTGATTGGTTAATTCTATTAAATCGACGACTTATGGTGCGCTCGGTAATGCTGTTTTGTTGCCTATTTTTTACTTTAGTGAGAATGACTGCCCAAAATTGGGAACAGATTTGCACTGGATCGGTGTGTGTACAGGATTTTAATGGTGCTACATCTTCTAATCCTAATAATGTCAGTGGTGTTGCTTCATCTAGCTTTAAGATCAGCGGATATGGTGCAACCGGGCAATCGGCAGATAAAGGAGCTTGGTCAACAAACACAACTTCTTCATATATATCGTTTAGGCACGAGCTGTCGATAAATTATGAATACCGATTAGTTTTTACAACTAAAACAAAGTTCGCAGGAAGAACACTTGAAATAGGTTTCGGAACCACTGGAACGACATCAGGAATAACCTCTGTAGGAGTTCCTTTGAATGTACCATTAGCTGGGCAAACACAGCCAGGTACAGAACTTACTAGTGAAGTCTTTACAGTACCAAGTACTGGGAATTATTTTACCACTATTGCCCCTAGAGGAATCGGCTTGGGCGGGCAAGTACTTATCGATAATTATAGAATTGAAAGAAGGGCATTAACATTACCTACCTTTAAATTTTCTACTGAAGAAATCACTATAACAGAAGGTGAAGAGGTGTCAGTATGTATTGAAATCGATTCTCCTTCAATGGAAATGCAGAATAATGTGTTGGTTGAATTATCGTCATCTAATACGCCTCACCTTGATGGTTTTACTTTTCCCCATTGGGTTCAGTTTGAAGCGGGTCAAACTACACAACAGTGTTTTACAATCGGCACAGATATTTTTAATACAACAGCTAGTTATGCACTACGATTAAGTGATGAAATCATTAACCAACCTATTAATATCGGTTTCCCAAATGTATTGAGGATCAATGTAAAATCTGCTGATTTATCTTGTTCCTGTGAAGGTAACGTGATTAATATTTGCAAAGGAGAGTCGGTCATACTTGAATGTGGTGGACTCAGTGAATGTGCGGATTATTGTACGATTTGGTCTCCAGCTATTTACTTAGAACCATCTGCTGATATACATGAATTATCAATCTCAGTCAAGCCAGAAGAATCGACAGAATATACCTTTATCGTATCAGACGCAAATGGAAACGTAATACATCAAGTAATTTTTGATATTGAGGTGGGGGAACCATTTGAGGCAATGATTGAGGCATCCAATCCAATTTCCTGTGCAGGTCAACCAATAAGTGTAGTAGTTAGTCCTTTGGGAAATAATTACAGTTATGATTGGGCGGACATTGATATAGGAAATGAACCAGAACCAGGAGTGAGGCTGTTAGGTGAGCTTGGTGACTACTCTGTGACTGTAAAAGATGAAATCAGTGGCTGTAAATCGACGGCAAATTTTACATTCTCATTATCTGAAACAGAGGACTCTTATAATGAGATTTTGAATTTCTTTAGGCAAAAAGGGTTTATGGAGTTTGAAATCCATATGCTCGGAGATATTCCTTTCGCTCCCTTACCTGATGGTGTCATGGCACTGCCCCCTCCTGAATTAGTTCAAGATGAGGTTGATAGGTTTATACAGTTCAATATAGATGATGCTACACCAATAGATTTAACTACTAGACTGGAGATTATACTTGACGATGATGCTTATAGTGACTATTCAAGGAGAGCCTTTATAACAGGCAACGATATTTTTTGTAGCTCTAATGAAAATGGTACGGTTTCTAGTATAGTAGAAGATATTGAGGATGAGTATCGGGAACAAGAATTAGCTTACTGGATTCATCTTTGGGAGTCGCCTAACAGCGAAGAACCGGATAAGCTGTTTATTCAGGCTGTTACTCCTGCGCACGACGGGGGCTTTACTCCAGATTCTGAATTAATGTCCAACTATATTTATGGCCTTATAGAAGAAGTTGTCGGAGAGGAAGAAATGTATGAATATGAAGGTAAATCTGACCAAATAGCTGATATACTTTTTCATCAATTGGCAGATATGTATGACCTTCCTATAACGCAACGGGTATTTGCGGGTCAGGTCTCCTCTCAACCCAATAACGACCCTCTCTATGATTGCCTCGGCGAACTAGAACACCCATCCCTCTTTTTGAATGTGGCAGGCTTGCCAATTAACCTCCCGCAGGGTGCTATACCTGCGTTTAATAGCACTAACAGTCCAAACTATGTACATGACCTCCATGCTGTGATCCAATATATTGACCCATCTGGAAAAGAAATATACAGTTGGGGACGAAAATCAGGAGGTATTTATCCCCGTGGTTTTCACCTTGGTTTTCACAATGAGAAAAACCCCGCGAGTTATATTGAATTCAATGAAGTGCTAACAGATGTTAACTCAGGTTGCTTCCCTTGTTCGTTCGGGATGACCACTTCTGATAGTAATTCACCTGATTGTTTTACCTATCAAGTATCCGAGTACAGTTACTCCTCTTTACTTCAGGAGCAGTTGCCCGCTGGTAGTGGTTTTGAAGCGGGCACAAGAGCAGGTGAACCCGTATCTGATTTCTTTGAAATAGGCCATTACTGCGAGGATGATCCATCAGATAGCTTTATAGCCTGGAGTTGCATTCCCCCGGTTAGTTATGAAATGCTGACCAACGAAGAAGAACAGGGATACCTCAACCCATTCGGTGAGCAAGGCATCTTGTTGAAGATTGACATAGATAATGATGGTATCAAAGAACTCATCTATGGCCGATTCGAAGGGATTGATGCAAACGCCCCCATGACCTATTACATTTGGAACTGCCTGAGAGGAGGATGGAATAAGTATATACCTATTTCAATAGTGCAAGAGCCTTTTGATGCCTTTCGAGCATTTTACAACATGATCTTTATTGATGACGGTGCATTTGTACTTCACACAACATTAGACATATTAAGCCTAATTCCTATTATTGGAGCACCTGCTGATTTTTTACATACCGTATGGTATCTGGTAGAGGGCGAATATGGAGAAGCAGCCTTTGCACTTGTAGGCATCATCCCCATTATCGGAGACGGGATTCAATTATCACGGTTAGCAGGTACAGCAGAACTGGTAGTCAATATCAATAATAAGGTTCATAAGATAAGAGGTGCGTTTAAAATAAAATGCCTTACGCTATACACTTCTAGTGCTTTGAACGGAAGCAGTCTGGCACTACACCATATTATTCAAGAGATACTACCTCCTTGCAATTTGGGAGAAGAATTTAACCTATTGTTGGATCAGGTTACACGGAGGGGAGGCGAAATCCTTGATCAAATGCCTGGGGGTGCAACGGATGCAAGGATTGCAGAAATCAGCAATATGGTAAAGGTGCTTTCTCTTGCGGAAAACGGCAAGGCAATTGCTAGAACTTTACAAAACAAACCAGAACTAATTCGCTCTTGGATATTCGCTACTGAATCGGGGTTAGAGCCTGCAAGAAGGTTGCGCCTTTTTGAATGGCTTTCGGACGGAAGCCACGCGGCCAATCAAGCTGTAATCGCATTTGCACAATCTAATGGTTTGGGAGAAAGACTCGTAGATGGATGGAGATTATTGGATGATATCTACCCTAGTCTAACAAGCGTAAATAATAGAAGATTTGACATAGAGCTTATTTCCAAGGTAACCGAATTGAGGGGAAAAACAACTTTGTTATCGAGGTTGGATCCCTCAGGAAAAGGAGTTGATGCGTTGAAAGAAACTCTTAGAAGATTCAAGGGTAAATGCAAAGTTTGTGGCGAACCTGGTAATGTCGTAGCTCATTTAGATTATGTTGATGAATACCTTCAATCGGTGTTTGAATTTACAGAACAGTTTCACCAAATTCCTGGGTTTGATAAAGTAATGACCTCCGTGAGGACGGGAGCGTCAAAAACTATTGATGCTGCTGCACACCAAATACGAATAGCCTTGTCCAATCCCCAAAATATTACGAGATTTGAGCCGCCCTTGGGGAATCCTGTACCACAAGAGGTAGTGGATAATGCGCTTATTCAAGGCGGTGAGGCACTTGCAGATTTTGTAGCTGACACCCACCATGTACTGGCCGATGGTCTGACTAACAATAATGTAGGTGATTTTGCCAGAGGTGCTATTAGCTCATTGGAAAGTCTCAACGAACTCAAGAGCTATGCCAAAAACAGTTTCCAATATCTTGCCAACGCTTCCACCAATGACAAATTCACCAACCAACTGAAAGCGTATTTCACGAATATAAATGTGACAGACATCAGTAAAATGAACTACATTTTTGATGCCAAGAAACTGGAAGTAGCCTTCGGCCCCATGAGCAACTCTGCCAACCACGCTGCAGCACTTAGCCATGTCAAGGAGGCTTTTAAGGGGATGTATCAGGGTAGGGCTGCTGAACTGTTTCATACGATAGAGTCAAATAGTTCTTTGGCTGCTGATTTTTTTGGATCTAATCCAGTAAACTATCCTACTTTTTTATCACTTGTACAAAACGTAGAATCAAATCTCTACCAGTTCATTAAAATACAATAACGACTAATGAATGCAATCAAAGTTCAAAAGGACATCATACAATCTGGGTTGGTTGAGTTATTTGATGACAAGATAGTATTGGTTGACATCTTCACATCAATCAAACAGGTTTTTCCAGAAGAAATTGATTGGGTTGAGGGAAATAATGATGGACATTGGAGAACAGGTGAATATCTGGTTTTTTATCTAAAGAATTTTGAATCGGCAATCTACAGGGTGGGTGAAGAAATCGAATGCGTGGCAAAATTCCCATTTAGCATAGATGCCTATTCTGCTGGAAATCGTTTTTTTATAGGGCGGAAAATAAATGAAAACAGCGAAATCGAGGCGTTTTATAAAATTAATGCGGATGGTTTTTCTGTTACAGAACTTAAAGAGCTTTCACTATTAAAATTTCCATTCTTAACTGGAACTTTTGCGTTCGGACAGTTTGTGTTTCTACAGAAGGACAGGATGACGGAAAAAGCCCCTTTCCATATTGTAGTGTACGATGATAAAAATGAGCAGGTAATTGCAGAGTTATCGGAAGAATTGAATCCTTATACAGTAACTTACAAGCACATCTTCCTTCTCCACCTCACCAATCACACCCTCATCGCTGGGTGGAATGGTGATTATTTTGGCGGCTATCCGCCACGGCTGCTGTCCATCGACCTGCATACCAAAGCCGTGAAGGACTTGGTGTTGTTTGATGATTTCATTGAGCAACCTATTGCGTTCCCCCACGAAGGGTGTAGCAGTCAAATTCCCGAGGTAACAGTCAATTCATTCAGCTATGACCCTGTCAGCAATTGTTTAGTGTGCCTCTTTAAGACTGGAGTTTACTGGTTTGATTTAACTACTATGTCGGGGCGGTACGAACTGTTTCCCGATGAATTCCTCCCCAACTATCTGCTGGCTGCCACAGGTGGCCATCTGTTTGGAGACCATATCTATTTTGTATCTACTGTACGGGGAGCGTTTGTGCCGGATGTTAAGCAATCCAGTTTAGGTGCCTTCAATATCCGCACGGGCAAGTTAGACTGGCATTACCATTTTCCTGTGGATTATGTTACCAACTCGCTACACCCTCCAAAAGCCAATGAGTACTACATTGTAGCCAAGGATGCAGAGCAAAGGCTACACATCTTCGAAAAACAAAAACCATCATGAGCAAGAAACAAATCGCGCTGTCGCCCTCTTTCTGGTATGTGGGGTGGTATCTATACAGGCACAAATCATGGAATTAACAAGCCTCCAATGTGTGTATGCGAAGGAAGTAATAACGGGCACATTGAAATAGCAGTGAATGGGCTGGAAGGGCATGGCAAATAAGGTGGGAGGGTAGCTGGCTTTGTGTCAGAGGATGAAGATTTATATGATCTTACCTTAGCAGTATATACAGCAACGATCATCAATGAGGCAGGATGCAATTTTAAGCAAAAAGCCTGTTGTCTTGCGGCATTGTGAGCAACCCGAAATGCTGATACGCCCACAACATCTATGTGAGGAAGGTGGCACTGGCAGTATTTTATGTTATCCAATAACAGAGGGTGATGTACCAGAACTTACGTATAATTGGTCGAACGGGCAACCATAACATTTAGAGGATGTCCCAGCGGGAAGTACAGTGTAACCGTTACCTTTGAAAACGTGAAAGCGTATACTTACAACTGAGTTATTGGATGTGGATATAGGGTTTACGGCTATGTTGGAAGCTGTGGGGCGAAAGGCTGCATCTGCGGATTGAACAGAAAATGCCGTTTAATCTAATAATTAATGGGGAGAGTGGTGTGGACTTTTTCATGGGTAGGGCTGAAGGGTTCACTAACTTTTGAGCAATCTCCCCTTGTGCAGACCTGGTTTGTACAGTAAGTATCACAGATGTATTTGGTTGTAAGAAAGATGCCTCCAATAGAAATATGGTCTTGTTCAAGATGGAAATTCAGACTATGGTAAATCCTTCTTGCGCTAATGAAGCTACTGGTTCTATTAACCTACAGGTAAATCACAGAATATGAACCAGTATCCTTTGAGTGTCTAGTGGAAGTAATTTATCATCCCCAGAAGGGATCACAGCTGGTAATTACATTGTAACAGTATCTGATCAGTATTGTAGTCATGAAGTTTCAGTTGTTGTTCCCCCGTTTCATCCCTGTTATAGTTTCGAATACAGGAATTCACTATAATTGTGGCATTTCAGGTACTGGAATGATTACACCTCATATAGATAATGGTTTTGGTCCTTTTTCTTATGTGTGGAGCAATGGCCAAACAACGATGTCTGCTACTAATCTATCATCAGGAACTTTATAACTTAAGCATAACTGATGATTTTGGTTGCACTTGGCCTTTTTCATTTGCCTTGGAAGAAGCAATATTACCACAATTAAGCGGAGAGGTGTCGTCAACAGGTTGTCTTGAACCAACGGGAGCCATTACTGTCATAGCCAACCCACCTGGAGATTATATGTATTCATGGTCGGATGTTATCACTAACTACTGCAACGAGAAGTGGGCTTGCATCTGGGATTTATACCGTTTCCGTCACTAATAGTGCAGGATGGTGTAGTACAAGAAACCTACTTTGTACCAGAAGCTGGAAGTTCTCCAGAATATTGGGGAGAAACAGGTATATCCACCATACTACCAACAGTGTCTCAAAGAGTCATGTACTGGTGCAGTGGAATTAAGTCTTGAAAGTTCACAATGGCACTATAGTGTTTTTGTTGGAGTTTGAAGGGGAGGTAGTAGCTATATTTTCGGATGTAAATAACACAATATGGTTTTGAGAATTTATGCCCAAAGCGTGGTTACTACACTGTTACCATCATCGATAAAAACGATTTGTCGACTGGTAGAGGAATTTATTGTTCCACTCTGTAGCATAGGCGTAAGGCTTGTTGATTTTGATAGTCCAGAACATTCAACTTCCATGGATGGCAGCATTACTGTTGGGATTATCAACGGAGGAGAAATATTGTCATGGAATTCGGAACAATGGTATGACGAGTAATCAAATAAATGGGCTTAACCTGGTGTTTATACTGTGACAGCAACAGATGTGAATGGATGCAGTGGTAGCTAAGAAGTAGAATTGCATGGGTGTTATAGAGAAGTATTTGTCCCTGATGACAAACTGTGGAGTTATTTTCGTGGGGTATGAGGAAAATTTTGAAGATTTTGAAATAGCGATATCAGGTGGATTATTTTTACCAGAGGAAGACAATGAAGTGTTTTGCTTGGTTAAAAGAGGGGATGGGGAGGTTTACAACCGATTTTCACCTCTTGAATACGATTTTACACATGGTGGTTTTCTGGAAACTATACAGGTGAATGAAAACCCTTTCATTGTTCCTCAATCTGTGGCCTCCTCCGCTATGGTGGACAACCTAATCGTCAATCTAACTGTATCAAACGGATGTAAAACGATAAGTAAACCTGTATATATTTGTGGTGGAAGCCTCGCAGCATTATTCTTTGTGGAAAGTGTTGACTTACCTTGTGAAGGTTTTGCAGATGGAAGAATATCTATTCAGGTGCTTTCAGATCATATAGATGGAAACAACGATATTCCCTGAGTGAACATGACCAATGTTCCCAATAACTGGAAGTTCGGGATTAGATAATATTGCAACGATTGGAGGTTTGTCTTCAGAATTCTTCGTTACTGTTATCATTGGAAGTTGTACAACTACTTTTAGTTTTGAACTAGAGCATAGACAACCTGAAACCGAGTTAGTAGGATATAATTATGGGCTAAGTTCTTGTGTGTATGATCCGATTTTGTGACGGGCATGAATTGCCTCAAATTTTGGAACGGATGGTTAAATTTCGATAATATAAACACACTTGATTGCGATATCCCCATTATGTGTGGTGATGAACAGGAGCGAGACCATACGAAAAAAGGACATCTAGAGGACTTGAATATAAATGGGTCGTAAGTCAATTAACCTTAGATAATTTCCCTGGTTTTACGCTAGATGCTTTTTTGCAACTTCAAGCATTTGCAAATCAGATAAACGATTGTGAGTGGATTAGATATTGTACTGCGAACATGAAGAAAATCGCTACTTGGGGTGTTGGAGCTATCGCTATTTATCAAGGCATCACCGCAAATGGATGTTTAAAATATGATTGTGGCGGTTTCGGAGAACCTAATATTAGGGTTTGTCCCGATGATCCTGATATTGTCACCCCTGTTTATTCCTTACAACCATCAGTTCCTCCGACTAGCTGCCAACAATTTGAGGTATTAAATTTATTCGGGTTGATTCAAGCGGATCACTTAGGATGGCTGAACGAAAGCGAAGAGTACCTCGGTAGTAGTTTAAAACAGTTCATAAATACTTTTCAGGGCGTATCTTTTGAAACAATAGAAAAAACTAGATGCGCTAATGTATATTTTTGTGCAGATAATTTTAATTTCCTTTTCAGTGACAATTTAGACGACATTGAATGCGAGGTAGTCACTATTCCCGTGGGGAGTGTTTCTTCGTGGGTTGATGAGGTTGTAAGTGAAGAAGATGAATTATTCTTTGCCGCTTTTGATTATGACATCACTACGATCTCAACTTGTCAAATTCTATCATCTGAAACAATAGTAGATGAATCAACAGGCCGAGTCATGAGGCAGGTGGTTCGTTGCAAGCGCCCAGATTGTGATATTGCTTCTAATAGTGCTTGTGCTGAAATACGAGAAATTGATTACTGTGAAATATTTTCAACATTGGGTATTGAGGCACCCTATGACTGTGGAGATATTCCTTTAATTGGAATATTGGATGACCCTTACATTGCAGAGTTCGTTTCAGAGGTAGGGAGGGTCACTTTTCAGGGATATACTTTTCCTAAACCTATACTCTTAACTCCTCAAGGGAATGTCTTTTACGATTATGTCTTGGGTGCAGGTAAACAAGATAAAACCCTACAAAAAAATCTCGTCCAATTCATAGACAATTGGGATACAGGGGTTGAATTAAGGGTATATTCAAATGAAGAAGAAAATTCTTACCTGATTTCTTATAAGGACTCAATAAATCAATGGATACGAATTATATCATCAGGGAATTTAGATAGCATTATTTATGAAAATGCTGCCATTAATGATGTCGGGGATATTGTTCTATCTTTTTGGGGGAAAGGCTCAGTGTTCATTGATGGTGAGTTGCTACAATCAAATACGGAAGGTAGTTTAACCACGATTTCATTGATGTCTAACAATTCATTAGTCGATGTATCTCGCGTAATTGGGCTTTCAGAGCTAGAATCAAAGGCTGTTCAATATAAGAACAATGGGGATTTTGTTGCTGCCATAAATATAAATCCCGAACGGACAATTACGATTGGCGTAGCGCAATTTCATTCTATTCAGTATGAACAGAATGAAACAATTGTAACAAACTTCAACGCATCAACCAAGAATTTCTCAACTTCGGGAAAATTT
The DNA here is from genome assembly GCA_041392765.1 of Saprospiraceae bacterium. Taxonomy (GTDB): domain Bacteria; phylum Bacteroidota; class Bacteroidia; order Chitinophagales; family Saprospiraceae; genus Lewinella. The sequence continues at coordinate 55,502 of JAWKLL010000003.1, forward strand.
TTATCAAGCGAAACTACAAAAATTCAAAGTGTTTCCTCTTTTAAAGGAGGGCAAAAAGGTGTCTTGTTTGAAAACACCTCGGATATAAGTTACGCTCCTATTCAGGATACTTATTCACTACATATCACAGAGGAGAATAATTGGTTATTTGTATTGTTAGGTGAAAGCAACGAAAGTCTTTGGGCGAAAAAAATTCAGTGTGAGCGCATCCACAACTCAACTGCGGAAAAGCTCAATAACGGAGATGTAATCCTTGCTATTACTTTCGATTCTGTTTTAGTAGTAGATGAGAAAGTGTATATCTCAAATGGAAGATCAGACATTCTAGTTTTGCAGTTTTCTCCTGAAGGAGCATTGGTTGAAGGTAAAGTGTATGGATCCACTGGAACAGAGTCTGTAGAAAGACTATTTTTAAACGAACAACATTTATACCTGATCGGCTCAATGTTTGGGGATACAGACCAAATAGAAATTGATGGACAATTATTTAAACGGTACATACCTTCAATAAAAGACGAGTTCGTTGCTCTACTTGAATTTGATTATACTTCTGAAACCACTCAATTACGGGAAGATAAGGGGCGTTCAGAATCAATAACCACAAAAAAGCAGAGTGCCAACACATGGTTTAGTGTGTTTCCAAATCCATTCAATGATGAAATTTCACTTGAGCTACATAGTAGTGAAAATGGAAACGGAGTAATCCTTCTTACAGATTTTCTTGGCAGGCAAGTCTTACGCCAACCCATTTCTTATAACCAAGGTTATAATCTGTATAAAATTAATTTGGCAGACAACTTCCATCGCGGTATCTTAAACCTATCAATATTGGTGGGTAATGACAAGGAGACATTATCTACTAAAATAATTCGCCAATAAAATGCTCAAAAATGAACTGGATTAATTTTATCTATGTGGTTTTTATACTATTCCTGATTAGTTGTGAAAACGAAGAACCAGTGGATAGCAACACTAATTTTGAATATCCTGCTACCTTCAATCTTACTGGGTATTCTTATGAAACCCCTCAATACTATGTTTATACTTCGCAGAATTTCGAAGAGACTTCGCCTTCAAGCGGTTTTGCCCAACACGTGCAGTATTTAATTGACTTTGAATTGGACGAAGTCGCTGATTATTTTCCAATTAGAAGTATGACATTTATTAATGACACCGTTTGTATTCTTGACTTATTGGACAACGACACAGGACTAGTTAGCCAAGTGCAAGGTGATCTTGATGTGGATGGAGCTGAAGTACAAATTCATGTCAACAGCTATAATATTGAACTTACAGTTTCAGAAGACAGACAAACATTAAATTGGTGTGAGAATATTTTTTCTTACACAATAACTGATCCAATCACTTCTTCAACAGAATATCAAGGCTTCGATTTTTATTATTGCTTTCTATTAGGAGATAATCCTATAGACAGCTATAACGAGCTTATTGGCAACTCAATACAACCTTTTGACACAATTGTTACAATAAACTTAAACAGATTATTGGAACTGGAATAGAGAAAAACTACAAATCTACAGAGAACACCTATAGAACAGGGAAACCTAATAGATTCTATTTCTCTACTCAAGGAATGGTCAACACCAAGGCCAATCTGCCGCCGAAGGTGTCTATATCTATCACCTGCAATGGACAGACTTCGCCGGGCAACAACACGAAGAAAAAGGCGAGGTCCTGCTGCTGCGTTAGGTTGTTGGCAGGATTTTCTTTTTAAGACAAGATTTACAGGATTTACAGCATTTTGGAGATGATTGAATTTTCATGATTATGCCCATCAAACCACATCAAACGGGCGAAGCCCATCAAACAATATCAAACAACCTCAAACGGGCGAAGCCCATCCAACCACACCAATACACCTTTCACACATAAACACATTTAGCACATTTAGCACTCCCGATAGCTATCGGGATCGCACATATACACATTTCATGCATCTCGCGCTAAGGGGACGGAGGGGGTTAACTCCCGACCGTAGGGAGGGACGAGCGAAGCGAAGCCCGGAGGCACCTGACCCCGCCCAGTCTGTACAATGGAACAGGAACTGATGATGCGGGGGAGCGCCCTAGTGAAAAAAAACGACTGCTTAAACCCTTATATATCAGGTACGCAGGTAGGACGCTCCATTAATATCCAAAATGCAGCCCGTGGTGTGCAGGGCTTCGGGGCTGGCTAAGAACAATATGCCGTGGGCCACATCTTCCACCGTCGCGACGCGGTTGAGGGGGCTTTGTTGACGAACAGCATCCCCTGCCGCTCCTTGGAGGTGAGGACGCGCCATGGCTGTTTCCACGAAACCTGGCGCTACGCTGTGCACCGTGATTCCGTACGCGCCTAATGCCTGTGCTAAGCTCTGCCCCAATGCGTGCAAACCTGCTTTGGAAGCACCGTAAGCTACCTGATTGGCTTCGCCCCGAAAGGCACCACGGCTGCCTACATTGATAATTTTTCCGCCACCCTGCTGACGCATGATCTCTGCTGCGGTAAATGAGGCGACCGCCGCGCCTGTCAGGTTGGTGTTTAAGGTCTGCTGCCAAATGGGCAACCATTCTTCAAATGACATTCCATCTACGGGGTGCGGCAAGAATACCCCCGCATTATTGACCAAAATATCCAACCCGCCCATTAATTTAGCTGCCTTTTGCACCATATTGCGCACTTGTAGGGGCTTCGCCATATCCGCTTTGAGTACGAAATGACCTTTGCCATGTAGCGCTTTCAAGGTGTCTTTTGCTGCCTGTGCCTGTTGGTGATAATGCACCACCACTACTGCACCAGCCTCCGCAAACAGTATTGCCGCCGCACGGCCAATGCCACGCGAACTGCCTGTTATCAATACTCGTTTTCCATCAAATTTGTACTGCATAAAAATAAATCTTTTGGATACTCGGCTCAAGATAATAGCTGTTGATTATTCCATCACCATCTTTAAGCCGATTTTTAAACAATTGCCCCTGCTGGATGTTGACCACCTGATTGCTCAAGTGAACACTTTACACATCTATGAAAATCGTAAAACGCCACCAGTCTTCCGGTCATAACGCTGCTATATACGCTTTGCAAAATGGCCTTTCCCGGGGCAGCTTCATGTCGGCGGCTGGCGATGGATGGATTGTAGAGTGGCCCTTGCACCAACCTGATTTGGGCCGTTTGGTGGCCAAAGCCGATGCCCAATTATTTAGCCTGCACACCCTGCCCGTTGAACAAACCATCGTAGCGGGCGATATGAATGGTGGCGTTCATTGGCTCTATCTCGATGAAGGCCGCCCCAACCGCCATATTGCCCATCACCAAAAGGGGGTCTATTGCATACTTTCTCGGAGTGGGTTTGTCTTTACACTCGGTGGCGATGGCATACTCACGAAATGGCGAACAGAACGCCCTGCCGCTGTGGAAAGTCTGCGCCTTAGCAACCAAGCACTGCGTAGTGCCTGTTGGTGGCCAGAGAGTTCACTACTATTGATAGGTGCCAGCGATCAGCACATTTATTTGGTGGACACGGATACGATGCAACTGGTGCGTACCTTTCACAGGCACATCAAAGCTCAGTTTTCAGCATTGCTACTCATCCTACGCAATCCGGTATTTGGTTCAGTGGTGGGCGCGATGCTCGTTTGCGTGTTTGGAACGGATTAGAGCTGGAACCTACTATGGAACTAGTTGCTCATTTCACCATCAATGCCTTGCTGTGTTCACCTGATGGGCAATGGCTCTTTAGTGCTAGCCGCGATAAAACCATTCGGGTATGGGATGCCTCCGACCTTTCCCTCCGCTACACCCTCGATGCTGTCAGAGATGGAGGGCACATCAATAGTGTCAACAGCTTGTACTGGCTGCCTGATACACATCAATTTGCGAGTGCCAGTGATGACCGAAGTATTATTATTTGGGAAGTTGTAAGTTAAGGGACGGGTTAATCTAAATTTTCATAAATATCTAATACAGAGATCGTAAATGCTCCCATCTCAATATTGGGAGAGGAAGCGTTAAAATCTGTGCTTTGCCATCGCTGCTCGTCAATGCGGGAATAAAGTGTGACGGCAGGTGTATCCTGTGAGATATAGAGAATATACTGCAAACTAGGAATGGTTTTGTAAGCTACCAGCTTGTCCCCCATGTCGCGCAAGACAGAAGAAGGCGACAATACTTCTACTACCAACCAAGGATTGGTATAAGCTTCTTTGCCTAACGCATACGTATGGGGTTGGGGAACTCCTTTTGCAACCGAAGCATCGGGAGAATAGGCTTTGGTCAGTTTTTCGATAAAAACATGGCGGTTACTACCGTAGCGTTTGAAGTTGTCATTTCCTCTTAATAAGCCAACTAGAAGAAAAATAATATTCGCCACTATTTGCTCGTGACGATCAGATGCTATACTCATAATAATGATTTCATCCTTATCGTATTCGATAGGAAATTCACAATCGGCGAGCATGGCAATAAAATCCTCATAAGAAGCAGGTATGCGTATTTCGCCTGCGTCCATTTGTGCACGTTCCTCCATACTGATGGGTAAAGAAAGGGTAGCTTCCATGTTGGCAAATATAAGGACTTGATTAATAAAAAACAAATAGTTTCGGGATAAAACTATGAATTCTTATACAAATTCTAGATTAGTAACAAAGCAGCCGATTCCCCTGTGTGCGTACCTAAGGCGACACCCATGCCACCCATTCGCACCGCTACGACGACATTGGTGCTGATTTGCTGAATGATGGGTTGTTTCACGGTGCCTACCCCCATGATGCCGCTCCACCACTGATCAATCTCTAGTGGTTTCGTTGTTTCAAATAGGTTGCCGGCTAATTCCAACAGATACTCCCGTATGGGTTCATGCGCATCCATATCAACAGTGGTCTCTCCGGAAAAATCCTGATTGCGGCCTCCTCCCATCAAAAGTCGATTGCCTACATTGCGAAAATAGACATACCCTTTGTCATAATGAAAACTGCCTTTGAGTGGCCAATTGGGAATGGGTTGAGTAATAAAAACTTGGTTGCGAGCGGGTTGTAATGCCAAGTCAGGCAATAAGCTACGGGCGAAACCATTGGTAGCGACCAAAACACTAGCCGTGCGAAAACCCCATCCAGCCGTTGTTTGTAGTTCCACATACGCGCCTACATCTTCCAATTGTTCTATTTGAATACCGTTCATCAAGCGGACACCTAAGGATTGTGCTTTTTGCAATAATGTCTGCATGAGCCTACCCGTATTCAGTTGCCCCTCCGCAGTATTGACAATTAGGTGAGCAATGCCTTTCAAGCCGTGCCGGGCAATCAAGGAATCATCCTTTTTATAAACGGAGGGTGCAATAAGGTCAGACAAATCCTGATTAAAATCGGCCAACGCATCCATACATTGCTCAAACAACAGCTCATCTTGGGGCCTAAACACCTCGTAACCGCCCAGTGGTTCATAACCGATAGCGGCATCGCCATAACGCTGTCTCAACATCTTGAGTCCTTCATATCGCTGAATGACTAATTGCAAGACCGCTGCACGGGGTGTGTGTTGCAAATCATCCAGCAACTCACTTAGGCTACCAAAACACGCAAAACCGGCATTCCGCGTGCTGGCCCCCAATGGCAAAGGTCCGCGATCCACGACGACTACATCCTTCATGGGGTCACTTTCTTTCAACCGTATCGCTGCGGAAAGCCCAACGATACCGCTGCCGATTATTAAGCAGTCGATGGAGTGAAAAAAACTTTCCCGTTCCCAATAACTCAGTTCTGATCGAATCATTTACTATTTTTGTTCCTGAAAATAAGACATTGACATGATACAAAGAATTCAATCCATCTTTCTCTTTTTGGCAGCAGGCAGCGCATTAGGGCTTTTTGGGCTTCCCATCGCTACTACTTCCGATGCACAGGAGGCATCCGCTCTTTTTGCTGACAAAGCATTCACGCTACAAGACAACCTATTGCTACTCATAGCTTTTGGTGCTGCGGGGCTGCTTTTTCTGCTTGCGATATTCCTTTTCAAAAACCGCAAGCTGCAGATGAGCCTCACCATGGGATCGTTAGTAATCACCCTCTTAGGTGTAGCCATCATAGGGTATTTTTATTTCACTGACCCCTCAAGTGCGGCTGCCCAGCCTGCTGTAGGAATCGCGCTTCCTTTGGTAAGCGTTGTTTTTGCCATCTTGGCACATAAAAACATATCCAAAGATGACAATTTAGTAAAGTCTATGGATAGATTGCGGTAAAATAAAATCGGTTCTTTGACTTTTTTAGTGGGGGCTACCCTTCGGGTCGCTATCCCGATAAAACATCGGGACAGCTCGCTATTCGCTCGGCCCCGGCAAACCCGGGTCTGTCAGCTAAAAGCTGCCACTGCTGCACAACTTGTCTCGGCCTTTTGCCGAGATCGCTAGCCCGTTACCACCACGAGATTTGTCAAAGAACCATAAAATCATCACTCCTCCCACCCCATTGTCCTGCTGACGGCTTTCAACCATCCCGCATAAAGGCGGTCACGCTCGGCAGTGGGCATTTGAGGTGAAAACGAGGCCTGTAATTGCCATTTTTGGGCCAATTCTTCTTGTTTCCAGTACCCGGTGGCAATGCCTGCTAGATAGGCTGCGCCCAAAGCCGTTGTTTCAATGATTGAGGGTCTTGCTACGGGTACTTGCAGCATATCCGCCTGGAATTGCATTAGTAGGTTATTGGCACTAGCACCTCCATCCACTTTCAAGGTGGAAAGCGGCACACCTGCATCCTTCTCCATAGCATCCAACACGTCTTTAGTCTGGTAAGCCAAAGACTCTAAGGTGGCGCGTATCAAGTGGCTTTTATCAGTGCCTCTCGTCAGTCCGAAGATAGCACCTCTGGCGTACATATCCCAATATGGAGCACCTAATCCAGCAAAGGCCGGCACTACATACACCCCTTCCGAACCTGTACTTTTCATAGCGTAGTACTCGGAGTCTGGGGCTTCATCAATTAGTTTCAACCCATCACGTAACCATTGTATAGCTGCACCAGCAATAAAGACACTACCTTCCAAGGCATAAATTACTTGGTCATTGATGCCCCATGCAATAGTTGTCAGCAACCCGGCCTGAGAAAGCACGGGGGTATTCCCTGTATTCATGAGCATAAAACAGCCTGTCCCATAGGTGTTTTTCGCCATACCAGGTTCATGGCAAACCTGTCCAAATAAAGCCGCTTGTTGGTCGCCCGCTACGCCCGTTATCGGGATTGCAGCACCGAACAACGCTTTTGACGTATGCCCAAATAACCCACTAGAGGGCTTTACAGCTGGCAATATCGCACGCGGCACCTGCAAAAGTTCCAACAGCGTATCATCCCAAGATAAAGTATGAATATTAAACAACATGGTGCGAGAGGCATTGGAAAAATCCGTTGCATGTACTTCACCTCCCGTTAATTTGTAAATGAGCCAACTATCGATAGTCCCGAAGCATAACTCACCACGCTGGGCTAATGTTCTTGCATCAGGCACATTGTCCAGTATCCACTGGACTTTAGTACCGCTGAAATAAGCATCTACGACTAAGCCGGTCTGTTGGCGAATATAATCGCTGTGTCCATCTTTTTTTAGTGCATCACAGATAGCCGCCGTACGCCTGTCTTGCCAAACTATAGCTCGATGAATGGGTTGCCCTGTAGTTCGATTCCAAACCACTGTGGTTTCCCGTTGATTGGTAATGCCAATGGCTTCAATTTGAGAAGCAGCTACCCCGGCTTTTTCCATGACGGCGCGTACAACGTGTAATTGGCTTTCCCATATTTCATTTGCATCGTGTTCTACCCATGCAGATTGTGGAAAGTACTGTGTAAATTCCTGTTGAGCCGTATAGGCGATTTGGCCGTCTTGGTCAAATAGAATAGCTCTTGAACTGGTTGTTCCCTGATCTAAAGCTAAAATATATTTGTGCATACATTAAACTATTTAGGTAGCCGAGGTTTTTATTCTGGTAAAGTTAGAGTATGTTTTGAAATTTAATTGGGTATTATTGCTAGTTTTGAAAGCAAGACAAAATATTCCAAAGTGCTTCCTGCTTTTCAAGGATTCAAGAACCGTGGCGTCGGAATAAAAACTTCATTTAGCGCGCTAAATTCAGTTTTGATTCCTTAGCCAGAACCTTAAATCGTCGAAAATCAGTTCGCAAAATTTCAAAACATACTCTTAATACATCCAACCTGAAAAAAAAAGGTTGGCATCAATGCTATGAAAGTCGAATACATTCCTTTTCAAAACGTACCACAGTTATCCACTAGAGATGTAGCTTACGCTACCCTTGATAGTCGGTTGCGGGATTTCTACCAATATGAACCCAAGTTATCCGTTTTTGGTGACGTGATGAAAGACAAGGCTGCCGAGCCTCGCGACCGCGCCACCTTGGTAGCTGCCCTGCGCGAGCAATATGCTCAACTAACACCCCACCCAACGAGCGAAGCACAGCTGGAACGGTTGCTTTCGGAAAATACTTTTACGGTTATTACAGCACATCAACCCTGTCTATTTACAGGTCCTTTGTACTATGTGCTGAAAATCGCTTCTACCATCAACTTGGCTCGTCAATTAAACGCTACCTATCCCGACAAGCATGTTGTTCCCGTTTTCATCATCGGGGGTGAAGACCACGACTTTGAAGAGATCAACCACACTTGGCTATACGGCAAGCGAATTGAATGGCAAAGTGGCCAAACAGGTGCGGTAGGCAATATGAACACAGCTACATTGGCAGGGCCGCTGGCTGATCTGAAAACTTTGCTGGGAGACAGTGAATCCGCAGTAAAAGCTTATCAGGAAGTGGAGGCTTCCTTCACACGCCACACGCACTACGGACGCGCTATGCAGGATTACCTTCATACGTTATTCGCCGACTTGGGCTTGGTCGTTGTTGACATGAACCACCCTGACCTTAAAAGGCTTTTCATTCCCTATATGCGCGAAGAGTTGGTAAATCAACCTTCCCAGCCTTTGATAGAGGCCGCTCAAGCAGCATTAGAGGCTGCTGGTTTTTCAGGGCAAGCACACGCTAGAGACATCAATCTATTCTACCTACGCGATGGATTGAGGGCGCGTATAGAACTGGAAGGAGACACATACAACGTAGTGGGTACCGATTATCGTTTTTCACAAACGGAACTCCTAGCGGAGTTAGCGTCTCATCCAGAACACTTTAGCCCCAATGTTATCATGCGCCCTTTGTACCAAGAGGTGATTTGGCCCAATCTGGCTTACATCGGTGGAGGTGGCGAGTTGGCCTATTGGTTGGAGCGCAAAACCAATTTAGCCATTTTGGTGTCAACTTTCCTGTTTTAGTTAGGCGAAACTCCTTGCTCTGGTTGGATGAAGGCATTCAAAAACGTATGGATAAATTGGATATTTCGGTCTCGGATATTTTCCAAGACACCGACGCGTTGATTCGCCAGTACGTCACCCGCCACACAACGCACGAACTGACTATCGCAGAAGAAAAACAACAACTCCAATCCCTCTTTGAAAGCATTGCGGCCAAGGCTCGGGATATCGACCCTACTTTGGCACAAGCCATAGAAGCAGAATACACCCGGCAAGCTAAAAGTGTAGAGCATTTAGAAGGAAGATTAATGCGAGCCGAAAAGCAAAGACACGATACAGCTATCAACCAGTTGAGAAGTCTAAAGGAAAAATTATTCCCTGGCAATGGCTTGCAGGAACGGCATGATAATTTTCTTCCGCTGTATCTCAAACACGGCAGCACTCTTTTCCATGACCTCGTGGACATCCTCAATCCATTGCAGGAAGGGTTCGTGGTTGTAAAAGAGTAGCTCAACTAAGAGACGGAAAAAAAATAAGTGATCCCATTTTTGGCTTGGCTTTATGCACTAAGCGTAGGAATACTTGCACAAAGCGTGTGAATAAAGACAAGCCTTCAGAAAAAATGGGATCAGTTATTTCCGTCAAATTACTAAGCGCAGGTCTCATTTCAAAGCAGACGAGTAATGATTTCACGAAGAGATTCTTCCGTGACATAGCCCGAACTGCGGTGAACGATGGCACCATCTTTATAGAAAACAAGTGTTGGAATACTCCTAACTTCATGGATCAGCGTAGTAGTAGTATTGGCATCTACGTCCAACTTGCCAATAAGAACGCGCCCTTGAAACTCACGGCTAACATTCTCAACACTAGGTGCCATCATGCGGCAAAGTACCACACCAAGCAGCCGTGAAATATGCCACTCGCAACCCAGATGCGTTTTTCACCATTTGCTCAAAATTCGCATCTGTCAACGTAGCTACATAAGAGCCGTTCTCCACACTGGGAATGCCTGCGGCGTGGAAGGCTCTTGAGTAGTGGCAGTCGTTTTACTGCTATGGCAACCAGCGATCAGATGTTAGTACCACTACAAGCAGTAAAGAGGATTCTTCTTGCTTTGCATAACATTATTTTTTGCTGTAACTATTTTGTTTGCAACAATAGTGTGTAGGTATATGACTTTCAACAGCATATCTGGCAAGTTCGTTGATTATGCCACGATGCTGGTCGAAAAAATTAGCACAAAGATACATACCTACTACTTCGGTGTTACCTTTTGTATTATCATTATCGTCACAAGCGACAAAAAAACGAATATGCTTCTTTGGGCTGCGTTTATTCTTTTCATACTCTTACTATTAGCGTTAGATCTTGGGGTTTTCAATAAGGAAGTCCACGTTCCTACCACCAAAGAAGCCTTAAAATGGACTGCTCTCTGGGCTTTCGTAGGTTTGTCTTTCAGCTTGGTTGTCTATCATCTCTACAATAATCATTGGGGCGAGCGAGACCTCACTGGTACTGATGCTGCCCTAAAATACCTCGAGTGGCTATCTTGTAGAACTATCCCTCAGTATGGACAATGTATTTGTCATGGCACTGATTTTCAAATACTTCAAAGTGCCTACCCAATTTCAGCACAGGGTTTTGTTCTGGGGCATTTTGGGAGCACTCATATTCAGGGGCTTGATGATCGGCGTGGGTGTGTATCTTTTGGAACACTTCCAATGGATGATGTATATTTTTGGTGCTATCCTTATTTACAGCGCATGGAAAATGTTGACAAGCAATGAAGAAGTGGATCCTAGTAGAAACCCAATCATTCGCTATGCGCGTAAATTGTTTCCTGTCAGCAAACGAATAGAAAGCGAATCATTTGTGGTAAGACGCAATAACAAAGTGTTGGCAATGACCCCTTTATTCATAGCGCTTATCATGATTGAAACCACTGATATTCTATTCGCCTTCGACTCTATTCCTGCAATTTTAGCTATTACCACCGACCCGTTTTTGGTGTTTTCTTCCAATGTATTTGCCATATTAGGTTTGCGTTCCTTGTACTTTGTATTAGCTACCGTGATGGATCGTTTCGAGCTACTCAAGTACAGTTTAGCCCTTATCCTCTTTTTGTGGCAGCCAAATGCTTCTACACGACTTTTGGCATCCCCAAGAATGGCTCAGCTTAGTGGTTATTTTCGTATTATTGGCAGGCGGTGTCATCATCTCTTGGATCAAAACGGAAAAGCGCGCGAAGTAGTGGCCTCAATCTAGCGGCTCCGCAACTATACCCCAGCCTTCCAATGGTGATGGGCAAGGATACCTCTTTGCCTTTACGGGCATCATCCAACAGGGGGTGATCGCTGACGGTTTTATACAATCTGTTATTCCAATAAAAAAACAACAGATACTGATTGGCATTATTGGTAGCAACTGCTGTTTCTCCAAAACGGCTGGCATAACGAGCCAATTGAGACTCGATTTCAACTCTTTCTAACACAGCATCCGTGGGTTTAAACCCCAATCGGTTGGCTTTACTGATACCCAAAGGCAGTAACAGCAAGCAGAAAAAAAAGATAGCAAAGAACCTTCTCATCGCATCCACTTCATCCTGCTGTTTTTGATAACTTCGGTATGCTGCATACCCTCCCTACCAATATACCCAATGGTATCGCTAAACAGAGGCTGTGATACCAAGATTTGGCCTGTATTCAGATATCCCATCATATTATCCAACTCCAGTACGAATCCAATAAACAACAACACCCCTACGATCGCAATAGGAATGAAGTCTGCTGCTGTTCCTGCCAGTTTGTTTATCATACCCTTGTAAATGATGTGCTTCTTATAATGCCGCTTTAAGGAATAATACAAAGGTTGTAAAAAGGTAGCGTATTGTAAGGGATAAGAAAAAAATAAATTCAGAATTTGTCAAAGACAATCGGATGAATAAGCGGTTCATTTAAAGCGTTTTATCCGATTTCTTTGACTCAGAAAATTCTGAATTTATTTTCCCCATACTAATAGGTAGTTTGAGAATACTTACAGCTAAAAATTCATCATAAGCAAAAAAGCCCTCTGGCATACACCAGAGAGCTTTTTCTCCACTCTTGAAGAGCTAAATATTACATCATGCCACCCATACCGCCGGGCATGCCACCAGGCATAGCACCACCAGCACCTTCCGGAGCAGGCTTGTCGTTGATGACACACTCGGTAGTCAATACCATACCAGCAATAGAAGCTGCATTTTCAAGTGCAATACGCGTCACCTTGGTAGGATCAATTACACCTGCTTTTTTCAGGTCTTCGTACTCATCGGTACGGGCGTTGTAGCCGTAGTCACCTTTACCGCTCAACACGTTTTGTAGCACCACGCTGCCCTCAACACCTGCATTATCAGCGATAGTACGCAGTGGAGATTCCAATGACTTGCGAACGATATTGATACCAATGGTCTGATCTTCGTTTTCGCCTTTCATTTTGTCAAGTGACCCAATCGCACGAACCAAAGCTACACCGCCACCTACAACGATGCCCTCTTCTACCGCAGCGCGCGTAGCGTGTAAAGCATCATCCACGCGGTCTTTTTTCTCTTTCATTTCTACCTCCGTAGGGGCACCGATATGAAGAACCGCTACACCACCTGACAACTTAGCCAAACGCTCTTGCAATTTTTCTTTATCGTAGTCAGAAGTAGTAGTTTCTATCTGAGACTTGATCTGGTTGATACGAGCAGTGATCATGTCTTCGCTGCCAGCACCGTTTACAATCGTAGTATTGTCTTTGTCAACCGTGATTTTCTCGCACTGGCCGAGGTGTTCCAAACCTGCATTTTCAAGTTTGTAGCCTTTTTCCTCGCTGATAACCGTGCCACCTGTCAGAATGGCAATATCTTCGAGCATAGCCTTGCGACGGTCGCCAAAGCCCGGTGCTTTCACAGCTACCACTTTAAGTTGAGCACGCAAGCGGTTTACAACCAACACTCCAAGTGCTTGGCTTTCAATGTCTTCTGCAATAATAAGCAATGGACGGCCAGACTGTACCACTTTTTCCAACACAGGCACAATCTCCTGCATGTTGCTGATTTTCTTATCATGGATGAGGATGAACGGATTGTCATACTCAGTTACCATATTCTCTGCATCCGTCACGAAGTAAGGAGAAAGGTAGCCACGGTCGAACTGCATACCCAACACCTCGTCCACGTAGGTATCGGTACCTCTGGCTTCCTCAACGGTGATAACCCCATCTTTAGTAACGCGCTTCATAGCATCTGCAATCAACGTACCGATTTCTTCATCGTTGTTAGCAGAAATAGCAGCTACCTGCTGGATTTTTTTGTAATCGTCGCCAATTACCTCGCTTTGTGTTTTGAGGTTTTCGATAACGACCTTAACAGCTTTGTCAATACCGCGCTTAAGATCCATAGGGTTGGCACCTGCAGTCACGTTTTTCAAGCCTGCATTGATCATAGCTTGCGCCAATACCGTAGCGGTGGTAGTACCATCACCCGCAGCATCAGCCGTTTTGCTCGCTACTTCTTTCACCATTTGGGCACCCATGTTTTCCACTGGGTTTTCCAACTCCACCTCCTTTGCTACGGTAACACCATCCTTCGTGATGTGAGGTGCGCCGAAGCTCTTTTGGATCACTACGTTGCGGCCTTTAGGCCCCAATGTTACCTTTACGGCATTAGCCAATGCGTCCACCCCATTACGGAGCTGTTCACGGGCTTCTCTGTCAAAGCTAATTTCCTTAGCCATATCTTGATTTGGTTTTTAGATTTTTGAAAAAAAGTTCAACAACACAGACGAATTAGAGAATAATCAACACGTCGTCTTCGCGCATAATGAGGTAAGACTCGCCTTCATAATTGATCTCTTGTCCGGCGTATTTGCCGTAGAGTACGATGTCTCCAACCTGCACTGTCATCAGGTTGCCGTCCTTGCCGGGGCCAACCGCTACTACTTCACCTCGCTGTGGCTTTTCCTTGGCAGTGTCCGGAATGATGATGCCACCTTTGGTGGTTTCCTCAGCCGTAGCAGGCTTGATCACTACTCGGTCGTTGATGGGCTTCATAAATAATTCAGTTTGAATATTTGTTGATAATGAAATTGTATTGAATTTGTCGATAAGAACATGTCTTAATCGACACCTGCCTCTAAGCATATAATGTGCCAAAAGCATACAGTCTGACAAAGCGTCACATTTATACCATGGTGTGACAGAAACAAGCACAATAGCTCGCCGTTGGCATGAAAATTTGGCATACTAAATAATATCTATTTCCCCATGTTGTTAGCGTATGTCCAAATTTCCCTCAATCGGCTGAATGTCATTACCCCGTCTCTATAGCTGAAAAATGAAATGATGAAGCCTCTTTTTCCATGATTGCCTTACCTTTACAACAAATCTGGTATCACCTATGCGCTTTTACGCTTTATTATTGAGTTTTCTGTTGTTTCATGCGCCTTCTGCAATGGCTCAGGAAATCTATTTGAGTACGCTAAGTAATCAACTCTTCCGACTTAACTTAACCGATTGTAGCTACCAACAGGTAGGAGCCATACCCTTTAGCACAACAGATATCAGCTTTCATCCCAACGGCAACTTGTATGCTGTCAACTCATCCGGGCGTTTGTATCAAATAGACGTGCTTAATGGCACCAGCAGCCTTATTCATGCTTTTGAATCGAACGCATCCCAAACTTATACGGCACTCACTTGCTCCGCTACTGGCATTTTCTACGCCTGTGGCCTGGGGGGTGATTTATGGGCCTATAACTTGGCCACCAACACGGGGCAATTCCTCGGCAATACCGGCTACGGAGCCGAGGGGGATCTGGCGTTTTACGAAGGAGCGTTGTACATGGCTGCCCAAAATGATGATATTGTCCGGGTAGATATTCAAAACCCGAGCAATAGCACTGTTATCATCGATGAGAATGTGAATGGGCGAATTTTTGGCATCGTCACCTACGCCGCCAACTGCGAATCTTTAACCGTTTATTCACTTACAGAGAGTCCGTCTGCGATTTACGAAGTCAACTTTGCCAATAACAGCCTCGATTTTTACCAGCATTCCGCTTCAAACGAGTGGTGGTGCCAGCCAGTATGAATTTTTGTCCCCAACCCCATCATCATTGACGAGGTCATAGCGGAGGGTTTCGATTGCAACAACCCCTCCGGGACGCTAACCATTACCGCCTCCGGGTGTGGCGTGGGTTCGTTGGTCTATAATTTAGATGATTCATGTGGTTTATAATTCACCCATTTTTACAGGATTGCCTGGCAAGAAGAATATGTGTATATGTAATGGATGAAGTGGGATGTACTGTCACGCAATTAGTCCTCATTCTTAGTAGTACTCGTTATTGAGGAAGTTTCCGGTGTCCAATACGAGTTGCGGCGAATGTAATGGCAGTATCACGATACAAGTACAGGATGGCACGCCACCTCTATACTTTTTTTGTAAATGGCGTTGCACAAACAGGGTTAACTGCCAACGGACTGGGCACAGGCAGCTATCAACTACTCGTTTCGGATGCTACAGGTTGCCAAACACAGTCTCAAGCCAGCATCAGCGGAACGACCGCCCCTATGCTTCAACCACAAGTAACACCTACCTCCTGCGGTGCCGACAACGGAGCGATACTGGCTGAAGTGACGGGGATTGCCAATTCCTTTTCTATATAGCTTAAACGGGGATAGCTTTCCAACCAACCGCTACCTTTTCAGACTTGACAGCAGGCATTTACCTACTGGGCTGTAAGAGATCAAGCAGGTTGTTACCATGAGGTAAATGTAGAGATTCCACCCAGTTTGCATTTTTATCGACTCTTGTAAGTATCAATTCCATTAACTGCCAGATAAATTTGTACGATGTGTCAATTGCTTATACTGGTGGAGTCGCTCCTTATTCCTTACGGATAGGAGACAATGAATGTGACCTTCCCTTCTGCTATTCTTGCTTCGTGCCTGCTGGTATTGTTTTACCCTTTAACTTACGCGATGCTACGGGCTGCGAAGTAACTGCCACTACAATAGCGCCTCAAGTAGCCATCCCAGTTACAATCGTAGCAGCTACGACCCACAACATGTCAGGAAAACAATGGTATCATTCAGTGGGAAGCATCGGGAGGAACGGGGTTACTGAGTGTAAGTAATGACGGCGTTTCGGTTTCACCTTCTGGTGAAATAACAGACTTACCAGCAGGTGTTTACTCTTTTCATTTAGAAGATGAAGAAGGCTGTACTTTTGACACCACGGCAACGATCGTGCGGGAGAATTGCCCCATTTATATGCCAAATATTTTCTCCCCTAATGCAGATGGTATTAACGACTTTTTCAAACCACAATCCGTATCCGATGCAGGAATCTTTGTGCGTCAATTTTTGATTTTTGACAGATGGGGGGGCATCGTGTATCAAGCCAATGAAATCGACCTCACCCTACTCAAAGGATGGATGGCCGCAAAAAAGAGGAAAATTTACCCCAAGGTGTTTATACCTATACACTGGAAGTTACACAACCCAATGGGCAGGCTCAAATCATCGCGGGAGATGTAATGCTTATAAAAATAGAGGTTTTTTTCTAAATACTGATAAATGATTTGGGGGTGCCCCCTCTCCCGATTCAATCGGGATCGGGGTCAGGCTGTACGCTCTCACCTCCTACGTTGCACTCCGTCAGTAATGCTCCCATCCCTTCACCAGATATATTTTAAAACCATGCATATGGCCTGAAAGTCATTATCAATATAACCAATCCATATGAGGATGTTGAGAACCCATCGAAGGTCATATTAACCCGCCATTAATTGTTACACAATTTCCGATAATTTTTTATTCATAATTAGTCTAAATAAAACAACATTATATCTTTGCTGCTGTTAATATTGAACTATTCAGTCAACAGAGGAAATATTATGGCAACAAAATCAGATATGACACAGGCATTTTTACTTGTACCGTAAAATATCCTTGCCCGGTGGTCATGCTACAAAGACAAAAAAAAGAAAATGTTGCAAGAAATACAAGAAAGGAAAAGCTTTCTGTAAAAGTTGCCCCAAAAAGCATTGATAATAAAGGGATTACATCAGTCTCCTGTATCAAACTTCTTCCACAACGGAAAACATCTTCCGCTCGGATATCCGATTCATCTTTACCCGACACATATTCCAGCAACCATTGGTCTTGGGCGCGCCCTCTTTCCATCGCTACGGAATAAGGAATATGGGGTTTGAAAGTTACCAGTGAATACTTTTGAGTAATAATCGGGACATGGCTTCCAACTCCATTTCTAACTTGCGTTTTTTAATAAAATCAGGGTCTGTAACTTTATCTTGCATTTCGTAGAAATTATCAATAGCCAAATCAGCGATGGCATTGGTATCGACAGGCTCGCGTATGGAAAAAGCAGGTAGAATCCTACCCAATCCCCCTCAAATTCATCAATCATAGCATCAAAAAGGCGAACATCCTCAAAGCTAGCGTTCATTCCCTGCCCATAAAATGGCACAATCGCATGAGCTGCATCCCCCATGACGAGAGTATTTTACCCAATGCTTGCCAAGGCGAACAATTTCACCGTACCCAAAGCACTAGAGGGGTTTTCAAAATACATCTCCTCCAAACCTATTAATGCGGCAGCGCATCTGGGTAGTGTTTTTCAAAAAAAGACCTCACTTTCTGTGGTGTATCCAACGTATTGAGGCCAGCTTCTCCCTCAAAAGGATGGAAGAGCGTCACCGTGAAACTCCCATCTAAATTGGGGAGGGCATCGTATAAAAGCACCACGCGGCCAGATATGCAGCGCGTTTTTGTCAATACGGTGAGACCCATCCGCTGCTGGTGGAATAGTTAATTCCTTGTAGCCGCTTTTCAGAAAATGCTGAGAATAGTTAAAAAGAAGCTGCGTTGATTTACCCATCAATGCCCGACGAACCATAGAGCCAGCGCCATCGGTGCCGATTACGACATCGCCTACCACTTGCGAGATTTTATTTTCTTATTGGCAAAATGTGCCGTGGCCGTGTCTATATCCACACCCGTGCAGCGACTTTCGAAGTGGATTTCCAACATTAGGGTACGATTCTGCCTTGTCCAGCAATACCATATTAAGTCCCGTTCTAGAAATAGAATTGATGTACTCATCATCGCGGCCACTGTAAGGCGAAAATCGTTCCCCTCCATTGGAGTGTATCATGCGCCCGTGCATGGGGGTACACATAGGCATGACGGATGCACTGACTCCTGCCGTTTCTAAAGCGATAATCCCCAGGTGAAAGTGCTAGATTGATAGAACGCCCGGCATCTGTAGCCTTTGCGCATATCGCTGCGTTGTCGTAAGCTCACGCGATAACCCCGCTGTGCTAACCGTATAGCCAATAAAGAGCCGCAGAGTCCTGCACCTACTATTACAATGTGTTGTGTTGCTGCTGTATGGTTCATATCTTGAAATGCAGTGGCTAAGAATATGGACAAATTGGTAAACGTCGGTGAAAGTATTGTATAAAGGCACGGGAGCAACGCGAATCACATCGGGTTCGCGCCAATCGGCAATTACCCTCTTTTGAAATGGCGTCAAACAACTGTTTATCGGCATTTTTTACTTGGAATCGAAAGTTGGCAACCGCGTTGAGCCACATCGCGGGGTGTAAATGATGCGGATGGCATCGGAGGATATTTGACCCAGCAGATACTCCAAAAACCCGTAAGTCGAATGGATTACCTGCAAAGCTATCCATTTTAGCATCGGCAAAAATAGCCAACGATGCCTTGATAGCAGCCAGCGATAAAATGGGAGGGTTGCTGAGTTGCCAAGTCCCACCGTAGGAATAGGTCAAAATCATCCCTCATTCCAAACGGGTCGCTTTATTATGTCCCCACCAGCCTTCAAATCGCGGCAAATCAGTGCGCCCAAGATGGCGTTGATGAACAAAGCAACCAGACAGGCTGCCTGGCCCCGAATTGAGATATTTATAGCTGCACCACATCGCAAAATCAGCTCCTGTATCGTGCAGTTAAGGGTACATTGCCCGCACCATGCGCACAATCAAAACCGACCAAACAACCTTGTGATGCCCCCTACTTGAGATGGTTTTCATAGGAAAACTGACCCGTATAGTAATTGGTGTTTCCAACAATACTACAAGTACTGCCTTGTGTAGCCAATACCTCCTGAATATCTTCTATACGGATACATTCTTCCCCGGGGCGGGCTTTCAATGCAATCAGCGCCGTATCGGGGTCGTAACCATGAAAGCGCAATTGAGAAGCTAATGTACACCTATCGCTGGGGAAGGCATCGGCCTCTATCAGTATCTTGTAACGCTGAGGCGAAGGACGGTAAAACGAAACCATCAGCAGGTGGAGGTTTACGGTGAGGGTGTTCATCACAACCACTTTTCAAGTAATGCCCCCACAATATTTGCCATCTGTTATGTCACAAACTCATGGCAGGCAACCAAGGATTACGGGCATGCAAATGTCCTCTACCCCAGTACTTCAATCATCCAGCTCAATATGGAGGGCATCCCGCGCTGTTTTAGGTTGCAACCCTAAAGAATTACCACATAAATAAATGTAGGGAACACCATTAGATTGTGTAGGCAAATGAAACTGTTCCCTAAAGTGGCGCAACTCGTCCTGAGCGTCCATTTCCTGGGCAAAAGTCAAGCTTATTTTGATATATCATGCTTGCTGAAGGTTATAAATTCTATTGTAAAGCGAGCTTCCGGGGCTGGCCCCCAACCATTTGAGTACATTCGTTTCCCACATCTGCTGCTGTTCCTCGGCTGTGATAATAGATTCGGTTACGGCCAAGTCCAACAACTTCCCTGGGTAAGAGGACTGACGCTCGCTCTCCATCTCGCCCAAGGGGTAAGGATCATCTAAGCCCACCATGATTTGTCGGGTGCCTTGGTCTTCTTTAATCATCAGTTCCAAGGAGAGGGTGTCGTGGACTAAGGTATCGAAGAAAAGATTAGGATGCCCCACTGTCTTACGGGGATGGAGTTTGCCCTCAAAAAGATCGGGCCGACCATCGAAACCCTGAATGCGCCGACCTAAATTGATATGTGCCAACTGCCCACCATGTGCAAAACAAGTGCGGATGTTAGGGTATTTATCCGGGTAACCATTGAGGGTGAAAAAATGGAAGGCATCTGCACATTGCGCCAACATCCAAACCAAATGAAAGCGCCAAGCCGTGTTTTCTAGAGCAATGAACTTCTCACCGTCATACGGGTGTATCTCCACTGCCAGCCCATAGTGGTTGGCTAATTCAAAGATAGGTCTTGTCTCGTATCGGCTATGAAAAAGCTGGCAGCGTCTTTCACAGAATCAAGATAATGGGTTGGCAAACATAACACCCTTAAATCTAATGTTTCCACGCACCGTTCTATTTCCCACAACGTAGATTTCACAAACCCCGCATGCACGACAAAACCACAAGTAAATTTATGAGGATAACGGGCTTGAATACTGTACAAAATCGTTCTGCCAACGCAATACCTGCTTCATTTCAAACCGAAGCCCATTGCCGTACAGTTGCGAGAGGTTGAGTACCACGGCATGATCGATGTGGTTGCGCTCCATCCATTGCAGTTTTTTTTCGTGCAAAAAAGTTGAGTCCGTAACGGGTCGCTTCCAGTTTTTTTGGAGCATAAATTTTCGGTCATCATCCACCCAGAAAATTTCTTTTTCCTTCATGAACGCAGGAATTTCCTCCGGGTAGGGCAGCAAATGGGAATGGCCGTTGATGCGCATATTGGTAACGTGATTAGGGGTGATGCACTCGTTGAAGCTAGACCCCTACCGAGTGCTCACGGCAAAAATAGGCAATTCGAATGGTTTCCCATAACCGTAGCAATGCATCACATTTTTCCTGTGAAATCTACTTGCACCGTATCGTCGATTTTCAGACCGAGCAAGCTGGCTGCCTTATCCATGTTGATGGCAATTTCCAAGCGATCGGAGGCATTAAATCGGCAGAGTACTTCCCCAATAGCCACATCATGAAAATGTTGTGAGATACCTTTAATGGGCGAATGTCGTTTGAAATAGAGTTCAAAAGGTCGTCCTCTTCCTACTGCATCAAAGACAGCGCGGTCGATGTTAAGGATGACGTTTTCAAATTTATCTATATAAATAACAGCCCCTCGAATGTGATTGGGGCCAGTCACTGGCCGCAATGCAATGCGCTCCAGCCATTTTTCAACGGCTCCTCCCAAGCCTCCTACGGGCAAATCTTGGGCAAGATGCCCGGCAGCTTTCGCAAAAACAGCCGCTAACGGGAAGTTATCGGGTGCTATATCAGCCGTATCTATAGAATAAATAGACGAAGGTTGCTGGTCAAAAACCAAGGAAAAAACACCATTATCAGGGCCTATGAAAAAGTGACCTTCATGCTGAAAAACTAACATAGGCTGTTCGGGTTGGTCAAAGTCATTGACGCTTACAATATGGATTGTCCCCACAGGGAATGCCTGCCAAGCAGCCCCAAACAGATAAGCCGCTTCTACAATATTGTAATTGGAAACATCGTGGCTAATATCAATAATACGAGCATTAGGCGTTTGTTTAAGAATACTGCCTTTGATGCGGGCTAGGTAGAAATCCCTCCAGCCAAAATCAGATGTGATTGTCACAATAGGAGGCGTCCTTTCCAATGTGTTGAGAGAATTTTAGATATACTCTGAACCTGTAAAGGTAATGTTTCTGTGTTGTTAAGCGCGAAAAAAGTGTACTTTTGCCTTCCAAATTTTCTAAAAACCTTGATGCTCAGGTTAAACTTACCCAATGAGGAGGCTACCCGTTCTGCCGCAACACTGTTGGCGAAACAATTGCGTGCGGGTGATGTGGTGATACTCAATGGCGGTTTAGCTGCCGGCAAAACCTTCTGGGTGCAAGCGATGGCAACCGCATTAGGTGTTACCAATTACGTATCCAGCCCTACTTATACCATTGCTCATTTTTATCGCTATCCCGCTGGCAGATTGCTCCATATTGATGCCTATCGATTGGACACTATGGAGGAGTTTCGCGATCTGGCTTTAGATGAATTCTGGGATGAGGTCATTGCTTGCATAGAATGGGGCGACAAGGTGAAGCAAGATTTTGACGATTATTTGGTGATAAACCTATCAAAAGATGCCCATTCCGAAACGAGCCGGCAAGTTGAAATAACCGCAGCAGGCCCGCGGTCGGCAGAAATTATTGAACAAAGTGGCCTATTGGCTATAGGTGGCAAGCCATGGAAATAACGCTGTGTATTGAATCTTCCGCTTTACCGTATGGGGTTGTGTTAGCAACCACTGATGGAATCTGCTATGATTCCACCCTACACGAAGAATTGGCAGAAATCAAGGACGTAGCACAACTGACGCGCATCGCCTTGGACGCGTCGGGACTCCCTGCTTCGGCTATTCGTCGCATCATCGTTAACCAAGGCCCTGGTGGCACAAGTTCCATACGCACGGGTGTTGCCTTTGCTAATAGTTTGGGTTATAGCCTAAAAGTGCCTGTTTTTCCTGTCAACGCATTTGAATTGATGGGCTTTGCCGCCGAAATGCAGTGGAATTGCCCCGCTATTGTTACCGTCAAATCCATTAAGCAACAAGCCTACATTGGATGGTTCGCAGCGGGGCGGCTACGAGCTACTCATTACGGTTTACCGGAAGCCATTATCCCCGACCTAATCGGCGATTTACCCACCTTAGCGGTAGCAGGCGCACATCGAGAAAGCATAAAACGCTTATTTCCTAAAAAGGAAATCCACGATACGAATATGAAATTCGGACGCGCATCCGATATGCCACGCATGGAGGCCATCTGGTCAACAAGAGCCACCATGTATCCAAGTTTTGTTATTCCGCTAACGGAACAATCATCCCTCTTTGAAAATCCCCAACCATGAAGCCGTACATCCTTGGCATAGAATCTTCTTGCGACGATACCGCCATCGCTATTGTGGACGAACAAGGTCAGGTATATGCGTCGGTCGTTAGCTCACAAGCTACTATCCACAACCAATTCGGAGGCGTTTTCCCAGAATTAGCAGGACGTGCACACGTAGCGTCCATCCTACCCGCAGTGGATCAAGCGATGGCTACCGCCGGGATAACACCCCAAGATCTAGAAGCCATAGCTGTTACCCGTGGCCCCGGATTGATAGGCTCCCTTTTGGTGGGATTGAATACCGCCGCCGGCTTGGGAATGGGTTGGAACGTTCCTGTTATAGGTATCAATCACTTGAGAGGGCATCTGAGAAGTGCCGATTTGGAAGAAAAGCGCGTGGAATATCCTGCTTTACTGTTGTTAGTATCAGGGGGACATACCTTTTTGGCCCATTTACAGGATGAGGCTACCATACAGTTATTGGGATCTACGCGTGATGATTCTGTGGGGGAAGCATTCGACAAAGTAGGCAGAATGCTCAATTTGGGTTATCCCGGCGGCCCTGCTATTGATAAAGCAGCCCGTGAGGGAAAAGATGTGATACCGTTTCCCCGCCCTATGTTGCACGAAGGGTTAGAGTTTTCTTTTTCTGGTTTGAAGTCGGCAGTGGCTAGATATTTAGACGCGGAGCCATCCCCAGTTGTAGCAAATGTAGCAGCTTCCTTTGTGGCCGCTGCCATGGATATTCTCATAACCAAGTGTCGAAAAGCCTTGAAGAAATACCCCGTCCGGTCATTAGTGATCGTAGGAGGGGTAGCCGCAAATTCCCAACTCCGGGAACACGCAGCCGCTTTGTGCCGTAAGCAGGGTGTAAAACTGTGCTTACCACCTACCAAATGGAGTACCGATAATGGTGCCATGATCGCATTAGCAGCCTGGGATTATATCCGAACAGGGCAAATGATTCCCCCCCAACCTACTTTACAACTTTCAGTAAGTGATTATTAGCCATTTGCGTAATTCAGAACTTCACTTTACTTTTGTGGGGTAGAATATGGAGAGACGCTGAGCTTAGCTTCTCTAAACTACTAGTATCGACAAATGGCTCATTACCCTATGAAAAGCACTGGATATTTTTTCTTGGCATTGGTACTCACTTTGCCCGTCTTGGTCTTGTCATCTTGTACGGATGAAGACGAAACCCGATCCAAGTTGGAAGGCCGCTGGGAGGTTAAGGAGGCTTTTCGCAATGAAAAGCAAACAGAAATGTTGCAAGGTCTCTTTTTTGATTTCCAACCCGAAGGTCAGCTCCTTTCCAATCTGACGGGCATGGAGGAAAAGAGTACCTACGCCTTAGACGGCAAATTTATCCAACAACGGGGAGGCGCTATCGAAGCTGACTACAAAATCGAAACGCTGGAAGACACAATCCTTGTTGTAACTACCACCATTCGCGACAAGCGCTTTAAAATGATTTTTGGCAAAGCGGCGGCTGAATAATCATATACGCCCCTCCGGTTCCCATAGTGCTTCTTCTAACATAAGGGCTTCTTCGCCTATGGATTTCCAATCTATGTACTTTTCAAGACTGTAGTTATCCAAGCGGTTGTGGTAATAGTACAGTATTTTGAAATTATCGCTAACGATACGTCCCTGCATATCAAAATATAGCGGATTAGACACGTGGAAGCTACCTAAGTGATCAATGCCATCTTCGATGATGAACGCTACGGTTTCATGGAGTTGTGGCGAGAGTTTGATGAGTTCAAGCGTTTCCATTACCACCAACCTTGATTTCAACTGATGGATTACATCCCCTAATGCCGACTGGGGGAAGATAAACTCATCCGCCGGAAGACGCAGCAAACCGTATAAATCCAAGTTGGGATATTGATGCTTCAAAAGCTCAAAAGCCGCAAAAGCAACCAAATGGCTGGTAAGCACCACATTATCTTTAAGGTAGCGCTCTACGATGCGGTCGCCAAGGAGATTGGTGTATTCAGCTTCGCGTTGCAAATCTTTATTGACACCGCCTTCCATATTGTAAAAATACTCCTTGAGGTGTATGCGCCTATTGTGCAAATCGTAGCTGTGCCCATCACTATCCACCGAATTACCCAATACATCCATGGGCTGGCCAAAAGAAAGGGATATATCATTTCCTTTCGAAAATACTCTCCACGCAAATTTCAACACCCTGAACGGGCTATAGGAACTATCCCGCGTTTTGATATATCGCTCCTTGCCTATTTCCTGTAAATGCTGCTCAATCAAGAACTCCGCTTCCAATACAAAATGGTAGCTAAGGACGAGTGGCACGATAAATACCTTTTCATCCCGTCCTTCCTGAAAAATAGCGCGTTGCGCCTCCACCGCTGTTCCCAGTAACCCCAACTTGAGTTTCTCCTCTAACCTACCAGAACGCATCCGTGTTCCTCCTGGAAAAAACAAACTGTTTACCCCTCTTTTGATGGAAAGCATACTCATGGCTTTGAGCGTTTCCAAATAAACAGTGTATTTCTTGCGCCTGTCCACCCGATACGCTCCTAACCGGTTCATAAACCAAGCCGTGTAGACTGTATTGTAAAGATTAAGACCCGCACCATAGCTGAATTAAGGTAGCCCCATTGCTGTATCCATCGCATAGCCAATAAGGATAGAATCCAAATTACTAAAATGGGTAGGAACGACTACTACCGTACCTTTTTTGAAAAGTTCCCGTATTTGTGCTACATCTCCGTAGAGATTCTATTTATCAGCCAACCGGTGCTTGCTACCCCAAAGTCCTTTGATGCTCCTCAAAGCGGCAGCATTCAAGAGCCGCGTAAAGAAAAAAGTCAGGAAACGGCGCGCAAATAAAAAAGTAGCAATGCTAAAAGTGCCCACAATCTCATCCGCATAGCGCCGAATCATCTGCGCTAAGATTTCTCGGTTAGCCGTGGCTGCTTTCTGAGGATCGCCATCCAAAGATTGTCGAACATGCTGCTGGCTCAACCGCCTCCAAAACTGTTTTTCCTTGGGCGGATCAACTTTCCAAGGGTCTTCCTTTACACGGATACGTTCCTTGTAAATCGTTTTAGAAATAAGGTCATTCGTAAAAGAAACTGGCTTATCGGACAGCAAGTCCAAGGTATATGCCTCAATTTCTTGTAAGAAACGCTCCCTATCCTCACTGAGTTGGTAAATCGGCCAATCCTCCAGTTGCTCAATCAGCGAAGGGGGCAATTGTCGGTTGTTATCCTGCTTCATACCTGCTCTATTGCTGCTGCTATAATATCAAGTATCTCGTCTCGTCCCGTGTTTTTGACGGCACTGGTAATGACTTCCATAGGCAATTCTTCCCAATGCGCTAAGACCGCCTGTTGAATATCACGTTGATTATTTTCCAATTCAGCAGGTTTTACTCGGTCTGCCTTGGTATAGACCATCACGAAGGGCAGCCCCAATTCCCCCATCCAATTCATAAACTCAATATCCACTTTTTGGGGTGGGATATTGCTGTCTAATAGCACGAACACGCAAGCTAATGTTTCTCTATTCTTAAAGTAGTGTTCCATCATCAGCCGCCACTGCCTGCGCAGTTGTTTAGACACTCTTGCATAGCCATATCCTGGCAAATCCACTAAATACCAAGCATCATTCACTAAGTAATAGTTCAAATGCTGTGTTTTGCCCGGCACATTGGAAATACGAGCCAGGTCTTTCCTATCCATCACCATATTGACAAGGGAAGATTTCCCCACATTAGAACGGCCAATAAATGCAAATTCTATTCTGCCATCCTGTGGTGCTAAACGTTGCTCCGGGAAACTACCCGTAAATTCTACTGTATGAATTATCATCCTCAATTAATATGCGTGATGGTTACTATAGCTGATGTATGCTATTTGGTTCTTTGACAATTCCTGTGGTGGGCCTTCCCGATAAAATATCGGGATCGCTGTCTGTCCGCTATCGCAGCCACTGTTCCACAACTTGTCTCGGCCTTTTGCCGAGATCGCTAGGCCATTAATGCCACACTTTTTGTCGAAGAGCCTACTATTTTATTTCAAAAGTCTGTTCACTTCTTACGCCGTCCTTGCTTACGACCACCTTGTACTTGCCTTTTTGCAAATAGTATTGGCCATCATCCGCTGGTTCTAAGTTCGGGAGTTCATCGTCCTCCTTCTGTTGTTTTTCCAACCATTGCTTGTAAGCCGGCCAAGCCGTCTTGGTGTAAGTGAAGGGGTAAGTGGGATAGTTCAAGCCCGCCGCAAGTTGCGCTTCTTTGCTGTAAAGCAGGTGGTCATCAGCAAATATCTCTATGAGTGCTTTTCCTGCCGATTTTGCATATACCGGTAACAACATCGATGCTTGAGTTCCATCGTCGAACCAATTTTTGCTACCCCAGCGTCTGCCGCGTCTTGTCCCCTCCAACTCAAACAAATGCAAGGCCGATGCCATCACTCTTGATCCATCGCCTATCTCTCGTGCAGATGCCATGTAAATAGAACGCCCGTGTGTACCCAAAAGTATATCACCGCCTCGGGATGCACCACAATATCGCGGTACAGGTGTCCCGCCAAAACCGTCTTGGAAAATATGAAAGGTTTCCCCTTTGTCGAAGGATACGTAGGCCGCATGTCACTCCCTACATACACCACATTTTCATTGATAGGATCTTCCTTGATGACGTTGAGCGTTTCCTGTGGCAACTGGCGGCAATCATTTCCCATGTCTCATAATCTTCGGAACGGAATGCCATGGCGTTCCAATTGTCCCAGCGGTAGCCATTCAGCACGGCATACACCCGCCCTTCTTTATACCTGCTCGCTTGCACTCGGCTCACCCACATATCGGCAGGCAAGCCCGTGGTTATTTTTTGCCAAGAAAACCCTCCATCCTTACTCACATGAATAAGCCCATCGTCGGAGCCAGCATACAGCAAGCCAAACCGCATTGGGGATTCATGCAGACAGGTCAGCGTACCGTAAGGTACATCCCCTTTTATGCCTCCCATCGTTAGATCGGGGGATATTTTTTCGAAATCGTCGCCTTTATTCAAGGAACGATGTACGAAATTAGACCCCATGTATAAAATATCGGAATTGTGTTCGGAAAGATGGATAGGCGTTTGCCAATTCCATCGGTAGGGGCTTTCTCCCAAATCATGCGACGGTGTTATATATTGGCGTTTGCCTGTTCGGGGTTGTAAACGAAAATAGTTGCCAAATTGAAACCCTGTGTAAATCGTTTCATTATCACGAGGGTCGATAGCTACTTGCATGCCGTCGCCCCCCATTATCATTTCATAACCGTATTTCCCACTAGCTTGCCACCCATTGGAAGCCTGATAGGTGTGATCACCCATCCAAACGCCATTGTCTTGTAATCCCCCATAAACCTTATAGGGACTGGCGCCATCCACCGCAATGTAGTAAAATTGGCCTACAGGTGGATGATTGCACTTGATCCAGTTCACGCCATCATCGTAGGAGATATTGATGCCGCCATCATTGCCCAAAATCAAATGACCAGAACGAGCTGGGTTAATCCATAGTGCATGGTGATCGGAGTGAACGTTATCGCCATTAATGCCTTTCCATGTAGCCCCCCCATCATCGCTGCGGATGACAGGTACGCCCAATACGTACAACTTATTGCCATTGGATGGATCTGCATAAATCTGGCCAAAGTAGTACCCGTAGGAGTAATACACCTCGTCTAAATACCCTTCGTGCATTTTATCCCATTTTTTCCCACTATTAATGGTTGAATAGACTTCCCAATCCCACCACCTCTGTATCGAAAAAGCAAGCTATTGGCACTTTCAGTATATGCAACCAGCACTCGGTTGAATGTCGCCAGCAGCAACCATGGCACGTACTTTTGCTACGGTATTTTTCAGGAAAACCATTGTCTGATAGATATTGCTTGATGTCACTGGCTAATTTAGCAAAATCAGCACATATTGCGCAACTTCGATTTTAGACAAGCCTGTGTCCTTTTCTTCGGCGGCAGGTCTGCGGTTGTAATTATCAATGGCGACGTATAAACGAGTAGTTTTCCCCAAATACCCTAAGGCAAGCCCTACTCGTCCAGCACCTTCCACCCGGAAGGGAAGCCACTTTTTGGTGTGCTGATAGACGTTACTGTTTGGCCACCCATCAATGGACTCATAGATACCTGTACCTGTGCCTGCTTCCTCAAAATTCAAGCGCGACGGGTGCGTTCCCAACAAGCTGCAAAAGGTGGCTGGGATTGCTTTTATCCATGACCATTTCTACGCCTCCCGTGTTGTTGTTAACGAACAGTGATTGCTGCCAACCGCCCCTCCGATCGGTTGTTTTATAGATACCCCTATCAGGACCAATCGAGTACAAATGGCTACACTGCCACCCAAACCGTATTGGGGTCGGTGGGATGGAGCAATACGACCTATATGGTAGTTTTCCGCCAACCCTGTATGTGTCGCCAGCTTTTGCCGCCATCATCGCTGCAAAACACCCAAGCCCGCATAAGAAGAACGGCTGGAATTTACCCGCCCGTTCCTACCCAAATTGTACCTGTGTTCCAGTTGACGGCAATTGCACCAATGTAGCACCCACTGATTATCGAAAAAGCGGGGTAATGTCGTGCCATTGTTATGGGCTTCCCATATACTCTCCGCTGGCATAGGCTACATAAAAATGGGTAGGACCTGATCCACAGCCATGTCAACCACCCTGCCACTTTGAACAGATGGACCAATATTGCGAAAGGGCACACCGCTACCAAGGAAGAAGAAATCATCTGTTGCCGTTGTTTGGCGGCTTTCTATCCTTTGTGGTGCAGGCGTTACTAATGTAGGCACACCTGGCCTGATAAGGCTGATGATGCAACCCATTTGTAGTATGAATACTGATAGATATTTTATTTTATGTATAAAGTAGATTAGGTAAAATACGAGTTCTTATTCCTTTAAATACCTCTTGCGGCTACCGCTATATAGACCATACGCCGATCGCGGAAAAAAGGCCATATTCGGCGAACATCCTCTGTGCGTTTGCGATCCACCTCAATGACAATAGCGATTTCTCTCTATCGGCAGGTGCGGTAGACCAACTCACCTTGCGGGGCCAGCCACAAAGCTTTGTCCCCAGAAAGTTATCCCCCAGATGCCCGATGGATTCTACCGGTAGCCTTGTCTGATTGACGGTGACAACAGGCAAGCCGTTGGCGACTGCATGGCCGCGCTGTATGGTTTGCCAAGCACCAAACTGCCGATTTTCTCCTCCCGCGCGTCGGTACTTTCCCAGCCAATGGCAGTGGGATATATCAAAATTTCAGCCCCCGCCATGGCCATCAAACGCGCTGCTTCAGGATACCATTGATCCCAACAAACTAATACGCCCAATTTTCCTACTGAGGTGGAAATAGGTTGAAAGCCAATGTCACCGGGGGTAAAATAAAACTTCTCATAATAAGCAGGGTCATCGGGTATGTGCATTTTGCGGTAAACACCCGCAATAGCACCATCTTTCTCCATGACAACGGAGGTATTGTGATACAAACCCGGTGCCCGCTTCTCAAAGAGAGACAGCACTATGACTACCCCCAATTCTTTAGCGATTGCCCCGAACTCATCCGTGGAAGGCCCTGGGATAGTTTCGCCTTGATCGAACACGATTGTATCCTCCGTTTGGCAGAAGTATAACCCACAGTGAAGTTCTTGTAAAACAATCAATTGTGCGCCTGTACTAGCACAACGGCGGATGCCCGCTATGCTTTTAGCCACATTAGTAGCTCGGTCGGCGGTGTTGGACTGTTGCACTAGCCCTACTTTCAATAAAGACATAATCCCATGTTTTGTCGTTGACAAAGGTAGGGAATGTGCGCGATAAATAGGTTATTCTCTTTGCAAGTGTAATCAGTACGAACAATTACGGCTTCCTCCGAACACGAAGGAAGCCGTAAACTGAAAATATAAAACATTGAGAGAGAAACCCTGATATAAAATTTACTGGAGTTTAGTTGGGTGGCTGACAACCACCGCGTTCAGGGTTTCGTCTGAAATAATACATCATCAGTTGCAAAAGTAAGGGAGGAAACACGCATCAACAACCCCATAAATGGGGGGGTAGTTATCGCGCTATAATGCTCATCCAAAAAATAAAAAAATACATTCCACTGATTGAGCTGCCATTTGGTTCGACAAGCTGGCACAATTTCGCTATTTTTGCCAAAGACATTTTTAGCACTTGTCTAAAAACTACAACGGATGTACCCACAATACGCTACTGTCATTTTTTTGCTCATTGCAATGGGCGTTTTACAAGGCCAGTCCAGCCATGAAATGGATATTACACGCTGGAAAGCCACAGCTTCTCGCATCGAAATCATTCGCGACCATTGGGGCATCCCACATATTTATGCCCCTACCGATGCAGATGCCATTTTCGGTATGATGTATGCACAATGTGAAGATGATTTCCCCCGTGTAGAGCGTAATTACTTGGATGCTACTGGTCAAATGGCACTAGCCCTAGGCCCCGACTACATCTGGCAGGATTTGCGTACCCGACTATGGATGGATTCCACTACTGCAATACAACACTATAACGAAGCACCTAATTGGCTAAAAAATTGGTGTAATGCATTCGCAGATGGCATCAACTACTATCTTCATACCCATCCCGAAACAAAACCGCTTTGGATTCAGCAATTCCGCCCTTGGATGCCCTTCATGTTTACAGAAGGTAGCATAGGTGGGGACATTACCCGCGTTCCCTTACAGGCGTTGCAAGCCTTCTACGATGAGGAGGATCGTATAGGTATGGCAGATTTAACACCTGATTATTTAGACGAGCCTTCGGGGTCTAACGGGTTTGCTATCAGCAAAAAAATAACTACCGAGGGACGTGCATTGCTACTTATCAATCCGCACACGTCCT
Source organism: Saprospiraceae bacterium (assembly GCA_041392765.1). Taxonomy (GTDB): domain Bacteria; phylum Bacteroidota; class Bacteroidia; order Chitinophagales; family Saprospiraceae; genus Lewinella. Next base: position 87,613 of record JAWKLL010000003.1, read on the forward strand.
TCTATTTCCGAAGTGAGCAACACATCGTTAGTGAGGAAGGGCTTAATGTGTATGGCGCAGCTACCTGGGGACAATTCTTTATCTACCAAGGATTCAATGAGCACTGTGGGTGGATGCATACCTCTACCTACGCAGATGCCCTCGACACGTATGAAGAGACTATCGTGGAGCAACAAGGGCGGCTTTTCTACCAACATGGCAAGGATGTACGCCCGCTGACGACCAAAATCGTGACGATTGCCTACATAGAAAACGGACAGATAAAAGAACGAACGTTCACTACGTATCACACTCATCACGGCCCAGTGATAGGAAAAGAAGGCAACAAATGGTTAACTTTTAGCATGATGAATCGACCTACAGATGCTTTGTTGCAAGATGTGGGTCGCATGAAGGCCAATGGATATAAGCGTTTTAAAAAGGTAAGCTGAAATTACGTACCAATTCATCCAACAACACAGTATTTGCTGACAGCAAAGGCAACGTGGCCTATTGGCATAGCAATTTCGTACCGCGCCGCAATCCCGATTATGATTATAGCCATCGACTAGACGGAAGTAACCCCGCAACTGACTGGAAAGGATTGCATCGTTTGCATGAGTTAGTGCAAGTAAAAAACCCCAAAACAGGCTGGTTGCAAAACTGTAATGCTACCCCATTTACGGTGGCAGGGCCTACAGCCCGCAAGCACAGAAATATCCTCGTTACATGGCACCTGATTTGGAAAATGCTCGTGGAAAGCAAGCTGCTGCTACTTTGCAAAAGCGCAATAGTTATAATTTAGATAGCTTGATTGCCGCCGCTAATGACCCTCATTTACAAATGTTTGATGTGCTTATCCCTGCATTGGCCGAGGCCGCTTACAATACGCCAAATGTATCTAAGGACACACGCTCTGTGGCAAAAATGCTAGAACTTTGGGACAAAAACAGAGGCATCAACTCCATTCCCACTGCTGTGGCAGTAACATGGGGTGAGGAATTGATTGCCATCGCCCGTCCTCGGCTTACGCACCAGCAATTATCCACGATGACGATGGAAGAATGGTTACTAACGACTACCACTGCCGCAGAAAAAGTACAAGCGTTAGACAGCGCATTAGCGGATTTGTCGGCGCGTTTTGGCAACTGGCAAACGCCTTGGGGTGTTGTGAACCGATACCAACGATTAACGGGTGATATTGTCGGTCGATTCGATGATACCCGCCCAAGCATACCCGTAGGTATGACGCCTAGTGTGTGGGGTTCATTGGCTGCCTATGGGTCGCGCCAGTATGAAGGTACGCAAAAAAGATACGGCTACCGAGGCAATAGTTTTGTAGCCGTGGTGTCTTTTGGAGAAAAACTCAAAGCCAGAGCCATCGTCAGCGGCGGTCAATCAGGCGACCCACGTTCACCCCACTTCACCGACCAAGCCAAGGATTTTTGTGCCAACCAATTCCGCGATGTCTATTTTTACCGAACAGAGGTCGAAGCTGCCGCTGAAAAGCGTTATAACCCAGGAGAAAAGTAGGTTTTATTTTGGTGTTTGAAGTAGTAGATAGGTTGTTATACATACTCCAACCTGTCAATAGCAAGGGGCAGGACTTTAGCTTCGCCTGCCCCCCTGAGTTAGAATTATCGCTTTTTATGAGCCGATTGCTCTACACGCTGCCGTTCCGTGGGAGCTTGATTTCCCCCAATAGCATTGGAAGAAACCAACCATACTAATAAACCAACTAAAGCTATGGCTTCAAGCGATAGCAAGAAAGCAGCCGCTTTGTGCTGCTTGCACCAATTCCATACATTTAACATCATGTTGATAAAGAATGAGAAATGATCCCTGTGACAAAACTGATTGTTCCAAAATATAAGAGAAGCATAAAAAGACATTTCAGGGTTCTCTTATCTTAACATATAAACATGCCACTATTAGCAACAACCTGACGGATTGCCACGAGGGTAAATAGTAATAAACCAGACTCAGATAGACCTATCTACCCAGTCATAATTTATACTTAGCCAAAGAAAATTGACATTTGAACGCCTAAAAAGGAACTAATGTCGGATTAAGATAAAGAAAGGCAAGACGTATTGCCTAGCAGTCAGGTAAGCCCTAACAGCGAAGATCGTGATAGAGAATGGTACGATCAGGTTTCATATCGGGGTGAGAGCAAATATGCTTTAACGGCACATATTTGACAACGCAAAGGTTACAGAAAAAACCGATACTTGTCAATGGGTGACCTGCCTTTTCGACGAATTTTTTTTACCGCCCCTGTTTACTCTTCCTCTTCCACCATCGTATTCAATTGGCGGTAGAATTTGCGGCTACTTTCTTCCAATCGGGTTTCATCTACGGCCAGTCCGTTGAGGATTTCGAGTAACACATTGATACGACCTTCTGTTTCATAAAACTTATTAATGACGGCGATCTTGCGGTCTTCCACAATGCAGTAACCAGAATTGGAAGTTACCACGTTCATAGCGTATAGTGTAATCCAATTCCTTGAAGAGTTGCTCAACTTTTTAAGACTATGGCGTGTATATTTGAACATACTTCTCTGTATTCTCAATTTAAGACTACAATATTAAGGAAAATACCGGGTTAATACAGGGAGTTGACATAAATTTGTACCACCATAAGCTCCATCTATTCTATAGAGCGAGGGTAATATGAAACAACGATGATACGCAAAATCACCATCTTATTTATTAGCTGCTTTGTGGCATTGGCAGCCATTGCTCAAACGCAAACCTTCACGGGGATGCTCGTAGGAGGCTTTAATATGTCACAGATAGATGGAGACCGGCTACACGGCTTCAACAAACTCGGTTTGCACGCGGGGGTAGGTGTCGATACTCGATTGTCGGAGCGTTGGAGTTTGGGTCTTGAACTGCTCTTTAGCCAACAAGGCGCCAGCATGGTGCCCCGAGATGACATCTCCTCCACCTATGACAAAATCAAACTAAACTTCGTAGAAGCCCCCTTGATGATTCATTTCCGCGATTGGAAGATGCAAGCATCGGCGGGTGTCAGTTACGGGCGTTTAGTAAATTACGAAGTCATCAACGACGTAGGCAGCGATGTGTCTGACTTAGAAAATTACCGAACCGATATTCCTTCCATCTTATTTGGAGGCACTTATTTTTTTCATGAAAAATGGGGGCTAAACGTACGCTGGTCTAAATATTTAGTCAGCTTAAAAAAAGACAAGGACGAAAATTCCGACCCTGTGAACTTCCACGGGCGCACCATCGCGGTCAGGATGTTCTATTTGCTTTAATTCAGTTACTTTTTTACATACTATTCATTACTTGATAAAACCAATTCCATGAGAGTCTTACTATACTCCTTCCTTTTTTTCATGAGCGGTTCGCTGCTACAATGTCAGCCAACTACTAAGCCAACAGCTGCCGATGAGAGCCAATCAACCGCTTCCCCCACCACTACACAGGCGCAGGCCGCCACACCCGTAGCTACATCCCCCTACCCTAGCATCAGCGAAGAAAAGATGCGGTACTTGTACGAAAAATGCGACTATGTAGATTATGTTTTTTTCCACACCAACTTCTCCATGAGTCAAAACCAGCAGGGAGCGATTCGCGCCACCTTATCAGGCATTTCCACTACACCTGCTCAGGTATTTCCTGAATGTAAGCCTATTGGCAGAGTGTTTTTTCAGGAACAAGGCCAAGATATTGGCCAAGCTGACCTCTTCTTTGGTGGCAACTGCCTATATTACCTCTTTTTGGAAAACGACCAATACGCCTACGGCAACCAACTAACCCAAGAAGGTGTAGCTTTCTACCAAAAGATTTTTGCACAAGTCACCACACAGCCCGGAGGGCAATAAGAGCGAATCGAGTCATTCCTCAAATAAGAGTATGTTTTGAAATTTAATTGGGTATTATTGTTAGTTTTGAAAGCAAGACAAAATATTCCAAAATTCTTCCTACTTTTCAAGGATTCGCTTCGCGTCTACTTCGTGGTGGCTTCGCGTTTACAACACCACCGTGCTTGACATGGACTGGCATATAGATACTTCCAAAGACAAGGCCAGCACCGACGGCCTTGGCCGATACTTCCTGCGCACGAGTTTGGAGATGAAGGACGAGTCTCTTGTCTGGGACGTGTACAATACCATCCGTGAAATAGAGAACACCTTCCGGACGCTCAAAACAAACCTCGACTTGCGGCCCATCTATCATAAAAATGATGACTCCACGGTGGGTGCACCTTTACCTCGGCCTGTTGGCCTACTGGTTAGTCAACACCACTAGATGCCAGCTCAAAGCCAACGGCATTCACTCCTGCTGGAAAGAAATGATCAGAATAGGCAGCACCCAAAAGGTAATCACCACAGTCGGCTACAACAAGGCCGACCAAGAAATCTCCGTCAGAAAGTGCTCGGAGGCCTTAGCTATCATGCACAGCCCTTTACCAAAATAAAATCTGTAGTACACAAACAGAAACTCCGAAAGCCCGACGCCCCTGTGTTTGCACGCATTCCGTCGGGGTGAAACGCAATGTGGGTTAAGTCAAAAGCAGCTTGGCAATCCCAAAAGGCTCTATTCAAACAACTGTTTTTATCGTTAATGTAAAACGAGCAGTCGTGGAAGAGGAAAGCCCATAAATGTTGCTTTACTCTATTTTCGTCTTGCTGCCTTTCTCTAATGCCTGCCGAATGCCCTCTAATCCTTCTTGGAAAGCATTGAGTTGTGCTAATAATTGCTGCATATTGTCGCCGCGTGCTGCGAAACGGTTGTTTTTTCGGAAGGTCTCTCGAATCTCATGCCAACGAGCCTCCTCTGAGTCGTTTTGAAGCCCCAATAGTGCTTTTAACTTCAGAAAGTTAGCTTCCGCATCTGCTGTTAGTGTCTGTACCTCCCCTTCGTAATGAGCGAGTATCATGGTATTCAGCTCTGCTGCATTCATGACAGCCGATACTTTCTCTGCCATTTTATTCATATTCCGATAGGAGCCTTGGAGTTTGAACGGGGGTTCTGTTCGGTAATCATCTGACATGGCCGCCGATGCGATATAGGCTTTGTTGACATTTAAGACCACATCGCGCACGTGCAACAATTTGGTGAGTACGTTGAGATACTCTCGCAGCTCTTCCGTCGTGTAAGTGCCCTCTAATTGCAACTCATCTGTGCGGGCGGTTTCCACGCCTGTAATCATTCGCAACACATCCTCTCTCCTTCTCGTAGCTAACGGCGCTAACACAGGATTGGATGTCAGTGCATTTTCGATATAACTCAACTTAAACGCCTTATCCTTATCTCCTATAATATCGCCCAAGTTGTAAATATCCGCTCGATTCGCCAACATATCCGGCACCTGAAACCTTGTACCTTGTTCTGTATAAGGGTTGCCCGCCATGACAACAGCTACTCTGCGCCCCCGTAGGTCATACGTGCGGGAACGCCCGTTATAGACACCTTCTATTTTGCGTTGCGCATCGCAAAGCGAGATAAATTTTTGAAGAAACTCCGGGTGGCAATGCTGAATATCATCTACATACAGCATGATATTATCTCCCATTTCTAAAGCTAAATTCAGTTTCTCCAACTCCTTACGTGCCGCCATCGACGTAGCGTCATGAGGTGCTAATGAGGTTACTGAGTGGCCAATGGCAGGCCCATTTACCTTTACAAATATCAAACCCAGGCGTTGCGCAATATATTCCATGAGGGTAGTTTTTCCATACCCTGGCGGAGAAATTAATAAAAGAAGCCCCATCCTGTCCGTACGGGTTTGATCCCCTACTGTACCGATTTGTTTGGCTAAATTATCCCCAATGATAGGTAGATAGACTTGGTCGATCAATTGGTTGCGCACAAAAGAGGTAAGCACTTTGGGGGTAAACTCGTTCAATTGCAATTCTTCGCGGAGGGTCTGCGTCAGTGCTCTTTTACGGGCGGTAAACTCCTCGAAAAGCGGCATACTAACGGCTGCAAAATGCTGCATCTGCTGCATAAACGCATGATAGTCCACAAAGTAAGTACCGTGGTTTATCACTTTGTGATCCCCCCTCATATTGGGAATCGTTGCGGTCATCGCAACCGCTATGGTATGGCAATCTGCTTGCCGCATGGCTGCCATCTCATCCGCCGATACCGATGAATTGCCGTCTTGCTGCATTTCCAGCCATGCCATCACCCATTTACGGGTTAGCAAGTATTGTTGGCGAGGTTGCTCCTCCAGCCATTTCAATGATTCGATGAACCGAGGCCATGCTTTTTGCTTTTTGAGATGAGTTTCAAAAGACTTCCATTGCTCGGCGGCCTGTTGGCTGATGACAAAACGACCATCGTGCGCCATCACTTCAAACAGATAGTCTGCGGCCTCTGCTGCCAAATAATCGGGGAACAGCCCTTCCGCCGCTGCAAATTGCTTTAATGACGTTAGCAACTGTGCCTTTATATAACCAAACTCACTTGTAGCTGGAAAAACCTTCAACACCTCTCCTGCGCTCTTTAACGCTTGTACCAAGCTGTTCTTTTGCGTAGCTTCCGCAAAACGATTCCACCAAACCATCGCCATGGCACGCACGAGCGGCGCGTAAACCAACCCACCCGCTTGCTCGCGAACCTGCAACAACCACGACAAGATATGAGTGGCATCCTCATCGTGAATCCCTTTGGTATAACCTTCTGTGTAACGAGTGGCTGCCGCCTGCTGCACCAAAGGCAATAGTGCCGACGCTTCATGCGGCCATTGTGCCGAACGCGCCTGATCTAACAGGCTATAAGCCAGATAAGCCGCTCTATATACCTCATCATTCTCGGACACCAATTGCTGCTTCCATACGCTTCGGCTACCGTATAAAACTTCGTCCTCGATGGGTTGGTAAAAATGAGTACCCGTGAGGTGATAGACCAATTCATCCTCATCATGGACAACCGTTAATTCAAGCGGCTGATTATTGACTGAAAACCGGTGCCGCCCCAACTGTATCACATTATCACCCGATACAAAGAGGTCTTTTCTGTCTCGCAAAGCACGCACCGCATCCTCCTGAATCGTCTTGAGTTGCGTTTGGATACGGTCGGCCTTGTTGCTGTCTTCCAAGGCGTACAACTGCCTGATGATATCCCGCACTTTATCCACCATCAAATCAGAGGCAAAAAAAGCATTGATTTCATCCAGCTCACTAAATCGGGAAGTACGGTTTTCTATGCCTTTAAAGATGCGTTCTGCCGCTTTAAAAAGTGCTGCGGTACGGTTGTTCCTTGCCTCTATCAGCTGATTGCGGCGGCTTTCCAAGGTAGTCAAAATGGCTTCCCTTTTTTCCGCCAATTCAATAGCAAAATCCTCTACATCAGCAAATTTGCTATCCAACTCCTCCAACTGAACCATGATCTTGGTCAAGAACTCATCACAGCGTTCAGGCGAATCTGCCAGATCCAAGTAATTGAGGAAACTCTGGTCGAGGAGTTTTAGCTGAGCGCCAAACTCCGCTGCGGATTCATTATTGCGGAAAGTTTTAGCTTTTTGCCGAATCACCGCTTTGTGCTGGTTCAGGTGCGTAAACAAGGCTGAAATCGCATCAATGATACGGGTGGTGTGGGTTGCATCTTCAATCTTTAGATTTCCCACCATGTCCACCAATAACTCCAATTGTTTGCCGATCTCATCAAAAGCAGTTTCCAAAGCTACCGCTTGCGCTGCCGTGGATAGCCCCTCGATTAGGTCGGCCTGTTGTGCGATCTGAAGCTCGTAGGGGTTCAGGGCATCGTCGTTGAGTAAAAACTGCACGCAATTGGCGGCCAATTTTTCATACGCCTGCTGGGCCGATGCTTCTAACTGGGTAATTTGCTGTTCGTCGGTAAAAGGTAGTTCGCGCAGGGAAAGCAATTGCCCCCTGAGCGTACGCAGTGCCGCCAGCTTTGCCACGAAGGTATCGATATGATCAAAACGCTCTCGTTGCAGACTATCGAAAAGCTTGGTTGCTTGCGCGGCAGTATCTTCTAATAGTTTTCGCGTTTGCTTGGCTGTACGGCTTTTCTTATCAAATTCTTCAATGGCCGTTGTGGCCGTTGCCTTTAGCGGTTTCAGTGCCAGCGATAAATTGAAGGTGCGCTCATCTGCAATCCAATAGTAAGCATCCAATACCGCCGTGGTGCGCTGAACGAGGTCGTCGTAGAGATTGGCATAAGAGTCATCCTTAGCGCAAAGCGTCAGTATCTCCTGACATTCCGCCATGGCGCGCACAATTTCTTGGTTGCCAATTTTGTACAAATAATTGTCTTTCTGTACTTCGGGGACAATCACTTCCTTGGCGAAAGGTGTTTGCCAAATCTGCATGACGTGATGCTTGACGGGTTCTTGCTCGGCTCGGAAGTAACATAATTCACCGCCTGGAAACAATGTAAACCCATTGCACACCACCGGCGTTGCCACTTGTTGCTGGATGATATTGTATGGCAACAGCACACAAAGCCCCGTCATACGGTTGTAAAAAACAAAGAGGTGATCTTCGCCATTAGGTGCACTGATGCGCCCTCTAAATAGTGGAGCATCTATGGTTTTATCGAAAAGCTTGTATTCCCCTGTTTGTAAATAAAACCCGTTGGCAAAGACGATTCCTTGGCCTTCTGGCAACAAAATACCAGATTGTGCAAGCGTGTCCACCCGTTGCACTTGCTGGATTTTCTCATTGAAAACAAAATACCGCGATTCTTCCTGATAAGGTTTGATGCGTAGCAAAATAAGATTCCCCAGATCAGCATAGGCGAATTCAGCGTCATCAAGCGTCTGATCGTGGTATTCCACTGGTTCGCTGTAAATACCATGCCCCTCTGTGGTATTATCTTCTACCTTGATGGTGAGGTCGCCGCCTATGGTTTCAACAAAAACACGCTCAAGAATAGATACATGAGGGTGTCGCCCATGGCGTTGGTCGTCACGGGTGGCCATTCTCCAACGAAATTCGTATTGTTCGGGGAAGCGCACCTCTTGGTCGGAGCGGTTATCGACATACCTCAGCCCATCATCCGTCACCAACCATTTAAAAGCCTTGAAGTCAGCGGTTTTAGTGTTCAAATGAAAAACCATGTACAAATAGCGCCCTTGCCGGGTAAAACGGGCAAAAAAGGCATCTTTGTAGTAACGATATAGATTTTGAAAATCGGTTAGAAACTTTTCATCTTGCAGTATGTCGAGATTGGTTTCTTTGAACCGCTGGTTTTCAAAAACATAGCCGCTAAATACGTCTTTCAACTGAATGCCTGCTCTCAACCCAACGTGGACGTTATACCCAAAGATACAAGTATCGCCTATGGCCACTATATCTCTTGCTAAGCAGTAGTTGCTGGTGTGGATACGGTCGTTGGCAATAAGGTCAGTTTCTACCGCGCCAAAAACGTCTTTCCTTGCCGTATTGAGCTTGCTGAGGCGCAGGGCAAGATCTTCCGCTTGTTGGTTGAGGCGGGTTCGTAGGATGTCGTAGGTGCTGGTATCCAAATTTATGTTACTACTCATGGTTGTCTTTTTTGGCTTTAGTCTCACATGGCTTTTGCCCAATAAACCCGCATAGGAGTTGTGTGTTCGGGTGCGAGAAGCACCCGAACTTTGTAGTATAAACGCAACATTGACGTTCCGCTTACAGTAGTTGGTTGATTTCAGTATCTCCGATGCCTAAGGCTTTTACCTTATCAGAAAGCATAGCCACTAAAGGCTTGTCTGATTCTGATAATTGGGCATTGAGCCGAAGGAGGAGTGCCGTCAAAGTCAGGTTTTTGATAGTATCCGTGGTCATCCCAGCTTTGGCTATCAGGTGCATGAGTTGGCTCAGCAAGCCATCGCCGCCAGCGGAGCTCAACAACCCTTGGCTGAGTTGGCTCAGATGGGAAGAGTTATTGATGAACCCGTCTAAAGACTTGCCTCTGTTCACAGAGTTGAGAATGCTGTTGACAAACTGCATTTCACCACCGATAATGTCAATATTGGCGTGCTTCATGGCTTCGGCCAACACAACGGATTGCGCTTGGGCGACCTCTTTTTGCACGTTGATGCCAGCTAATTCCACTTCTTTTTCCTTTTCCAGGCGGAGTTTGAATTCCTCGTGCTCCTTTCCTACACCGTCGAGCTGCTTCATGGCGTTGGCTTTTTGCTCTACGCCGCGCGCTTCGGCTACCAAACGGAGTTCCAAGACCCTGGCTTCCACTTCGCCTTTTTGGTCGATGACTTCGGCTTCCATAGCACCTTGCTTCTTGAGGGCATCTGCTTTGGCATGGATACCGGCAGCTTCTGCCAATGCCAGTTTTTCCATGACGATGGCTTCTGCTTTTCCTTCCAGTTCGCGGGCATGTGCCTTGGCTTCGATAACCTTGGCTTCGGATAAACCAATGGTGGCTTCTTCGGCGGCCTTCGCTTCCGCTTTTATTTTACGGGCTTCCGCTTCCTTCTCGGCAGCTTGCTTGCTGGCTTCTGCTTCGATAATGAGCTTTTCGGCCTCTATGGCCGCTGCGAGTTTCTGCGCCTCGGCAGTCTTTTGGTGTTCAATTACCGTGGACTCCCCTTTGGCTTGGCTTTCAATAATCGTCTTTTGCTTGAGGCGGTCGGCTTCTGCCAAAACGCGGGTGTCCTTGATGCGCTCCTCCTCCTCTACTACCCGCTTTTCAACCATGATGCGGTCGCGGATAACATCTTGTATGCTTTTCTTCTCTTCTTCTACGGCGCGTTGCTTCTCGATTTCTGCCAGGGTGACAATCTTTTCCCGCTCTGTCACCTCCAACAAACGGTCTTTTTCAACACGCTCTTGCTCTACGGCTTCGGTACGCTCCTTATTTTTGGAAGCGACAATCACCTGACGCATCCGGTTTTCTTCTGCAATCTGGAGTTCCTCTTCGGTTTTGATGCGCACCAGTTCTGCACGAAGGCGTTCTTCTTCGCGAATCTTTACAATTTCGGCTTCCTCGCGGGATTTGATGTTGGCAATCTCCCTCCTTTGCCGCTCTTCTTTTTCTGCCAATTGCCGCTCATACTCCAAGATAGCTTCCCGCGCTTCAACGTCTTGCTCCTTGATGGTTTTCTCCTCTTCCCTGCGTATGAAATTGGCTTTGACCTTTTGTACGGCAGTCAGTTCCGCAATCTTCTTGATACCTTCGGCATCGAGGATGTTGCTTTGCTTGAGATAGGAGATATCGGTTTGTTCCAAGTAGTCGATACTCACGTCGTCGAGTTTGTAGCCATTGAGGTATTCGCCAATTGTGTTTTGAATTTCAAGGTTGAATTTCTCACGATTGTCGTACAGTTCTACGAAGTCGAAGCGTTTGCCAACGGTTTTGATGGCTTCGGAGAATTTGGCTTCAAAAAGCTCCCGCAAGGTGTTGGGGTCGGAGGCACGCTGGCAACCGATGTTTTGAGCTACTTTCTGGATGTCTTTGGCATCTTTGTTGATGCGGACGAAGAACACTACTTTGATGTCTGCGCGGATGTTGTCTTTGCAGATAAGGCCGTCTTCGCGCATGCGGCCAATTTCGATCGTCTTGACCGACAAATCCATTTCTTCATACATCTGGATGCCGGGGATGACCATGAGGCCGTTCTCAAAAGCGACGCGGGTACCTCCTACACCCGTGGTAATGATGGCCTTGCCCTGTGGTACTTTGCGGTACCAACTGATGAACATGGCGAGCAGCCCAAAGAAAATGAGGGCGCTGATAGCGAAAATGATGATTCCCAGGTTTCCTGCCAGGGATGTTTGCAATAGTATCATAATATAAGGGTTTAATACGAATATGTAAATTTCAATAAACTTGTTCTACAACAATGCTGCTTGATGGCATTGGATAGAAGCTTGCCACACAGCCGCCGGGACGGCGGAAGGACAAAGGATGGTAGCGGGTGCCGAACCGGTTAGGGAGGCTACGAGCGGACAGCCTGGCCCCGGCTCTGCCGGGGTGGCCCATAATCATATTATTCAAGAGGTTCAACCAACCAGTAACGTTCATCGTCGGTGTGTCCTATGATGATGACTTCTTGACCGGGTTGAAGCTGAATATCCTTGTTGGCTACTTTGATATGGACGAGCAACTCGTCGCCTGCGTGCCAAAGCCCTGCCTGGCCGAAGTGAGTATCAGAAGGGGGCAGCTTGACTTTGCAGACCTTGCCCATGTATTCGACGGCTGCAACGGCTGTATTGGTAGCCGCAAATAATGGCAACAGGCGGAAGCTGACCAACTTGGCGATGATAAACGACACCAATACGATAGGCCCTGCCATGAGAACAGCAAACCCATAGTGGTAATGCCCCCAATAGTGATTGGAAAGGATAGACAGCGCCCAAGATGCCAGCACCACTAAGGACATGATGAGCATGAAAGGGAGGCGGTCGAAATGAAAAAAATGGAGGGCAGCCGCGAACCAGCTACCACCTCCTGCATGGGAGGCAGCATCGGTATCGGTATCCCCATCGATATCAAGGTCGAAAGCGTCCATCTCTAACGCGCCGAGGATTACGGTGATCCAATATAATAACACCACAGCCAGCAACAGCGAAAAAGGGATGTTGAGGGGGTGCAGTGCTATATTAAATAGTTCTTTCATGTTTGGTTCGTTTTGTTGTGTGTCTCACTTTGGGGTCGGAGCCTCTTGTAAATAGGAACTACACCAAGTCGTGGAAGTAGCTGGCATTGGAGTGGGTGGTGCTCCTGCTCACGCCAGTGTTTTTTGCCCGTGGGTACTTGCCACGTAGCCCTTGAAGCAGCGGTACTTGGTTGCGCCAAATATTGGCCGTGATGCCCCAGATACCAAAACCGACTTTGACGACGTACTCGACTTTTTCGTCTTCTTCGTCGATGAAGAAGCGTTGGGTGGCACCCCAGCAAGAAAATTTACGCGATACTTCTACACCGTTGTAGGTAATGGTTTCAACACCCCACCAATCGTTGTGTATAGCAATTTCGTTTCCGTTGTAAAAAACAGAGAGGAGTTTCATGTTGCGATAATTTAAGAGTATCTCTAAAATTCCCTCAATCGGCTGTCCCGATATCGGGAGCCAAATTTGTTCTGTTCTTCGTTAATCCCGATAGCTATCGGGACGCCGATGCTTCCGGCATCGACTGCGCTTTTTGCCTTGAACAGAACAAATTTTGCTCGCTTTCGCTCAATCAGGAAAATTTAGACATACTCTAGTGGTTAATAGTTTTGAACAGAACAAAAATGTTAAAACTTTTAACGGGTCGCCATTTTGGTCGTCGAATGGCTTGAAATTTCCGACGGAGAGGGGGAAATGTGCTAAATGTTATAAAGGTGTATATGTGCGATCCCGATAGCTATCGGGAGGGGGTGTGAAGGTTTGATGTGGTTTGATATTGTTAGATGTGGTTTGATATTGTTAGATGGGTATAATCCTGATAATTCTGCCATCTTGAGAATCCTGCTTCGGACTATGTGTGTGGGTAACCACGAAAGACACGAACAGCACGAAAGGGGGAGAGGAGGAGTATAGAGGAGTATAAGTGATAAGGAATATAAGAGGGGCTGATGTCCGTTGGTGGATCAAAATTGTAAAATTCTACCATTCCTGAAAATCCTACTGCGGGCGAAGAGGATTTGCTGAATAGCTGAAAAAAGCGTGCCGAAGCCATTTATTATTGCATCGGCACGCTTTGTAGGTTTTTAGAAAAAAACTATTGCTTCACTACTTTGCGGGTAATGAAAGTTTCACCACTCCACAGAGTGAGGGTGTAAACACCTGCGGGAAGGTGTGCAATGTGCCATTCGTTGGTGATTGCCGAAGTGCGCATCACTTCCTGGCCGAAGGCGTTGTGTAGCGTCATCTTGTCTAAAGTAACGGAGGTGCGTACAGCAATCCTATCCGTGGCAGGATTGGGGAACAGGCGGGTATCCGCTGCCCAAGTAGGCTCGTCCACGCTATTGATGATTGTAATATCGGCCTGGTAGCGAGGCAGTAACTGGTAGCCTTCATCATAAGGTTCACTGCTGTCGAACTGGCCGCCAATGCCTGTTACAGCTAAGGTACTTCCTCCTAAACCAGTAATAAAGGCTTCATCAATATCGGTATCGAAATCTATGCGCATGAGCATGCCATTGCTGAGAGTCACATTCAAGCCGCCGGCATTTTGAACGTCCGTAATCGTCACGCCTGTTACATTCACTAATTGGGACTCTGTTTCTTCATTGAGTGCTGTAATGTCAGTGGGGGCAAAAAGATTGTTGCCAGAAGAATTGAGAATGACCGTATCCAAATTCACTTGCGTCAGGCCGCTGAATTGGCCGATGGAACCGCGCACGGTTACTTCGTCGCCTTCTTGTACGGTGTAGCCGAATGCTTCGCTGTTGCTGAATACACCAATGCCGTCATTGTTGTCATCGATGATGGTGAACTGCAAACCAGCCGGGCGGAAGTTGACACCATAAACAACGCCTGTAAGTTCCACTAATACACCTAAAGAATCGGCAGTACCATTGGCGTTATTGGTCGTTACTGCTCCAATGGCGTAAGGTGTATAACCCATTGGTTCGGGAGGTGTGCAATCGTTGGCTGCCCCCGGCTACCTAATATTTGCAAGCCGCTGATGAAAATACCGGAAGGCTCTACCCCCGCAATCCAGTTGTCGGGACCTTCGTTGTCGGCAGCTAAATCACAAAGAACCAAGGCCGCGCCAGAGCCATCCGCAGCTTCCGGCCAGGTGCTAGATCATCGTAAGTAACAACATCTACTATGTTTCCGCTTGCGTCGCGTAGTTCTAAGGTTTCGCCACCGTTATTAAGGCTTCCTGCTGTCCACTGGAAAGCGGCTGAGCCGTAGGCTGCTTCAAAGCTCACACTGTCCACCGCCAGCACTAAAAAGTCGCCGGGTAGCAAGGTGATAGCGTGCAGCGTATCCTCGATGCCTGAAGAAAAATAGTACCCTTCCAAGTTCACGGATTCGGTATCATTGTTGTAAAGTTCCAAATATTCATACTGCGTATCGGTACCGGGTGGGTTGTACATGATTTCGCTGATGACAATATCCGCGATTTGGGTATCATTATCAGTAATGAAAACGGTACTGGAACTACCTACGCCATCAATCGTCAAATTGGCAGAAGGGTTGGCGAGTACAAGCGTATAAGCCTCCAATGATTCAGCTTCTGCATCATCGTTGATGGTAACGGTGACCATCATAGTATCCACCGCTTCACCCGTGCTAAAGGTAACGGTAGTAGGTGCGAAGAAGCATCCGCGCCATCGGTAGCCGTAGAAGCACCGTCCACCATAATATCTACGGTATAGGTGCCTGCAACTGCATCGCGAATTTGCACCATTAGGTTCAGCGTGCCAGCATCCTCCCCTACTTCAGTACTGGCAGACAAGAAACGCACCAATGCCCCTTCAGAGCAAGCAGAAGCTGCGCCGGGGTTGGCGAAAATTTCCAAACCGCCGGAAATAACGCCCGTGGGCGTGAGTGCTGCTTGCCAGTTGGCACCATCGTTGTTATCCGCATTCGGGTCGCAAAGCACGAGGCTGGCACCGAATCCATCGGGAGAAGTGGGCCAAGGGAAAGAATCGTCAAAAGTGACTTCGTCCACGATATTGCCATCAGCATCGGTGAGGGTGAGGGTTTCGCCCCCATTGCTCAATCCGCCGCCTTGAACTGCAAAGCAGGAATTCCGAAAGCATTAGTAAAAGCAGCAGAATCAACAGCAAATAAGAGGTATTCCCCCGCACCTAAGTTGTAGCCCGTGTTGAAGGTGTAATCAAAACCAGTGAAGGTGTAGCCATTCAGATTGACGGCGTTGGTGCCATTGTTGTACAATTCAACATATTCATAAATATCCGTGCCTGATTCTGGTGGATTGTACATGATTTCGGTAATCACCAAATTGACATCTCCGCCCGTGTTGTCATTGACGGTAATGAACCCAATCATGTTTAAGGCCGCATGCGGGTCGCACTGATAGGTGTAAGTACCTGGCTGCGTGAACACATGGGTAAATTCCCAGTTGGCCGCAGAAGGCGCACCACTGAAAAAGCTCTCAGGGTTGGCAGGGTAAGTGGCTTGCGAACCGTTCACATTGTGAGAACCACCGCCCGTATTGCGCCAGATGACGGGTATCCCTAATTCAACCACTATGCTGGAAGGACTAAAAGTCAAACCAGAGGTTTCTACGAGGTGAGAAGTTTGTGCTATTCCGATAAGGGAAAACAGCATCAAACCAAGAAAAGCTGTAAAAAATCGCATAAGCTATTGGTTTTGGGTAAAAAATACGGCTCTAAGGTAAGCATAATCCTTTGAATCAAGCAGTAAAAGGCAGCAAACCCAAAATGCGCCCCTCTTGTACAACAGGCTCGACAAGGAGCTACACAGTGATAAAAAATGTTAACAAAACAGCGCATCACCATTTACAAACAACTGACTATCTGATACTTACAAAATTTTATACATAACGTGAAACTTTGATAGTGAAGTGACGTTTTTTTATTTACTTTTGCAAAATTTAGCAATCGGAATTAAATGTCTAAATATGTATTGGACTCTGAATTAGCTTCGCATCTTGAGGATGCACTCTACTCGGCAACACGTGATGAGCTGATTGACTATGCTATCCGTTCCGGTTCACCATTGGAAGTAATCGAAAACCTGCAAGAAATTGAGGATGAAGGCGAGATGTATGAAGCCATTGAAGATATTTGGCCCGACTATCCCCGAAAAGATGACTTCCTTTTCAATGAGGACGAGTATTAACAATCCGTCGTATTCGTAACGAACGCACGGAGTTAACATTAAAAAGCGGTACTGATGTAGGTCAGTACCGCTTTTTTATACCTATCGTTTTCCAAGTGGTTTTCTAACGCTGCCCATCCCTAAACAGTTTTTACTAGATAGTCGTATTCTATCCTTAGAGTATGTCTAAATTTTCCTGATCGAGCGAAAGTGAGAAAATTTTGTTCTGTTTAAGGCGAAAAGCACAGTCGATCTCGGCTGAGCCGAGACGGCGAGCATTTTCAACGATGAACAGGGCGAAATTTGCCGCTTGTAGCCGATTAAGGGAATTTTAGACATACTCTTATTCCAATCGTCTATACCTCCTCTTCCTGTATGAATACAACGTAGCCCTTTGCACGTATGCTATCCATAGTTGACGGTTCAGGTATCCAACCATAAGCGGTGACATGATCGCGATAAAACATCGTTCTAATTGGGTTTGGCTCATTAAAAATGACCGTCTTACTCCCCAAATCTAGTGGTATAGACTGGATTAAGGCGACCGCCTGCTTTTCCGTAGCATAGGACTTAAACAGTTTTACTCTTTCTATACTATACCTGACGGGCAATGCAATCAGTAAGACGAGCACAAGCTGCACGATTGGTTTCGGCAATTTGAATTGTCGGCGGTATATTTTTACATACCGAAAAAAGAGCGCTGTCAGCAGAAAAAAGCCGGTAGATGAGAGCAAAATATAAGTATTCCGCTTGGTCTCCATCATCGATAATAGGAGGAGGGGTAAAAAAATCAAAATAAAGACCATGCTGCTATTCCCCCACCGCTGTTTTTTCAAAAGTTGGTAAACTAACCAGAGCATGGTAGATAAATCAACTCACCAAACACAATGCGCGATTGGTTCAAGAAAAAGTACCACGCATGTTGATGCCCATGTATCGTTTTTTGGATAGGTACTAAAGTGGCTTTAATAAAATAATTCGCTTCGAGCGGGTAGGCACGAAACAAAAACAGCAGCAAAGGCATTGCTACAAGCACCGCAGCCGCAGCCATCGTAGTGCCATGCAATAACAGTTGAAAAGGATGGTGCAACCTGTGCTTTGACAGGTAAACAGCCAACCAAACCAAAGGGATAAACCCCGCTACTATCCACTTAGTCAGAAAAGCCAGGCCAGCTACCACCCCAATAGCAGCAGCAAGCATTGTTTTGCGGGCTAACTTATTCGTATCGAAATACAAGACAATAAGTAAAACAGACAGCTGAAAAAAGAAAAGAAAAAAACTTTCGACATGATCGGATGACAATCGACCGCAAGTTACTTCCAAGTCATGCCATGAATGGCGTGTAGCAAGGCCGCCGTGAGTGCCGTACGGGTATCAAATAACCTACGCCCAATCAAAAAGGTAAGATAAACACTGGCTAAACTAACAAGCAAAGCCGGAAGTCGAAGCGCAAATAGCCCTGTACCCAACAATGACATACTACCTGCCATCAACCACAACGCTAACGGTGGCTTGCTGAGCCAAACGTGATTGGCCGACCATTCGCGATAGTCGTAGGGCAATACCGGATCATCATACAAGGTAGGCTTTAGCGGATGCTCCATTAAGTTTTTAGCCACCAATGCGTGAAAACGCTCGTCCCACTCTCCCAAAAAGGGTGTCTGAACCACTACTAGGCGAAGTAAAAAGCCTAAGAGAAGGATAAAAAATAGTTGGGTCGAGCTATTTAGCATGGATACTAGGAATTAGGAATAATGTAGATACAGATAGAAATTGTAAGGGTACCGCATAAAGCGATCCTAAAAACTGAATATCTCCTTATGATGGAAATACACTGTTTAGTTTTATCAAAAGACTTGTAAATACTAGTATGGGGAAAAATAGATTCAGAATTTTCATAGTCAAAGAAATCGGATAAAACGCTTTAAATGAACCGCTTATTCATCCGATTGTCTTTGACGAATTCTGAATCTATTTTTTTCTTATCCCTTATTCATTAAAAACTGGACATTTTTTTTCAAAAGTTAATGTTTTATTACTGTTTGTGTTATAATCTCCGAACCTACAAGGGTTGATATATAGTACTCTCCTGAGATTAATCCAGTTAGATTAAATTGTGTAGATAATTGGCCATCTATGAGCGTTTCCGAGGCTATTTCAATATTAGCACTGTTTCTTAAACTTATTAAAAGATATTCACTATTATTCATTTGAGTAAGCTCGTTGAATACCTCAATATCACTATCAACTACGTTGTCAATACTCCATTCTGTAATATCGGTATTTTTCATTATTGAGACATCTATGAACGAATTTGTGGGATTTGGGGTTACGTGAAGTTTATATTTTTTATTAGATCCAATGCAATTCAAATGATTGATTTCAGGCAGGATGATAAACCTAAAAAAAGGATTCGTTTGTCCACAACTATTTCTACCATAGACCGAAACTGCCAAATATCTGGAACCCGTAAAACAGGGAAATGGAAGTATTGGGGTTTCACTAACATATTCAATACCATTCACTTTCCAAATAAACTCTTCATAAAGTTCTGATGAAGAGTATACCGCTCGAAGATTATAGCAGCAATTTTTCACATCTTCTTCAAAGTTAATAAAAAAGGGAGCAAGCTCAGGTTTTTTTGAAATAGTAATCTCCTTAGATATTTCAGCACCCAAACAGTTATATTCATAAGGTACTTTTGCCGTAATGGTAGCTTTACCAAATGTAGTTGGGGTTATGGTAATGCTGTTATTATCATAAGAAACTATATTCAAGTTATCAGACACTACCCAATCAACAGTTGTTGGTGTTAAGTTCCCCCAGTTTAGTTCATAAGTAAACGAATTATTTAAATTGTCACAAATAGTTGACTCCCCTATCATGCCTATATCTCCAACTCTATGTTCAAACTTTACCCAATCAATTATAAATTCTTCATTAATGTAAGGTCTAATAGTCCCCCCATGAGTACCATTTAATATCAAATCCATACGCTGTTCTTTGAGACGATTCCATGTTTTCACTTCATAAACATCATCTAATGGAACCCCTTTATCAATGTCACTACACTCTAGAGGGCTTGGTAATATGCTATTACAGTTGATTCGATAGTACCGATAAAATTGATACACCTCCTCTCCATTGATATACCAAACAATTTTATACGGTGTCCATTCCAAAGTATATATATTGAAAGAATTAAAAGGATCGTAAGGAAAATCTCCCTCTTTATTATAAAGAACATGATTTGAATAAGGATCACAATCTGGAACATTCCATAAATAGTCTCTGTAATGTCTGTAGTTTGTGTCCTCACAGTTTAATGCAGACCAAGCATGGTATGAAAACTTCATTTTATCACAATCATTAAGACAATATTCAAAATGGTCAATTTCTCCAGCATACCCATAAAACCAAAATGCACTCCAAGCTTCACCTACACTTGGATCTGGAAGTTTTGCCTTTATAGAGTAACGTCCATATCGCAGACATCCACTTTCTGGTGAACTAGGTGTGTCCGTCATCACCCAACCTGCAAGGGAATATCGAGATTGTGTGTAAACTTCATTATTTTCAGACCAACTATAAACAGTCGGGTAATTTAGGTTATTATCATTAATAAACATACCCTCTATTTTGATTTTTAGTAAACCTTGGTCTACTTGAACAAAATCAGGATGAAACCATACAGGTGCCTGAGTAGGACCCCATGCATAAGGATCTCCATGAGGTGATGTAGTCCACTTATTCAAGTTTATTTCTATTCCATTAAACTCTTCTTGGTATAATACACTATAATCTAAATCATTACAAATTTCTTCAATTTTATCAATCTTTAGAAAGTTGCTTTGCAAACGATCTTCTATTCCATTATAAGAAATATTAGGAAGAATATAGTGGGTTTCTTTTCCATCAACATTTCCATCATATGCATCTTCATTAAAAGGAATATTTTCAAAATGTAGCGTGACTCCATATCCACAAGGGCCTGTTGTTTGATAATTAACGACTTGCCCACTTAAAGTAAAAACTACAATGCAAAAGGATGAAACTAGTAATAAATATCGCAAAAAAAGGGTATTTAAACAGTAATTAAATAAAAAAAGACAACGCCAAACGTTCATATAATTTCATGTTTAAAGTTTATGTAATGGTATAAACAAAAGCATCTTTCAGTATTACCTTACTTGTCTACTTTATACGCAAAACTATATATATATTTTCATATTTACACGAATCAAGGGTTAAAAATTATAGAAGCTAATCGTCAATGCGAATAGCGGATTAAAAAATGAGAAAATTGGCAATCAAAGCGGCTGCCATTTTCCCCCAAAGATGCATAAAAAGTCCAGCCGTTGATCGAACTTTTGAAGCACATATAATATAGAAGTTGAACATTGGATTGAGGGAAATAGGGGTAAACTAAGCGAGTTGCTAAAACCTATCATTGTTAATTTATTCAATGCGGAGAAAAGAGTAAAAAGCGGTGTTTCTTTATTGCAAAGGGGTGAAAAAATAAACTGTACAACTTTTGGTTCAGTTCAATTTGTCAAAATAATTGCGAATTTTTTGAAAAGGTAGTACAGTTTTTTTCCGTCCCTTAGCATCTCCCTACATCTTCACCACCCGCTCTGTATAGACACCGCTACCTCCCTGAATCTTGAGGAGATATACACCGTTAGGGAGGTTGCTAATATCCCATTCCGTTTCTTGGGAAGGGGCGAGCTGTCTATTCAAAGCTATCTTGCCATCCAAGGTATAGAGGGTAGCCGTTGCTGCTTGCCGGGCCGAATTGGCTACGGGGGCAATATGCAAGAATTGGAAAGTAGGGTTGGGATATACTTGCCAGTCGCCTGAGGCGGATGGCTCATTGGTAGCAACTACCTCTGGTTCCCAAATTACCGTAGTAACGGCACTGCATAGCAACTCATCATCATGGGTGCAAGCCCGGTTGGCGATCGTCACCAAATCGCCTAAGAGTGAAATATCATCCAAGTACCAGCCATCTCTGGCCCCCGAGCTATTGGTGCCAAAGCGGAAGCGAATCTTTACTTCTTGTCCGGCATAGGGGGTCAAGTCCACCAAGGTGCGAATCCAGCCCTGACTGATACCGCTAAAAGCCTCTAAGCCCGCAAGCGGGTTATCGGACAAACTCAACAAACCCTGATAGCCATTTTCAATAAAACGGTCGGAGGTGATGTATTCCCAAGTAGTGCCATTGTCGGTTGAAATCTCAATGACACCTCCATCTACGTTGCCTTCGGTACGGAAATTATGCCAAAACAGTAGCCCTGGTTGTGTGCCGTTGAGTAACACGGGGTCTTTGAGCGTCAAATATTGGTCGGTAAGGGAGGCTACATTTCTGGCACGCAATGCTAATTGCCCGGTATGGGTATTCCCCAAACTGATTTGCCAGCGGTCGTTGGTGAGTGGGCTTTCGGATGTCCACTTTTGGCTGTTAGCTATGCGATCTTCAAATACCGAGTAAGTGTAAGGCGTATCTAAAGTTAACAGTGAATAAGCGCAGGAAGCAACCGCCCCGGATGCCATTTCTCCCAAAGCAATCTGCAATTCATTGCCCGTCAAGTCAACCACACAACTGGAAGTAGTGCCTTGGAACTCTGTATTAGCAGGGAGGAAATCGGTAACAAAAGCATCTGCTATAGTGGCAGCTCTGCCATTGATGATCGTCAGTTCATAACCTACTAAACTACCCGCATGGGCATCTGATGGCCCTGTTTTTTCAACGCGGTACGTGGCAGGGCAATTCAGGGGCTTACTAAAATCCTCATTACCTCCGTCCGTAGCCAGTAACCCTAAGCCTCTACGGGCAAAAGTTTCCCAAATCAAGCAGTAATTAGCACCATTGTAGGTCAATTCGTCTGCCAATAAAATAGCGTCCCGGGATTCGATAAATGTGGGATCGCAGGGCTGCATTTTCATGCCGTCCACCACCAACTGCATAGCGATGTTATTGCCTCCTGTTCCGTTCTACATATCTGGATCATATCCATACTCGTCGATTAGATTCCAATACAAATCCCACAACATAACACACCACACAGACCCCACACCATGAGGAACGGATACGGAATTTATATCTGCATACGTATGCGGGTTGACCGACATATCGCGGGAGTAAGGATGGGGTCGAATACCGCCTCCTGTGATCGGTTCACCATTGGCATATGTTCCCATTCCCCTTGCTTCTTCCGCGTAGTTAGCTGCCGTAGTAGTCATTACCATGGCAAACCAATCACTCCAGCCCTCGCCTGCTTGTTCCATATTGGTAAGGCAACCAGCTTGCGACCGTCCACCTGTCAGGCGGTTGGAGATGCCGTGTGTGTATTCATGCACGATGACACCGTTGTCAAAATCGCTATCTCGTCCAGTAGGCCCTGTAGCGGCACCACTAAACCACTTGAAGTTAGCCTAACAAAAACACCCGGCATTGCCAATTTCAATTCCAAACAATCCGCCAAGCTAATCATAAGAGAAGGAATCTCCACCGCATTCCCCGCATCACCCGTACCCATGGCGAAAATATCGCTACCATCATTATTGCAGATGATAACAGCGATAGCACCCGCTTCTTGCGCACGCAAAGCCTTGGCACTGAACTGACACCCGCCCCCTCTATCGATCAACGCCACTTTGCCCACCAACGCTTGGTCATTAACAATCAACTCACAAGCATCCGATGTAGTACCCGTACCATCATCCACCAAAACTACTTCAATGGGTTCTGTACCACCGGGTAGGTCAGCACCGAAACTCGCCTGTACAAAATCAATATTCCCCGCCACCTGTGCAGGTGCTGTCACTTCCAACGATGGAGGCGCGAAAGTGGGCAAATCCCCTCCCCACAGGTACATCTGCATACGGGGGCGATTGCCATCAGTAGGGGTAGCAAAATTGGCATTGTTCGTACCAGAACCATCTAATGCCTCAGCCCGTACATAATCGTCGCCCTCTCCTATGCCCGAATAATTCGTCACCTGGAAATTACCCGCCGCTTCATCGAATCCGTATTGATACCATACATCATGGACAATGTTATTCCAATAAAACAAATTGGTAGTTGCTGCATCTAATTGCGTATAGGGCCGCCCCAGTGAAAGATCAAGAGGGAAATCAAAATTGAGTTGATCTCCACCGTCAGGCTCGCCGCCTGCCGATTCGTTTTGGTCAAATATATCATGGTAAGCATGCACATTATTACCTCTAGTAATGGTATATTCATGCCCCGGTATCCCATCCGTATCATGCCAACCAAAAGGTGAAGCTACCAGATCGAAGGGGTCGTTGAGTAAAGTGCGTTCACCGTGGTTGGGGCTTTCTACCAAAAGAGGGAATACATTGTAAGCACTTTGCCCGTCTAATGTAGCAGCCGCATTTTGCGTGGCCATAAAGGTAGGCGCATGATGATGTTCCCGTGATTCGCAAGGATGGTCAAAAGAACAGTGTGTCACCCAGTCGTTTTTATCAAGAAGCGCGCCAGACAAGGCATCCACCCTGAGTTGCCACCAATGCTGAGCATCTATTTGGTAGTAACTGACATTCCACACCAATCGCACTTTTTGATCCGGCATCAGTTGGTACATCAAGTCCACAGCAACGGGTTCTAAAGCCCAGCCTGCGTGTTCAAACGTAACATGGTGACGCTCATTGCTAATCATGACTAACTCGTCGGGGGCCTGTTGCCCTAAGGCGGCTAATGCAGCCCGAATGGCCTCATCGGCTGGTATTTGTGGAATCGTAGCATTGACACGCGATGCTAAATCAGGCACAAAACGATTGCCGATACCCTTCACTTCTCCGTTTTTGAGCACATTGAGATTGAGGATGGCATTGTGAAGCGGTATTTGCTCATAAGTCTGTTGCCAATACACGTGTGTCACCGCATTGTGCGAAGAATACACTTCGCTACTGAGGGTGCATTGCGATACATCCGCTGCGGTAAGCCCCAGCGCATCAGCCTGTTGACGCAAATACTGGGTGGCAATAGTTACAGCAGGAGACTGCTGTGCCAAAATAGCCGTGTAAACGCTTAAAAAAGCAAGGAAAGCAAGGAGGTTTTTCATAAAAGTCCGTCTATTAGAGTTGGTGATATGGAGACGATATGGGGACAAAAATTCCCACTTGACCCTACTTTTTCGTTGCCGAAGTGGTCACTTAGCTTAGGCTAAGCTCCCACTCCGCCGCCTCAATTAGTGCCAACTGGACTGTTTTTTCCCATCATAGCCCCCCATATCACCAACTCTATTCAATTTAATCCATGCAAATTAAGAACATGTTCATAACATTGCTAATCAACAAACAAATATGAACCAAAAAGTTTTCACAGAAGCACAATATTATGACGGCTATTGGCAAATTATCAAAATCTATTGACGCTGCTACGCAATCCCTCCATCTAATAAGCTTTCAATATGCTTGACGCGGGCGATGAAATCAGCACAGGATTGTCCAGGATTAGCGGAACGCATAAAATTCTCACCAATCAAAAAGCCTTGATAACCGCGCCTGCGCAATTCCACCACCGCATTGGGGTCACTGATGCCTGATTCTGAAATGCGCACCATCTCCGTAGGGAGTTTTGGGAACATAGCCAAGGAATGGTCAATGCTCACTTCAAAGGTTTTCAAATTGCGGTTATTCACCCCCACCACATTGGCTAATGGGCTGAGTTTATCCAATTCGATTTCATCATGCAATTCAACCAGCACTTCCAAATCCAACCTGCGTGCCGTGAGCGCTAAGGCATGCAATTGCTCTGCTTGCAGACAAGCCGCAATCAACAAAATTGCATCGGCACCGATACTCTTGGCTTCTATGATTTGGTATTCGTCCACCACAAAATCTTTGCGCAAAATGGGGCAGGCATTGTACAGCCGAGCTTCCAAAAGATCATGCCGATGCCCACCAAAAAAGTGTTCGTCGGTCAATACAGACAAAGCGGACGCGCCTGCCGCCACATAGCCCGTGGTGACATCTACTACATCAGCTTCCAAGTTAATCGCCGATTTGGAGGGGCTTTTCTTTTTGAACTCTGCAATCAAGCCACAACGTGCGGGATTGAGCAGGTGGCTACTCAGTCGATGAACAGGCTTTTCAAAAAAAAGGCTTTGCTCCAGTATTTTCACGGGCACCTGTCCCTTACGCGCTGCAACTTCTTTGTGTTTGTGCGCTACGATTTTATCTAAAATATCCATATCAAGTATGATTAGAAATTTGCAAAACCCTGCCAAGTGCTTTGAAGGCACTGCCGTTGGCGATACTCTCGCGTGCTTCCGCCACGCAATCTTGCAGGGGCTTGTGAGGGCAAAGTGTCTGAATAGCTAGTCCTGCATTAGCGCAAACTACATCTATCTGCGCTGCTGTAGCTTGATTTTGAAGAATACGGGTACAAATCTCGCGGGCATCGGCGGCGGTATCTCCGCCATGTAGGTCGTTGGGCGAGCGGTAAGAAAGACCGAAGTCGGAAGGATGAAGCAAGGTCTCCGACTGAGGCGTATGCACCCGAGCAGCCCCCGTCAGGCTCACCTCATCATAGCCATCGAGTGCGTGTACGATGGTATAGGCGCGTCCCGTTTCTTGCATCACATAATGGTACAGCCGCGACAGTTCTTGTGAAAAAGTGCCCATCAACTGGTGGGTCGGTTGAGCAGGATTCACCAAAGGCCCCAGTATGTTGAAAAACGTTTGTACGCCCAGTTCCCGCCTGACGGGTACCACGGCTTTTAACGCCGGATGAAAAACCGGAGCGTGTAGGAAGCAGATATTTGCCTCGTCTAACATTCGAAGCAACACGGCTTGGTCATTCGTAAAAACATACCCCAAACTCGTCAACAAATCCGACGACCCCACTGAAGAGGATACCCCGTAACTACCGTGCTTGGTGACTTTGTACCCCGCCCCTGCGACCACCAAAGCCGAAGTAGTGGAGATATTGAACGTGTTTTTACCATCACCACCCGTTCCAACAATATCGATGGTGGTTTGGCCTTGTAGATCTAATGGGATGGCCAATTCCAACAAGGCATCCCGAAAGCCCAACAATTCCTCAATGGCAATGGCTCGCATGCGGTAAACCGTCAAAAAACTGGCTACCTGCGCTGCGGAAAGAGATGCATGAATTGCTAAAAGCGTTTCTCGTGCTTGCGCTCTACTGAGCACCTGATGGGAAAAAGATGATTTAATATGGCTTTCATATAAGTGTTATTGCAGTTGTGCTACGTATTGAAAAAATTGACAGCATTTTGTACCCGTCCGGTGTCATAATACTTTCCGGGTGAAACTGCATCCCCCAAAACAGGATATTCCTTGTGGCGAATAGCCATGATTTCGCCTTTTTCATCCACCGCAGTGATGGTGAACGCGGGCGGCAAACTATCCTTTTGTATCACCCAACTGTGATAACGCCCTGCCGTAAACGTGGCTTCAATTCCATTGAACAACACATCATGGGTTGTTTGAAACAAGGAAGATTCGATGCCATGAAAAACCGTATCGAGGTTTTCCAACTGCCCTCCGAAGGCTTCACCAATGGCCTGATGCCCCAAACAAACCCCTAAAATAGGTTTGATGGGTGCATATTGGCGTATCAATGCTGGCATAATACCTGCTTCCGATGGCACCCCTACCATGGAGACAGGATTATCACATCGTATTGTGCCACCGCTTCCAAGGTAATCGCATCGTTTCTGTAAACCGCTACGGCATACCCCAGGATTCGTTCAATGTATTGTACCAAGTTGTAGGTAAACGAATCGTAATTATCAATTACTAATACTTTCATATTGATGTTTTTCTGCTTGTCATGTGTGAACGCGGCTAAGAATGTAATGGGCCTCCCTCCGGGCGCTACGTTTCTTAGCTCGCTATTCGCTCGGCCAGCTCCTGCGTCGCTGTCTGGCCTTAACAGGCCACTACTTCACAACTTGTCTCGGCTTTTTGCCGAGATCGCTAGGCCAAAGATTACGCATCTTTTGTCAAAGAAATAAAAAAACAGGCATTACCCCCCAACGCAGTGGCTTCCACCAATGCCCGTTTGAGTGCCCCTAGTTTGTTGTTTACTTCCTGAAGTTCCTTCTCCTCATCGCTGGCCACCACGATTCCTGCTCCCGCTTGGTAGTGCAGTTGGTTTTGGTAGCTCAAAAGGAGCGAATGACGATGGCTTGGTTCATTTCTCCATTAAAATCCACATAGCCTAATGCACCCCCATAGAAACCTCTGTTTTGGTTTTCATACCGATTGATGAGTTCTATGGCTTTATATTTTGGTGCCCCCGATAAAGTCCCTGCGGGGAAAGTATCTCCAAAGATGCGGATGGGGTTGCTGTCATCAGTCAGCTCTCCCGTTACCGTAGAAACCAAGTGGATGACATGGCTGTAATAATGAATATCTTTCAATTCCCTCACCTGCACATTGCGGGTGTGGCGGCTCAGGTCATTGCGCGCCAAATCTACGAGCATGATGTGTTCTGCGTTCTCCTTGGGGTCTGCTCTCAGTGCTTGCGCGGCTCGTGCATCTGCGTCCATGTCGCCCGTGCGCCGATAGGTACCCGCTATGGGATTCACACGCGCTTGCCCGTTGCGTATGACCATTTGCGCCTCGGGGGAAGAACCAAAGATGCGGTAATCGCCATAATCAAAATAAAAAAGGTAAGGCGAAGGATTCACCGACCGCAATACGCGATAGACTTGAAATTCGTCCCCTTCAAAGGCTTGCTTGAATTGGCGGCTAAAGACGATTTGGAAAACATCCCCTATTTGGCAATGGTGTTTCCCTGCCCGCACCAAGGCTTTGAAATCCTCGTTGCTGAGGTTGCTCGTTTCCTCCCCTTTTAAGCGAAATGGGTGTACCCGAAAATGTGGCTGCTGAATGCGTACTATCAATTCCTCCATTGCTGAAGGCTCCGCTGGCAATTTATTTTCCAGCAGGTATAACTCATCCTTATAGTGGTTGATGGCAATGATAAAGCGGTACAAATGGTAACGCATATCCGGCAACTCGAAGCGGCGTTTATCCGCTGGAAAAGTAAGCGTATCAAAATACTGCACCCCATCGAAAGCCGTATGCCCAAACAAGCCATTGAACTCACGAAAAGGAGCATCACCTTCGGGTTGAAAGGTGGCCAAAAATTGTTGAAAAAGAGCTGCAACGCCCAAGGAATCATCCAATGATTGTATCGTCGGTTGTTCGCCCGGATATTGGGTGGCTACTTGCCCATGCTGCACTTTAAAAGAGGCTAATGTTTGCAGCCCAATGAAGCTGAAACATTCTTTATTGCTAATATCATTGCCTTCAGTAGTACCGGATCTGTATAATGATCTCGCAGTCGAAGGTAGAGACACCGGTGTAAAAGCGCCCGACAACAGCCGTCGCACCTCCACCTGTAAAGGTATCTTGTGATGTATCATTGTATTCATTTGCATTTTTGATTCAATCATCCTCGTTTTTTGGTTTTCATTTTTTTGACAAATATCGTGGTCGTACTGGGCTAGCGATGTGCAGCAGTGGCAGCTTTTAGCTGACAGACCCGGGTTTGCCGGGGCCGAGCGAAATAGCGAGCTGCGAAACGTAGCGACCCGAAGGGGTAGCCGCCACTAAAAAGTCAAAGAATCTGGTTTTCTTTCGTTACGCTAAGCAGGGCAAAAAAAATCGGCTTGCCGAGTGAACGACAGCCGATTTTTGCGATATGCAATCCATGCAGCGGCAGTCCGATCACTCGAGTGGTCGAAAACAAATGCCACCACCAGTCATTTTGCATACGCATGATTAATTTCAGGAGGTCTTTGCGCCAACCTAGGCCGCAAATATACCCCGCATTTGGATTTTTGCAACCGTGGGGCTGAAATTATTTTGCAAAAGTTGTGCAATTAATTCTTTTCCGTCTCCTAGTTGAGCGGAAAGGGCTTATCACTGTGGTTTGAAGGCACTATTATTGACAAATTCATAGTCCGTTAAACTTTCCAAAAAAGCCACCAAATCCTCCTTTTCCTGTAGGGTAAGAAAAAGTGGTTTTATTCGGCTATCTCTATTAGGATGCACTACCCCACCCCTGTTGTAATGCTCAATAACGCTGTGCAAATCAGGCAAACTGCCATCGTGCATATAAGGCCCCGTGACGGCAATATTGCGTAAAGTAGGCACCCTAAACCTTCCTACATCCGCAGCATCTAAGGTGACCCTATATCTTCCAGGATCAGAGGAGTAATCTTCTAATAAACCATTATGCAAGAAGCTGTCCTGTGCGAAAAAAATACCCGTATGGCAACTGCTACAAGCCAATCGTTCACTAAAAAAAAAGCGTCATCCCCCTCAACTGCGCAGGCGTAAGCGCTTGTTGGTTTCTTGAAAGGTATATTGATCATAGCGGCTATTGCCACTGATCATAGTACGCATAAAAGAAGCTAAGGCACGGGTGATGGTAAAAGCATCTGCCTGTCGTCCATAGGCTAGAAAAAAAGCCTCTTTGTAAGAGGGTATGCCATTGAGCCTCTCTGCCGCAAGATGAATAGGCATATCCATTTCATGAAATCTTCAATGGGTGTGCCAGCCCGCATATCTAATTTGGGAACGCCTCCATCCTTATTCATGATACCTACATAGGCTAAGTTAGCCAATGTAGGCGAATTGCGAAAGCCTAAACGCCCATGAACGCCCGGGGATATAGCCAAATTATGCGCAAATGCTAACTCCTGTACATGACAAGAATTACAAGTAATCGAGGTGTCAGAAGACAGTAAAGGCTCATAAAACAGCCGTCTTCCTAATGCTACTTTCGCCACCGTTATTGGGTTTTCCGCCGATAATGGAGGCACCCGAACCCGGGTGGCAAAAGGTATTCGTAGGGTGTTGTATCAGCTTGGGGCATCGTACTTTCGTCACTACACCCCTGTAAAGGCCATAGCGATAACAACAGAAAAACCAAAAAATTCTTGCACCACACAGAAGTGTGGTACAGGAATTTGCTACAATTTTCATCATTATTTAGCACTACTACGATGGGATATTGTCAGCAAAAACAAGTGCAATAGCTGGAGCATCGCCTGTGTGTATACTGTAGTGCTCGCTTACGTCGATCCCTCGTAAATAGTTTGGCAACATCAAAATTGAAAGCCAACGTTTGCTTATCCGCATCCACGTCTTTATGAAGCGCAATGCTAACATCGCGGCGGAAGCTGTTTTTTCCCAAATGGTACTGCATGGCTGTTTCAGGGGTATTGTCACCATCTAAGTCAACCATCGCATCAATGCGCAAGAAGATGTAGCCCGAGTTCCAATTCCAGTGCATGGGAAGGTCGGTTTGGCGAGCCAAGGGATCATTGGAGGGGCGGGCATCAAAATCTTCAGTGGTCTGGTCGTTATCCTCATCGGAAACACCCACAAAAAATTTAGCCATGTGGTAATGCCCCTTATCCATTTGCACGACTTCCGTGCACCGCTATTGGGTTTTACCAACAAATATTTGTCGGCCAGCATCCACCATATCACCTTCTTCAGGGTGTAGCTGGATGCCCCCAACATAAAACTGTACCGCTTGAAAGCTTACTTTGTACCATTGACATCATACACCGTGTTGTAGTCGAAGTCTTGGCCACTAAAATTATAAGCGAACTCAAAGCTGACATCAGAAACGGTGGGACTTTCTTTCTTGCATCCTGCAAGCATGATAGTGATAATAATACCACGTAAAAGAAAATAGATTGTAAAACGCATGATAGTTATTTTTGAATGTTAATAAAAAAATTGTGAACAGTTAATTAGCAAATTACTTCCATGAAAAAACTCGATCTGTGACGACCCCTGATTGCCATTGTGGTCATTAGCCTTTACCGTGAGCGTAAATGTGTCCCTTGTATGAGGCGTAATTATCCATTCTTGGTCAATGGTCAGATCGTTGGTATGTGCATGCCCTTGGGCGACCGTTCGAGCGTAGGATCTATCTTTGTTGCGAATCACTACGCTGTATTCGTGTAGTTCTTGGTTCTCAAGTATTTCCACTACAATACCAATAGCACTCGTACTGATTCTATCTCCATCTGCTGGTGATAAAATTTGAATCTCCGGAGCAGTAGTATCTGTTAGCGGCATCTGTTCCTTTTCGCAAGCCAGTAAAGTCAGGGATAAGAACAGGCCGTAAAAATTGACTGTTTTCATAAAGCATTACAAATAGTATGTAAAAAGACAAGCCAAGCGGCTGCGGCTTTCCGTTAGGCCAGTTGCCCATTGTTGCTTCACGGGCAGTTGGTACTGCAATGAAGCACTCCATGACGACCTAAAAAACTGCATACCTGCTTGGACAAACCCATAGCTTCCGCCCGTATCCGATCTGTAAAACCCTCTTTGAATATCTTTCGCAGCCGCTTCGGTGTAATAGCCTACACTTGGCATAAAACCTGACTTACGCTTAGAAAAAACGCCAAACAACATCAAATGACTATTCCAGCGATCTCCATAGCGATATTCATCGTTGTTGTAACCGCTTTTAGTGGCAAGTATGTCAGCGGATATGCCCCACCGCTGGTGACGCAACACGTATTGAGCATAGCCTATAGCCGCCCAGCTACCCGTTCCCAAGCGGAAATTCACTTGCTGAGAAGCTACTTGCACCCCCTCAGAACGGCCTAAAGGCAACCGCACTCCGACTCCAACGGATAAACGATGGCGAAGTACCTTATCTTCAGCTTTGTCTTGATCGATGAGTACGAACTGCGATAGAAAACTAGGGTCTGCCAGTCCAGCATCCGTCCACTCCCCCTCTGCTAAAGAGCGAGAAAGGAAGCTGTAGGGAACAGCCGATACAAGCCTAATACGATCATGTATGCGCCACTGAACTTGCACTTCCAATTGTTGAAAAAGTTCCCTGCTTCCTGTAATGCCTTGCCTGCGCGATGCCTCATCAAGATAAGAAACAAACGACTGATGCCGCCAACCTAAAGTAACCTGATGATTTTGAAACCGAGGTGTTAATCCCAAATTCAAGTACATAATACTACAACCACAAGCATCACACGCTTTTGCTGTATGCAGATAACCTACCATAAGCAAAAGGCACAACAACCATGCTAAAAAACGCATAAACCAATATTGAAATAATCAGTTGAAAACAAACAAATTAAGAGCGGAACGGGCGGCGAGTTTTCTTTATCGCATTAAAATAGACACCATGAAGCCGTCACCGTGTAACGTCCTCAGAAGTTGTATCCATTTTTTTGCAAAAAAGAAAGTAGCATGTGCAGCCTGTTAAGAGTATGTCTAAAAATTTAATTTGGCTGTATTCCAAAATCAGACCCAGCAAGTTGTTGGTGCTTTCTGATTTCCAAGGATTTAAGAACGTGGCGTCAGCATAAAAACTTCATTTAGCCCGCTAAAATCAGTTTTGATGCTTTAGCCACAACCTCAAATCGTTGAAAATCAGTTCGCAAAATTTTTAGACATACTCTTAACTTTGCGAAATGAACGAAGAAAATTCGCCACTTAAAGACCACTGGGAGGAATGGATGCGTGTGTTGCTATTGGGTACGGACCAGGCATCTGGTACGGAACAACTCGTGGAATGGGGGGCAACGCTCGGTTGGGAAGGAGAGGGGATGGAGCAATGGATATTAGAAGCGATTGGAAAAACAGCCTTGTTGAGGAGAGTGGCAAGCCCTTTGGGAGTTAAACATGAAGGGGTATCGATAAGTCCTGCTGAAACAGAGACAACACCTCTTTCAGCGCGAGCCATAGCCCACTTGAAATCCTTATTATATGGTGAACAACGGCTTGCTTTATCAGAATTTTTGCGCTTGCTGCATACCACACGAAAGACGATAGCTCCTGAATTTTTGCCAGATTTAGTGGAAACATGCTTTAACGACGGAACGCTTTTCCCCATGCTACTTCCAGCTATAGGCGAAAGAGGGCGATGGTTGGTGGCTCAACACCCTGTTTGGAAAATCCGATTGCCTGGCCCAGCTCAATATCGAGAATGGAGAATGGCAAACACAGCCGAGATGAAAACCTTGCTCACGGCCTATCGGCAAAATGCGCCAGAGGAGGCTTTGCAGTCTTTGGTAGCGGCATGGTCGGATATGGATCATAAGGAAAAGAGCCGTTTATTGCCTGCCTTAGTGGCGGGGTTATCACAGGCCGATGAGCCTTTTTTAGAAACTTGCCTAAGCGAACCTCGCAAAGAAGTACGCATAGCAGCCGCTGAGCTGCTATCCCGATTACCTGATAGTCAGTTGGTGTCTCGGTGCTTCCATGCTGCCAGGGGTATATTAAATTGGGGGCAAAACAGAATGGTCGTACAACTACCCCACGAAGTACCCAAATCGGCTGCTTCTGATGGAATTTATCCCACAGGAAGCAAACTGCCGGGTGGGTTACCCCTCAACTGGGCACAACAATTGGTAGCGCGTATTCCCATCACTTACTGGACAAAACACTGGGAACAGCCCTTAGCACCTATCATCATCGCCTTCACTGCCGCCCAATATGCCAAGCAATGGCAATGGGCCTTGGCAGAGAGTTTGTTGCGCTTTCCCAATGAAGAAGCTGCTCGTATTTTGATAAAATGGTGGCTGATAAATGCGCCACTTGAAACATGGAATGCTCCTGTGGTGCAAGACCTTTTGCGCCAAACCTCCAACGAGGTATTCAACGATGCCATGATCGCTTGGTTGGAACAGGCTGGGCCATTAGTGGCGGAACAAAGTTTAGGGTATTGGTGGTTGACATTGGCACAGCAGGAGTGGTCGCAACCGCTCAGCAAAATCATCGTGTTGGGCTTTCAAGATATGGTACAATCGGGCAAGGCACACCAACACCACCTTTGGCATTACCGTCGGTTGTTAGAAGTAGCTTCCTACCAAAGCGATCCAGAATTGATGGATACCCTCAAACGCGGCTGGGCGATTGGCAGCAGTACCATTGCCCGGTGGATGCCTGATTTAGAAAAAATGTGGCAAACCCTCCATTTTCGCAGAGATATGCGGCGAACGTTGCTTCAATGAGGCAGTATCCCAGAATATGTCAGGCAATTGACGATTACAAAAAAAAGTAATGGTTCTTTTTGGTAAGAGTGAAGTTGTTTTTATTTAAAATACTATAAATCAGTATTTTATAAGTTATGTTAAATAAACAAAAACCTGACTTTTGAGAGATTTTTACCTTCTCGGTGTTTATCTGTACCTTATTTTTGCCAAACAAAAAAGGCAAACTATAGATAGAAAACTCATTGCTATGGCAAGTATGTTTTTTTTGTAAGGCTATAATTGCTTATCATTGTGCACTTTTTTTAGAAAGTAATGCCTTTGAAAATTTTGAATCATTAGCAAAATTGTCTTAAAACAGGATTATATGAAACGATCTTTACTGTTTTTTGCGCTATTGCTGGGTAGCATCACCTTTGTGGCTGCGCAGTCGGCATCCCTCTCCGGCAAAGTGACGGAGGATGAATCAGGGGATCCCGTACTGTTTGGTTCGGTGGCGCTGTACCAGAATGGCGTATTAGAGTCGGGTACGGAAACGGACTACGACGGAATCTATTCCTTCTCCAACTTAGACCCCGGTACATATACCGTTGAGTTCAGCTACTTGGGTTTTACTACTAAGCGGATTGAAGGAGTAATTATTAACGCGGGTAAGTCAGTGACTTTGGATGCCAAACTCTCAGCAGAAGGCGTACTCATGGAAACGATTGAGGTTACCGCCTACAAAGTACCCCTGATCGAGCAGGACAACACCACCCAGGGTGGTACGCTTACCTCCGATCAGATTCGTAATTTGCCCACGCGTAACATCAACGCCTTGGCGGCCACAACCGCAGGTCTTTCCACAGCGGATGAAGGTAGCGACATCAACGTGCGCGGTTCCCGCGACGATGCTACCAACTACTATGTGGACGGTTTCCGCGTACAGGGTAACTTGGTGCCTGAATCGGAAATTGATCAGCTGCAGGTCATCACGGGCGGGGTAGAAGCACGCTACGGCGACGTAACAGGCGGTATCATCTCCATCACGACTAAAGGCCCTTCTGACAAGTTTTCAGGTAGCATCGAGGGGGAAACATCCCAGTACCTCGACCCTTACAACAATAGCTTGGTAGGTCTCAACTTGTCGGGACCGATCCTTCGCAATAGCAAAGGCGTTTCCGTGTTGGGCTATCGCTTGGCAGGCCGTTATACGTACCGCTTGGACGACGACCCTTCTGCAGTGCCTGTTTACCGCGTGAAGGACGATGTATTGGCTGAATTGGAAGCCAACCCAGTGATTGTAAAAGGTGGCCTACCTTTTGTAGCAGCCGACTTCCTTACCAATGAGGATGTAGATGCCTTGGATGTTCGTCCTTTTGAAGAATCCAGCTTGATCAACCTAAATGGTAAATTGGATGCTCGTTTCAGTGATGCCATTGATATTTCCATCGGTGGTACCTACTTCAGGGGAGAAGATCTGCAAACACCCAGTGAAAATAGCAGCTCTGCACCAAGCTGGCGTACACTGAACTCCCACAACAACCCCATCCGCTATGATGAGGATATGCGTTTCAACTTCCGCTTCCGCCACCGCTTGGGTTCTGGCATTAGCGGCACGGGTGACGATCGCAAGGTATCTACTATCCAAAACGCATCTTATATTTTACAGGGTAGCTACGAGAATGAGACCTTCTCCATCGCCGACCCTACTCATGGCGACAACTACTTCGACTACGGCTACATCGGCAAATTCGATGTGGATTACATTCCTGTATTTCAGGTAGAAGCTGACGAACTGGGTAATCTATTCCTCAACCACGCGGACTACCGCGAAGTATTGCGCGGATACGACGTGAGCAACAGCCCCAACCCCGTGTTGGCCAACTACAACAATCCGTTCAACCTACCTGCCAACGAAACGTTGAACCCCGAGCAACCACCCTACGCAATCCAGGGCTTCTTCGGCGAAAACAACAACACGACTATCGACAACCTTTACGCCATCAATGGTCGTACTACGGACATCTTCAACAACTCTTGGGGATTCCACCAGAATGTGGGTACTATCTACAACCGCAATATCCGCCAAGACAACGACATCATTATCTTTAATGCCAATGCTTCCTTCGACTTGGTGCCTAACGGTTCCGAAAAAGGCCGCCACAATATCCAGTTAGGTATTGCTTATGAAGGCCGTACCAACCGCGAGTACGATGTGCGTAACCCACGCCGTTTGTGGACAGCCGCACGTCAGGCAGCCAACGCTCACATCCAAGGTATCGATAGAGAGAATGCGGATACGTTAGGTTTGTATTCTCAATTGTATCCTAACCAAGATGGCATTGTAGATCCATTTTTTGATGCCTATATTTTGGATGTTACCCTGCAAGATCCTCAGGATGCGCGCTTTTACAAGGCCGTACGCGAGTCTTTGGGAATCGGGCTGGATCAGTATTTAAACGTGGATGGGCTTACGCCTGACCAGTTGGATCTTTCCATGTTCTCCGCTAAGGAATTGAATGACCAGTTCATTTTGGATTACTACGGCTATGACTACCTCGGCAATGAGTACAATGGTAACTTTGAAGACTTCTTCACCGCCACCGACCCCGATGGTATCCGTTCATTCCCCGTAGCACCTGCGCGTCCGATTTATTCTTCTGCTTATATTCAGGATAAGTTCACCTTCCGCGACATCATCTTCCGCTTGGGGGTTCGTTTGGATCGCTATGATGCCAACACGAAAGTGCTTCAGGATCCTTACTCGCTTTATGCCATTCAGGGAGCTAATGATTTCCATAGCCAGTTTGGTGGAGAACGCCCTGGTAACATCGGCGACGACTTCCGGGTTTACACCGAAACAGACAATGGCGAAACAGTACGAGCTTATCGCGATGGTGACAACTGGTACCAAGCCGACGGTACGCCTACCAACGGCCACAAGAGATTGAGGGTATTCGCACAGGTCTTGTATTCCCTAAATACCAAGATCCAAACGCCCATCAGGCTAACTATATCAAGAGTGAGAACTTCAACCCAGATGCGTCTTTCAAAGACTATGAGGTACAGTTCAATATCATGCCTCGTTTGGCCTTCTCTTTCCCGATTTCCGATAAGGCAGGTTTCTTTGCCCACTATGACGTATTGGTGCAGCGCCCCAACAGTAATACCATTGCTACCGCTTTGGATTACTTCTACTTCGTAGAGCGTTCTGGTTCTGTAACCTTGGACAACTCCAGCC
The DNA here is from genome assembly GCA_041392765.1 of Saprospiraceae bacterium. Lineage (GTDB taxonomy): Bacteria > Bacteroidota > Bacteroidia > Chitinophagales > Saprospiraceae > Lewinella. Next base: position 125,493 of record JAWKLL010000003.1, read on the forward strand.
TCCGTCCTGAGCGTACGGTGGACTACGAAGTGGGTTTCCAACAGGCGTTGACCAACACGTCTGCCATCAAAATATCAGCTTATTATAAGGAGATGCGCGATATGATACAGTTGCGTACCTTCTTCCCTGTTCCTATCGTGGGTAGCTATACTACTTTCGACAACCAAGACTTTGGTACCGTTAAAGGTTTCTCTTTTGGTTATGACTTGCGTCGTACCCGCAACTTGACACTGAACGCCAACTATACCTTGCAGTTTGCCGACGGCACAGGTTCCGATACCGAATCACAGCGTGGATTGACCAACCGTGGTAACTTGCGTACGTTATTCCCCTTGAACTTCGATGAGCGTCACCGCGTGAATGTAGTCGCTGATTACCGTTTTGGTAATGAAAGCGGCCCACGAGTGGGAGGTGCCTATATTCTGGCTAACGCGGGCTTGAATTTGCAAGCGGTAGCTGTTTCCGGTCGCCCATACACGGCCAAGCAGGTTGCTCAGGAGTTGTCGGCAACAGGTACTATTGGTGCTATCAATGGTGCTCGCAAGCCTTGGAACTACACCCTCAACCTTCGTATCGACAAGAATTTCGATTTGGGCAGTAAGTTAGGCTTGAACGTATATATGCGTATTTCCAACCTGTTGGATACTCGCAACATCATCAATGTGTATGAGAAAACAGGTAGCCCTGAAGACGACGGATTCCTCCGCTCTTCTTTTGGGCAAGACCAGATCAATAGCATATCCGGTTCACAGCGCGAGTTGGAGTCTTACTTGGCTTCTTACCAGTGGCGTTTGTTGAACTCAGATTTCTACAGTTTGCCACGTCGTATTTTTGTAGGTGCTATCATGGATTTTTAAGCACTTTAGACATACTATTACTACCACCTGACGGGCTTGCTACTCGTCAGGTGGCAGTACTGGTTCTTTGAAAAGGAGTGAGTCTTTCTTGTATGCTCAAAAAGGGGTGGAGAAATAATAAAGTAACCCGTTTTTGTTTCGGTAAAAATGAGATTACTTTGTTACTGCCCAATGGCTCAGATGCAGAGACCAAGTCCAAAATAAAAAATATTTCAAACATGCGTATATTAAAATCATGGCTTCTGACCCTGTTGGCGGTGTCAATGACACTGGCACTACAGGCGCACATAGGCCCTACCCGCAGTGGGCGGCCCGTGACGGGAGGTGCTACCGGACAGGTGTCCTTCCGGGAAAACTGCGATAATGCAGTGACCCAGATCGACCAACAAATCAACAACGTAAGGGCGCGTTTGACGACCGGCGGCGACGTTTGGTGGGATGGCGACGATGGCCGTTATGTAGTACCTAAACCACCTCCAGGGGTACCAGAGGTGTCCTCTATCTTCGCTGGTGCTGTTTGGCTGGGGGGTAAAGACCCCGGCGGCAACCTGAAGGTAGCTGCCCAAACCTATGGACGTAGCAGCGGGGATTTCGACTTTATCCTGTAGCCTGAATCGTGGTAATGAAGAAAACCCCTTAGCCGACCCGCGTAGAGGAACAATCGGGCGCGATACTTGTGCACAGTGGGATAAGTTTTTTGTCGTTTCCGGTGCTAATATAGACCAGCACGTGCGCAACTGGTCGTGCAGTAGCTAATGGCGAGACCAGCCTCGATCCCACTACGATTCACCCTGAAATATTGGGATGGCCAGCCACAGGTAACCGTTTCTTTGAAGAAATTCATCAGTTCCGTCTGCCTAATACCACACAGGGTTTGGCTGGTTTTTGGGATCAAGGCTTGGACGGTGAATACAATCCTGAATTGGGTGATTACCCCATTATTGAAATCAGGGGATGTACCGAAATCGAGCCTACTTCCAGCCCTGATGAGATGATTTTCTGGGTCTATAACGATGCAGGTAACGACCACCGCGAGACAGGTTCTCCTCTGAAGATTCAGATGGAGGTACAGGTGCAGGCATTCGCCTACCAGACCAATGATGACATCAACAGTATGACCTTCCAACGGTACAAACTCATCAACCGAGCTATTGAGCAGATCGATAGTACCTTACTTCGCCATCTGGATGTCAGACTCTGGGGTGCTACACCGACGACTATGTAGGTTGTGATGTGGGTCGTAGCTTGGCTTATGTGTATAATGCCGACCAATTGGATGGTACCAATGGTTGTACTTGCGATCAAGGTATTAATACCTATTGTGACGAAGTACCCATTTTGGGCGTTGACTACTTCCGTGGGCCATTGAACGAATTAGGAGAAGAATTGGGCATGTCTTCCTTTACCTATTACCTGAACGGAAGTGGTACGCCCACCCCAGCACCGGGTACTACCGACCCGCAAACGGCACAGGAATACTACAACTACCTCTCAGGTAGATGGAGGGATGGTACCCTTCACCTTTGGTGGAGATGCCTACCAGCAAGGTGGTGCCCAGATTCCTTACGCCTTTACTGATGCGCCCAATGACCCCAATGAGTTGGTCTATGTGTTCGGAAGGCTTGCCTGTAGGTGACCGCCGTACCATTCAGGCTTCTGGTCAGTTTACGCTGCTGCTCAGGCTGTAAATGAGTTGATCGTAGGGGTTGTATGGGTACCTAACCAGAACTACCCTTGCCCCAGCTTGACACGCTTGCAAAAGGCTGACGACATTGCACAGGATTTGTTCGACGTTTGTTTCGAGATTACTCGTGGTCCTGATGCACCTGATGTGGACTGGATTGAACTAGATCGCGAAATCGTTGCTGTTTTCTCCAATGACACCTCACTTCTAACAACGCTTTCGAAGCTTATGAAGAAGAAGGTTTGGGTATTCCTGATGGAGTAGATGGAAAATACCGTTTTGAAGGTTATAAATTGTTCCAGTTTTCTGGTCCTAACGTAAGCCTTGCAGACGTGGATGATCCTACCAAAGTGCGTCAAGTTTACCAAGTGGATAAGCAGAATGGCATTACCAAAATATTTAATTGGGAAGGTCTTAGTCCTGATGACAATCAGACACCTACGGAGGAGGCTTATTTTGTGCCAGAACTGAAAGTGAATGGTGCAGACCAAGGCATCCGCCATACTTTTAGTATCAAGGAAGACCAATTTGCTTCGGGCGACCGTCGCCTTATCAACCACAAGAAGTACTACTTCGCTGCGGTTGCTTATGGCTACAACAACTATTTGGAGTTCGACCCAACGCGGGAAGGAGACCCCGGTCAAGACAGGGCTTATATCGAAAGTACCCGAAACATTGGCGATGGAGAGAATAATTTCTACACCGTCATTCCTCGAATGATTCTCGATCGTCAGTTGCAGGCCGCTTATGGCGAGGGAGCCGTTATCACCCGCATTGATGGCCTAGGAACGGGCGACAACTTCCTTGACATCAACGACGAAACTCGCACGGAGATTGAGAAACTGATTCAGGAAGACATTGCTGACCAGTTTGGCGGAGAAGTAACGTATAAGAGTGGCTTTGGCCCGATCAATGTGGCGGTTTTCAACCCGTTAGAGGTACGCGATGGGGAGTACGAACTCACCTTCACGGATGATAATATGGGTAATACCGAATTGGATGCCCCCACGTTGTGGACGCTGCGCAGCCTAACGGATGCCGCCGCCCCTGTGATAACGGCAGAAAAGCCCATTCAGGATGTAAACGAGCAAATCATCAAGGACTTCGGTATCACTGTAACCATTGGCCAACGTGCCGAGCCGGGTAGCGATCCATTCAACATCGCTTCCAACGGTTTCCGGGGTTATACGGAGGAATATATCAATCCCGATGCCTCACCTTGGTTGTTTGGTATCCGCGACAACTTGCCTATCCAAACGGGTAACCCCGTAGTGGACGGGCAAATATTCGACTTCATCGCGACCACCAACTCTACCGATGCGGACTATGAATTGGATCCCAATCAGACGCTGAGCTTGATGGGGAATGGCGCGTTTGTTCCTTACTACTTGTGTGACTGGCGTGCGAAGGAGAGTGGTGTGCCTTACTTGACACCAGCGTGGACAAATTCAGGTAACAATAACAATATCGTACGCAACCAGTCTTCATTGGCTGACTTGAACAACGTGGACATCGTGTTCACGAGCGACAAAACGAAGTGGAGCCGCTGTATAGTGGTAGAGAGTATGAACCCTGCTTATGAAGATGCAGGATTCTTCTCGGAAGGAGAACGCAACATGTTTGACCCTCGCAATAAGCCTTCTGTAGGCAAAGAAGCCGGGCCTGATGGTTTGCCGATGCCAGACGGTACAGGAGAAGGTATGGGTTGGTTCCCGGGCTATGCGATAGACGTAGAAACGGGCCAGCGACTCAATATTTTCTTTGGAGAGAACTCGGTTTACAACGGCACACAGGGCTTTGGCCCTAGCAATGGTGGCGATATGATGTTCAACCCCAGCGACGATATCTTCTTCCCCACTCCGGGTGGTGGTGTATCACCGTTCAACTATCCCGTAGGTGGCCAGCACTTTGTATATGTTACCAATACGCCTTATGACGAATGTGCATTTATAGCCGATCGTTTCGATGACCCCAGCCCGCTGCGCAAGGTAGCACCGCTGAGAACCGTCACTTGGGCAGGTATGCTTATCTCTATTCCTGGAACAGAGATGAAATCTTACGCGGATGGCTTGATCCCCGAGGATGTGATCGTGAAATTGCGTGTGGATAATTCTTACAAAGTAGCAATAGGTACAGGAGAGTTCAACGGCTATCCGACCTACCGCTTCAAGTTGGAGAATAAGCAGGCATTAGCGTTGGATGAGTTGGCTATCAACGAAGCCTTGCAGGCAATCAATATCGTACCCAACCCTTACTATGGCTTCTCGCAATACGAGGATTCACAGTTCGAGAATGTGGTGAAGATCAGCAACCTGCCACAAAAGTGTACGGTGACGATCTACTCTTTGGATGGTAAATTCATTCGCAAGTATGAGCGCAACGAATTGGGTGCTGTCCCCGTGGGTGGCAACCGAGCCATCAACAGGGCACAGATCAACCCGGATATTGAATGGGATTTGAAAAACTTCCGCAACATTCCAGTATCCAGTGGTGTCTATCTGATCCATGTAGCGGCACCCGGCTTGGGAGAACGTACCCTGAAATGGTTTGGTGTCAACCGTCAGTTTGACCCATCCGGTTTGTAAAACTATTTGCCCCGAACCGCCAAGCTAATTGGTGGTTCGGGGCTATCACAACAATCATTGGTAATGAAAAGATCATTATACCTTTTTCATATTTGCCTGTTTGTAACGGCATCGCTTTGGGCGGGCAACCCAGATCGCCAAGGTGAGGCGGGGGCAGCACAGTTGCTGTTGAACCCTTGGGCTTCCAGCGCGGGGCTTCACACCCTGAACACTTCTTTTGTGACAGGCGTGAATGCGTTACGCATCAACCCAGCAGGTATTGCCAGAATCAACCGCACGGAATTTGCTTTGGGCAATGCCATTTACCTGCAAGGTGCTGATATTCGCATGAATGCGCTGGGTCTTACCCAAAAAATTGGTGAGAACAGTGCTTTTGGTTTCAGCCTCATGGCCATGGATTTCGGAGACATCTTGGTGACAACCACCGAGCAGCCCGATCCAGATCCCGATGGCCCTACGTTCAATCTCAATTTTTTCAACATTGGGTTGTCTTACGCACACGTGTTTGAAAACAAGGTTTCTGTAGGCGTAACGCTTCGTGGAGTCACGGAGGGTACTTCTGACGTAAATGCCTTTGGCTTCGCAGTAGATGCCGGCGTGCAATACGTGACAGGTGCGGATGATAATTTCAAGTTCGGTATTGCATTGCGCAATGTAGGTTCACGTATGGCTTTTTCAGGTCAGGGTTTGGCAACGTCTGCCCCTGCTCCGGATGGCGACGCGTATAACTTGACCCTCGCGCAACGTTCTGCCGGTTTTGAATTGCCTTCTATGTTGAACATTGGTCTGAGTTATGACTTCTTGATCGCTAACGGCATGCACCGCCTGACTGCATTGGGCAACTTCACCGCCAACTCCTTCTCCCGTGACCAGATAGGGGTAGGTATTGAATATGCCCTGAAGGAGCGCTTCATGCTTCGCGGAGGTTATCGCGCAGATATGAATGAAGATGCAGAGCAGCAATCGGTATATTCTGGCCCCAGTGCCGGTGCTACCATCAGCGTACCGATGAGCCGCGAATTGAAAAACAATACGCTATCAATTGATTACGCTTACCGCGCTACCCGTGTTTGGGGCGGTACGCACAACTTTGGTATTAGAATCAATTTATAGGATTACATCGCTATAAAATGGGTAAGGGCTTCTTTTGAAACCCTTACCCATTCTCTGGGTTTTGAACGAGTGCTCTGTGAGGACAACGCTGCTTTTCTGAATTCTTACGTAGTGTTCTGTTGTTGGTCTATTTTTAGACATACTCTTAGCTGTAAGTGGTCATTACAGCTAATGGCACTGCTTTGCAATCCTGCGATACTCATTAAAAATAAAAGGATGGAAAATCTACGATCATGGCTTTTAGCACTGCTGGCTGTCATAATGACGTTGGATATGCAGGCACATATAGGCCCTACCCGCAGCGGGCAACCCGTGACAGGCGGTGCAACTGGGCAGGTATCCTTCCGAGAAAACTGTGATAATGCAGTAGCCCAGATAGACCAACAAATCAATAACGTAAGAGCGCGTCTAACGACTGGTGGCGACGTTTGGTGGGATGGCAATAATGGTCGTTATGTCGTACCCAAGACCTCTCCGGGTGTGCCGGAGGTGTCGTCCATTTTTGCCGCAGCGGTATGGTTGGGTGGTAAAGATCCGGGCGGAAATTTAAAAATAGCAGCCCAGACCTACGGACGCTTCAGTGGGGATTTCGACTTTTATCCAGGGCCGCTGAATCCTGGGGACGAAGATTATCCAGGTGGCCCCTTAGCCGACCCACGTCGAGGAACAATCGGGCGCGATACTTGTGCGCAATGGGACAAGTTTTTCGTTGTAAAAGGTGTTCATATTGACGAACACATCAGCAACTGGCGCTATGCTGTAGCCAATGGAGAGACCAGCCTCGACCCCGCCACTATCCACCCGGATATATTGGGGTGGCCAGCCAAAGGGAATCGTTTTTTTGAAGACATACATCAATTTGCCTTACCGAGCACTACGCAGGGGTTGGCGGGTTTCTGGGATGAACAATTGGATGGTGAATACAACCCTGAACAGGGAGATTATCCCATTGTTGAAGTTCGCTATTGTACAGGTTATAATCATCTTCCCAGCCCGGATGAAATCATATTTTGGGTGTATAACGATGCTGGAAACGACCACCGCGATTCAGGTTCTCCCCTTAAAATGCAGATGGAAGTGCAGGTACAGTCATTTGCTTTTGAAACCTATGACGACCTTAATAATATGACTTTTCAGCGTTACAAACTCATCAATCGCGCCATTGAGCAAATTGATAGCACCTATTTTGCGATGTGGGTGGATCCTGACTTAGGATGTTATGCCGACGATTATGTGGGTTGCGATGTGGGGCGTAATCTAGCCTATGTGTATAATGCAGATGAACTGGATGGAATCTTTGGGTGTACTTGCGATCAAGGTATTAATACCTATTGTGACGAGGTACCCATTTTGGGGTTGACTTTTTCGTGCTATTTGAACGAATGGGGGAAGAAGTGGGTATGTCTTCTTTTACTTACTACATCAATGGAAATATTTTTATTACCCCGGGTTCAGGGCTGGTAGATCCTGTTACTGCCACAGAGTACTATCATTGCCTTTCGGGGAAATGGAAGGATGGAACACCTTTTACGGCTGGGGGCAATGGCTATCAGCAGGGAGGCGTCCCTACTAAATATGCTTTCACAGGCTCACCTGACGACCCTAATGGTTGGTCGATGTGTTCTGAAGGTTTGCCTTTAGGTGACCGCCGTACCATTCAGTCTTCGGCCGTTTACGCTGCTGCCGGGTGCTGTAAACGAGTTGGTTGTAGGGGCGGTGTGGGTGCCGGCTCAGGCTTACCCTTGTCCCAGTTTGGCACGTTTGCAAAAAGCAGATGATTTGGCGCAGGATATATTTGACAACTGTTTTGGTTTTCTCAAAGGCCCCGATGCACCCAATGTGGACTGGATCGAGATGGATCGAGAAATCATAGCGGTGCTTTCTAATGATGAGTACCGATCTAATAATGCTTTTGAATCTTATATGGAAAAAGGACTAGGCGTATCCGATGAAGTAGATGGCTATTATCGTTTTGAAGGGTACAAACTGTTTCAGTTTTCCGGGCCTGATGTGACATTAGCAGATGTGGACGATCCTGCAAAAGTGAGATTGGTGTATCAAGTGGATGTTCAGAATGGGGTTTCAAATATATATAATTGGGAACCCCGCAACCCTAATGAAGTGCTGGCATCGACGGGTGATTTTTACTATGAACCTGTATTGAAAGTAGCAGGTGCTGACAAAGGCATCCGCGACACCTTCCGCATTAAGGAAGATCAATTTGCTTCGGGCGACCGCCGGCTCATCAATCATAAAAAGTACTACTTCACTGCGGTTGCTTACGGTTACAATAATTACCTGCCGTTTGATCCCAACAGAAGTGGTGACAGAGGACAGCAAACGCCCTATATCGAAAGTACCCGAAACATTGGCGATGGAAAAAATAAATTCTACACCGTCATTCCTCGGAGGGTTAATGACCAACAGCTACAGGCCATCAATATAGTACCTAACCCTTATTATGGCTTTTCGCAATACGAGAACTCGCCCTTTGAGAATGTGGTGAAGATCACCAACTTGCCACAAAAGTGTACGGTGACAATCTACGCTTTGGATGGCCAATTTATTCGAAGATTTGAACGCAATGAAGAACCTTTGCCATTGGGTAGCAGTCCGCACTATGCTGATCTCGATTGGGATTTAAAAAATGAACGAGGTATGCCAATTCCGAGCGGAGCCTATTTAGTGCATATAATGGCACCGGGATTGGGTGAGCGCACCTTGAAATGGTTTGGGGTACAACGGTTGGATTAGTGGAGACTTTTTTGCGGAGCTGAAATTTTCTGCAATAGTATGGGGAAAAAATAGATTCAGAATTTTCATATTCAAATAAATCGAATAAAACGCTTTAAATAAACCGCTTATTCATCCGATTTCTTTGACAAATTCTGAATCTATTTTTTTCTTATCCCTTACCTATCGGAAATAGTTGGCTAAATCTCGTTATTTTTGCTTTATGAAATGGAATAGACTTTACCTTGTATTGTTTGCTATCGGATGCCTTGGGGTGGTGTCTTGTGGTGAGCAGGATACTTCCGATAAAAAGGAGGCCGTTCAATTAACAGGCGATATGGAAATTGATCGCTTGACCCAAGAGATTACTGCCCAGCCCGACAAAAGCGAACTATACGCCATGCGGGCAGAACGCTACTACGGAAAAATAGTTTTGACCAAGCCATCCTTGATATGGGTATGGCTATGCAGTTGGATTCAACCAATTTGGACTACCACCATTTGTTGGCCGATATCTATTTGGATTATTTCCGTTCCCGCTTGGCTTTGCAGACCATGGAACGAGCCGTGGCCATTGCCCCCGATAATGTTCCGTCCTTGCTCAAATTGAGTGAGATACAATTATTCCTGAAGATGAACCAGGCTTCCTTGACGAGTATTGACAAAGTACTGCGGTTAGACCCTCAAAATGCTCTCGCGTTTTTCTTCATGGGGAAAAATTTTGAAGAAATGGGCGATATCAATCGCGCCATCAACGCCTTTCAGGAGTCTTCCGAATTGGATCCGAAAATGATAGACACTTGGATAAAGTTGGGGCAATTGCATGCTTCCATCAACGGCTCATTGGCAGGGGCATTTTTTGACAACGCCATCTCGCTGGATTCCAGCAGCACCGTAGCGTTGAATGCCAAAGCAGAGTATCTGTGGGATCAGGATAAGCCAGAAGAAGCACTTTCTTTGTACAAAACAGCGATCCTGAAAGACCCTATGGACGAAAAAAGCTACTACAATGCGGGGTTGGTTTTTATGGAGCTTGACTCCATCGATAAGGCATACCACCACTTTGATATGGCTGTTGAGAATGCGCCGCTCTACATAGGTGCCTACTTTTACAGAGGCTATGCCGCTGAGATGTTGGGGAAAAACGAACAGGCCAAATCTGATTACCAGCATGTATTGCGTTTAGCTCCCGATCATGCCAGTGCACAGGAACGGTTGGCAGGGTTGAAATAATGGGTTACTATGGCAGATCAATGCAATATTAAAAGGTGGGACTTGCTTAAAGGGCGCTTGAAAAATGTACCTGCTACAAGTTTTTCAGACTGGTGGGCAGCGCATCCTACGGTTTTGCTTATTGATTGCCGCCGGGCTGATGAACATCAGGCGGTACACCTTGAAGGGAGTGTGAACATCGATTATCTCGCCTATAGTTTTTGGGATGAAATTGAGAAGTTGCCCCGTGATGGTTGCTACTTGCTTTATTGCAATACCTCGCGGAGAAGCACCCGTGCCTGTACGCTTATGCAAAATGCAGGTTATGAACAAACGTTCAACTTGGATGGAGGGCTGAAAGCTTGGAAAGAAAAGGTAGGGGATATCATTTTTGAAAAAGCAGTAGTGCGCAAAAAGTAAGAGCAACGGGTTCGACCCGCTGCTCTTTTCAAAGGGATAACTTTTTTGCCTTTTGTCAAACGAAGGCTTTAACTGTTTACACAAAACTTCCATGTGATATAGGGAGGATTGTGTAGTGTTCGTGGGATTACGTCACTCGTAAAAGTGTAAAAAGTACCAAACCGAAAAAATTTGAAAGGGTATTTATATTATATACCCTTTCGCCCCTTACATACCCCCTTTGGACGGGAGGTAACAGAAAAGTCACAATATGAGAGTCACTTTTTTAGGTAGTGGCACTTCGCAAGGGGTTCCCGTCATTGGATGCACTTGTGAGGTTTGTCGCTCAAAGGATGCACGAGATCAGCGCCTTAGGGTGTCGGTGCATATCGCTTATGAAGGTCTTAGCATGGTGATAGATGCCGGGCCGGATTTTCGGGCGCAACTACTACGAGCAGGGATTACCGATGTGGATGCTATTTTATTGACCCACGAACACAACGACCACGTTATTGGCTTGGATGATGTACGCCCGCTCATGTTTCGCATGGAACGCCCTATGCCACTGTACGCCACCCCGAAAGTATTAAGGGAGATTGAAACGCGGTTTTCGTACGCATTTGTGGCGGAGCCTTATCCCGGAGCGCCCCAGTTTGCTACGCATGCCATTGAGCAGGATACGCCTTTTGAGGTGGGCGGAATAACGGTCGTGCCTGTTTCCTACTGGCATGGTCTATTGCCTGTGACTGGCTTCCGAATCCGCGATTTCGCTTACCTGACAGATATAAAGACGATAGACCCCGTGCAAATAGATAAGTTACAAGGTTTGCAAACGCTTGTGATTAGTGCTTTACAGAAAGGCCCGCATCACAGCCATGCCAATTTAGCGGAAGCATTGGACTTGATAAAGCACATTCAACCTGCCCAAGCGTGGCTCACCCACATCAGCCATAGAATGGGGTTGCATGACGACGTGGAAAAGGAACTGCCCCCAGGGGTGGGATTGGCTTATGATGGATTGATATTGGAGATAGGGTGAAGTGCCACAATCGAAATGCGGTGGCATAAGCCCGCAGCAGGGACAGCAGCGGTATGGCCGATGATAGTGGTGGGCATTACACACATCGGTGGCATTACGATGCGAAACACAAAAACTCCCTATGAGGAAAAGGCCATAATAGCGTATGGCCCGGCTCCGGCTGGTAGCAAGGCATGTATGCTTTATCGCAAAACGCTTGACTACCAGCTGGGGGCTGCCCAAATAAAAATCTCCCCACGTTACCGGTTGATGACGTTTTTGAAACGGGGTCTTTTGGGCGTGGCGTTGCCTAGTTTTTCCTTTTTCATCTCTTCGTACTGGGAATAATTACCTTCGAAGAAAACCACCTCGGCTTCGTCCTCAAAGGAAAGGATGTGGGTAGCTAATCGGTCGATGAACCAACGGTCGTGAGAGATGACGAGCACGCAACCCGCGAAATTATCGAGAGCATCTTCCAACGCGCGCAGGGTGTTTACGTCAATGTCGTTGGTAGGTTCGTCTAATAGCAGTACGTTGCCTCCTTCGCGGAGTGTCATAGCCAAGTGTAGGCGATTTCGCTCACCACCCGACAGTACGCCCACCTTTTTTTGCTGGTCGCTGCCACCGAAGTTGAATCGGCTGAGGTAAGCCCGGGCATTGATGGTTGTGTTGCCGATTTCGATATTGTCGAGACCTCCAGAGATGACATCATAGACGGATTTTTCACCGTTTTGGAGTTCTTTGTGCGACTGATCCACGTAGGAAAGCTTGACGGTATCGCCCTTGCGAATAGTGCCACTGTCGGGCGTTTCTTCGCCCATAATCATGCGGAAAAGGGTACTTTTACCTACGCCGTTGGGGCCGATAATGCCCACGATGGCGTTTTTGGGGATACTGAAGTTGAGGTTTTCAAATAAGATGCGGTCGCCAAAACGCTTGGAAACACTGTCTATGTCAATGACCACATCGCCAAGGCGAGGGCCAGCGGGGATGAAAATTTCAAGTTTAGCTTCTTTTTCTTTGGTTTCTTCACCTGCGAGTTTGTCGTAAGCACTCAAACGTGCTTTGCCTTTGGCTTGGCGAGCCTTGGGTGCCATGCGTATCCACTCCAACTCTCGTTCCAGCGTTTTCTTTCGCTTGGATTCGGTCTTCTCTTCTTGGGCGAGACGGTTGGATTTTTGTTCCAACCAGGTAGAGTAGTTCCCTTCCCAGGGGATACCTTCACCGCGGTCGAGTTCGAGAATCCATCCGGCTACGTTGTCGAGGAAGTAGCGGTCGTGTGTGACGGCTATCACGGTGCCGGGGAAGCTTTGGAGGAATTGCTCCAGCCAGTGTACAGATTCCGCATCTAAGTGGTTGGTAGGTTCGTCCAACAGCAAAATATCGGGATTGCTGAGCAGGAGTCGAGCCAATGCCACACGCCGGCGTTCCCCTCCTGAAAGGACTTTTACGGGCGCATCGTCGGGCGGGCAGCGGAGTGACTCTAAGGCCGTGTTCACCTTGTTGTCCAATTCCCACGCATTGAGATGGTCGAGTTGCTCCATCAATTGCCCCTGTTTTTCGATGAGCTTGTTCATCTCATCGTCGCTCATGGGTTCGGCAAACTTGAGGTTGATGTCCTCATAGGCTTTCATCAGGTCAACGATTTCCTGCACGCCTTCTTCCACCACCTCACGGACGGTTTTGTTTTCGTCCAATTCAGGCTCCTTATCGAGCATACCTATTTTGTAGGTACCATCGAAGGTGATGCGCCCTTGATAGTTGGGGTCTTTACCCGCGATGATCTTGAGGAGCGTGGACTTTCCCGCTCCGTTGAGACCCAATACACCGATTTTGGCACCGTAAAAGAAGCTGAGCCAGATGTTATTGAGTACTTTTTTGCCGGAGGAAAAGGTCTTGGAGACACCCTCCATGGAAAATATGATCTTGTGATCTGCCATGTTTTGAATGTAGGAGTTTGATGATGTGGTCTATAAATAATGTGCCTTTTCAGGATAGAGCGCTGGTTTGAGGAAGGGGATCAGGGCGAGGATCACCGCTGGTACATAGAACCGCTTGCGATCAATGACACCGTCGGTAAGTAATCCGGAGGAGCCGCCAGTTTGCTTGGAATTATCCACCCCAAAGACGATATCGTCGGCATGCCCCAGTTCGTACCCCTGGTGAACAAGCTCCGCTACTTTGGGAGGGAGGTAGAACCCGGCAGTACGAGCTTTGCCAAACTGCGTAGCGGACTGCACCAACACCCATGCCATCACTTCCATTTCCTGCCCGTGGTCAATGTTGCCACCTTCTATGCCTACCCAGTAGTCGGCATCGGGGTGATATTTGCGGGCTGCTTGCAAGCGATTCCATGCGCCTTGCCAAGTTTCGTCGCTTCCTATGGGTTGGTCGTTGACACCAGATAGGGCACTCACCCCTCTTGCCTCAAACACTTCGTTAGGAAACATTTCCTGAAAACCAGCTAATGCAGCTTCTACTTTCACAGGATTGGTAGAGGCAACAATGATTTGTTTCATAAACAGTTTACTATCCTGCGGTAAAAATAGACATTAATTCCTTGATTTTTCCATCTTTTGCGGCAATGAACGTACCTATAGCTATCCTTCGCATTGACAAAGAGTTGTGAATTTATGTATTATAAAACAGGCTATTTTATTTAGATTAATTTTTAATTATTAAATAAATTCAAAAATAATGACTGAAAATTATTGATAATAAAAAATTTACAAGCTACATTTAGTTCTGAAAAAAACATGGATGTAACGTGAAAGCAACCGACGTAAATGACCCCGAATATTACCACAAGGTGGTGGACTGCCAGTATGCTTGTCCGGCGCATACACCTGTGCCGGAATATATCAGGCTGATTGCAGCAGAACGGTATGCAGATGCCTATATGGTCAATTGGGAATCCAATGTGTTTCCCGGTATATTAGGTAGGACGTGCGACCGCCCTTGTGAACCCGCTTGCAGAAGAGGACGGGTAGAGGAAAAACCCGTGGCCATCTGCCGATTGAAAAGGGTAGCAGCCGATTTCAAAGGCGATATTAGCGACCGTATTCCGCAAGGCCCCTTTCCTGCTAATGGCAAGAAAGTAGCACTCATCGGAGGTGGTCCGGCCTCGCTGACAGTAGCCCGAGATTTGGCACCCCTTGGCTACGAGTTGCACTTGTACGATGAGTGGCATAAAGCGGGGGGCATGATGCGGACGCAGATACCGTCTTTCCGCCTGCCTGAAGCGGTGTTGGATGAAGAAGTGGGGTATGTGTTGAATATGGGCATACATACGCATTTTAATCACTATGTTTCCAGTTTGGAAAATGAAATATTGGCCAAGGACTACAATGCTGTTTTCATTGGCACGGGTGCCCCAAAAGGAAAAGACTTAGCTATACCGGGGCGTTTAGAAGCTGGAAGCCGTGTACATATAGGCGTGGAGTTTTTGGCCAATGTGGCTTTTGAGCACACTACGTCTATTGGTAAAAAAGTGATTGTGCTGGGCGGAGGGAATACGGCTATGGATTGCTGCCGAACAGCCCGACGAATAGGGGGAGAGTCGGTTACCGTAGTGGTACGCAGCCCCTTCAAGGACATGAAGGCTTCTCCTTGGGAAATTGAAGATGCTCAGATGGAAGACATACCCATCCTCAATAATATGCCTCCCAAGGCTTTTGTGGTAGAAGATGGCATCCTCAAAGGGATGATGTTTGGTAAGGTAGCAGCACAGTACGACGCGGATGGGCGGAGAACCTTGGTGCCAACCGGGGAGCCGGATGTGTTCATCCCAGCAGATGATGTCATTATCGCTATCGGCCAAGACAATGCCTTTCCGTGGATAGAGCGGCACGTAGGAATTGAGTTTGGTAATTGGGAATTACCGGTGCTCAATAAAACAACGCTCCAGTCCACGCTGCCTCATGTGTTTTTTGGGGGCGATGCAGCCTTTGGCCCAGAAAATGTGATTACCGCTGCTGCACAAGGGCATCAAGCGGCGGTTTCCATCCATCTTTTTTGTGAGGGGTTAGATTTGGAAAAAGACCGGCCTGCCCCTTTTACCAACCTGTACAGGCAGAAAATGGGTATTCACGAATGGATGTACGACAGTCCTGTGGTGGAAGACCCCCGCTATGCGGTTCCGCATGAAAAGAAAGACAAGACACTCCGCGATCGTAGAGTAGAGGTAGAACTGGGATTCAATAAGGACAAAGCCTTCAAGGAAGCGCAACGCTGCCTGAATTGCGATGTGATGACGGTGTTTGATTTCAACCTTTGTATTGAATGTGATGCTTGTATGGATGTTTGCCCAACCGACTGCATCACCTTCACCACTAATGGGGAAGAAGAAGAATTACGGTCACGGCTGCGGGTGCCAGCCCTCAATACTACTCAGGACTTGCTGGTGTCTGAACCACTGAAAACACAGCGGGTGATGATAAAAGATGAAGATATGTGTCTGCATTGCGGGTTGTGTGCCGAGCGTTGTCCTACTGCCGCTTGGGATATGCAGAAGTATCTATTCAGTGTGACAAAGGCGTACCAAATGCCGGCTTGTTGTGTATAAACAATACTGATAACGCTTCAAATTATTTCCTGTGGAAATTATCAATGATATGGTGGTTCGCTTTGCCAATGTGAATGGTACTGGCTCGGCCAGTGCGAACAATCTTTTTGCTAAGGCTATCTTTAGAATGGGGATTCCCGTGACACCCAAGAACATCTTTCCTTCCAATATTCAGGGGTTGCCAACGTGGTATGAGGTAATGCATTAGCAAAGACGGATACTTAGGCAGAAGGGAAGGCGTAGATATTATGGTGGGGGTAAATCCACAAAGCATTGCTAAGGATATCGCATCGGTTAAAGCTGGTGGATACTTTGTTTATGATAATACACGTCCGCTACATCCTGATTTGCAGCGGGGGGACATACACTTCATAGGTATCCCCATGATGCAATTGAGCATGGAGCATTACGAGCTACCCCGTTTGCAACAATTGTATAAGAATATCATTTATGTGGGGGCGTTGGCGGCTTTATTAAATATTGAGATGGAGGTGGTAAAAAACATCCTCCACGAGCAGTTTGCGGACAAGCCGAAACTCATCCCAGATAATTACAAGGCATTGGATTTGGGTTTTCAATACGCAATGGAACATTTTACCTGCCCGCTGCCGTACAAGGTGGCTCGTATGGATGCTTTAGGCGATTCCATTATGATGGAAGGCAATGAGGCCACGGGGTTGGGTGCCGTATATGGTGGAGCCACCATGATGGGGTGGTACCCAATAACGCCTTCTACTTCCGTTGCTAAAGCTTTTGAGACGTATTGCAAGCAATATAGGAAGGATGCCGATGGGTTGAATCAATACGCTTTTGTGCAGGCGGAGGACGAGTTGGCGGCGATAGGTATGGTCATTGGAGCTGCTTGGAATGGGGCGCGAGCCTTTACGGCTACCAGTGGCCCGGGGGTGTCTCTTATGAGTGAATTTATTGGATTGGCGTACTTCGCCGAAATTCCAGCCACTATTGTGAACGTACAACGCGGTGGCCCTTCCACGGGAATGCCTACCCGTACCCAGCAAGCAGATATCTTGTCGTCGGTATATGCCTCGCATGGGGATACACGTCATATAGCCCTTTTTCCCAGCACCCCCACAGAATGTTTTGAAATGATGGCTCATTGCCTCGACTTGGCAGACCGTTTTCAGACGCCTGTGTTTTTGATGACAGACCTCGATTTAGGCATGAACAGCCATCTTTGTCCTCCTCTTGTATGGGACGACCACCGACGTTATGACCGTGGAAAAGTGCTACATGCCGAAGATTTTGACCACGATATTGCATGGGGCCGCTATTTAGATAGCGACAACGATGGCATCTGTTATAGAACACTGCCGGGTACTCACCCTACCAAGGGGGCGTTTTTCACAAGAGGTACGTCCAGAGATGAATACGCCCGCTATACGGAAGATGGCGAAACTTATGTGAGGATTGTCAATCGGTTGTTGAAAAAATGGAATACAGCCAAGGACTACGTCCCTGCGCCACGCATTATCAAATCCGGTGAGCCTACGGATGTAGGTATTGTGTTTTTTGGCACTACCCGCTATGCAGCCTTGGAAGCCATTGATATCCTGAGAGCGGAGGGGGTGGTGGTAGATGCCATGCGGATAAAAGCGGTACCCTTCAATCAGGAGGTGGGAGATTTTATTCGCGACCACGAACAGTTGTTTATCATTGAGCAAAATAGGGATGCCCAGATGCGTACCCTGCTAATAAACGAACTAGGGGTAGATAGTAGGAAAATGACACCTATTCTGCACTACGATGGCATGCCCATCACCGCAGATGCAATTGTGAAGGGATACTACAGCAGATTGCTACCCTGCATAACGCCCATTAATTTGTGTATTACCTTCAAAAAAGTATTATGAGCTATATAAAACCATCATTCAGACACCCACACTTGGAAAAAAATGCGCTGGGCTATGTGCGGGCAGATTACGAAGGTGCTATTTCCACGTTGTGTGCGGGGTGTGGCCACGATTCCATCAGTGGCGCTATTGTGCAAGCCTGCTTCGAGCTATCCATTGCGCCCCATCAGGTAGCAAAGTTGTCGGGTATTGGTGTTCTTCTAAAACGCCTACTTATTTTCTCAACAATTCCCATGGTTTTAACTCCGTGCATGGGCGAATGCCATCGGTAGCGACAGGAGCTTACATGGTCAATCGGGATTTGATATATTTAGGTGTGTCTGGTGATGGAGATACAGCTTCTATTGGAATGGGGCAGTTTATTCATGCCGTTCGCCGCAATCTGAATATGGTTTACATTGTGATGAACAACGGGTGCTACGGCCTCACAAAAGGGCAGGATTCCGCCACAGCAGACTTGGGTTCCATCAGCCGAGCTTCGGTGTGAACGACACTTTTCAGGCGATAGACTTGTGTGGCTTGGCGCTTGAATTAGGTGCCACTTTCGTAGGGCGTAGTTTTTCTGGCGACAAGGCTACCCAGTTGATACCTATGATAAAAGCGGCGATGTCGCATCCGGGGTTGGCTTTTATTGACTGTATATCTCCTTGCGTCACATTCAATAATAACACAGATTCACCAAATCATACGATTATGTGCGAGCCCATCAAGAGGCGACGGCAACACTAGATTTCATACCCGAAGAACAAGAGATAACCGCTCATTACGATGAGGGAACAGCTGCCGTTGTCACCTTGCACGATGGTTCTACGCTACATTTGAGCAAATTGGCCACGACTGGGATCCAACAGATCGGTTTTCGGCAGTGATGCGATTGCAACGAGCAAAGCAAGAAGGTCATATTCCAACTGGCCTTTTGTATATTAATCCTAGTAGCAGGGATTTACACGAGGTGCTTCATACGTCCCAAACACCTTTGGTGAAACTGGGTGAGGAGGCGTTATGTCCCGGTAATGACGTATTACAGCGCATCAATGAGGGGTTTCGGTGAAACTGAACCTATGAAGTAGTCCCTACCCATTTTTCACCAGTAAAATCGATGTCCTTTATCATAAGTTGGAGGTTTGTTTTTCCTGCCCAGTGGTTTTGGTCGATGGTGTAACAGATGGAAAAATGCTGGTGGTTAGCAAATGACTCATAGTATTTGCTCAATCCGAAACCGATAGCATGGAGCGGAGAGTAGCCATCGCCTTGTTTGACCATAAGGCGTACGTATGTTCATCCTTAACAGTTCGATACTACCAAAAGCTTCCACGTCCGTACTCATAAAGATGGGGCTGCGATTGGACGGGCCGAAAGGAGCAAACTGGTTGATGGTTTGATAGAAATCGATATTGGCATCAGCTAAATCTAAGGTAGCCGCAATGGGAATGACGGGTTGTAGTCCATCTTCTGGCATGAGAGTATCGATGGCGGCTTCGAATCGGTCGGCAAAAACCTGCCAATTTTCCTCCCGCAAAGAAAGGCCAGCCGCGTGCGTATGCCCTCCAAAACTCAGGAGCAGATCGGCACAGGACTCGATAGCGGCAAACATATCAACATTGCCAGCGGAACGAGCCGAGCCTACCACGATACCATCGGATAGCGTGAGGATGATGGTGGGCCGGTGAAAGTCCACCGCTAAGCGAGCTGCTACAATTCCTATTACGCCCTTGTGCCAATGAGGCTGGTACAACACCAAACTTTTACGATGTTGCCATAGTGGGTTTTCTTCTACTTCTTCTCTGGCTTCTTCTACGGTTCGCTTGTCGTATTCCTTGCGGAGTTCATTTCGGAAGCGCAATTGTTCCGCGTATTCTTTTGAAACCTGATGGGTGCGCGATAGCATCAATTTTACCACAAGGTCGGCATCGGCCATTCTACCGGAAGCGTTGATAATAGGTGCAATGCCAAAAACAATATCACTTACTTTAAAAGGAGTTTTGCGGTTACTGACATTAATAAGTGCTCTAAGTCCTTTTCGGGGAGAAAAATTAAGTTCTTTCAATCCCAAGGCAGTTAGAACGCGGTTTTCACCTACGACAGGCACTACATCGCTGGCGATACTGATGGCCACAAAGTCGGTCAGTTCCATCAATTCTGTATCGGGTTTACCTTGATGCCTGAGCAAGGCCTGCGCCATTTTAAATGCGACACCACAACCACTAAGATGAGGGTTAGGGTACAAACAGTCGGGTCTTTTCGGGTCTAGTACAGCCGTAGCAAAAGGCCAGCCATCACCGGGGAGGTGGTGGTCGCAAATAATCACGTCCATCCCTTTACTACGGGCGTAATCGACTTGTTCCTGCGCTCTGATTCCGCAATCCACGGTAATCATCAGGGTGACACCTACGCTGGCTGCATAATCAACGCCTTCGTCGGAGAGGCCATATCCTTCCTTATACCTATTGGGGATGTAAAAATCGATTTCTTTATGTCCTTGGTTTAGTAGAAACTGAAAGAGAAAAGATACGGCCATGGTGCCATCTACATCATAGTCACCATAGATAAGTATTTTTTCATTACGACGCAGCGCCAATTCGAGGCGATCAACGGCTTTGTCCATATCCTTCATCAGAAAAGGATCGTGGAGTTGAAGCCAGTTGGGGGAGAAGAAGTCATTGGCTTCTTTGGCATTATGGATATCTCTTTGCAATAAGAGTTGGCACACTGCTGAGTGGTAACCAGTTTCTTCTAGTAACCGTTGCAGTGCATTGGCATCGAACCCAGTAGATTTCCAAATTGGGTTTAGTATCATAATCCAAAGTATCCCGTTGGAGGGTAGCCGGAAGGGAATTTATGTAAGAGAACGCCAATTTACGACAAGATCGTCAAAACGCAGCAAAAAAACGCATAATCATAAAAAAGCGTAACTACTTAGTTAGTACCAAATTCCGGCTATAAAAGCCTTTTTCCACCTGACGGCAGCTATTCCCGTCGCCATGTCGGCTTAGCACGACATGACTCCTCAAATGAGCTTTGTCAGTCGAAAAAATCTTCTTTTTTTAGCTCGAAAGCGCACTACCTAAGTAGTTACAAAAAAGCAAAAGCCGGAAAGCGAAATGCGATCCGGCTTTGCCTTTGGTATCAGTAAGATAAAAAGCTTGTGCTGATTAGTTACCACCTGCTTTGAGGATGCCACCCAAATCTGGGTTAGGCGCAACAGTAGTACGACGGTTAGCGGCGCGGCCATCGGAAGTACCGTTGTCAGCAGCGGGCATAGTTTCGCCGTATCCAGCGATAGCTACTTGGTTAGGATTTACGCCTTTGCGAATCAAGCGAGTTGCTACAGCTTTAGCGCGAGCGTAGCTCAAATCCCAGTTATCAGTAGCAGAGCCAGAAGCAAATTTCTTGCTGTCTGTGTGGCCTTCTACTAGTACTTTCACGGCAGGGTTTGCCTTGAGCTTTTCAGCCATCGCATCTACTGCGTCGCGCTGGGCGCGAGTAAGGCTGGAAGAGCTGCTGCGGAAGTTCACAGGCTCAGCAGTAACGAGGTACAAACGGCCATTGCGCTCTTCCATCGTCAAGCCAGAGTTGGAATAAGCGGCAAACATGCCATTGATTTCGTCTTTGATAGACTTTAGTTCAGCTTCGGTCATGTTCAATTTCTGATTAACCTGAGCTAATTGTGCACCCATTTCGGTGCGGATGCTGCTGATTTCGTTGTTCAAACGAGTTTTTTCAGCTTCCATTTGAGCGGCTAGCGCATCTTTTTCAGCAGCCAGGGTCTTTACTTGAGACTGAGTCTCGGCTAAAGCCTGGTCAGTTGCCGCTTTTGCAGCTGCCAACTCATCGAATTTTTTCTTGGACACGCAAGACTGGAAGGAGCCTGCTACCATTACGAAGACCAACGCAGTGAGTATAAAACGCATGTTTTCCTTAGGTTTGATTTAGAAAATTAATTGCATATTGTTGATGCCAGACACGGTAAAACGCCCAGCTATATGACTGCCTGTGCAATTCCTTGCAAAGCAAAACATATTTTTTGAATAAAACAAAGTTTATCCCGTTCAAGTTAGATAATGTGGAAAAAACGAGCCTTTTTCAGGCCAAAGGAGTGAAGTTTTCTATTGTACGCCCCTATAAAGGGATGTAATAAGGGTTTGCCTTATTTACTGCAAAGGTACATACTACTGGAAACAATTGTTACTAACTAAGGCTTAAAAAAGCTATTTTTGCCCAAATTTATTGGAATGGTTATGTCAAGCTGCATTGCTACATTGCCCCCAATACCTTTATTTCCGTCAAATTACTACGGGACGGGAATAAAAACTGTACAACTTTTGATTCGGAAAAAATGGAATAGTTGATTTCCGTCAATTTACTAAGCTAAGGTTCATGAAGTATTCAGTGAAGGAAGAAGGCCATTATCGGTATATTGAAACGCAAGGTGGCTCCGAGAATATATTGCTATTGCATGGGTTGTTCGGTGCACTCAGTAATTTTTCAGGGATATTGGACTATTTTGGCCAACGGTACAATGTTATTGTGCCTATGCTACCTATGTTTGAGATGCCGCTGCGAAAAGTTTCGGTAGCAGGTTTGGTGGAACATGTAGCTGATTTTGTCAATTACAAAGGATATGACAAAGTAAATGTATTGGGCAATTCTTTGGGAGGGCATATTTCTCTATTATATGCACTTGCTCACCCAGATAAAATAGCATCTGTTACCCTGACGGGTAGCTCTGGTCTTTTTGAAAGTGCAATGGGCAATTCCTTTCCTAAAAGGGGAGATTACGAGTTTATCAAACAAAAAACAGAAAGCACGTTTTTCGACCCCACGGTTGCAACAAAAGAACTAATTGATGAGGTCTATGATACCGTCAATGACCGCAACAAAGCCATCCGGGTAATTGCTACCGCCAAATCCGCAGTACGGCATAATTTAAGTGACAAATTGCACCTTATCAAAGTGCCTACTTTATTGATTTGGGGTGCTCAGGATTCGATTACACCACCATTTGTGGGCGAAAAGTTTCATGAGCTTATTGTGAATTCCGAACTGCACTTTGTACCATCCTGTGGACATGCACCTATGATGGAACACCCCGAGATATTCAACCAATTACTCGATAATTTCTTACAAAAACACAGTTAGTCAATTGACCACCCTGTGAAATCTTTTTTAAACTATGAATATGCAGCGTTTTTTATTTGTGCTGGCTATGGTAGGTGTGCTTGCAGCCTGCGATACTACCAAGCAGGTAGCTCAAGTACCTGTCGTTGAGGTAGAAGAGCGCCTATTAGATACCCTCTATGTGACGGCACCTGAAATCACTCAGGAGGAGGAATTCTATGCTTTGCCAGCTTATAACCCCAGTGCCCAGCAGGATAACGACCTGCTTCATACCCGGCTTGAGATTGCTTTCGACTGGGATAAAGAGCAGGTTATTGGAACGGCACAATTGGATGTGCGCCCTTATTTTTACCCAGTCAACCAACTTACTTTAGATGCGAAGTCCTTTACATTTAGTCAAGTAACCTTGGGTGATGGCACGCCACTCCAATATACGTATGACGGAAAACAGATCAACATACAATTGCCTCGCTATTACAATAGGGAGGAAACGTACCAGGTGAAGCTGTCTTATGTAGCCACGCCTCGTGCGGATGGGGGTAGCGATGCTATTACGTCCGATAAAGGCTTGTTCTTCATCAACCCACGCGGAGAAGAAGGCGACAAGCCACGCCAAATTTGGACACAAGGCGAAACGGAAAATAATTCGCGTTGGTTTCCTACCATTGACAAACCCAATGAGCGTTGTACGCAGGAAGTATATGTCACCGTCCCTGCCAATTATGCCACACTATCTAATGGTATCAAGCAGTCGTTTCAATACAACGCAGATGATACACGCACCGATTATTGGCTCATGGACGACCCTCATGCACCTTATCTATTTATGTTAGCCATAGGGGATTTTGCCGTAGTGGAAGATGCGCCTTGGAATAACAAACCCGTCAATTATTATGTAGAACCCGAATTCGCTACTCATGCGAAAGCGATTTTTCCTCATACACCAGAAATGTTGACGTTCTTTTCTAATATCACAGGGGTGCCTTACCCTTGGGATAAGTACTCACAGATTGTTGTGAGGGATTATGTGTCAGGGCCATGGAAAACACAACGGGTGTTATTTTCGGGGAGTTTATGCAGCGTACAGAAAGGGAATTGATAGATGAGTTGATGAACGACAAGATTGTGGCACACGAAATGTTCCACCATTGGTTCGGAGATTTAGTGACTTGTGAAAGCGAGCCAACCTGACACTCAATGAGGGTTTTGCTAATTATAGTGAATACCTGTGGTTGGAAAACAAATACGGACGCGACGAAGCTGATGCCCACCTACTCACAGAATGGGAAGGCTATATTGGTTCTTCAAGAGATGGCATGCACCCGCTCATTCACTATGGTTATGATGACAAGGAAGATATGTTTGATGCCCACAGTTATAATAAAGGTGGTTCGATCTTACACATGTTGCGCAAAGTAATCGGCGACGAAGCTTTTCAGGAAAGTATGAAGCAGTATTTGGAGCGCAATGCTTACACGGCTGTTGAAGTGGACGAATGGCGCATGGCGGTAGAAGATGTGACGGGCAAGGATATGCACTGGTTCTTTGATCAGTGGTATATGCAGCAGGGACATCCGCTCATTACATTAGCATACAACTACGACGAAGCTACCCATGAAGCCATTGTCATGGTGAAACAAACACAGGATGCTAGCATCATGCCCGCTATTTACCAACTACCAGTAGCGGTAGATGTGTATTTTGAAGGGCAAGAAAAGCCAGTACGGCATAGTGTATTCATCAACCAGCGCCAGCAGGAAGTACGATTGCCAGCCGCTACAGCACCTGCTTTGGTGGTTTTTGATGCAGAGCACGCTATTTTGGCTGAGTGGGAAGATTTGAAAACACCAGAGCAATTTGCTTACCAGTTTATGCACGCTCCCTTGTACCTCGACCGTTATCAGGCACTTTCAATATTAGGAGCAATAGGGTATGAAGGATTGGGCAGTGTTGTAGAAAAAGGTCTTGCGGATCCTTTCTATGGCATTCGCGCCCTTGCATTGGAAAATTTAGACGAAACAGCTTCTCCAGAGGTAATGGCTAAAGTAGTTACGCTTGCCGAATCAGACCCACATTCTGAAGTGCGGGCAACTGCTATTATGGCTTTGACTGCGTTGGGTGCTGACGAAGCGGCAGCTGTTGCTCGAAAAGCTATGCAGGCTCGGCCTTATAATGTGGTAGCTGCTGGCCTTACGGCTTTATCCGAATTGGATCCTGTGGAATGTGCCGATGCCGCGCAGTATTTAGAAAACGAAACCAATTCAGATATAGTAGCGGCCATTGGTGGAATTTATGCCAACAGCGAGGACACATCTCACTTGCCCTACTTTGAAACACATTTGGAGGATGTGGATGGTTTTGCAGCTATCAATTTTTTTGAGAGCTACGGAGTATTATTGTTGCAGGCTACTGAAGGGGCTGTCACGGATGCCGTTGCTAAACTACAAGCCATTGGTACGAATATGGGGCAGTCGCCTTGGCGTAGGATTGCAGCCATAAAGACACTCTTTGAGGTAAAAGAAGGATTGACGGAAGGAAGCACTGCTCGTGAGTCAGTCGCCACGGCTATCAAAGCAATTAAAGCAGCAGAGACCAATCCCCAGCTAAAGAGTATCTACCAGCAGTTTGGTGATGAATAATAGACTTGTTCTACGGGACATCAAACGGCTATCTCGGCTGAGCCGAGACAAATTTCGTACTGCATTTCGTTAAAAAGCCTCGTCGATGCTAAGGCATCGCCTATGTTTTTTGCCTCATTCAGTACAAAATTTACTACGCTTTCGCTCGTTCATGACCCGTAGAACAAGTCTAATAAGTAAAGCATCTTTATTGCCCTAAAACGCTCCGGTTGGAATATCAATCGGAGCGTTTTAATTAGAGGTTATGTACGGGGGATTTGTATAGGGATTCAAATAAGATTTTTACGTTAGACAAGGAAAAGGTTCTTTTGCGTAGCCGTAGCTAAGCAAGAGTATGTCTGAATTTTCCTGATTGATCGAAAGCGATCAAATTTTGTTCTGATCAAGGCAGAAAGCGCAGTCGATGCCGGAAGCATCGGCGAGCATTTCTAACGCAGGGCAGGATAAAATTTGAACGCTTGTAGCCAATTGAGGGAATTTCAGATGTACTCTAGAATGGTTCTTTGACGCAGCATGGCGTAAAAAGATATTTGAAGCGCATACAAAATTCTCTTACATAACCTCTATTTTAGAACTAGTTTTTCCACCCTTTCTTTTCCTGTTCTATATGGCGCAATTGGATACGTACGCCATACTTGTTTTTGAGGTGACGAGCAAGCATGTCGGCTGCATAAACGGAGCGGTGCTGGCCGCCTGTACAACCAAAGTTTACCTGTAGGTGGGTGAAGCTGCGCTCAATATAGTCTTCAACAGCAGCGTCCACGATGCGGTAAACATCTTCTAAAAAATCACCCATACCGCTATGGTGTTGAAGGAAGTTGATGACAGATTCATCTCTTCCTGTAAGTTTTTTATAGGGTTCATACCTGCCGGGGTTATGTATGAATCGGCAGTCGAACACAAAGCCGCCGCCATTTCCCGAGGTGTCTTCGGGTATGCCACCTACTTTAAAACTAAAACTATGTATATCCACCGTGAGTAAACTGGTGCTGGCTTTTATTTTATCAAAGGGTTCAAATTGCTTCGATGCGATGATGCTTTCTAATGCGTTTTTTAGTTCCGGTATCGCTACGGGGATTTTATGGTTGTCCAACAACCACTTAATATTGCGGATAGCGTAAGGGATGCTTTGTAAAAAGTGTTCCTTCCGCTCATATAGCCCCCTGAAGCCGTAGGCACCTAGTACTTGTATGCTGCGTATAAACACATAACCGTAGTAATGACCAATGAAAAGGGATTCGTCCACGGAAATGAGATTCTTCACAGCTTCGAGGTAGTGCATAAGTAGTTCCTCTCTGATGTCTTCTGGGATATTGGCTTTCGCTTGGTATAAAAGACTGGCTAGATCATATTGTAAAGCCCCCCGCCGACCTCCTTGGTAGTCGATAAAAACAGGTTCTCCGTTTCGGATCATGATGTTGCGCGTTTGAAAGTCGCGGAACATGAAATGTGAGGTATCAGTTTGCAGCAGGAAGTCGGCCAATCGATGGGCATCGTCTTCCAACGCTTGTTCGTCGAAGGGAATATCAGCCAGCTTGAGAAAGTAATACTTGAAGTAATTGAAATCCCAAAGGATAGACTGGCGGTCGAAATCGCTGCGAGGGAAGCACTTGCTGTAATCCAGTCCTTCGCCACCAATAATTTGCAGTTTAGCCAATTGCTCCACCACCTTTTTATAAATCTGCACCAAGTAATCAGGGAAATAATCGCCTTTTTGTAGCAGGTAGCTATAAAGGGTTGTAGCCCCCAAATCCTCCTGCAAATAGATGTTTTGCGATAAGTTTTCGGCATAGATATGTGGCACAGGAAGCCCTTTGGCATAAAAGTGTTTAGAGAACGAAATAAACGCTTCATTCTCCTTGGGGTGCGGGTTGAAAGCCCCAATGGCCACTTTGTTTTTACTTTGGAGGCGATAATAGATGCGGTCAGAACCGGAAGGTGCTAGCGGTAGCACTAAGGTAGGGGTTTCGCTCGCCCATTGTTCAAATAAATTGCTAAGGTGTTGTTCTATTGCCAAAGATGCCATGAGGATGCTATTTGCTACAAAAGTAAAACCTAGCAATTAATAATGCTCGTAATTACACTTATCTTTGAAAGAAAAAGCTGATGTCGGGCATTTATCTGCATATTCCTTTTTGTAAACAAGCTTGCCATTATTGCAACTTTCACTTTTCTACCTCCCTTCGCTATAAGGGCGAAATGGTAGCTGCCATTGCGCGGGAACTCGTCGGCCGCAAAGACTATTTGCCAGATGAACCGCTTCGCTCTATTTATTTTGGAGGCGGCACTCCCTCGCTTTTAGCGGCTGAGGATATTGGGTTGCTGATGGATACTATTTATACGCATTTCAACGTAGCTTCCGGAGCGGAAATTACCTTAGAAGCCAACCCCGATGATATTACCCCTGCTCATCTTCGCCTTTGGAAAGACAATACCATCAACCGATTGAGCATTGGCGTACAGTCTTTTCATGAAGAAGATCTGTTGTATATGAATCGGGCACACAATGCCAACGAAGCCCGAAACAGTATCGAAATGGCGCAGGAAGTGGGTTTTCACAACCTTACGGTTGATCTGATTTACGGTGCGCCAACTACTACTGATGAGGTGTGGGCCAACAATGTACAAACACTGCTGGCACTGGGGGTGTCGCATATTTCGTCCTATGCCCTTACGGTAGAACCGAAAACAGCACTTGAACACCTTATTCGCCACCAAAAGGCAGCCCCGTTGGATGAAGCCCAATCAGCTCGACAATACGAGTACCTCATGAAAGTGCTTACTACGCATGGGTTTCTTCACTATGAAATCAGCAATTTTGCTTTGCCCGATCATTTGGCTGTCCATAATAGCAGTTATTGGCGGGGAGCACCTTATTTGGGTGTGGGGCCGTCTGCTCACAGTTTTAACGGCCAGAGCCGGCAGTGGAATATCGCCAATAATGCCCACTACCTGCGCGCCATGAGCGAAGACAACAACTGGCAGGAGGCGGGGGAAGGAGTGCTATTTGAAAAAGAAACGCTTTCAGCCACCGACCGATATAACGAGTATGTGATGACAGGGCTGCGTACCATTTGGGGTGTCAATTTGCAGCAAGTGGAGCAGCCTTTTCGGCAACATTTTTTAGAAAACGCACAAGCATATATTTCCAAAAAAATGATACATAAGTATGAAGATATTTATACTTTAACAACAAAAGGAAAGCTGTTGGCCGACAAGATAGCAAGCGATCTTTTTTGTTAAAAAACTGTATTATAGTGTTTTAAAAAACCAAAGCCTGTGTTTATTTTATTGTTTTATTTAAAAAATGTTTTAAAAAATTTGTTGTTTTAAACAAATGTGTCTTATATTTGCAGTGTAACAAACCATATAGGACATGGATTTGAATATTCTTGTAAGCAAAAAAGGTACAAAAGTAGTAGTGGCTACGGAATTGCATCAGGCATTGCAGTTGGCAGACCACCACTATGCAGTCAACATCAAGCGTTGGTTGAATGATTGGTATGATTTTTCTGACGGCATTCGCAAGCCGATCAAGTTGCAGGAATTCGCAGACCGCAAGACAGAAAACCCTTTGATTCAAGATTACTACCTTTCCGTAGCATTGGCCAAGCAGATTGTTTTGCGCTCCCGTAGCAAGGTGAAGCAAAAGTATGCCCTGCAATTAGCTACTTTACAGGAAGATGAAACGACAGACGGCCTCAACCCCGCGCAATTCCAACATTTAGTAGAGCTGACGCAGGCGATGACCCTCATTTCCTGCCAAGAAGAGTGTGAGCGTAGGCATCTACGCATGTACAAAGAACGCAATGGAGGGTCTGCCGCCAATTGGTGGCAATACAGAGCCGAGGTATTAGGCTACACCACCGACAGCTTGCGGGACAAACTGCGCAGAAAAGGCCAGCCCGATAATGGAAGCCAGCGGGAGCTTCTCTCGCAACTAAGCCCCTTGGAATTGATACGTGCGGGTATCATTGACTTGTTCATGGCCATCGGCAAATCCAAGGAATATGCGATCCGTATGGGGGATTTGTCCAAACAGCTAGCAGCGTCGTTACATCTCAGCATTATTGACGACCAGCGCCAAGTGGATCTTTTTACCCATGCTGTTGACCCTGAATTGGTGCACCGTCTGAAGGAACCGTTGAGCCGCCAGTTGGTAGCTGCTTGAAAAATTATTTTTCATCCCGTCCTTTTACGTAGGCACGCTCGAAGGCTCGTGCTAACATCCGCATAAGGATAGGGTGTGGAATAAACCAACTCACCACGCGGTAAGCCTTCGGTAGAAACCCGGGAATGGCAATGGGATGCCCTTTAAACATATGGTTGAGTCCATACTTTGCTACTTCCTCAATGCTTTGTTGCGTCCACTTGGCGGCTTTGCCCATTTCTTTGTCGCGCTGAATGACTTCGGCGCTTGTCAATACAGCAGCAGGGCACAACACGGTGACCGTCACATTGGTTGCCTCCAATTCTTTGCGCAAGGAACGGGAAAAACCCAACACAAATTTTTTAGAAGCAGCATACGTGCTTTTATAAGGAATATCAAAAAAGGCTGCTAAGCTCGACACATTAAGGATGTACCCCTTGGGGGCACTTTCTAAATCCGGCAGAAATAAATGCGTCAAGACCACCAGCGTTGAGATATTGAGCTGGAGTTGGCATTGGTAAAAGTCGGTGGGCAGTTTTTGGAAGGCTCCCGCGTTTCCCATGCCTACATTGTTTACCAATATTTCGACGTGGTAGCTGTTTTTCTCGCACCATTCTTTCACCTGATACGGGCTTTCAGGCAGGCATAAGTTGACACCGAAAGCATCAAATGACTGCGAAGGATACCTTTGCTTTAACTCCGCCAAATACTGATGGAGCGATTCGTCTTCTAATGCCACAAGTAATACATTGAGACCTTTAGCGGCACATTCTTCCACGATGCCTTTGCCAATACCGTTGCTGGCACCTGTTACCAATACGTAAGGATTGCTATTTCTCTTCATTGCGCTTTAACCAATCGAGGGTTTTTTGGATGCCTATTTTCAAAGGCGTAGCAACATATCCCAATTCACGCCGAGCTTTTTCATTGGAAACGCTCCAATGGTAGTTGTATTTCCGCACCCATCCAGGGGTAATTAATGGTTCGCGCCCAGCATAGGTTGCTAGCCATAATTGCAAATAACTGAACCCCAGCATAATAGCGAGCGGTAACGGAAACAGGCGATACCCTTTTCCATTTAAGACTGCAATATTATCAAAAAATTCGCGGTAGGTAGCATCTTCGCCACCTAAGAGATACCGTTCGCCGCTACGTCCATGCTTCCACGCTAGCAAGTGGCCATTCACAACATCTTCCACAAAAACATAATTCCCCACGGAATGTCCATCGCCGGGTAGAAAACGCCATTGGCCTTTTCGGTATTGGTCAATGAGTTTAGTCGCCGCATTGCTCACATTCAAGGGGCCGGGGCCATACACCCGCGTGGGGTTGACGATGACGATATGCTGCCCTGCTTGGGCGTATTGCTGCATTAGTATTTCAGCTTGGTGCTTGGTGCGCTCATAGTCTGAAAAAAAATCTATAGAGCGGGGTGTTTCTTCGTGTACCGGGCCGTGAGTAGCAGGCCCCATTACCCCCGCTGTAGAAGTGGCGATAATCTTAGCTACTCCTGCTTTTTGGGCTGCATCCAACACGTTTTTGGTGCCGATTACGTTCACCTGTTCAAATAAATTTTCAGATGCCCATACACCGGCCAATGCGGCGATATGGAAAACCGCCGAAGCTCCTTTCATGGCTTGTTCCATGAGCAGCGTGTCGTCCAAGTCGCCTTGCACAAGCGTTATGTTGGGATGTTGCAAGCGAGTAGCCTTTTGGGGACTTCGCACCAATGCTGTCACTTCGTAGCCTTGGTCTGCTAATCGATTGCAGAGTAGCCCTCCAATAAACCCCGTCCCCCCTGTGATAAATATCTTTTGACTCATCGAATTAGTCGCATATCAGGATGGTGCCTGAGTGAGTATAAAAAGTTGGATAGTGCTAAAATTACATGCACTACAAACGCCACCCATATTGTTCCTGTTGTAAGCGTTATTAAGCATAACAATAATCCCAAAGGGGCGGCACCGATGGTTTCTTCCAAGCTTTTGGGTACATGCACCAGCACATAAAGCACTACATTGAGGATAATAGCAGGCCATGCCCCCATAATAGGTAGCAGCGACCACAGGAGCAACCCTCTAAACATCAATTCATAACCAAAAAGATAAAACACCCAACTGAACGCATAACTGGCTACCTGTCCTCGTGTCCATTCGCGGCGGCGAACCGTAGGATACATGGCAAGATGCTTGGCTTTTCGGCTGTTGAAAAAATTCATGGGTACTACGATACAAGCGATACCCAAAATCCAATACCACGACAAAAATCCGTCGTCCGCTTTTACACCATAATCCGACAATGATTTACCCATAAGCAACCCCATTAGGAGGGCAGGCAACAGACCTATCACCATTCCCCCAAAATAACGGCTACCCTGTACAAAATGATAGTCATGCCCATATTGTTGCTGGAAGTAAAGCCGTAATCGACTGCTTTCTGATACAAAAAAATATAAGCAATAGCCGATCGTAAACAGCACCATTACCCATATTGCTTCTGTATGTGTTGCGTTCCAAGGAGGGAATTGCATCTTTCGTTGTATTTTCGCACAAAAGTACACACTTGTACAAAAACAGGATGCCCATTTGGGTATCAATCCTCTACTAAAATGCAGCAAAATAAATTTCTGTCCACTCACCCGACGGTAGCAGCCGCCATTGCCAATCGACACCCCGTAGTAGCTTTGGAGTCAACGATTATCTCTCACGGGATGCCGTTTCCGGAAAACGTACAAACGGCCTTATTGGTGGAGGATATCATTAGAAAAGAGGGTGCCATACCTGCTACGATAGCACTGCTAGATGGGAAGTTAGTGGCTGGTTTGGATGAAGCACAAATAACCCGCTTGGGGCAAATGGGGCAGCAAGTGGCAAAGGTGAGCCGTCGGGATATTCCGCATCTATTAGCTACGGGCCAACCCGGTGCCACCACGGTAGCCGCTACCATGTACATAGCCGCTCAGGCAGGCATCCGCATTTTTGCCACTGGAGGTATAGGGGGGGTGCACCGAGGTGCTGCTACAACCATGGATATTTCTGCTGATTTGCAAGAATTGGCTCATACCAATGTAGGCGTTGTGTGCGCGGGTGCCAAGTCAATATTGGATTTGCCACTTACCTTGGAGTATTTGGAAACACATGGCGTACCTGTCATTGGTTTTGGCACCGATGAATTTCCAGCCTTTTACACCCGAAAAAGCGGTCTGCCTGTAGATTTCAGTACAGATGATACGACCTTGGTAGCGCGATGTTTGCATGCCAAATGGGAAGCGGGTTTATCAGGAGGAGTCATCATTGCCAATCCCGTGCCGATGGCTTATAGTATGGATGCAGACCACATACAGCAGATTATTGAACAAGCATTGGCAGCGGCAGATGCAAAGGGCATAACGGGTAAAGCGATCACCCCATTTTTACTGTCCCACATTCAGGAACTAACTGCCGGGCAGAGCTTGGTATCTAACATTGAGTTGGTAAAAAACAACGCGAAACTTGCCGCTCAAATAGCGGTAACATTGGCGGGGTTGGATAATGCCATCAATCCCTGCTAAATTCTACAATACTATCACCAGCAGCCATGATGACGCGGCTACAAAGCCCTAAGAAAAGACCCGTTTCCAACACCCCGAATAAGGTGCAGGGCTACATCCAATTCTTCAGGATTGCTGATGGCACCAACATGGCAATCCAAGATCACATTTCCATTGTCAGTGAGATAGGGCTGGCCATCTTTAGCTTTGCGCAAGACAGGCTGAAGCCCTTTATTTATGAGTTCTTTCTTTACTAATTGGAGTGCTCGGGGAATTACCTCAACAGGCAGCGGGAAAGCACCTAGGGTATCCACTCGTTTGGACGCATCTGTGATGACAATCATTTGGCGGGAAGCGTAGGCTACCAATTTTTCGCGAAATGCCCCGCCGCCGCCTTTTATCAAGCGCAATTGACCATCAAACTCATCTGCACCATCAATAGTAAGGTCAATAGTATCGACTTCATTGATTTCCATTAATGGAATGCCATATTGGGTAGCTTGCGCAATAGTCGCCTCGGAGGTGGCAACGGCTCGTATGTCGGTTAGGCTACCGTTTTGCCAACGTTCGCCTATCGCCTCTATAGCGTAGTAGGCGGTGCTGCCCGTACCCAACCCGAGCATCATGCCCGACTCTACATAGGCAACGGCACCCAATGCTGCCCGCTTTTTTTCTATTGCTGCGCTCATGAATACTATGACTTTATCAACTTAGACCAACCCCAACGTATCATCAGCATCAATACAGCGAAGATGAGCAATACTTGGTAGAACGGCATATAACTAAACACTACGATGTGGGTACGATCGATAAACCACATGATCGCTAGTGCGGCAGAAATCATCATCACCAAACCAGAGAGCTTGTCGAAGCCCGGAATCTGGTTCATATCTGCATTTTTGCGGATGATGAGGATGGTAGCAATCATGCTAAGTACAGGCATAACCTCCATCAGTATGCTCATATCGAAAATGCTGCGCCGTTCAAAAAGGAATAAATATATCTGTAGGCTTATCGCAAAAATACCCGGCACACACACCAAGTAGAGCAATGTGCTATACAGGTATTTCCAAGGGCTTTCGTTGCCTTCTTCATTGGCCAACCAACCTGCCAATAAAGCGGTGAGTGGTATAATGGTAAAATAGAAAACGATATAAACTGGCTGTGCAGCCCCTGCTTCAAAGAAGTCTCTTAATGTCATGTTTGCATGATTTGAAACTCAAAGTTAACAGAAAATCGGCCATGACATAATAGAAATAGCAAATTCAAAGTGCTTCTCAAAAAGTTACATCAATGATCCTCAGGCGGTAAGCCTGCTTGGCACCAAACCGTTTTTTCTTAGTGCCAAATAAAGCGGGCAACAGCAGGCCAGTACCTACGGCAATGCCCGTCACAGTAGCATCGCTCCACATGTAGCGAGAATTGGGGTCACCATCGGTGGCTGTGCCGATAGCCGCAAATGCCGACCATGCGAAACCGAAGGTCGTCAGCATCGTGCCAAAGGCACGGGCAGCGGGTTTGTGTTCGCGCATCATCGTTATACGGTCAATAGAAACAAGATGATCTTCAAATTCGATTATCTGGATGTCCTCACGTAGGGATATGATTCGGTCTTTATACCAACTTTCGTCGTCCACCAATCGATATTGGATATAACTACCTTCCTGTAATTTAACGGTTTTAGGGTTTCCTACTTTTTCTACTAGTAGTATGCGCTGGGCTGTTATACTTTGCAGGCTTAATAATAACAAGCCAATGAGATAGATGTACTTCATACCTGTTTTTTTGAAAAGAACAAATTAATCAGGCCAAGGTTGGTTGGCTCTATTGTTCATGAGAGCCTTTCTATCGAGTGTATCTGAGGGACGTATTGTTTTTTGCTGGTACAGAAGCAGGCAGTATAGTTCTTTGGCGCAGCATGGCGCAAAAAGACATTTGAAGTGTACATAAAATTTTCCAACATAGCCTCTAATATAAAAAAATGTAATATATTGCACTGGTTGAGTGGTTGTTAGGATAATGGTATGCGATTTTTTGTTGTTCAAGTGTTTTGCCATTTCCAAAATACACTGCTTAATCAAATGAGAAAACATACACAATACGTTCTTATGAAAAAAGCATTAGCTCTTGTCAGTGCTATTGGCTGGTGTTGTATTTTTTATTACCAGTCATTGTATGCACAAACACAAATTGGCTCTTCCCTAGATGGTCAATTATCCGGCAATCAGTTTGGTAGTTCTTTGTCACTTTCGGCAGACGGCACTCGTTTAGCTATCGGTGCACCGTTTTATGATGTGGGTAGGGGGCATGTGAAAGTGTACGAACTATCGGCAGGTAATTGGGTACAAGTCGGCAGCGATATTCAGGGAGTTACAACCGATGATTTAGCTGGTTGGTCGGTGGCTTTATCTGGTGCTGGAAGTCGTATAGTGGTCGGTGCGCCGGGTGCTGCATCTGGGGCGGGTATCGTGCGAGTATATGAATACAACGGCACCAACTGGATACAATTAGGCAGTGATATACAAGGGGTGGATGCATTAGAACAATGGGGCTTTTCGGTGGCCATGACTCCGGGTGGCACTTATTTAGCAGCGGGTGCTACTTGGAACGATGGCAATGGCATGAATGCTGGGGCTGTTCGTGTGTATGCACTGTCGGGAGGGAACTGGATTCAACAAGGAAGTGATATATTGGGAAAGACAGCAGGAGATGAGTTTGGCTTTTCAGTAGCGATTTCTTCGGATGGCCAACAGGTGGCAGCGGGTGCTCCAAATAAAAGCAATGGAATGGGAATGGTTGCTGTGTATGGATACACCGTAGGGGGGTGGTCGGCAGTAGGAGCTGATATAGAAGGAACGGCTAGTGGTGATAACCTAGGAAATACAGTTGCTATCTCCTCCGATGGTACGTTGATGGTGATAGGTGCCCCTGGTAGCGATAACAACGGGACTGATGCGGGAGAAGCACGGGTATATGAAAATGTAGGAGGTTCTTGGTTGCTAAAAGGTGCAGTGCTAGCTGGTGAGGCAGCCGAAGATCAGTCAGGAGGTTGGGTAAGCATGACAGCCGATGGGGATCGCATCGCCGTAGGTGCGCCCCGAAATGATGGAGGTGCTATGAATGCAGGGCATGTTAGGTTATATGATTGGGTAGGTAGTAACTGGCTGCAAGTAGGAATGGATATAGACGGAACAGTGGCCAACGACCTTTCCGGGTTTCCCGTTGTGTTATCGGGCGATGGCCAAAAGGTAGCGGTGGGTACACCCGAACATGATAACTTCACAGGGCAGGTGAGCGTCTTTGGGTTGGGAGCTTTGCCGGTAGCCTGGTTGTCATTCAACGGGTATTGCACAGAAAGGGGCAATCAGTTGTATTGGCAAACGGCAACAGAGCACAATAATGTAGGATTTAGCGTAGAAGCATCCACAGACGCTAAAAAATGGGAAGAAATAGGATTTGTATCTGGGCAAGGAACTTCCACTGCTATTCATTCTTACTCATTTATCCACTCAACACCCAATAGTCCATCCACATACTATCGATTGCGGCAGGTTGATGTTGACGGATATTATAGCTTCTCCACTACCCTGTTTCTACAAAGGAAAGGGATGGATTCGCCTCTAAATGTTTTTCCTAATCCAACGGAAGGAAAGACAACGCTATTGATAAATGCGGTGGAGTTGCTACCTGCTGTAGTGACTATATACGATGCCCATGGTGTAAAACTGAGGACATTATTTGCCAATAACAACGAACGGTTGACGCTATCATTCGAGCAGCCGGGCATTTATTGGGCAGTCGTGCAACAGGGAAGAAGTGTTGAACACACGCGCATCGTGGTACAGTGATTTACCGATTTTTTAGCACCTGCTAATTGATAAATAAAATTTTAGCAACAGCACCATCGGGATTGGCTACATTGCCTTCCTGTGGATTGGTGCTACTGAATACCAAATAGACCCCCGTCTGTACCTTGCGCCCGTTGTAGTCGCGGCCATCCCACACGGCTTGCCCACCTAGGGCTTGGGTTTCATAAACCAATTTACCATTGGCATCTGTGATTTTCACAATGGCATTGGTTGAAAATCCCCTTACCGTAATGGGGCCGTCATAGTCTGGGTGAACGGGGTTGGGGAATACCAAGGGATTGGGGCTGTTGATACGCCGCCCTGCCACAGCATCGCTTTGATAGGAAACCATACCTTTTTCTGTGCCGAAAAACACTTCCCCGGTTCGTTCATTAACAGCGATAGAGCGAACGGTATTACCCGGAAGGGGAGAGTTATCCTTGTCGAATTGTAATAACTGTTCCTTGCCATCTGCGGAAATCAAGTAGGCACCGCTGGTAGTACCTACCCATTTGCGGTTGGCTCATCTACCGCAATAGATTGAACTGCTTGGGTTTTAAATAAATATTCCAAAAATCCGTCGATTTCCACCGTGCGAAGAGAGCCTTTGCAATTATCCTCGAAGGCAGCGCTACCACATTCGAAAATAATGATACCTTGGTTGGTACCTACCCATACATCACCTTGTTTATCAACGGCGATACAGTTGGTTTCATTGGTAGGCAAATCAGAGTTGCTGGCAGTGATGACTCGGCAGCGGTCGTCGTTGAGGTTATCCGCATTGCCTTCATCGAAAACGATAACACCCGAGTTGGTACTGGCGGAAATAATCCACTTGTAGCCATTGGGGTCGATAGCAATTTGGAAAAAATCTTTCTCGCCACAGTCGCCTCCAAATGATTGCCAAGTGCCATCAGGTGCCAGTCGGTGAAGCGGAATACCAGAAATAGGTTTGAAGGTACTTACCCATAAATAGCCATCGTCATCAACCGCAAGGCCACTCACGCGAGTACGCAAAGCATCTCCTTCTGTATTACTTAAAGGAGAGTTGGTATCATTGTACAATTTAAAAGTATCGCCATCCAATTCCATTAACCCTGCATAATAGGAAGCGCCGTAAACCTTGTTCGTGCTAGGTTTACTTCCACATCTATTAGGCAAATACATCATCGTCGCGGAAATTGGGGTCTGTATTAAATCCCCGGAAAGCTTCGGTATAGGTTCGGTTGTAAATTGTCCATTCGTTGTTTTTCATAACGGCCATACCTTATCCAACGCCACGGGAGTCCGGGTAGGTGTATAAGCACCCGTAGAAATCCACACCTCATCATTGGTCACATCCACCGTCCAAACCTCTTGGCTGAACGGTGAATTGATTTCAAAGGTATTACATATTTCATCGGTTGTGTTATCCAACCAACGGAATCCCATCCATTCATCACCAAACCAAAATCTCCCGAATTGGTCTTCAATGGCGTAAATAGGAACGCCCAAACAACCACTTGCCAAGGTGCCGCCCACTGCATTTTCATCCAAATAACGCACTTGGCCATTGCCACAGCCACCGCCTACACAGCGGAATCCCGCCAACAAATAGCTACCTTCCGCAGATAGGTATTGCATAGCATAAGCCGACTCTTGATCGTAAAATAAAGTAGGTGTCTCGTTGGCGAAACGGTAAACATCCTCGTTAATACCCATATAAAGCTGGCCTTTGTAAATGGCCATGTCCTTGCAACTATAATCGGCAGGAAACCCTTGGTCAGCACCTAAGAACTCCCAAGTACTAAAGTCTTCAATTCGGTTATTAGTAGTAAGGGTGCGGTAAATACCTTCTTCGGTTCCGGCATAAATATGGTTGTCAAAAGCCGCCACCGACAATACATTAGCGTTGCCCATAAAGGTGGTGAACGGGAAGTCACTCCGTGTCCATTCGCAGCATTGACACGCCGTAGGTGCCGGCAAGTAACACGGAATTGTCATCGAATACAAAAATGTCGTTCACCCTTTTTCGCCTGTTATGCTGGTAAAATTCCGGATGGAGTTGAGGGTGGTTATTTTTCCATCTTTGTATAAATCAATGACACCATCCTGATAGACGATAACCAAAGTCCCCGTCGGTTGGTGGTAGCGGATGATATCAAAGGCTACACCACTCAACCCATCGGGTGTACCGAGAAAACGGGGTGCTATTTCATCCTTGTCCATGATGGCAAGTAAGGCTCGGGTGGTATAAAAGATCTGATCGTCACTCTGGGTGACGGAACGCCCTACACGCTTGGGCAGATGGGTGCGCCAAGATCCGATAGGCATCACATTTTGTGCCTGTAAGAGGGTGCCTAACAAGAAAAGGGAGAGTAGCCAGTATTTCATACGTTACTTCTTTTTTTGAACTTTTAAAACCTGTAGCAATACGTTGGTATTGCCTCGGTAGAAAAGAATAACAACACAGCACTCAAAAAAGCGTGAGAGGGCCGTGTATTACTTCCTCGTGCATGGCGGCAGATTGGTGTCCTGCTTTGTTGATGGCCGTGGAAACTGGGTACATGCGCAGGAATCTGTCGCTAGGGGGGTGCAGCATACCCAATATATCATCGAGGGGTTGATCGGCTAGCCAATCGC
This sequence comes from Saprospiraceae bacterium, assembly GCA_041392765.1. GTDB lineage: Bacteria > Bacteroidota > Bacteroidia > Chitinophagales > Saprospiraceae > Lewinella. The sequence goes on from JAWKLL010000003.1 coordinate 165,435, forward strand.
GCCACTGAGAAGCGTGTAGCAACACAGGCATACGATTGTGGATGGCAGCCATTTCTGCATTTGGCGTAGTAGTGATAATGCTGAAGGTACGTAGTCTGCCCGACGACAGGGAACACTCATCCCAAACTCCAGCCATGAGCAGTAGTGATCCATCGGCTGGCAATATGCGGTAAGGTAACCTTTGCTTGCCCACTTTTTTCCATTCGTAAAAACTATCAGCTATAACAACGCATCGCTGATGCCGAATGGGTTGACGAAAGGAAGGTTTGCTTTCAATGTCTTCTTTGCGTGCGTTAATGAGTTGGGCAGCATGTTTGCTGTCTTTTGCCCAGTGAGGGACTAAACCCCAACGCAAGAAATGTAGTGTACTCGGCGATTCATTTAAAACAACGAGTCCCCTATCTGTTGGAGCTATGTTGTACATGGGTTCAAGCGGCTCATCAGGCCCACTGAACGTATTGGCCAACTGGTCTTCGATTTGTTTTTCTGTCAATACGATGGAAAATCTGCCGCACATGGAGTGGTGATAGTATGAAGCACAAATTTACACTTTTTATTACACCAAGTCAATTTGCGCCAACAGCCAGTCGCGTTCCGTCAGCGGTTCTGTGGTAGTGATAAGCGATCGGAGCTGCTCTCGGCGTTCTTTGTCGAAGGGAGGTAGTTTCATAAGTTGGTCGGTGAGAAAAAAGATATTGGAATAAATCTGTTTGTGGTAACTATCGTAGGGAATACGCCTAAGGTAAGCCCGGGTGTTTTTGATATGGGCAGAGAGGAGTTGAAAGTCGCCGGCTTCGTAAAATATTTTCATTTGCAAAATACGCGCACTGAGTTGGTGAATAAAGTCCTTGTCGTCGAATTGGTGTAACAGCAAAAGTGCTTTGTGATGGTTTTGCTGATGGTAGGCCAGCCGAGCGGCATTCAGGGCATATATAGAGGTGCGTTGGTGCGGCGGCAGATCTGCTCGGTATTTTTCTAAGAAAAGAGCCACCCATTCCCATTCACCGGAGCGCATGGCGATAATGGCAATATTTGCATACGTGAAAGCGGATAAGAAGCCGTCTTCCATCAGTAGTTGATTGTCCAGCCCTATTTTATAGAGATTGAGTGCTTCGTGAAAAAAGGCATTGCCGTTTCGATTGATTTGGCGGATACAAAAATTGACACCTAATAGTAATAAGTCCCGACCTTCGTTGGAGGGGAAAGCACCAACGTATCGGTGAAAAAGGACTTCAAACGCATGGAAAGCAGCCGGATTGTCGGCATCCTGATACATTTGCCAAACGTGGTAATACACCGAAACCGCCGGAATATCACAATACGGAGGCATCTCAGCCATTGCAAGGATTTCCGGCAGCAAGCTCACCTCGCATACCATGCCTGATACACGTTGGTGGGCGATACTCAGGCAGGCGAGGCGGAGTTTATAGCTCATGAAAGCTGCCTGTAAGGCTTCCTCTTGCGCTTGAAAGTTGAGCGGTTTGCCGCGTCCTTGCTTTGATTGGGCAAGATAAACTTCCTGTTCTAGCAGATAAGCATCTAGGTAGTGTTGGTGGTTTCGGAAGGCGCTTTTGGATAGGGTATGCCTGCATTTTTTTTCATGCCGAGCGAAAGCTTTATCTAATCCCCTGTTGCGAAGACTTTCCAATAACCAATGTGCTGGTTCGGGGTGTGCTTTGCGCCATTGTCGCCAATTGAGCCATTCTTCTAAGCATTTGTACAAATAGCTGCATAACAATCGAAACCATTGATCGTCGTAAGAAGCTTCGGGGAACAAGGATTGAAAGACCTCTTTGTTATCTGGTATTTGGTGTTGTGTAAACACGGTTTGAACAATGATATCGAACAGTTGGCGCACATCTTCCCGTTCATTGTGAACAGGCGAAGCCAGCCATTTGCGGGCTTCCACCCGCTCCCAAGCGGTTAATTCATTAATTATTTGTAGCAGCAGGGTGTTCTTCAAAATATATTTTTTCTACAAAATAAAATAAATATACCTTTTTTAAAGCGTATTAAGAGGTTTTTATACTAAATTATATTCTACAAATTAAATTATTTTGGGTTGCGCAAGGAAAAAGGATCGGGCATATTTGTATTGTGATAGGCTTACTTAATCAGAATGCCTTTGTATTATTCAATAGAAAATGATTCTCCATGAACTACCGTACGTTATTATTACTAGGGGCTATCTGCTTCGCTACCTTGCCATTGTTCAGCCAATTGGAGGTATCGTTGCCTCCTAATATTACTATTTGTCCCGGTGAGACTATAACGATAGGGCCACCGATTGTTTCGGGAGGAAACCAACAGTATTCTTATTGGTGGACACCTACCGACGAATTGGATGATCCCAGTAATCCTACGCAGCAATTTATGCCTTGGATGCCAATGACATTGACGGTACAAGTGACAGATACCGACGGGTTAACGGGCGAAGCGAGTATCGATATTTTTTTTATTCCTGCTCCTGTATTTGAAACCACTGTTGTAAACAACCAATGCGCCCAAGATGCCAATGGCAGTATCAGCATTGAGGTAACAAGCGGAGATGGACCTTATCATTTCCAGTGGAGCAATGGTCAGAGCGGAGAAGGGCTTTCCTCAATTGATAACCTACAGAGTGGCCAATATTTTGTAAGTATAACAGACGCGAATGGTTGTATTACTCCGCAGGTCACACTAGTGGAGACAATTAGTGATCTTCAGATAAACGCCATTGCTACCCCTCTTACCTGTTCAGATACGGAAGATGGCGCCATTACACTCCAACCCGCAGGTGGTTCTGGTTCTTACACCTTCGACTGGGATCACTTGCCCGGTAATGATGATCCGCAAAACCTCACTGGATTGTCCACGGGTTTTTATTGTGTAACGGTGACGGATGGTGTGGGTTGTAATCAAGATATTTGTCTGGCAGTAAGTGCGCCAGCTTCCATAAATGTGACAGGTCTTGTCACGGGAAGTTGCGGTGGAGCTAATACGGGAGAAATTGAACTAACTGTTTCAGGGGGACATTCCCTATTTATGAATATTTCTGGTCGAATGGGTCTCAACAAGAGGATATATCAGGGCTTATACCGGGAATCTATACTGTCACGGTGGTAGATGCCAACGGTTGTTCTAGCACGGATTCGTTTACAATTCCTTTGCTGGAAGTGCCAGATGTTGTCTTGTCTCAAGAAGGTGATTTATGTATTGATGGTCAAGTAGTACTCACTGTCAATACATTCAATAGTGCTGCCTATATTTGGAGCACAGGTGATAGCAGCCCTTCAATTATTGCTACCTCCTCAGGTCTATATACAGTGACAGTAGAAAATGAAGTTGGTTGTTCTGCGGAGCAAACCTATGAATTGACAGATAATTCAATCTCGGTTTTTGCATCGATAACAACTATAGACTGTGATGGCAGTCTTGCAGCTATTGAGTTAGAAGGAATTGGCGGTTCCGGTACATACACCTTCGACTGGTTCGACTTGCCAGGAGAAGACAATCCTCAGAACAGAACCGGCCTGCCGCCCGGTACTTATCAGGTAACAGTGAGTGATGGAACGTGCCAATCCGTAGAGGTTTACACCATTGAACCAAGCCCGGAGTTCCCTCCCGTTATCCTCACGGGTACGGCTGTGGCATGTAACAACCAAAGTGGCTTTATACAGGTGGTCAATCCGTTGTCAGGGTGGTCTTTTGCTTGGAATAATGGCAGTACCTCGCCCGTATTACAGGGGTTGGCTTGGGGTACTTATTGCGTAATAGTTGTCAACGAAAATGGATGTATTCAAGAAGCCTGTTTTACCATTACAGGGCCAACGCTCCAGGGTACGGTTTCAGGTGTTCCACAAGAATACTGCCCGGGGGATTTTACGTTGGAAGCAACCGTCGATGAAGGGCTACCGCCTTTTACCTTCAACTGGACACAGAACGGGGCGGTGCTCGCCACTGGTGCTGCGTTTACCAATCCTCCTGATGGCGAATTTTTATTGCGAATAACGGATGGACAAAACTGTACCATCAACGTGCCTGTCACAGTAGATGCCCAGCCAGATGCGATCATTCACAGCACGGGGTATTTGAACTGTAGTACAGGTACCGCACTGCTGGACGGGAGTGCGTCCACATCCGAGGGGTTTCTGTATGAGTGGACTGGGCCATCCGGTGTGCTGGGGGCTAATGACCCTATTGTGGAAGTAAACGAAGCGGGCGAATACACCCTCCGTGTCGTCAAAACAGATGATGAGGATTGTGTAGCGGTTACTACGATGACTATTGTTGATCCACAGATGGATTTTGGTGATGGCATAGCGGTGACTTTGCAAAATTGCAATCAATACCAGTTGAGTGGCATCGTCCCTCCTAATTATTTTGGCTCTATCTCGTTCCTGTGGACATATCCCGATGGCAGCGTATCGAACGAGGGTGTCATCCCTGCTAATCAAACTGGTGTTTATACCTTAGCTACGGAGGCTACGGGCTTAGATTGCACGTTTTATTCCACGGTGTTTATTGATTTGGAAGCGGTGGCTTGTGCTACCATACAAGGATATATCCGAGTGGATGATAACGAAGACTGCGTGGCCAATCCCGATGAATGGGGTGTTGCAGGGATTGTCGTGACCGCCAACAATGGTGTGCAAACATGGAATACACTGACAAATGCAGCGGGAGCTTTTTCCTTCAACTTGCCCGTAGGGAGTTACTCGATCACCTACACCTTGCCTTCTGCCAGTTGGGATTACTGCCAATCTTCCTATGTGGTAGATGTATTTGGCAACGGGGAAGTTGCGAACTTGGAAATACCTATCCAACGGATTGCCGATTGTCCGGAGTTGGAAGTGACGTTGAGTTCTTTTTTCCTCAGGCGTTGTTTTTCGAGCACATATTACATACGGGTAGAAAATATAGGAACAGTAGTTGCGGACCAGCCCTTGGTAACGTTGATGCTGGATGAATACCTAACCTATGAAAACGCATATATCACTCCATTTGAGGTAAACGGGCAAGCAATTTCTTGGTTGTTGGATGACTTAGCGCCCGGTGCAGTTGCTTACTTCTCGGTGCAGGTGCTGGTCAGTTGCGATGCTACTTTGGGGCAGACGCATTGTTCGGAGGTATTTGCTACGCCAGATATTCTGTGTGCTCCTGCCCCAGGGTGGTCGGGTGCTAACGTTGAATTAGATGCCCGCTGTGAGGACAACGAAGCAATTTTCACCGTTGCCAATAATGGCACGAATGATTTAGACCAACCCCTCTACTTTATTGTGATTGAAGACGGGGTAGCGATGATGCAAGGGGTGGATTCTATCCAGATATTACCTGCGGGGCAGGAAACCTCCTTCAGTTTTCCTGCAAATGGATCTACTTATACCTTCCAGATCGATCAAGTGGCAAACCATCCTTATTCGGAGCTGCTGTCTGTTTCGTTGGAAGGGTGTGGCACCAATGCGCAAGGGGAATTCAGTACAGGAATTGTCAACCAATTTAGTCAAAACACGTCCACTTTAGCGAACGATGTACTGTGTATGGAGAATACAGGTGCCTACGACCCCAACGATAAGACCGCCCTGCCCGTAGGCTACCAAGATGCGCACTACATCGTGCCGGAAACGGAAATATCGTACCGCATCCGCTTCCAGAATACAGGTACAGATACAGCCTTTACGGTAATTATTTTAGACACCTTGTCGGAATGGTTGGATATTCGCTCTTTGCGCATTGGCAACAGCAGCCACGCTTTCACGGCTGACATCAGAGATGAACGGGTATTGAGCTTTACATTCAACAACATTTTGCTACCCGACAGCACGACCAACTTGGCCGCTTCACAGGGGTTTGTGGATTTTAAGATCAGCCCGTTGGCCGATGCCCCTTTAGCAACCATCATAGAAAATGCTGCTGCTATTTATTTCGATTTCAACGAGCCTGTTATTACCAATACGGTATTCCATACCTTAGGCAGAGATTTTCTGGATGTGGTAAATTTAACAGTAGCACCCGCTTTCCCGTTAGCGGCAACCGTATTTCCTAATCCGACCAACCAACTTCTCCAACTGCAAATAGAAGGTAATACCCAACCAATAGCTACCATTCAACTAGTAGATGGATGGGGACGAACGGTGAAAACATACCCCTTCGAAAGTCCGCACCAAGTAATAGATGTATCCTCGCTACCTACGGGCAGTTATGTCATAAGGCTACTCACCCAGCAAGGGCAACTGGTCGCCAACGGCCAAGTAATAATACAGCAAGGCCGATGATGGTAGGAGCAAAGTAGGACATGCGGCATGCGCCCGCAGCAGCGGTGGAAGCGGTACCGACGTAGGAGGTATTAGCGGACGACGCGACCCTGTGGCATAGCGAAGCGTTTATGCCACAGGGGGCTGCCTTAAAAAACGATCCGGGCATACAACAATATTCTTACGGAGCTTCTTGTTGATTACAAAGCTTCTTTTACAAATATCCAGTTGCTTTCATCCGACAGGTTGGGGCGAAATACATAATCATCCACGACTAATTGCTGGAGGTCTTCGGGTTTTTCCAACTGTTCCCTGACGATGAGCTGCGCCATTTTACCCCGCGCTTTTTTGGCATTGAAGGAGATGACCTTTAGTACGCCGCCTCTTTCTTCCTTGAAGTGGATATGTAGGAGCCGGGCTTTGAGTTGATGGGGCTGTATGGCTTGGAAATATTCCTGCGAAGCAAGGTTGACGACAGTGGGCGAGGGGTGTGCTGCGAGGTCGTCGTTGAGCAGTTGAGTAATGGTAGTACCCCAGAATGAATAGAGATTTTTGTGGGAACGCCAAGACAATGCGGTGCCCATTTCTAGCCGGTAGGGGTGGATTAAGTCCAAGGGGCGCAGCAGGCCGTATAGCCCGGAAAGGATACGGATATGTGCCTGTGCAAACGTCATTTCTTCTTGTGAAAAGGTTTCGGCTTCTAGTCCTGTATAAACATCACCCTTGAAGAGCAGTGCAGCGGGTTTGGCGTTTTCGGGGGTAAAAGGTTCGCTGTAGTGTCGGTAGCGTTCCTTGTTTTGTACGGCCAATTTTTCGCTGATGTGCATCAACTCCTGCAAATCGCCTACTGATTTTTTGCGCAAAGCACCAATCAACTGGCCACTTTTGGGCAAAAGCCGAGGTAGCGTATATTGGATACCGTGAACGGGTGTTTCGTCTAATGTTTTGGCTGGCGAAAGAAGTGCTATCATGTCGTATGTAAAGGTAAATGTTCCATTGTAAGTGAACTGATTAGGAGGCAAATTGTTTAGTGTCCATTAATTTTGCATAAAACAACCCTGCGGTCATGGATACATACAGGCATACAATGACAGGTATCGACGATATATCGGTTTACATTCCCAAACTATACTTGCCCATCTCCACGCTGGCGGAAGTACGGGGTATAGCCTATGCCAAGCTCAACAAAGGGTTGGGGCTGACTGCTATGGCGGTACCTGACGCCGGCGAGGATGCTGCTACTATGATGGCAAATGCGGTGAAAGATTTGATTGAGAAAACAATCTGGATCCGCGCACCATTGGGCGTATTTATCTAGGTACGGAAAGTGCGTTGGATGGTGCCAAACCCACCGCTACGTATGCCCTTCAGATGTTGGAAGCTTGGTTGGCATCTGAATGGGGCCACGCTGCTTCGCTCATTGCGATACTATTGATATGACTTTTGCCTGCATAGGCGCTGTGGATGCTATGCAAAACAGCCTTGATTGGGTGGCTGCTCATCCTGACCGCATCGCGATAGTAGCGGCTGCTGATAATGCCAAGTATGAACTAGGATCGACGGGGAATACACTCAGGGGCAGGTTCCATAGCAGTATTGTTAAAGCACAACCCACGGCTTTTAGCGATCGATTCCGTTTGGGGTGTGGGCATGGAGCCTGTTTATGATTTCTATAAGCCGCTTCGAAAAGTGAGCAAAGCGGCCTTGATCAGCGAAGTGTTGCAACTTGCCAACCGCAACCACGTGGATGTGGAGCAATTGGTGCAACAGTTACAAAAAAGCATCTCCGTCACAGGTGTACTAGACAGCAACGAGGAGGACATCTACCTGCACAAAGACACACCGGTTTTTGACGGCCCTTACTCCAACGATTGTTATCAGGCGCGCATACGGGAGGCACTGGCGCACTATGCACGCCAAGCAGGGCACCCCGAAGGCGAGCCTTTGGCCACCACTTGGGATCGGTTGATTTTTCACTTACCTTATGCCTTTCAGGCACGCCGTATGTTTGGGGAAATATTTTGGTATGAAAACGCCCCTACTGCTCAGGCTGCTATTTTACAGGCGCAAGCGGGCATGGAGTACCCTCAGCGCGATGCTTTCGCCGATGAAGCGCAATGGCAAGCTGCTTTGCAAGAATTTAATCGCGCGATTACGAAAACAACCCTCTACCACGATTTTATTAACCAGAGAATTGCTCCCTCCGAATGGGCTTCTTCTTTGGTGGGGAATATGTATGCGGGTTCCATCTTACTGGCGTTGGTAAGTACCTTGGAAGTTGGTTGGAAAGCGCATACCCTTTCGGCGGGGCATACCTTTGGCTTTTTTGCTTACGGTAGTGGTTCTAAGAGCAAGGTGTTTACTGCCCGACTCCAACCTGAATGGGAAAAGGTGGCAGCGCGCTTGGCATTGGGTAGCCAATTGGAGAACCGAATACCGCTGGAGTACGATACGTATGAAAAACTGCACCGCAAAGTACTGAAAACACCGCTGTACCCTCAGCTCGGGTGTTTTTACGAAAGCGCTATGGATGATGCGGGCGTACGCACCCACCGTTTGCCACAAAAACAACAGGTCGGTTAAACCCTGAGATTCAACCGACCTGTATATGTTTCTTTTAAAAGATAAACCTATTGGTAGGCTTTCTCTTGTCCCAATTCTTTTACCAACAGGTAGTAGAACACAGGGCGCTGCTTCTGGCGCTTATTGTAAGTAGCTGCCACCTTGGCGATCGCCTCATCTAAAGCAGGGGAATCAGCCAATCCCAATTTTTTTATCAGGAAATTTTGCTTCACGCGATCCAACTCCGCTTTGTCGGAGGCTGCTACTAGTTTGGAATCATCATTATAGATGGATGGCCCCAATCCTTTGGCTACCGCGTTCAACAAATTGGCATCGTAGCCGCCCATTTCGGTTAGGTCGGCAGCGCATTTAGCAATTACGTCATCAAACTTGCTCATAGTAAAAGTGTGGTTTATGATTGAATGAACAAAAATATTATTTGGCAATGTGTCATTAAGACTGTATTATTGTGAAGTGGTCACAAGTCAGTACGTTGCAATGATATGAAATTTACTAAAAACAACCTTTTTTTTCGCTACATTTTATTTTTTCCGTTGGTTTTTGGCTGCATTGGTTCTTATGCTCAGCAAGATATATCAGTTGATCTTAGTAAAAGATATGATGCTTGCTTAAAAGCACTTCAGCATGTAGAAAAAAATAGAATTGGATACGCTATCACTTGTTTAGAAGATATCGTTCAAGACTATTGTGACTATGAAGAAGGAGTGGACTCTGTATTTTCTCTGATATATTATCGACTATCAGTTTTTTATATGGATATAGGATATAATGATCAGAGTAGATATTACGCAACCATTGCTTACTACCATGCACAAAAACGTTGGGGAGATAATTCACTTGAACTTATTCGTTATTTAGAACGAGTGTCTGCAATAGAAAGGGATAATTATTTTGATTATATAGCTGCAATCCACACAAGAGAACGGATTCACAATATGCTTGTAAGAGAGAATATTGATTCTTTAAGCAAAGAATTAAAGATGCGGCTTTTGGATAATCACACAAGACTTGCGAATCTTTATTTGAGTATAGGATACAAGGATAAGTCTATTCAGTTATTGAAAGAGCTAGAAACTTACACCACTAAAATCAATTTAAAAGATAGAGATTTTTTTGCACACGACCTCTTCCTCAGCGAAAACCACTTACTAGCGGGTTCTTATGAAAAGGCGTACGAGGTAATGAGTCGCCGATATGAGCAAATAAAAGATATTCCCAACACGGTAATGGTGGCGCTGAGCCAAAAGGTGGTTTCTAATACATTATTGGCTGATATTTTGCTGCGGATGGGTCGCAATCAAGAGGCAATGACGCACATACAAATGGCAGAGGCATTGATGGGCTACAACCAAGATGCGGTTTTTCTATTGGCGTATGTGAAATACATAGCGGGCAAAGTACGGCTTTCGTTGGGGCAATACCAAGAAGCTAAAAATACGTTGGAGGGGATGAAGCAAAAGTTGCTCTCTTACGGTGCAACAGACACCAAGGGCGCCGTGGAGATATACATAGCCGAGCTAATGGAAGTGAAAGCACAAGCTTATCACGAGTCTTACCGGAAGAGCAAGGATATAGGTGAATTGAAGCAGGCACACGCAATCATAGGAGAATCTATGGACTACCTCTTTCGATTTTGGGGGCAATTGATCAACCAGCACAATTTGAAATACTCGCTGATTGAATACTACAAAATATTCGAAACTGCCTTGAGTATTAACCATGACTTGTACCATCAAACAGGAGATGAACAATACTTTTGGAATGTGTTGCAGATACAGTCTCTCATGGGTAATGTATTACTCCGGTCGAGCCTCAAAAAGGAAGAAATAGCCCAACAAGCAGGTGTGCCAATGCGTTTGCTGGATAAAGAGTCCACGTTGTATCAAGAAATATGGCGGCTAAGCTATCAGGCTAATCAGATGACAGGTGAAAGCAGGGAAGGCGCGCTCAATATGTTGGACAGTATTAAATCGGTTTGGATAGAGACCTCCCGCGAGATAGCTGCTATACATCCCACTTTTGCAAGGGAACAACATTTTCAACGCGCAGTTTCCCAAGAGGCCATCCGTGCTTATGCACAAAAACACCAAGTGACCATCCTCACGTATTCTGTTGGCAAGGATCAATTGTTTTTGACAGCCGTCGCTCCTAATGACGTACATTTTACTGTTACTCCGATCGGTCGCGACAGTTTGCACCAATTGGTACAGGACTTTCGAGAAAGCCTTAGCCGTAATCCGGGCAATCCTTCTCCCGAATCGCTTGCGACCCTAGCTACATCAGGATACAAGTTATATGATCTACTCTTAAAACCTGTGGAAGGAATGGCTACCTCGCGCTTGATAATCATTCCTGATGGGGCCTTGGAAGTACTTCCCTTTGCTGCGCTGCTCCGCAAGCCTACCGATAGTGGCAAAATGCCGTTTTCAGTATGGCCTTTTGCCATCAAATCATTTAGCTTTAGCTATGCCTATTCCATGGATATCTTGTTGGAATCTGTGCAGTCGCTCTCGAAGCATAAGAAACAAGAGATATTGGCTTTCGCCCCCAAATTTACAGCAACAACACCCCAAGGGACAAAAGAAGACTTCCTTCGCTACAACGGAAATTTGAAAAACAATATAGAAGAGGTAGCACATATTGCTCGGCATTTCAAAGGGGCATTTTACTTAGGAGATAAGGCAAAAATTACTACTTTCAAAGAGAAGGCACCCCACTACAGCATTTTACACTTGGCCTCCCACGCGAAGGCGGATACGGCCATCGGCAATTTTTCCTGGTTGGCATTGTCGCCCCAATTGGGTGAAGATGCCCGCTTGGAAGTGTGGGAATTGTACGACATGACAATCCCCGCCGACTTGGTCGTGCTGAGTGCTTGTGAAACAGGGCTGGGAGAGTGGCAAATGGGTGAAGGAGTAGTAGGTTTGGAGCGAGCCTTTGCATACGCAGGAGCCAAAAGTCTAGTGACCACGCACTGGCAGGTTAGCGACAAGGCTTCGGCGCAAATTATGGAAATATTTTATGAGGAATTGAGCCAAGGAAAGTCGAAAGACGAAGCACTAAGGAATGCTCAGCTAGCCTTCTTGAATCAAGGAATCGACTGGCTCGCACATCCTTTTTTCTGGGCTGCGTTTGTGCAAAAAGGGAATGCTGAACCACTATTGATAGATAAAAGATGGTTGCCAATTCTTGATTGGTATATCATAGTAGGCTTGGCCTTGCTACCTGTTGTGGGTTGGTGGTGGCATCGCAAAAGCAGGGCAGCTTAGCAAAAAACAGGTGTGGGGCACAGCAATGTTGGAATTTGTTAAAAACTCCCTCAGTTGCAACCAAATGAGGGAGTTTTAGACATAGGTTTAATTGATTTTCAGCACCAACTTCCCTTTTTTCTCCCCGGTAAACAGACGCATAAAAGTGGAATGGAAGTTTTCCATACCCTCGTACACATCAATTTCGGAGTGAAGCCTGCCCTGCGCAAGCCATAGCCCTAATTTCATGGAAGCCTCCTTGTATTTGGGGGCATAATCCATCACCACCATTCCCTGCATAGTGGCTCTCCTGACTAGTAATTGCAAGTAGTTGGAGGGGCCTTTGATAGGAGCAGTATTGTTGTACTGGGAAATAGCACCGCATATTACCACCCTCGCGTTCATGCGCAGCCGCAGGAGTGCTTCGTCCAGAATATCACCACCTACGTTATCAAAAAACACATCGATGCCTTTGGGGCAATACTCGCGGAGTTTTTCTCTAATATCATCATTTTTATAGTCGATGGCGGCATCAAAGCCCAACGTATCCGTCAAATAGTTGCATTTTTCCGGCCCGCCAGCGATTCCTACGACATTGCACCCGCGTATTTTGGCAATCTGACCCGCTACGCCTCCTACGGCACCAGCGGCACCGGAGATCAAGACGGTATTATGGCGTTCGGCTTTACCTACCTCCAACATACCAAAGTAAGCGGTGAATCCCGGCATACCCAGTACTCCCAAATAGGTTTCCATAGGAGCGAGGTTGACATCGATTTTATGCCAGCCCTCTCCATCGGTCACGCAATACTCCTGCACACCTCCCCAGCCCGTGACGAAGTCGCCAATTTCAAAATCGGGATGGCGCGAAGCCACTACGTCGCCGACGCTTCCGGCTCGCATGACCTCTCCTTCCTGCATAGGGGCGATGTAAGATTTTGTATCATTCATCCACCCCCTCATGGCGGGATCAAGCGAGACATAGTGAGTCCGGACAATGAACTGCCCTTCTTCAGGTTTGGAAAGTGGCGTTTCCTTGATTTTCCAAGTTTTGGCTTCAGGAACACCTGTGGGGCGTTTGGCGAAAATCAATTGTTTGTTTTGCATTACGGTATTAGTTTTTCTTTAAGGTCAGGGTGTATTGGGCTACTGCTTGGATTTGTTCAGGGTCTAAAAGGCTTTCAAAAGGAGTCATGACACCTCGCCCTTTCGTGATAACTTGCACCCGCTCTTCTACCGACAAGGTGGATGTAGTGAGATTAAACGCGCCGCTAGCCCCCATATCACCTTGCAGTCCATGACAGGCTACGCAATATTGTTTGTAAATTTTCTGGCCATCAGGCCCGTTCGTGGCGCTTACACCGGGGGCATGACTGCTTGATGAAGACGAAGGATCGGCACTATTTCCACAAGCCCAAAGCATCATCAGTAATACGAGGCCTGTCATGTAAATTCTCATACGAAAGTAGTTTATTTTCGACAAAAATAGTGAGTGGAAGCCAAAAGAGTGGCCTTTATCGAAATTAATTCCAGATTGATCCGAAATATCAACCCACTTGAGATGAAAATGTTAACTTTATATACTATTAAACAAACCAATTGCAGCTAAAAAAGCACTTTGCTCGCGTGCACACAATTAAAACACACTGAATTATGAGTCAGCAAAATATTCGCAATAACCCCAACCGAATGATTACGGCCGGGGTCGTAGGGTTTATAGTCCTATTGGCAATTATTATTTTCTCTAATGCCACTTTTCTCACAATTGATGCAGGAGAGAGAGGGGTGTTGTTTCGCCGATTTGGTGGGGGATTGGAAAAGGACAACATATATGCTCCGGGGTTCCACGTGGTGGCTCCTTGGAACACCATGTACCTCTATGATGTGCGCGAAAAACGCATAGAAGAAGAAATGGAAGTGTTGTCGAGTAATGGCCTCAACATCAGGGTGGATGTTACCGTAAGGGTCAACCCAAAGTATGACAAGATTGGGGACTTGCACGAAAAATTTGGCCCTGAATATGCGGAAGCACTTATTCGCCCCGAGGTGCGTTCTGCTGTGCGCCAAGTCATTGGCAAGTTTGCGCCCGAAGAGCTGTATGCCTCTAAGCGAGACGAGGTGCAAACCTTGATTCAGGCTAACTTAGAAGAATCGTTAGGTAACAACTTTATCGACCTAAAAGCAACCCTTATTCGAGACATTGCCTTACCCGATAAAGTAAAAACCGCCATTGAGGAAAAATTGGAAGCCGAGCAGGCTTCCTTGAAATATGAGTTCATCTTGGTACAGGAACGCAAAGAGGCCGAACGTCGCATTATCGAAGCTGAAGCCAAAGCAAAGGCTAACCAGATACTGAACGCCAGCTTGAGTGCAAACATATTGAAAGACAAAGGTATCGAAGCGACTATGGAATTGGCCAACTCCCCAAATAGCAAGGTCATCATTGTAGGAGGAGAAGGGTCTGGTGGGCTTCCGTTGATATTGGGAGGAAATTAAAGAGTATCTCTAAAATTCCCTTAATTGGCTGTAAGGGGTCAATTTTATCCTGCCCTGCGTTAATCCCGATAGCTATCGGGACGCCGATACTTCTGGCATCGACTGCGCTTTTGCCTTGGTCAGAACAAAATTCACTCCTTTCGCTCAATCAGGAAAATTTAGATATACTCTAATAACACGGTAATCCGCAATTTTTTCTCTACCTATCCCAAAGAACTCTTACTTTGTAAACCCTGATGGAGTAGCACATCAGGGTTTACTATTTTTTATCCACCATGGCAGAACCATCTTCCAACACAGGTGCCCGAAAGGGTAGAACAACGAGCAAGCAAGGGCGCGAAGACCTTTCCAGTTATGTATTTGGAAAAGTACCTCCGCAGGCGATACCGCTTGAGGAGGCTATTTTGGGGGCTATACTATTGGAAAAAGATGCCTTAACCCAGGTGTTGGATATCCTCCAGCATGATGCTTTTTACGTAGATGCCCACCAGTTGATTTACCAGTCGATGCTGCGATTGTTTGAACGCTCCCAGCCTATCGACCTGTTAACGGTGATGGAAGAGCTAAAAAAAACGGGGGAATTGGAAGTGGTAGGAGGCCAGCCTATTTGGCAACGCTATCTAACAAGGTGGCATCATCGGCCAATATTGAGTTTCACGCACGTATCGTAGCCCAAAAATTCATACAGCGCGAGTTGATCCGCATTTCCACCCAAACGATTAATGACGCATTTGAAGATACAACGGATGTATTTGACCTGTTAGATAGCGCGGAAAATAACTTGTTCAAAATTGCCGAGCGCAATATGAGCCGCAGTGTAGATCGCATGGGGACACTGGCCACCAAGCTCCTCAAGCAAATTGAGGAAATGAAAGACAAAGCAGAGGGTTTGACCGGGGTGCCTACCGGGTTTACAGACCTCGACCGCCTCACCAGCGGCTTGCAACGTTCCGACCTCATTATTTTAGCAGCCAGACCAGGGATGGGTAAAACAGCCTTTACCCTTTCCATCGCCAAAAATTCTGCGTTGGATTTCAAAAACCCGTAGCGGTATTTAGTTTGGAGATGTCCAGCCTTCAGTTGGCGCAGCGTATTATTTCAATGGAAGCAGAGATACCGGGCGGCAAGCTGCGCAACGGGCAGTTGGAAGAATACGAATGGCAACAACTCCACAGTGCCATAGAAAAAGTGGCAGAAGCACCTATTTATATAGACGATACTCCCGGGATCAATATTTTCGAACTACGAGCCAAGTGCCGCCGTCTGAAAATGCAATACGACATTCAGATGATTATTATCGACTACCTACAGTTGATGAGCGGCGGCGGCGATGCTAGCAAAACGGGCAACCGCGAACAAGAAGTAAGTGCTATCTCGCGAGCACTCAAAGGCTTAGCCAAAGAATTAGATGTGCCTGTAATTGCCCTTTCGCAGCTCAGTCGTGCCGTTGAAACACGTGGAGGGGATAAGCGCCCGCAGTTGAGTGATTTGAGAGAATCGGGATCCATCGAGCAGGATGCGGATATGGTGATGTTTATTTACCGGCCTGAATATTACCAAATTTTGGAAGACGAGGAGGGGCAATCGCTGAAAGGCGTAGCCGATATCATTGTCGCTAAAAACCGCCACGGGGCACTCACGGATGTTCGCTTGCGATTCACCGGAGAGTTCGCTCGGTTCTCGAATATGGATGATCCTGATTTTGGCGCATTACCGGGTGATACGTTCGGCAGTGCCTTCAATAATATCATTACCAAACCCTCCAGAATGAACGATGGAGAAGACATACCCTTCTAAATATATGAAACCAACCTTATTCACTTCCATCACTACTGTTTGCCTTTTGGGGATGCTCCTGTTTGCAGCGTGCCAGCCATCTGACAAAGGCACTACTACGGGGGATGTACAAGCAGAGCAAACACCTCCCGTTGTAGCTGAAACGCCACCCACTACGGACGATTCCTTGAAGAACTCGGACGTTTACAACGTGTATGAAAACACCGACCGCGTAGCTTGGCAGCGCCCCGATCTCATTATTGGATTATTGAGTAATGGCAGCCTGAAAAACAAAACAGTGGCGGATATTGGTGCAGGTAACGGCTTTTTTTCCAAACGTATCACTCCCTTCGCGGCAAAGGTTATTGCGTTGGATATTGAAGAGCAATTTCTTCACCTGATTGATAGTACTAAGATGCTTGAGTTACCCGTTGCACAACAAAGCAAATTGGAAACTCGGCTGACACCCAGAAATGCGCCTAATCTACAACCTGATGAAGTAGATGCTGTACTGATTGTTAACACCTTCATGTACTTTGAAAATCAATTGGATTACTTGCTCAAACTCAAACCCTGCATCAAAAAAGGCGGACGGCTGGTTATTGTGGATTTCAAACGCAAACGCACTGATATTGGCCCACAGCCCCGTAGCTATCGCACGCCTCTTTATGTGGTGGAAGACCTTCTTTACGAGGCGGGTTATAACAACATTCAAGCCATCGACACAGAATTGAACTACCAGTACATTGTCATTGCAGAAAGGTAAGGGGCTGGCAGGGAATAGCTTTTCTTATCCCTTTAGAATTAATCTAAATTATTATTCAGCTCACACAACACTATTGACAAACAGGTGTTAACTTTGTACACATTTTTAAAAGTAGTTACCGTAATTGAAAGAATTACCAACAATGAGTACAACGCCCACTACGAAAAGTCCGGTTTTACTTTATACAGAACAAACTCCCAATCCGGAGTCGCTAAAGTTTGTGACCAACCGCATGCTGTACCGAGGAACGGCTGATTTTAGGGAAGAATCGCTAGCACGAACCTGGTCGCCCTTGGCTAGTGCACTCTTTGACCTGCCTTTTGTCAAAGGGGTTTATATCTCCAATAATTTTGTGTCTGTTACCAAGGAGTTCAACTATGCGTGGGAAGACATCATGCTGAATTTGAAAGAATTCATCAAGCATTATGTACAAGACGATGGCATTATTCTCAATGAAGGGTTTGAGGAAGCGATGGCTCAAATAGAAGCCGAACGCGGTGCCAGCTACGAATATAGCGAGGATGATGCCGAGTTGGTAGTTAAAATAAAAGAGCTAATCAACACTTATGTAAAGCCCGCTGTTGAGATGGATGGTGGTAATATTGAGTTCAAACATTTTAAGGAGGGCGTTGTTACCGTCGTCATGCAAGGCGCTTGCAGTGGGTGTCCTAGTTCTACCGTTACGCTCAAAGCGGGCATAGAAGGGATGCTCAAACGCATGATACCTCAAGTACAAGAAGTCGTTTCTGAAATGGGATAATCCTTCCTTGTGATTTTTTCCGTCTCCTTGCTTCAGGCAGAATAAAGGGAAAAGCATCCTTTTTTTAGGATGTAAATTTTTTTTCCACAATATAATTTAAAAACACTATCTTTGCGTCGCTTTTCAAAAAGCATACTGCGGGTGTGGTGAAATTGGTAGACACGCCAGACTTAGGATCTGGTGCTTCACGGCGTGGGGGTTCGAGTCCCTCCACCCGCACACAAGGAGGATGGGGTGATTGCATTCACTTCCATCCTTTTCTGTTAAAAGGGTATCCGTTTCATAATAGGTTAACCCCTCTCAGTATATTTCAATGTATTTTTTTAACACCCACTTTTACTGTTTGGGGTGATCTTTTATCCAAAAAAAATCTATGGCAACGATTACGCGACAGGACATTGACGCATTAAACTTGACACTCACCGTCAATATTGCTAAGGAAGATTATATTGACAAATTCAACCGTGAACTGAAGCGTTATAGCAGTCAGGCTGCACTCAAAGGATTCCGTAAAGGGAAAACCCCCATGACTGTAGTGCGCAAAATGTTTGGCCGTCAGTTGCTAGCAGATGTCATCAATAAGGAGTTGGACAAAAGTCTGTCCGATTATTTATTTGAAGAAAACAAAGAACTTCAGATTTTAGGCCAGCCCATACCCGCTGAGGATCAGGCAGAAATAGATTTTAATCCGGCTAGCCCAGGCGATTTTGAATTCAAATTCGATTTAGGTCTTGCACCTCAAGTAGCACTTGATTTTCTGGGCAAAGGAGGCCCGTATGAGCGCCTTGCCGTGCAGCCAGAAGACGCTTTTATCCAAGAAGAGTTGGAAAAAATGCGCAAACGTGCGGGTCGTAGCGAGGAAGTGGATGCTCCGGTGGAGGAAAACGATATCATTACCGTTAACGCCGTTGAAATGGAAGGTGATGTGGTAAAGGAAAATGGAGTTACAGCCGAATTTACTCTTTTCGTTAATAACACCTCACAAGAGGTAAAAGATGCTTTCTTAGGAAAGTCTGTTGGGGTGTCGGGTGTATTCAATATCTACGAGGTAGAAAGTGGCGTCAGCCGCAACCACGTACATAAGTATTTGCTGGATATTGATGAAGATGATATGGAGGGCGTGGGTGAAATATTCCAACTGACTGTCACCAAGGTGAGCCGCGCCAAACTGGCTGATTGGGATGAAGCTTTTTTCAAAGAAGCCTTTGGTGAAGAAACTACCATCTCTACGGAGGAAGAAGCGATGGCTGAATTGCGCAACAGCTATAAGGAATATTTTAGCAACCAAACAGAGGCTTATCTTTTCCGCCAGATACAGGATGATTGGTTGGAAAGCGTGGACATGGAGTTCCCTGAAACATTCCTCAAGCGTTGGTTAGTACTATCCAACGAGCGCAATACCCCCGAATCGGTAGAACGCGGTTTCGACACTTTCCGCAAATCTTTAAAATGGACAGTGATAAGAGATGAGTTGGTGTCACATTTTAAATTAGAGGTTAGCGATGCGGAAATCCGCAATGAGTTTGCTGCCCAGGTTATGGGATATTTTGGCGGCAGCCGCCCAGAGTGGATGGACGACAGCTTCATTGACAATATGGTGGATCGCATGATGAAGGAGTCCAAAGACGTGCGTGAAAAGGCAGAGGATATCCTTCAGGTCAAATTAGCGAAAGCAGTATTGCCCCTTTATAATACTGAGGAACGAACCGTAACGCCCGATGAATTCTCGGCTATTATAGACGCTTTGCGTGCCGAAAATCTGGATGCCGGTATTTATTATGACGAAGAAGAGTAACATTACTCAACCCTGACGCTTGGGATTTGTTAAATAGGTTGTCATTAAATAAACTTAACCTATGTTTCACAAAGATGAATTCATGAAGTATGCTACACAGCACCTCGGTATGAGTAGCATGCATCTGGAAAAATATGCGGAAAAAACCGCACAGGTAATGGCGCCTAACATCCATGCCTTCACACCCAATGTGATAGAAGAGCGTCAGATGAATATCGTAGGGCTTGATGTATTCAGCCGACTGATGATGGACCGCATCATTTTTATGGGGGTTCCCGTAAATGATTATGTAGCGAATGTCATTCAAGCGCAGTTGCTTTTCTTGGAGTCCACCGACCCGAAGCGCGATGTGCAGATGTTTATCAACAGCCCGGGAGGCTCTGTGATAGCGGGGCTGGGTATTTATGATACCATGCAGTATGTCACACCGGATGTAGGCACGATTTGCACAGGTCTTGCTGCATCTATGGGGGCTGTCCTGTTGGCTGCGGGCACGAAGGGAAAACGCACCTGCTTGGCTCATAGTCGCGTAATGATCCACCAGCCATTGGGTGGTATGCAGGGACAGGTTTCTGATATGGAAATCAGCTATAAGCTCATCAAGCAGATGCAAAAAGAGCTTTATGACATCCTTAGCCAGCATACGGGCCAAGATTACGATACGATTGAAAAAGACTGCGACCGCGACAACTGGATGGTTGCACAGGAAGCAAAAGCTTATGGCCTCGTGGACGAAGTGTTGGATAGAAACAACCCAAGAGGCGACAAGTAATATACCTTATTTTAGGTTTTATCTATTGGACGAAACCTTCTGTTACAATCCTAATAGAAGGTTTCGTTTCCTACCCTTACTATAATTAGTCATGCGGCGTACCAAACAAAACTACCGTTGCTCATTCTGTGGCAGAGATAAGTCTGAAGCTATGATTCTCGTGGCTGGCATAGAGGGTCATATTTGTGAAGTCTGTGTAGAGCAAGCCAGTGAAATCGTACAAGAAGAACTCTACGGAGGAGCAGCCGACGGCACCAAGCCACGCACGCCCAAAAGACCTCAAGGAGGCAACAAACTCAGCCTTACGCCCAAAGAAATCAAGGGTCACTTAGATGAGTATATCATTGGGCAAGATGATGCCAAGAAAATTATCTCCGTGGCCGTATATAACCACTACAAACGTCTTAATCAACCCGCTAGGGAAGGCGACGTTGAAATTGAAAAAAGCAACATTGTATTCGTAGGGCGTACTGGCACAGGAAAAACGCTGTTGGCCAAGACTATTGCACGCCTATTGAACGTTCCCTTCGCTATCGTAGATGCTACTGTTTTCACGGAAGCTGGTTATGTGGGGAAGATGTTAGAAAGCATCCTCAGCCGCTTACTACAGGTCTGCGACTATGACGTGGCTGCTGCTGAACGCGGTATCGTTTATATAGACGAAATTGATAAAGTAGCTCGTAAATCAGACAATCCCAGCATCACACGTGATGTATCAGGGGAAGGGTGCAACAAGCGCTGTTGAAGATGTTGGAAGGTACAGATGTAAACGTGCCTCCCCAAGGCGGGCGCAAGCACCCTGAGCAGAAATTGGTGAAAATCAATACCAGCAATATCCTTTTTGTATGTGGCGGGGCTTTTGATGGTATTGAGAAGGTTATTGCTCGCCGCCTTAATACACAAGTTATAGGGTTTAAAGGCGATCAAAAAGAGCAAATTGACCGCGAAAATCTGCTGCCTTATGTCAACCACAAGGATCTCAAGTCTTTCGGCCTTATTCCTGAGCTACTGGGGCGTTTGCCCGTTCTTACCTACCTAGATCCTTTAGATAAGGAAGCATTAGTACGCATCCTTACAGAGCCTAAAAATTCATTGGTTGGCCAATACAAAAAACTATTTGATCTGGAAGGCATACAACTTAGCTTCACCGATGAGGCTATCGACTTAATAGCCTCCAAGCATTGGAATTTAACCTTGGTGCCCGAGGGCTACGCTCTATCTGCGAAGCTATTATGACAGATGCTATGTTTGAACTTCCGGGTCAAAAAGAAATCAAACAGCTAGTCATAGATGGCTCCTATGCTGCTGAAAAATTGAGTAAATCAGGATCGCTAAATTGAAGGCTGCTTAAATGCTACGAGGGAATAAAAAAACCTGAGCATTGTACTATTGCAAGCAATGCTCAGGTTTACATGCCCCGTTATGGAGCCATCGGGGAACTTATTATTTTCCCGTCAACTCTTTTAACTTGGTCTCCAATTCCAACTCGTCACCAGCAGTATAACCGGAATGGTTATAGACCACGTTGCCCTCTTTATCAACTACATAGGTTTGGGGAATGGCTTGGAAGCCCAACTGGTTGCGCATGACGTTGTTCGCATCCGATAGCACAGTGTATTCCCACCCTTTCGTACTCAGCAAACCAGGCACTTTGCCCAACTGGCGTTGTGTATCAATGGTGATAGCCACCAATTGCACACCCAAATCCTCCTGCCATTCAGGATACAGATCGGCAATGGCATCCAACTCTGCTTGGCAAGGTTTGCACCATGTGGCCCAAAAACTGATGATGGTATAGTCCTGTTCTGCAATAACATCCGCTAAGTTCACTGTTTGGCCAGAGAGCGTTTTTAGTTCCGCCGACTGGATTTGCTGCTGTGCCACGGCTTGCGTGGTGAAACTTACTGCCAATAGCAGCGTAAAAAGAGTAATTAATCGCATTTTATTACTTTTGTTGTAGGATAAACGACTATTGAAGCATAAATTCTTGCTTAGACAAGAAATGCGTTGCAATATTGCTCCAAGTTTTTGGTTTTCTGACGCTAATATAGCGTTTTTGTAACGAAACCGACTGCAATATCACTACTGGGCCAAGCTGCTTTAAGCATACTTTAACAAATCGAAAGAGCCAATTTTACATGAAGACATCATTTTACATTCTTCTTATTCTTTGCAGTTTACAGGCAATCACATTGACGGCACAGGATAATCAAGGGCATTTCTCAGGAAGTTTGCAAACGAATGCCAACTTCTTTATGCGCGATTCTCTTATTGGTGCTGCTAATACGCCCCAGTACGATCGGCAGCTATTCGGCGGAGAGGGTTGGTTAAATTTGAATTATAGTAACTGGGGGTTTGATTTTGCCCTTCGATATGACTTTTTTAATAATTCCAACCTGCTCAATCCCACGGGGTCCTTTACCAACCAAGGTATCGGAATGTGGTATGTAAAAAAACAGGTGGGCGACTTGGGGCTACAAGCCGGATATATCTACGATCAAATTGGTAGTGGCATTATTTTCAGGGCATTTGAAGAACGCCCCCTTCTCATTGATAATGCTCTTTTTGGTCTTAAATTAGACTACCGCCTTTCCGATAACTGGCACATAAAAGCCTTTACAGGTAGGCAAAAACAACAGTTTGATACGTACAATTCTATCATTCGCGGGCTTAATATCGATGGCTTTGTACTTGGCGACACCCTTGGGCGTTGGTCTATTGCACCCGGTGTTGGAGTAGTAGCGCGTACCTTGGACGATGCTACTATGAATAGCTTAGTCGCTAACCTCAATCTTTATCCCACGGAAGATGTTTTTACACCTAAGTACAATGCTTACGCTTTTACGGCTTACAATACCCTCACGGCGGGTATTGTTTCTTGGTATATTGAAGGTGCTTATAAAACAGAAGATGCCATGAACGACCCTTTTGGGGTTATTGTTCGAGATGGGGTGGCTACGGTGGGTGACAAATTTTTTAGTGCACCGGGTTCTGTACTATATACCAGCTTAAGTTTTGCCCCCAACAAATGGGGCATTTCATTGGAAGCCAAGCGCACCGAAAATTTCAGTTGGCGCACCCGCCCCCAATCTCAACTTAATCGGGGACTTATTTCCTTTTTGCCGCCTATGGCACGTATCAATACTTACCGCCTTACCTCGCGATACAATGCCGCAACGCAAGACCTGACCGAGCAGGCTTTTCAAGCTGATATTCGCTATGCTCCCAGCCGCAAACTTGGATTCAATGTCAATTATTCCCACATTGATGACCTCGAAGGGGTGAAGCTCTACCGCGAACTTTATACCGAAGTGCAGTATAAATACAAGCGCCTTTGGCAACTCACTGGCGGGGTACAGATGCAGCAGTACAACCAAGAGCGCTATGAGTTCAAGCCCAATGTGCCACTAGTGGAAACCATTATACCTTATGGCGATTTCCTTTATAAATTGGACAAACACAAAAGCATCCGCTTCGAAGCTCAGTACATGATGACAGGCGATGATAAAAAAGCTGGCTTTAAACAAGATTACGGAGATTGGGCTTTTGCATTAGTGGAACTTTCCTTAGGAGGCCACTGGGTATTGTCTGCTTCTGATATGTTTAATGTAGATCCGGGTAAAAATTCCCCGGTGGACGACAGTGGAGATAAGCTCAAGTTACACTATCCTCGTTTTGATGTGTTTTACAATACAGGCCCTACCCGGCTGGCACTCAGCTACATTAAACAAGTGGAAGGCGTGGTGTGTACAGGGGGTATTTGCCGATTGGAACCCGCCTTTAGTGGTGTGAAGTTTTCTGCCAATACTAGTTTTTAAACTTGTAAATTTCAAAGCATGAATAAGCTATTATCATTTTTTATTACCGGGCTGTTGTTCATCGGCTTGTCTTGTGAAGAGATTCCTCCTGTACTCAATCCAGCAGGCGGCGGCGGTGGTTCGGGCAGCGTAGAGAACCAGCCTCGGCAGGTGCTGATTGAAGAATTTACAGGTGTGCGCTGCGTAAACTGCCCAGCGGGTAGTGAAGCGATACAAGCTATTGTGGATGCCTATGATGGACGTGCTATTGCAGTGGGAATCCATGCGGGATTTTTTGCTGTACCTTACCCTGAAAGCAATGAAAACTTGGCTGTTCCAACAGGGGCTTCGCTGTTAAGCCTGTTGGGAGAGCCTATTGGCTATCCTACGGCTGTCATCAATCGTCGCCATTTTGATGGGGAAGAAAACAGACAAACAGGCCAAGGTACTTGGGCCGGCTATGTGGCAGAAGAATTGGCGACTGACCCTTTGGTAAAAATTGACATTCAGCCTACATTTGATGCTACTTCCCGCGAGCTTACGATCAATACGGGGCTTTATGTGCAGGAGAATATCACATTCGAGGATGTACGCGTGACGGTCTATTTGACAGAAGACAATATCCAAGACCCACAGCTTACCCCCGATGGAGTCAATTATGACTATAACCACAAACACGTTTTTCGTGCTGCGGCCAGCGCTTTTGATGGAGATCAACTGACGGAAAGCCTCACAGCAGGCGCCGTCATCAATCGTACTTTTTCGCTGACTTTAGCCGATCACTGGAAGGAAAATGACTGCCATGTAGTTGTTTTTGTGCATCGCGGAGGTGCCATACTGGATGTGATACAAGCGCATGAGGTGGCGGTGTTGGAATAGGTGTGTATGCTTGTTGGGTATGTTAACGCTCGGTGGTATCTTAGAGATGCTATGTTCAGCATCTCTTAATAGGGTGAATCACTGGGCGTTGGCAAATTTAATGTAGTATTCAATAACCACCCGTTCAAACCAATGGAAAATACCTTTGAGACCATCGACCAGTACATAGCGCAGTTCCCAGCGGCGGTTCAAGAAAAATTGCAGGCTATAAGGCAAGTGATAAAAGAAGCCGCCCCCGAAGCTGTAGAAACGATCCGATATGCCATGCCCACTTTTCAGCTACATGGTAATTTGGTGCATTTTGCCGCTTATCCCAAGCATATTGGTTTCTATCCTGCTCCTGCTGGCATCCTTGCTTTCGAAGATGAGATCAAAGCATATCGCTATGCTAAAGGGTCTGTACAGTTTCCATTGGATACGCCACTCCCCTTGGATTTGATTAGCCGTGTCACTCGCTTTCGATACGAGGAAAATGTACGCAATCATCAAAACAATACAGGAAAGAAGAAATCTTCGTAATGTGTCAACGAGGGGCTTCCCCTTGCGCAATGACCACGCTTACTACATCAAAACGGATAGCCCATTCATGCCCTGTTTGAAGCATGTAGGCCGTAGCTGCGCCCGCTAGGAGGGATTGCTTTTTGCGCGACACAAAAGTTTCCGGCGTACCAAACGATACATCGCTACGCGTCTTTACTTCCACAAAAACAAGCGTATCCCCTTGTCGGGCAATAATGTCGATCTCTGCTCGGTTGGCACGCCAGTTACGTGCTAGAATCTCATAACCATTGGCGGCCAAGAAATTAGCAGCCATGCGTTCACCTTGCTTACCAAGTTCGTTGTGACTGGACATTAGGTCGGTATTCTTTCTTCAAAGATAAACTTTTTATTCCTGTCAAACAGTTCCAAATAAGATAGGCCAGACTACCATTGCAGCCTGGCCTATTTTATGGGTTGTTAATATGATTAATCAGCAAGCACCATTTTGCGAGTAGCCCGCTGCGCACCACATTCGAGCGTATAGTAGAACAACCCCACTGAAGGCAGATCGTTACGACTGATGTTGATTTCGTGGTAGCCTTCGGAATAGTTGCCCGCTACGCGATACACCAACTTGCCAGCCATATCATAGACACTCAAAGAAGCATCTCCACCCGGATCCAAATTGAAGGGGATGATGGTGGAATTCGTCCAAGGGTTGGGGCGGTTTTGGAACAGCTCGAAGTTAGTAGTTGCTTCGCTGGCCGCCTGTACGAACGACAGGTTAATAACCTGTGGATCGCCCTCCTGCGTGTATGCTTCTGCTTTGGTGACGCGAGAACTGATGTAGAACCAATCCTTTACATTGCCAGCCTTACGAGCTTTGGCGCGGATCGTAAAGAGCGTGGCATCACCCCCGGGGGCAGATTCTCCATACTCGTTCCATACTGTAGTTATCAAACCGGAACGGCTATCATAGAGGTGGAAATTCTCTTCAATATACAAGTTAGGAATATTTCCAGGGATAATCTCCAACAATTCCATCGCTTCTGGTGCAAATTCCAGCGTAAACTGATAGCCCATCCATTCGTTCATGTAAGAAGCCTTGAAAGGAATGTCTATGGTTTCACCTACAGCTGCTTCCTGTTCAGAAACTTTTACCTCCATAGCATAACCGGAACGGCTGCCATTTTCTTCCCTTAGAAGACTGTTGGCTATGGCGGTTCCATTTACGTCGCCCACCTTTACTCCTATAAAGTCGGCGTGCATCTCCATTCCTTCCAGATCGCTGATGCTATATACTTCTGGGAAATATGTCAGAAAAGGATTCGTAGGATCTGGAAATTCATAAGAAGCATCGATGAAACGCCAAGAAGTGTTGCCATTAGGCATCTGATTCTCAATGTTGAGTATCAACTTACGCAGTTTAATGATGTCCAACGTTGAAATATGACCAGAACGATCCACGTCCGCTGCAATCATTTTGTACGGAGAATCCAACAAACGAGACCCCAAAATATGCTTGCCGATGAAGATAAGATCCATCGTTGTTACACCATTCAGGATATCTTCATTGTTTTGTGCCAACAAACTGTAGTCGTTACCCAAAGGTAATTGCTCGAAAACAAAGCTACCGTCCACCTCTGTGTACATCATGTTCTGCGTTTCAGATACCAACACCATTACGTTTTCTACTTCATGGCCTTCTTCTGTGAGTACTCCTCCTGCGATCATACCGGATTGATTGGTTACATCCACATCTTCGCAGAATTGATTGGGATCTTGCACCATGACAATGGTTGTACAAGATGCACTATTATTGTGTGAATCTGATGCCCAAATCTCTACTTCCACAGCACCCGTAGCTACATCTTCACAATCGAACTCCATCGTTGTAGCCGTAGGTACACCAATCGTTTCGCCTGGCCGGCCAATATTGTACTTAATCAAGGACGCGGGGTCGCAGTTGTCGCTAGCGGATGTAACAAATGAGGTAGCTGGTAACATACCAGAAACACTTCCATCTGGCATCAACATCACATTGACCGTTAATCCTACAATACAAGCAATCGTAGGTGCTTTCGTGTCAGCTACAGTTACGGTAGTTGTACAAGCGGCATTATTGGTACAGCCGTCGTTGGCATAAAAACGCACCGTGGTTGTTCCTACCGGATAATTACCGCTCGCATTGGCACCACTAGATGTAGCGTAGGGAGAATCGTTGGTAAAAGTTATCTGTGAGGAACAGTCTTCTGCCGTTGGCAGTCCCAAAGTTACCTGGGCTGTTTGGCAATCGGGGCCTACATTTACTGATACTGGAGGTGGGCAAGTGATTACCGGATCTTCGTCATCAATTACCTTTATGATTTGAGTGAAAGTATATCGTCCTGGCCCTGTAAGCGTTTCTCCGTCAAAGTGACACCAGTCAATGACAGTCCACGTACGCAGTACCTTGAAACAAACACCCGGAACGGAGTTGAATGTGGCTTCGGTCATATTGATGGCTACGGTACCGCACCCATCAAAGTTAATGACGGGGCCTTGGCTCGCCAATGGAAGATCTTCTATAGCAGCGCTAGCTCCACATTCGTGCAAGTCGATATTATCTGGCCAATCAATGTGTGATTCTTGGAGCACCACATTATTGGCTACCGTAATCGTTTGGCTACAAGAGGATGTATTGCCATAAATATCCGCAGCCGTCCAAGTTCTAACAATATTGCCTCGTTGGCATTCATTCAAGGTAACAACGGTCGTGCTATCCAATGTATAACCACAATTATCCTGAATGACAGGGCTTCCATACAAGGACAAATTTTCACGATCGTCTTGGCATTGTATAGTTACAGGTTGTGGACAATAAGAAAACACAGGAGCTACTGCATCCTGAAGCGACACTACTGACTGGCAGTCTGTAAAATGACCAGCCAAATCACCATTACCGGTTTCACGAGCAGGGTTGACAGGGCCTGTTCCTGGGTTTACTTCATATACACGTAGGGTGACACTGATGGGGTTTTGTGGTATATCGGAGCAGCAGAAAATTACGCGGTCATCAAACCATTCTTGGTAGCCAGGTTGTTGAGAACTATCGTCACCGTTAGCTCCGTCGCAAGCATTGCCAATATTTCTTTTTGCTTTGATAAATACAGGGCCACAATTGTCACTGCTGCCTTCGTTAAAAGTAGAAGCAGGCACAAGCGCATAACCACTGGTAGGAATAGAAACCAATACTAAGTCATCGCAAGCGGCAATGGGACGTAGATCGTCCACTACTGTCACCGTTGTAGCGCAAGTGCTGATATTGCCACATTCATCCATAGCGGTGTATTGAATTTGGTGAGTGCCTGCTGGTACACCTTAGGGCGTGGATTGAAGTTGGTAGCTCCATACGAAGTGGTGACCGAGAAGGTAATGGCCGTACCACAGTTATCGGTAGCGGTAATAGTTGGGGTGTTATAGTAGCAGTACACTGTCCTCCATCCATTCCCACTGTAAAAGGGGCAGGGCAGCTCATTACGGGGCCTTGTTCATCACTTATTAATATTTGCTGTGTACGTGAATCAGAAAAGCCAGTACAATTTTCTTCCACCGTCCAAGTGCGGTCGATACGATACATATAATCATTACAGATAGCAATCGTATCATCTACAAAAGAAACGGTAAGGCCACAAAGGTCGCCATGCATCAAAGGCATCCCATTTAGTAGGGGCACACCGGTGCGATCTGTATCAGCAGCCGGATCGTTGCAAGGCAGGATGATATCTATAGGGAAATCCACATCCATAGAAGATGCGCGCAATACATTAATTTGCTGGCTACACGTAGCATTCATACCATGCCCGTCAGATACAGTCCATTCTCTGATGACAATGGCAGCGGTATCGGTTAAGCAATCCTTGAGTATAATATTATCAATGAATCCAGGCACTAAGTTATTCGTACAGTTATCAATGGCTGTAGGAAAACCGAGAATATCCGGCGAGGTGCTGTCTAAGCAGCTTACGGTCACTTCGGGACAGTTGGTGATAATAGGTGCTGTATTATCAACAATGCGGATGATACTAACGCAAAAAGTACCGGTGGCTTGGTCTGTAATGGTTACAGAAAGACGATTTCCTACGTAGTTGCCGGCGTAGAATTGAACCATATCGAAATTATCCGCCACGAGCGTGTTGAGAGAATCCCTTACAGTAAATCGCTTTTGACCTGGGCAAGGGCCTTGATCTGGGAGTAATACATCTGGTGTAATGGTGATACTACATTGGTCATTGAGCGTAATACTCACGGGTTGTTCTAGCGTACCATAGCAAGCAAGATCACAATCTTGTGCCTTAGCCTTAGTGGCAGATGTAAGCCCCCAAAAGACTATCAGAACAGATAGCCTAAAGATAAAAGATCGGAAGTTGACAAAAAAGTAGTTCATAATTCCTGAATTTCGGGTTAGTATTGGGATGGTATTACAAGACAATACACTCCTTACCTGCCTAGGTGAATGTACCCAGCAGCTATTAGAAATGAATAAAAAAATGGATAATTGACAGGTTTTCCGGGGGGAAGGAAGAACTGCTACGTTGTGATAAGAAAAAACCGTGCCAAAAAATAGATCAGTATATTTTTCTCGTCTCTAAGAATAATCGGGAAACATACGCTAAAATAAAAATGGCATCTACCCGCGTGGGAGATGCCATTTAAAATTAAGCCGAAAACTAATTACCCGGCTTTATAGCGAATTAACCAGTTGTTACTAATTAAAATGGATATTCATTGGCCTCAATCATTGTCTTGGCAATGACGCGGCGAAGTTTCATGACGTTTACAGGTGGATACTTGGTGAAGCGTTTCACGCCTAACAGCATCACCCTCAGCAGATCATCATCTGCGAAAGAGCAAAGTGCATCTGTCGCTTCTTTGGCCAAACGGGTATTGGCATCGTGCATAAACACCCGCAGCATGGCATCATACACCTCCTGTGCATTGGGGCGGTCTTGCAGCATCGCTAATTTTTGTACCCGCAACAACATACTCTCGGCTTGAAACACATCAATGAGCATATTAGCTAAGTTCATGACAATTTCCTGCTCAGCCTTCAAATTCAACTTGCCTTCCATCTGTAGCTTACCAGCGGCACCCGCTACCATGAGTACCAGCTTCTTGAACTCGGCTACCGCTTTTTCTTCTTCGCCATAAGACCCCTCGGGTTTTTCTAATGAGGGCATTTGCGCCAACTCTTTTTGTACGCCCCAAGCAGGCCCTACCATGTCGAATGCTCCCGACATACCCCTGCGGAAAAACATATCTACCGACAGCAGGCGATTGATTTCATTGGTGCCTTCGTAGATTCGGTTGATGCGGCTGTCGCGATATGCTCTGGCGGCAGATCCCTTCCTCCGAATACCCCATGCCGCCGTGTATCTGTACATTTTCATCCACCACATAATCCAATGCTTCCGAGCCTATCACCTTCAATAGTGCACACTCAATAGCATACTCTTCGGCTGCTTGCAACTTGGCTTGTCCAAAGGAACGCCATCCTCCATCAGGTTCTTATTCCAGTCTTGCATCAACTGGCTGGTGCGGTACAGTGCGCTTTCACTGGCAAATACCTTGATGGCTTGTTCCGCTAATTTGTATTGGATCGCGCCAAAATTGGAAATAGGCTGCTTGAATTGGTAGCGCTCATTGGCATACCTTATGGATCGGGTAATGCACTCCTTTGCGCCACCATTGCTGAGTGCGTTCAGCTTGAATCGCCCCATATTCAAGGCGTTGAAGGCAATCAAATGGCCTTTACCTACCTCTCCTAGTACGTTTTCTACAGGGACCTTCACGTTTTCGAAGAACACTTGGCGAGTAGAAGAACCTTTGATTCCCATCTTGAGTTCTTCAGCCCCCAGTGTAACGCCCTCGCTGTGGCGGGGTATGATAAAACCAGTGAATTTATTGTCATTCACTTGGGCGAACACAATGAGGATATCCGCAAAACCAGCGTTGGAAATCCACATTTTTTGCCCATTTACTATATAGTGAGTACCTGCTTCGTTCAAATCCGCACGGGTTTTGGCCGCCAGCGCATCAGATCCCGACCCTGGTTCAGTAAGGCAGTAAGCAGCTTTTAACTCTCCGCTTATCAGCCCAGGTAGGAATTGCGCTTTCTGCGATTCATTGCCAAAGTAAAGGATGGGAAGCATGCCTATACCCGTATGGGCGGCAAAGGATACAGTTAGGGCACCAATGGAGCCGATGGCATCACAAATCAGTGTATTGGTGTTGGTATCCATCGCCATGCCACCGTATTCTTCCGGCATGTGAGTGCCTAATAAACCCAGCTCGGCCATTTCTTCGAGGATTCGTACCCCGATATTGTCCTCCTGTTTTTCTATCTTCTCTATATTCGGAAACACACGACTTTCAATGAAATCCCGAATCATCTTTCGGATCATCAACTGGTCTTCACTTGCCATTTCAGGAATGAATACCTGTTCTGGTGTACTATCTTTTACCAAGAACTCACCTCCCCGAAGGGTTTGGGTCGCAACTATTGTATCAGTCATTGGGGTATATTTTATTAAATTAGCGAATATTCGCTACAAATATAGGCCCTAATTTTTGAAAAAGCAATACTGTTGAATAAATATTAGCGAATTTTCGCAAAAAATGCAATGTTCGATAAAAATGAGTTGCCGAACTATTTTAATTTACCCGACAACTCACCCAAAACACTCATTTAGACATACTCTTAAGGAGGGTGTAAACCGTACCGCGCCCCTTCCCTCGTTGTGCCAACAACCCCTCATCCGTTAGTTTGCGCAAATCATACTTCAGGGTATTGCGGCTGGTATCAGGCAATAGAGCGTCTATTTCCCTTACAGCTAGTTCCCCTTCCCGCCGGATAAAGTCTAATACTTTTCTTTGGCGAGAATTGATATACAAACCAGCAGGTTCCTCCACCATGAGGCGTTCGTCTTCCTCCAGCCGACCCGTCAACTGACGTATGGCATTAAGCAAGTAGTACAACCAGCGTCCAATTTCCTCTTCTTCAGAGCCTCTGTGCCGCTGGGCTGCCATCAACGCCTTGTAATAACCAGCTTTATCTTCCTCTATGACGCGCTCAAGGCTTGCGTATAAAATAAATTCGTACCCTTCTTGAAGTAATAGCAAGGTAGTGAGCAATCTGCTCATCCTGCCATTGCCATCTTGGAAAGGATGGATGGTAAGAAACTCGTAAACAAAGGCACCAATGCGTATTAAGGCGTGGTAGCGATTGTTGCTACGGCTTTCCCGATACCAAGCTACTGCTTTTTCCATTGCACTGGGCGTCAACGCGGGATCAGTGGTTTGGAAAATAATGCGTTGCTCTCCTGTCTCATCTGTGGCTACTACTTGGTTGGATAGCGATTTATATGCGCCCCTGTGGTGCATGTCTTTTTCGCTGTAGCGCAACAATTCCTTGTGCAGCGCCTTAATGAGGGTTTCGCTCAACTCCAGATCTTCGTATTGCTCCTGAATAATTTCCAACGCATTGTAGTACCCAATTACTTCCTGCTCATCTCTGCTGCTAAGTTGTTGTATTTGCAGGTGCTGTATTAAACGGGCGATTTCCTCGTCGCTCATGCGGTTACCTTCAATGCGATTGGAAGAACCGATACTTTGTACGGCCGCCAAGTGTTGTAGTTCCCTGAGCTGATCTTTGCCAAGGTGCTGTTGTACTTTCCATGTGCGGCTGTACCCGTCAATGGCCTCGATTACCTTTTGGACGGAGGCATGGGTCATATAATCGAGCCTCAGTAATTTATCCATTTTATCCAATTTTACCCAAAAATATACATTTCTATTTGGCTTGTCAAGTTTTTCCCAATTTTTCTACATAAGTTTTTTCTAAACGATTCGTTGATTGATATTTAGGGATCAATAAATGTAAACAGGGGAGATATGGAGCGGATATATTATTTCTTACTTTTTTTAGGGTGTACCATAACCCATGTGGTGAATGCGCAGCCCGCCTACTCGGCACATGATACGATATTAACCTACCAGACAATCGATAAGGCTATAGGTATTAACTTAGGCTGGCATGGAAACCAATGGACGGATGCTCAATTAGCTGATCTAGCAGCGGGTAATGCAGAGGAGGGTGTGTCTGGCTTAGGATTGAATACCCTGCGGCTCACGCTACCGGCGTATTTTCTCGAAAACTGGGGGTATGGTATTGAATTGCCTGATTTTAATCATTACCAATCCTTGGGGCTTAAAGATTTGACGGTTTTCTTGCAAGGCCCTTCGGAGGCACATCGGCTGTCTGAAATGTTTTGCGATACCTAATCACCCCATGTTTTCAGTAACTTGTACTTGCCAATATGGGATCAGGGAGAAAACGGAACGCCTATTAATGATAATAACTACTTTGCCCGCTACGTCTATTGGACTGTATCCACTTATGCGGGCAGGGTTAAGTTTTGGGAAATTATTAATGAACCAGATTACACACCTTCCGGGTTTGGATGGCGGCCGGCAGGTATGGAGGGAAACTGGTTTGACAACCCACCCAATCCCTGCGACCTGAAAAATATTAAAGCTCCCATTTACTATTACATTCGAATGATGCGCATTGCTTACGAGGTCATCAAGGTAGTGGATCCAGAAGCTTTTGTGGCCATTGCACCACTGGGTTACCCTTCTTTTTGGATGCAGTACTTCGGTATTCCGATAATCCACAAGACGGAGTCATCACAGACGAATATCCCTTTACAGGAGGCGCTTGGTTCGACGCGCTTAGTTATCACTCCTACCCTTCCAATGACGGCAGCATGGCGTATTACGATATTCCTACTCACCAATGGGTCTATTCTCGTCATTCCGACGCAGCAGTGGCAGGAGTCATTAGGCTGAAAAATGACTTAGAAAGCGTATTAACGCAACGCGGTTATGGTAGCCTTTATCCTGCGAAACGCTGCATCGTCACAGAGAGTAATATTTCCCGGATGTCTTTCAACGAACAAATGGGTAGTGCGTTGGGGCAGCTAAACTTTGCCATGAAAGCCATCATCGCTGCACATCGATATGATATTGACCAGTTTCACTTCTTCCTGTTGGCGGACAAGAAAACAACTACCCAAGCCACCAATCCTTGGGACTTAATGGGTATGTACTACGCTATTAATACGGTACAACCCTATCAGCAAGGAATTGTACCTGCGGGTATTGCTTGTAAAACGACAATGGATATGCTGAAAGGATACCGATACGATGCTGCCCATACTACTTTACTTCAACTACCGGATGCCGTGCAGGGAGCTGCGTTTGCAGACAGTACAGGTGCGCATATTTACGCGCTATGGGCAAAAACCAGTACCGACCAGTCAGAAGCAGCGGCCTACACCTACGCTTTTCCACCTGAAATGGACCTTTCCGTCCTCGAAATGAGAGAATGGGATTATTCCTCTACCGATGCGGCAGAACTAGTCAATGCTTCAAAAATTTCACTCAATAGCACCCCTGTTTTTCTGATACCCTCGTCGGTTACGGATGTTACAACGATGGCCATTCCTCCTTTTCAAGTACACTTTTTCCCAAATCCATATTTGGGGGGCGATGGTAAACTTATCGTGAAAACCACCCAAACAGTATCTTTACACATAGTGTTGTTGGATGCTCAAGGTAGGAAAGTAGCGACGCTAGCATCGGGCAGCTCGCTCGCGGCGGGTAACCACGAATTTGACATAAGCAGACTTTCGCTCGCCTCTGGTATATATCATTGCCAGCTATCTAGCGGAGATTTCTCTGTTAGCCAGCGGATAATTTGTTTGTAATAATATGCTTGTCTCTTAGCTGAGTTCAAGTAACAAATGCAACTTTGAGGCTTGTTAATATTAGCAACAATAAACACACTTTACAAATTTATTATGAACTATCTATACTAACATGATACGAAACCACACAGAAGAATTGCTGTCCGACAATTGGTATATCCTTCGCAAGCATACCTTTGAGTATAAACAACGCAACGGCCAATGGGTACAACAGGTTCGAGAAGCTTATGACAGGGGTAATGGTGCGGGTATATTGCTGTATGACCCCATCCGTAAAACGATTCTCCTCACTCGTCAGTTTAGGCTTCCTACTTACGTGAATGGCAATACGAATGGCATGATGATAGAAGTTTGTGCTGGGGTATTAGATGAAGATAATCCCGATGACTGCATCCGCCGGGAAGTGGAAGAAGAAACAGGATACCGTATCAGCGAGGTGCAAAAAGTAATGGAAACGTACGTTTCACTTATGGGCGGTCACAGAAAAACTGTATCTATACGTAGGGAAGTATTCTCCCGGTCAGCGGGTACATGAAGGAGGTGGTTTAGCAGAAGAAACAGAAGATATCGAAGTATTGGAGTTCCCCATGTCGCAAGCCATGACGTTGGTACGGTCTGGAGAAATTGTAGATGCCAAAACGATTCTGCTAATCCAGTATGCCCAGTTGGAAGGACTGCTGGATTGAGATGATTTTGACGGACAGCGTTTTTCATAAAAGCGTTATTTTAAAGACTGTTATCACTATCTATTAGCTAATCTGCGCTATCTTGCATACGTCATTGGCAAAATAATGAAAAGACACATCCCGCTGTATTGGTTCTTGCTATGTAACCTTGCCCTCTTATCTGCACAGGAAAGCGGTGGTTTTGTAGTTCTTGATAGCATTCATATAGCGGGAAACCAACGCACGCGGAACGAAGTTATCCTTAGGGAACTTCCGTTCGCTACGGCTGACACACTTACGCTGGATATATTACCCAATAAATTAGAAGAAGCAGAACGCCAACTGATGAACACGGGATTGTTTACATCCGTGGAAATTACCTACAAAAACTGGGAAGGCGCCACAGGGAATATCCAACTCTTAATTACCCTGTTGGAAACATGGTATCTTTTTCCGGTACCCACCTTTGAACTCGCCGACCGCAACTTTAACGTCTGGTGGAAAGAACAAAACCGCTCTCTTCAACGTGTGAACATTGGTATGAGCATCGAACACCTCAACTTTACAGGATGGGCCGACAAGGCGAAAATTGGTTTTGAATACGGCTATACACGGAGTTTTAAAATCGGTTATTTAATGCCCTATCTGAATAAAAAAAGAACCCTCAGCCTAAATATCAATGCAGACTATCAGCGGAATAGGGAAGTGAATTATGCAACCGAAGGAAATAAGCAACTCTTTTACAAAGATGAAAATCGGTTTATTCGCTACCGATTAAAGGCCGAAGCTGGTGTAGGATGGAGGCCTCGCTTGTACGGCCAACATTACACAGCGTTGGAATACCACAAGGATGGGATAGACTCCGTAGTCGTACAAACATTGAATCCCAATTACTTTGAAGATGGCAAGACACAGGTGCGATTTCTTCGCTGGCGCTATAAATTCGACTTCGATTTTCGGGATAACCGTGCCTATCCTTGGTCAGGCTACTTATTAGGTGGGGAACTGATACGTGACGGCCTTGGCGTTTTCCGTGACAGAAATGCTTTGACATTGCAGTTACATGCGGCTCAATTTTGGCCCATAGGGCAACACTGGAATATTTCTGCGGGCATTCGTACTAAATATTCTTTTGTGCGTCGCCCACAAGCCGTTATCTATAACAGAGCCATTGGATTTGGCGATAATAAACTCAGTGGATATGAATTGTACATAGTGGATGGCCTAGATGCCGCCATACTCCGAACTGATATCCGATATAAAATATGGCAAGGCACTATACAATTTGGCAAATGGATGTTTTGGAATCCTTCCGCCAATTGCCTTTCCATCTCAATGTTGGGCTTAGCAATGATATGGGGTATGTCAATAGTCCTTTCAATATGTTGAACAACCCGCTCAATAACCAATTGCTATGGGGCAGGGGTTCATGCCGACTTGGTTTTTTACTATGATTTTGTGTTGCGCATCCAATACAGCATCAACCAATTGGGCGAGAAGGGCGTATTCTTGGATTTTCTTTTGGCATATAGCTATGGGACGGGAAAATAAGTGATCCCATTTTTGGCTTGGCTTTATGCACTAAGCGTAGGAATACTTGCACAAAGCGTGTGTATAAAGACAAGCCTTCAGAAAAAATGGGATCCGTTATTTCCGTCAAATTACTATGTAGCAATTTCAACCACCATCAATACCCCCTCAGATCGGAATAAACACCCAGCGAAATGACCTGCCATGTATTTAACACATGCAGTACCTCAGCTTGGTGCAAAGCGGCTATCGCAACAAGTGCGTGATCCTGATGAGTCGTCTCTGTCTCAGGCGGTAGGATGGAACGACCATAGTACTCAGGAAAAGCATTGGGGTTTTTAAGTACCATTCCACGCGCCGCATTCGACCATATTTCAAAACCTAAACCTGCATGATAGCAAAGTTTTTCAAGTTGTAGCAGTTGTTCTGGCGTTACCGTATGCAACAAACAGGAAAACGTCTGAAAGGGTGAATGTTTAACCCAACCCATTTCGGCATAAACGGGGATGCGTTTTTTATCTACGATATGGTATCCCACAGGACGGCGATCGTAGTACACCTGATCGCGATAGCGAAACCCAGAATCGGGATGAGGAATACTTAGAACAACTGCCTTGGCTGGGTCTAAGGCTTGCATCCACAGTATTTCAAAAGTGCCGTGGTAAGTAAGTTGAAGCCCTTCTGGTGTTTTAGCAATGGGCAATACCCCAAATTTAGACCATACACTGCGTGCTACGCCCTCTTTTTTTAGTGCTGCTGCTGCCATCCCCATCATCCACCAAGCATCTTTATCACTTGGGGCAAGGGCAATCGTTTTTTTGTTGTAATGAAAGGAAGGTTTCCATTCCCGCCTTTGGTGGTAGATACGCCCTAAGGACTGGTAAGGCGGCATCCAATCAGGTGCCAATTTGATAACTCTTTTAAACAATTTCACAGCATGATATACATCGCCTAATTCCTCATATCGGCGAGCCTCTTCAAATAGTTGCTTGTAATCAGGCGGGATGTACATGAAAATTACTACAGTTTTGCTACAAAATTACATCGCTTATCCTCATTCCGCAATTATCAGCTTGAGTTTATTAACTAGATTTTGGACATAGCGGATTTTTTAACAATAATTTTCCGTTCAAATCTACTGTTGTGATAAATAGTTGCTAAAAAAATCCCCCTACCTTGTGCAAAATTTAAAGTTGCTGATGAAGGAACATGCTTGGAGCGGGGTCTATACCGCTATTGTTACCCCATTCAAAAATGGGGAGGTGGATTACGAAAGCTTCCGCCAACTCATCGAACAACAAGTTGCAGGTGGTGTGGCTGGTATTGTTGTAATGGGTACTACGGGGGAATCACCCACGTTGAACATAGACGACCACTTAGATGTAGTAGCGGCAGCCATTGAAATGGTAGGGGGGCGCATTCAAGTCATAGCAGGCACGGGTTCCAATGACACCCGTCACGCCATTCACAGCACTCGCAGGGCACATACCTTGGGGGCAGATGGTTTCCTCCAGGTAGGGCCTTACTACAACAAACCCAGCCAAGAAGGTCTGTTTCAGCATTTTTCTGCTATCGCTGAGGTAACCGACCGCCCCATTATGCTGTACTCTATTCCAGGGCGTAGTGGTATTGCTATCGACGTAGAAACAGTGGCGCGTCTGCGACAGCAGCATGCTCATATCAATTGTATCAAAGAAGCGGGCGGTTCCTGCGACAAGGTATCTCGGCTGGTGCGTGAAATGGGAGATGATATGGTAGTACTGGCGGGCGATGACTCCCTGACGCTTCCCTTTATGTCCGTAGGTGCCAAGGGGGTGGTAAGTGTTACATCCAATCTTTTTCCCAAAGCAATGGTGGAGATGGTGCAAAACGCATTAGGCAACGATTTTGCCGCCGCCACTGCTATCCATCAACGTCTTTTTCCGTTGTTTGAACGGATGCTTTCTTTGGAACCCAATCCTGTTTGCATCAAATATGCGCTTTTTAAGGCGGGCTTCATACAATCCCCCGAAGTCAGGTTGCCGCTAACGACTCCCACGCCTGCCAACCAAAATTTATTAGACGATTTGCTCAAACCCTATTTGTTATGAACATCCTTCTCAATGGTAGCAAGGGAAGAATGGGGCAGGCCATTACACGCCACGCCCTTGAATACGATGTTTTTATCGCTGCGTCCTTAGACAGGGACGATGATGCGCTGGCTGCCATGCCCCACTGCGATGTAGTGGTAGATTTTAGCTTTCATACCGCCACCGTTCCCTTGCTGGAACTGGCCGCTGAGCAGGGGAAACCCGTCGTCATCGGCACCACAGGCCACCAAGCCGCAGAACAAGCAGCGATTCGCACTTTAAGCCAACAAATACCTGTGGTATGGGCTGGCAATTATGCGATTGGGGTAAATCTACTATTTTACCTTACGGAAAAAGCCGCTGCTATCCTCCATTCGGACTATCATCCCGAGATTGTAGAAATGCACCACCGAATGAAGCAAGATGCCCCCAGTGGCACGGCTATGAATTTGGCGGAGGCTATCCTACGTGGCAGAGGTTGGCAACAGGATGCCCTGACTTTTGGCCGTCAAGGCATCACAGGTGAACGCCCCGACCAACAAGTGGGCATCCATGCCCTGAGAGGGGGCGAAATTGTTGGCGACCACACCGTAATCTTTGCAGGCCCGGGGGAATGCCTGAAATTGCAGCATACCGCATCCGACCGTCGTATCTTTGCCCAAGGAGCTTTGACCGCCGCCCGTTGGGTGCGAAACCGCCCCCCGGGGCTATATAATATGCAGGATGTGATAGGGTTGAGAGATTGATGAATCGTCGATAATTTTACCCTAAATACACGCTATACAAGTCAGTCTATTCTGTGCCATTCCTTGTAAGGGGGTACTACGCCTGTACGTGCATCAATGCTAAAAATCACCGTATTCCCTGATGCCAAGACTATATTGAAACTGCCATATTGGGTCTATACGCCACTATTCCTTGTCAATTTGTCAGAAAAACAAGCAATGGCACACACTTTGCCTATGGGAATGCTGTTTATTATCAAACTAAAGAGCGTATGAAAAAGGGTAACATAGCAGTTCAAACCGAGAATATTTTTCCCATCATCAAACAGTTCCTGTATTCCGATCAGGAGATTTTCTTAAGAGAATTAGTGTCCAATGCAGTGGATGCCACCACGAAGCTCAAAACACTTGCTTCCAAAGGTGAACCGGTGGGTGATATTTCGGATTTGACAATACATATCATCCTTGACAAAGATAATAACACGCTTACCATCCGCGACCGTGGTATTGGTATGACGGAGGATGAGGTAGAAAAATATCTCAATCAGGTAGCTTTTTCCAGTGCCCAAGAGTTTTTGGACAAATACAAGGATGAAGCTAATATCATAGGCCATTTTGGCCTCGGTTTTTATTCTGCCTTTATGGTGGCGAATAAAGTGGAAGCCGTCACCCGCTCTTGGAAAGAAGGAGCTACGGGGGTCACTTGGTCTTGCGAAGGCGATCCTTCCTATGAAATATCGCCCAATGATAAGGCCGAACGCGGCACCGACATTGTGCTGCATATACCCGCCGAACACAGCGAATACTTAGATGATAATCGCATTGATGAACTCCTTCACAAGTACTGCAAATTCTTGCCCTTCCCTGTTCAATTCGGCACTCGTACGGAAACGGTAACCGAGGGTGAAGGCGAAGAAGCCTCCTCTCAGGAAGTGGAAGTACCCAATATCATCAATGACCACTTTCCTATTTGGAAGAAGGCACCTACTGAACTGCAAGACGAGGACTACCGGAAGTTTTATCAGACCCTCTACCCGTACAGTACCCCTCCGATGTTCTGGATTCACCTCAACATCGACTACCCATTCAACCTGACGGGCATCTTGTATTTCCCCAAGTTGGGCAATGCTTTTGAAGTGCAGAAAAACAAGATACAGCTCTACTCTAACCAAGTTTATGTTACCGATGAAGTCAAGGACATTGTGCCGGAATTCCTTACCATGCTGCACGGTGTGATTGATTCTCCTGATATTCCGCTCAACGTTTCGCGTTCCTACTTACAGGCGGATCAGAACGTGAAAAAAATCAACGCCCACATTACCAAAAAAGTAGGCGACAAGTTGAGCGAACTTTTCAAAAAGGACAGACCCTCCTTTGAAGAAAAATGGAACGACCTGAGCGTTTTTGTCAAATACGGGATGCTGACGGACGAGAAGTTCTACGAGCGGGCAACTTCCTTTGTGCTGCTTAAAAACACCGCACAGGAAACTTTCACCTTAGCGGACTACCGCGCCAAAGTGGAGGCCGCCCAAAAAGACAAATACGAGCGCACCGTAATGATTTACGCCAATGACCCCGCCTCGCAGGATGCAGCTATCAAGGCTGCTAAAAAGCAGGGTTACGATGTGCTGCTCATGGATCACCCTATCGATGTGCACTTTATCCAGCAGTTGGAACACAAAGAAGACAAACTCACCTT
The DNA here is from genome assembly GCA_041392765.1 of Saprospiraceae bacterium. Taxonomy (GTDB): domain Bacteria; phylum Bacteroidota; class Bacteroidia; order Chitinophagales; family Saprospiraceae; genus Lewinella. The sequence goes on from JAWKLL010000003.1 coordinate 207,517, forward strand.
TGTGCGCATTGATTCCGATACCATCGACAATTTAGTACAGAAAGACAAAACCAAGGATTCTGTGCTGACGGAGGCGCAAACAGATGCTGTGAAAGGTATCTTTTCTAAGGTAGCCGGTGAAGACAAGTCTATTGAAATCAAACCGCTATCGCCCGAAGATCAACCTGTTCAAATTGTACGACCTGAATTTATGCGCCGCTTCAAGGAAATGCAAATGATGCAAGGTGGCGGTATGGATTTCGGTGGTTTCCCCGATGATTACAAGGTGGTCGTTAATGCCAATCACCCCATACTGACAGATAAAATGCTGAACCAAGCCGATGAGACGCGGCAACAGGAAGTGGCTGACTATCTGTACAAATTGGCACTGCTCAACCAAAATATGCTCAAAGGCAGCGATCTGACGGCTTTTGTTGAGAAAAGTTTGGGGCTGATTTAATCAAATCCGCCCGCGCTAAGGGGGTGGAGGGCGGCGAGCTTGCGAGCCGGTGCCACCGTAGTGAAACGGAGGTGGTACGGAGCGATAGCGAACCCCGGAAGCACCTGACCCCGCCCAATGGGTACGATGGAACCGTAACAGACGTTGCGGGGGAGCGCCCTAAGAGACTTGTTTAGTAAGAGTATGTCTAAAAATTTAATTTGGCTATATTCCAAAATCAGCCCCAGCAAATGGTTGGTGCTTTCTGATTTCCAAGGATTTTAGAACGTGGCGTCAGCATAAAAACTTCATTTAGCCCGCTAAAATCAGTTTTGATGCTTTAGCCACAACCTCAAATCGTTGAAAATCAGTTCGAAAAATTTTTAGACATACTCTAACTCGCAAGGCATACAGCCCATTTTTCTAGTAACAACAAGAAATGATAAACAACCGCCCTGTGGTGCAAACTGTGGGGTGTTTATAGTAAAATGCATAAGTTTTACGAGCTCTAGCATCCCACTGGCACGCAGTCTTACCAATAAATCGTGCTCCTACCGCTCCGCCAAATACCCTTGCGCCACTTCTTCCACTATGCCAAAGGCCAGTAGTGCCTCGCGCAAGTGCTGACGAATAGCGGGCAAGTCATTCAGTGTGCGAGCATTTCGTACCTGTTCGAGTAGGTGTGCTGTTGTTTCAGGGGTATAAACTTCACGGAACGCCAATAGCAAAGCTTCTGGTACGTCGGTGAGCTTGCGCATCAGGTCGTAGGGCAGGTCTTGGGCGGACATGCGGGAGAGAAGTTCTAGCTCTTCTTCCAGCGTAGTGATGAGCTTTTCCATGGCTTCACCTTCTATGATGCCCTCTAACTTGCCTTTAGCTTCGCCTTCTATTTTGCCTTCCTGAACTGCCTGGTCCCACAGGCTACCGGGCAGATAAGCGACCCCCTCAAAGATGTTTTCCTTCATTTTTTGCATATCGGACTTGGTTAATTTGTAGGATGAGTAGATGTATTGCAGTAGTTGCTGAAGTGTTTGGATGACGATGTCCTCCGGCAAATTTGACTCGTTGGCAAAGTTAAAGATTTTCCCAATAAATTGCAAGAGCATTGCCTTGTCTCGCCGGAATTTGTAAAGCAGGAAAGAGCTGCGTAGCATAAACCCGTATTCCAACTGAAACAGCATTTCATTAGATACCTGCGACAAATCCAGCAGCTCATAACTGAAAAACGGGATGTACCGCTTCAAATCAGGATGAGGCAGGTCGAAGTGGTCGGCGAAATCGCGTACCTTCCATTCCTCATCGCCGTGATAAACCACTATGGGTAGCACGAGGTGCAACAGTTTATCTCCGTTTCGGTATTGGTACTGGTAACATTCCCACGATTGGGAGCGCCTTGACAGCATCGAGCTGTACCCTTTTCGCGCTTTGGTTCATCAAGGCGTGGTAGTATGATGGTGGACATCTTGAAGGTGCCTGCCTTAGAAAAAAAGCCTCACTATCCTACTCTCGCTTTCTGAAAATACGATTCTTAACCTTTTGAAAGATTCCCTCGATTTTCACGGCTTGGTTTTCACCGATGGCTTAGAAATGAAAGGTGTCACCAAATACTTCGGAAACGGCGAAGTAGAAGCCAATGCATTGATTGCCGGCAACGACATACTGCTGTTGCCAGAAAGCATAGTGGATGCGAGGGCTGCCATACAAAAAAAGGTAGCTTCGGGTGACCTGTCTCAAAAAGACCTAGACCGTAAGGTCAAGCGGGTGCTACGCGCCAAATACCGGCTGGGGCTTACCCATTACACCCCACTACCCGACCAACAACTCCTTAGTAATTTGAATACACCTGCGGCTATTGCGTTGAAGGAACAATTGGTAGAGGCAGCCTTGACGTTGGTGCGAAACGAGGGCAGTTTGGTGCCGATTCACGAGGTAGGTACGCAGCAAATTGCTTCATTAGCTATAGGTGCGACGGCACAAACACCCTTCCAGCAGCGGCTGTTGGATTATGCCCCTGTAGATTTATTGCGCACCTCGGCCAATATCAGCACCAGCGAAGAAGCTCAATTATTGAAACGGCTTGAGGACGAAGATTTGGTGATTGTCAGCCTGCACAATATGGGGAAATCCTCATCCGACAACTTTGGCATACAACGCGCTACCGTACAGTTTCTTGAGAAGTTAAAGAAGCAAAATAAAGTCATATTGGTTGTCTTTGGCAACCCCTATAGCCTTAAAAATTTCGACAATATAGGGGTGGTGTTGGAAGCCTATAATGAAGATAGCATGACCCAAGACAAAGCGGCGCAGGCGTTGATGGGGGCTGTTGGCCTCAATGGGCGTTTACCCGTGACGGCTTCTGCTACCAGTCCTTACAATGCGGGTGTAAGCACCAGCCGTAGCTTCCGTATGGGGTATAGCGTACCCGAGCGGGTGGGTATGGACAGCGATACCCTCCACTCATATCTAGCACAGTTGGCAGAGGAGGCGATACAGGCAGGTGCTACGCCCGGCTGCGTGGTATTGGTGGCGCGGCATGGTAAAATTGTTTATCATGAAGCATTTGGCTACCATACCTATGACAAAAGCCGGCCCGTTCGGAAAGACGACATCTATGACCTTGCGTCGATTACCAAAGTGGCCGCTACCTCCATGGCAATTATGGACTTGGAGCAACAAGGGCGCATCAGCATAGATGAAACGTTGGAAAAATACCTGCCTGAGCTTGCAGGCACCAACAAGGAGGCACTCATTATCAGGGACATACTTGCCCACCGTGCAGCATTGAAGCCTTGGATTCCTTTTTATACGGCGACCTTAGACGAAAAAGGGCGGCGGACGGAACAGTGGTACAGCGCAGCTGCTGGCGGTGATTTTAATGTTCGCATTACCAATAAACTCTATTTGCAGGATGTGTATTTAGATTCCATCTGGTATGCCATCGACAACTCCGAGCTTAGGGGGAATAATAACTACCGTTACAGCGACTTAGGGTTTTATTATTTGGCACGTTTGGTGCAAAATGTCACGGGAAAATCTTTAGACCAGTACATGGAAGAGCGGTTTTACGAACCGCTGGGGCTGTATAATATTGGTTTCAACCCTGTTCAATCTTTTTCGTTAAACCGCATACCTCCCACAGAGAATGATACCTACTGGCGGAAAGAAAAGGTACAAGGCTTTGTACACGATATGGGGGCAGCTATGCTAGGAGGCGTGAGTGGCCACGCAGGATTGTTTGCCAATGCTCATGACTTAGCCGTATTGGGGCAACTGTGGTTGCAACGCGGTATATATGCTAACCATGTATGGTTGAAACCAGAAATTGTGCGAGAATTTACCCATCGCTATCCCAATGAAACCCGAAGGGGGTTGGGCTTTGATATGAAACAGTTGGACACCCTCAAAAGTCAGAATGTTTCTGAACTCGCAGGCCCAAAGGTTTTCGGCCATCTTGGGTTCACGGGTACCAGCATCTGGGCCGACCCCGATGAGGAGTTGCTTTTTGTTTTTCTTTCCAACCGCACGTGGCCTTCTATGAATAATGGGAAGCTCAACAAATTGAACATACGGCCTCGTATGCAAACGGCGGTGTATCGCTCCATCACCCAGCCTGTGGTTAGGTCTTATCAAGTAACGCCCATTGAGACACTGGCACTACCCGATACCGTAGAATCTCACGAGCAATAGTACGCGTTGGAAAATAGTTGTGAGGCGAAAAAAAGTAAACCACTTGGTAGCGTGGCATAGATGTGTTTATATTTGGTCGTCTTTATGATACGATATTGGGGAGCTTCTTCGTTATACGTATCCCGCCCTTGTTCTTACTTGTTAGGTTAGCACGATTGTGGCTGCCAACACATTATTCAAACTACCCTTTCGCAATTGACGGCATGTGACCAATTTTAGCACGTGCGTCTTATTACTGAAGATAAGTTATTGAACCTTCTTGAAAGAGGGAATAATCAGTAACTCAAATTAACTCGTATGAAAAAGTTTTTGTTTTTATTGGTGTTCATTCCCTTTTTAGCAGGGGCACAAAGCAATACAGCCGATATTGCCAAAGCTTTGAATGCAGGCAATGCGGACGCATTGGGTAGTTACTTCGACGAGTCCATTGAATTGTCTATCCTTGAAGAAGAGGGTATTTACAACAAAGCACAAGCGTTGCAAAAAGTACGAAAGTTTATGACCCAGTACAAAGTAACAGGCTTTGCCGAGGTACACCAAGGAGCATCTAGAAGCAGCGACTCACAGTATGTGATTGGCAATCTAACTACCTCCGATGGCACCTTTCGGGTATATATGTATCTTGCCAACACCAATGGTAAAATGATTATTCAGGAATTCCGGTTCGATAGCGAATAGCAAGAATAGGATTTCTTTTCTCCCCAATTCCCTGTTCTGGCCACTGTGTCGGGACAGGGATTTTTTATGCCGCTATTACGCTGAAAGCAGGACAGGTTATTAAAAAAAGTTTATTTTTGTTTTAAAATTAAAAAAATATTGTATTTTTGTGTTTTAAAAATAGAGGTTATGTACGGGGAATTTGTATAGGGATTCAAATAAGATTTTTAGGTTAGGCAAGGAAAAGGTTCTTTTGCTTAGCCGTAGCTAAGGAAAATGGTTCTTTGACGCAGCATGGCGTAAAAAGATATTTGAAGCGCATACTAAATTCTCCTACATAACCTCTAGTGCGTAGTAACGATTTATTCACCCTGCATGGCGGATAACGCGATGTATAACAACTGATGCGATGAAAGTACTTAAATTATTAGGTTATGCACTATTAGCCCTGATCATTATCGTGGTAGGGTTGGGTTTGATCAGCCTACAAGTGTGTATATGGAACGCACGATTTCTATCAATGCACCACAGGCGGTCGTTTTTGATGCAGTCAACGAGTTAAAAAACTGGGAAAGCTGGTCGCCCTGGCAGGAACAAGACCCCAGCACTAAAACGGTGTATTCAGAAACATCCGCAGGAGCTGGTGCCTACTACCTTATGGACAAGCGATAACATGGGTAGCGGGCGGATGAGCATCACCGATGTATTCAACACCGACAGCCTCCATACTTCCGTAGAGTTTGACGGGCAAGGCAGTGCTACTGCTGGGTTTCGGTTTACCCCAAAGGATGGCATGACGGAAACTACTTGAATTCTATTCCGACTTTCCCTTTCCTTTCAACGCAATGCTGCTATTTCAGGATTTTGAGGCGGTGTTAGGCAAAGACTACGATCGAGGCTTGGAATTGCTCAAACAATTTGCAGAAGCAAAATCGGGTGCAAAACCAGAATATATCATACAAGAAATTGAGTTCCCTGCTACGCGGTATTTGGGAAAACGCAGCATAGTAGCTATGGCGGATATGGGGACGCATTTTCAACAAGTCATGCCCGAGGTGGGTGCTGCTTTCGCCGACACTAAAACAGCCATGACGGATGACCCTGCGGGACTGTACTACACTTGGGATGAAGCCAACCAGCAATCAGATTTGGCTATCGTAATACCGGCTGCTCCTGGCACTACCATAGATGGTTTGACAGCTATAGACATACCAGCCAGCAAAGCACTCATGATCGTTTATACAGGTCATACGATGGTTCCATATTTGCACACGAAGCCATGGATGCCTACATCAAAGCCAATAATTTGGAAATGGGCTACCCTGTCATCGAAAAATACTTAGCAGACCCCGGCTTGCAAACAGAAACAGACCCTGCCAAATGGGTCACACACATTATTTACTTGCTCAAGGAGTAAGGGATGGGATAAAAATAAACTGTTCAATTTTTCCGAATCGCCTAAAAAAAATTGGAACAGTTTATTTCCGTCAAATATTGTAAGAGATAAAGGAAAGTTTATTTCAATAGATTGAAGGGCATACAGTGCAATGGGCTGTATGCCCTTTATGATTCAGGAGATGGCTTGTATAGGCTGAGCAATGCGACTACATCGCGGTCGGTACGGAGGGTTAGATTCCATTCCAGCAACCATTTGACACCTTCATAAGATTCGGGTAAAACATCGGCTAGCATTTGCAGTGCTTGCTGGCGTTTACCAACAGCGAAAAGGCAGGCGATATAGGCAAACTGTATCTCATCGTCCAGTAAGGTTTCGTAGGCTTCTTCCAGCAAATCAATTGCTTTATCCAACTGAAGGGTTTCAACGTAAAACCAGGCGAAATCCAACCATATCTGCTTGTTATCGGGAGCTAGCTCCAACGCTTGTGTATAGGAATGAAGGGCGGTGGTGCTGTCCCCTAATTCAAAAGCGGCATTGGCTAGGGCGTGGTGGTAAACTTCATCCTCCGACTGCATTCTTACCGCTTTTTGAAAATAGCTCACTGCTTTTTGCCATTTCTCTTGAGCGGCGTAACATTCTCCTATTCGGAAAATAACTTCGTCGTTATGTGGTTCTAATTTCGCGGCTTGTTCCAAGTAAGAACGGGCAGTTTCGTGTTTATCTAGGAAATGTAGGCAATTGCCCATTTGGAGAAGCAAATCAGAATCGGTGCCAAATTTTTCCGCAATCTCTTGATATACTGGCTCAGCTTGGGCATAATGCCCCAAATCGTAGCAATAATCCGCGTATTCCCAGTATCCCTCTTCAAAATCGGGCTTGCTGAGGAAAGCATATTCATAGGCCTCCTTCGCGTTTTCTTCCTCCTCCAGCATAGCGTAGGCATGCCCCAGATAGTACCAAGCCAGATGAGCATAGGGATGAGCGTCGATGACACTCAATAGGGCATCGCGGTAAGGTTCCGGGTTCACTTCCATTTGCATCAGAAGGCCAAAACGCTCCAAAGCAGGTTCATTTTCGGGGTTGAGTGCCAGCGATTCGCACAGACAATCGAAAACAGCTCCATATTCACCCTCATCTTCAAAGGCCAGCGACTCCACCAAGTGAATATCGCTGAGCATTTCGTTATCAGCCATAAACTTCAGGTCTTCCAATAGCTGGCGCCCCTCTTCTCGTTGCCCGAGTACAATTTTTAATTCTGCTTTTAGCAAGATTAAATCTCCATCCGAAGGGCAAAAGCCTAGCCCTTTTTCCAAGGTTGACTGGGCGGCTTCCCATTGCATACCTTGGATGAGGAGCATTACTTCGCGTTGGTAGAAGTCGGGTTCATATCGGTATTGGTCACAGGCCGTGCGAGCAGCTTTGAGTGCCAAGTCGCGTTTGCCTTCTTGTTCATAGTAATTAATGATTTCATGGAAGGCTTCCTGATCTAAAAAAGAAGTTACATCTGACTGCTCGTAGGCTTCTATCAGATCCAATATTTGCTGGTTGATTGAATTTTTCCTGTTTCTGCCCATTAACAATCGGGTATTTGCGGTAGGTAACAACCTGAAACCAAGATACCGCTTTTTCGCCACTTGTACGAAAGAAGGGAGGTATTTTGTTTCAAACCAGCACTAAAATAGTGTGAGCAAACACTCTTTTGCCTATCCCCGTCCTCGCAGTTGTCTTAGCAACGCTCGTTTGAACTCCGTTTCTGCTGCTGGCAACTGGGCGAGTTTTTTAGAAGATACCTTTCCTTTTACTTGCAAGTAGAAACGCCGTTTCAGGTCAACCAACTCTTCCTCCATACGAAAACGCTCCATAATGAGTGCCTCCGCCTCTGCTTCCGTGGCAGGTAAATACCCGGGGTTTCCTCTGAAGTTGGCCATGATACGCCTTTTTTCCGTCTCGTGATCGTTGTAAGCCGCCCAGAAAATGGTAGCTTCCTCGGTGGTCAATTGCAGGCGTTGTGTGATGAATGCGGCACGTTGTGCGCGGATACGTTCATTATCTGGCAGTTCATCTCCGGGGGTTGGCTCTGTGCGATGAAAGGAAAACTCAATACGAGTATCAATACCAGCAAAACTGGTTTCCAAAATATAGGTGTACCGATGTGTAGATTTGGTTTAAAGTACATTAGTGCAAGTTTGAGGGTTTGAAAATGGATGGCAAAAGCATCATACTATGATTAGAACAATATCGACTCCTCCCAATCTTCATTTTCAAAAAATTGTTCAATCGTAGCATCGTCGAATGTAGTATCGATGGGGAGGAAGGCATCTTCCTGCACACCTTCAATTTGTGCTAAAAGATCAACATCGAATTCTTCGATATTGTCTAAAATATACTGTTTTATGGCTTCGTCAGAAGCTGTTTGTGAAGCAGCGACAACCTCCTGAGTAGCCTGCCTCGGCAACCACTGGTAGGCCAATAGTAACAATACCAAGGCCGCTGCTACACCAGAAACAGCCATTGCCAAGCGTCGTACATAAGTAGTACGATGAACAGTTTTTCCTGATGATTGGGCGGCTTTTTGAGCCAGCTCGTCCCACCATCCATCGGGTGCAGAAGGGGTGCGTTTGGCTTGCTGATGCCAATCCGATAATCGATTCGCACCTAATACTTCCAACTCTTCTTTTATGCCGTTATCTCTACGGTCTGAATGTTTTTTCATCGTTAGGTGGTTAAGATGGATTCAATTTTTTCACGGCATGATGGTAACTGGCCTTGAGCGCCCCTTCTGATGTGGAAAAAATAGCCGCCATTTCTTGGTAGCTTTTCTCCTCAAAATAGCGCAAGCTAAACACCGCTTTTTGTTTGGGCGGCAATTGTTCCATCGCCATTTCTAACCGTTGGCGTATATAGGCTCCTTCTAACTGGGGTTCAGCCTTTTGCTGATGTAGCCACTCATCGTTGTTGTCACTCAAAAAAGCAGTGCGGCTTTGCTTACGACGGCGTTGCTCTAAAAAAGTCAATGCCTCGTTGGTAGCCACCCTATACAGCCACGTATATAACTGGCTGCGTGCCTCAAAGTTGCCAATATGCTGGCTGATTCTCAACAAAGTGTTTTGTAATACATCCTTGGTATCATCGTCCTGGACAACCATACGCCGTATGTGGTGATAAAGCCGGTCGCCATATTGCTGCAGCAACAACCTGAAGCCCGCCTCCCGTTGCTCAGGAGCTGCAATCAGTGTCAGGATATACTCATCTGTATGTGGATGCTGCACAATCCGTGTGTTATGTTGTTCGTTGGATTTCTCCTTGGATAACGTTTTTTTGATTGATAATCTCATGTCCCATCTCCTCTTTTATGGGTAATCTAAACCCCTTTCAATTGCTTTTCCTTTTGACTGTATTATTGTGATAAGGTTTAATCGTTTTTTATGAAACTACTAAAAATAATATTACTTCGCTAGTCTTAGCTTTAATTAACTGTATATCAAGCCATTTTTTAAACAGCAGGGCTTTTTTTAAAAAAAATCATCACAAAACCTTGCAACGTAATACAAATAGATGTACATTTGCCACGCCTTAAAAAGAAAGGGCTTTAACATTCAGGTGCGGTAGCTCAGTTGGTAGAGCAATGGACTGAAAATCCATGTGTCGGCGGTTCGATTCCGCCCCACACCACTTTCTATTTCATTATGACAGCAGTTTTTATGCATCATCATCACGCTTTTAGCTTTGCACATGCGGCGAAGGGTGATCGGGTGTATGCTTAAAAACTAAACAGCATAATAGCACAAAAAAGGTCTTCCGTTGTCGCGGAAGGCCTTTTTTGTTTTTACCCCTCGCCATTTTCCAACAATTATTGCAAACCTCCATACAACCAAGCTCATGGAAACTAAGCTAAAAATCGCAGTACAAAAATCGGGCAGGCTGCTTGACGACTCCCTTGCACTACTCAAGGAATGTGGTATCAGCATCGACAATGGCAGCAATCAACTCAAAGCCTCTGCCCGCAACTTTCCTATCGATGTTCTTTATCTGCGCAATGGCGATATCCCCCAATATGTGCAGGATGGCGTGGCAGATATTGGCATCATTGGCCAAAATACCATGGTTGAAAAAGCAAAAAACATCACAGAGGTTTTGCCATTAGGGGTCTCCAAATGCCGCTTGTCCATTGCCGTGCCCAAGCAGACCGATTACCCGGGAGTACAGTGGCTTCAAGGTAAAAAAATTGCTACCTCCTACCCACATTCCCTCCAACTGTTTTTAGACCAACATGGTGTCAAGGCTGAAATTCACGAAATTTCCGGCTCTGTAGAAATAGCGCCTAATATCGGCTTAGCAGATGCCATCTGCGATTTGGTGAGTTCTGGCAGTACGCTATTCACCAATAATTTAGAAGAAAAAGAGGTATTACTCCGCTCAGAGGCCTGCATCGTAAAAGGCCCCCATTTGAGTACTCAAGCCGATGCCATTTTAGACAAGCTACTGTTCAGAATGCAATCTGTGCTTACAGCTCGTAACCACAAATACCTGCTAATGAACGCCCGCAATGAAACCATACCTGACATCATCCGGGTGCTACCGGGCATGAAAAGCCCTACCGTCATGCCTTTGGCAACAGCGGGCTGGAGTTCCATCCACACCGTCATCACCGAAGACCGCTTCTGGGACATCATCGACGAACTGAAAGCCATAGGCGCGGAAGGCATCCTAATTGTACCCATACAAAAAATGATTTTGTAGCCATGAAAATATATACCGTACCCCCAGCCGGAGGATGGGCTTCCGTTTTGCAGCGCCCTGCCTTGGATGTAAGTGCTTTAGAAAAGCCCGTAGGCCAGATACTTCAAGAGGTGCAACAGCGGGGCGATGATGCTTTGTTGGATTTTACCGCCCGCTTTGATGGGGTGCGCTTGGCAGATTTTCGGGTACCAACAGCAGCCGTATCCATAGCAGGCGAGGTATTATCACCAGCCTTAAAAAAAGCGATCCACACAGCCGCTGCCAATATCCGTAGCTTTCATGCCGCACAGCAAACACCTCCCACTATCATAGAAACGATGCCCGGCGTGCGTTGCTGGCGGGAGTCGGTAGGCATTGAAAAGGTAGGGTTGTATATACCGGGTGGCACGGCGCCTTTGTTTTCCACGGTGTTGATGCTGGCCATACCCGCCCAATTAGCAGGGTGTAAAGAGATTATCCTTTGTACCCCACCTGATAAAAATGGGCAAATACACCCCGCTATTTTGTATGCAGCATCGGTGGCAGGTGTTAGCCAAATTTTCAGTGTAGGTGGCGCCCAAGCGATTGCAGCCATGGCTTATGGTACAGATACGATACCTGCTGTCTATAAAATTTTCGGCTATGGCAATGCCTATGTAACGGTTGCCAAGCAATTGGTCAGCCGAATCGGGGTAGCCATCGATATGCCAGCAGGCTATCGGAAGTGATGGTTTGCGCCGACGAAACAGCCAATACCGAATTCTTAGCTGCCGACTTGCTCAGTCAGGCTGAACATGGGCATGATAGCCAGGTGGTTCTCCTCTGTTATAGCGAGGTGCAAGCCCAAGCCGTTGTAGCAGCGGTACACCGCCAAATGGATAGGCTTCCCCGCAAGGATATGGCCGCTACCAGCATTGATAATAGCATAGCCATTGTGGTAAAAGACGAAACAGAAATGGGTGACATTATCAACACCTACGCACCGGAGCACCTGATCCTATCCGTAGCTCAACCCGCTACTTTAGCTAAAAGGGTTGTCAATGCAGGCTCTGTATTCATGGGGCATCTGACACCCGAATCCGCAGGAGATTACGCCAGTGGCACCAACCACACCTTGCCTACGAATGGTTTCGCTCGTGTGTATAGTGGGGTTTCCCTAGATGCTTTTGTCAAAAAAATATCCTATCAGGAAATCAATGCCGAGGGCTTGCGCCAAATTGGCAATACCGTCATGGAAATGGCGGCTGCGGAACAATTGGAAGCACACCGATATGCAGTAGAGATACGCCTGAATACACTGCCCGATACTGCCCCCGCAAAGCCTACCATAAGCGCCAGACCTTCCATTGCCGCCCTCGTGCCCTATTCTTCCGCACGAGATGAATTTAAAGGGGAGGCCGAAGTCTGTTTGGATGCCAATGAAAACCCGTACGACAACGGGGTAAACCGCTATCCCGACCCTTTGGCGCAAGCAGTAAAAGCAGCCATCAGCCGCATCAAGCAGGTGCCGGAAAGCCACATCATGTTAGGCAATGGTAGCGACGAAGTCATCGATCTGTTGTTTCGCATCTTCTGTGAGCCGGGCCAAGATGAGGTAATGATCTTGCCACCTACCTACGGTATGTATCAAGTGAGTGCCGATATACACAATGTGAGGGTGGTGAAAATACCCCTGCTGCCGGGGTTCCAACTAGATGTTGATACCATCCTAGAGAAAGCTACGCATCGTACAAAAATCCTGTGGTTGTGTACCCCCAACAACCCCAGCGGTAATGACTTTGATGCCCATGCCATGCAGCGATTATTAACCGATTTTCCGGGATTGGTGGTGGTGGATGAAGCATATATTGATTTTGCCAATCGCCCTTCTTTCACTACCTTGTTGGAGCAATATCCTAACCTGGTAGTTATGCAAACCCTCTCGAAAGCGTGGGGGATGGCAGGCATACGATTGGGTATGGCCTTTGCATCGGAACGGATTATCCGCCTGCTGAATGCAGTGAAACCACCTTACAATGTAAATATACTGTCGCAGCGAAAAGCATTGGAAGCACTCAACCAATCAGCCCTGACGGGGCAACGAATTGCTTCCCTGCTGGCAGAACGTCAACGGGTGCAAGCAGCCTTCAACAACTTGCCCCTTGTGCTAAAGCAGTATCCAACAGATGCCAACTTTATATTGGCTCAATTTGAAGACCCCGCCGCCGTCTATCAGTATTTGGCAGAAAAGGGAATTATCGTTCGCGACCGTTCGCGCCAACCCCTTTGCGAAGGCTGCCTGCGGGTGACTATCGGCACACCAGAAGAAAACGACCGACTTATCACAGCCTTGCAAATCTATTCGAACCGTTGATCTTATGCAAAAAGTATTGTTTATCGACAGGGATGGCACCCTGAATTTGGAACCCAACGACTATCAGGTGGATGCCCTTGAAAAAGTGGTGTTTTACCCCGGCGTTTTCCAATACTTGGGGCGCATTGCGCGGGAATTGGATTATGAATTGGTGATGGTTACCAATCAAGATGGATTAGGGACAGAGAGCTTCCCGGAGTCATCATTCTGGCCTGCTCAGCAACACATTGTGCGTACTTTGGAAGGAGAGGGCATTGCGTTTACCAATATCATCATCGACCGTACTTTTGCCCATCAAAACCTACCAACGCGAAAGCCTGGAACCGCATTGTTGACGCAGTATATACAAGGAGATTACGACTTGGCTAACAGTTATGTCATAGGCGACCGCCTGACGGATATGCAGTTGGCCAAAAACTTAGGTGCCAAGGGTATCTGGCTGCACAACGACCCATCGTTAGGCGAAGACGAATTGGCACAGGCACAGAGAGATGCTTTAGGAAACACCATCGCCCTTACCACCACAGACTGGGCCGATATTTATGCCTTGCTCAAGTTAGGTAGCCGCCAAGCCACTGTGGACAGGCGCACCAAGGAAACCGCTATACAGGTTGTACTCAATTTGGATGGCACAGGAAAGGCCGATATACAAACGGGATTGGGTTTCTTCGACCACATGTTGGATCAGTTGGCGCGTCACGCGGGCTGCGATCTGCTCATCCGAGTGAATGGTGATTTACACGTGGATGAACACCATACGATAGAAGACACCGCTTTAGCATTGGGCGAAGCTTTTCGGATGGCGTTGGGCAATAAGTTGGGTATTACCCGATATGGTTTCTGTCTGCCGATGGATGATGTGCTGGCACAAGTCGCGATCGACTTTGGTGGCCGGCCGTGGATCGTTTGGGAAGCAGATTTTAAGCGCGAAAAAGTAGGGGATATGCCTACCGAAATGTTTTTCCATTTCTTCAAATCCTTTACGGATACCGCCCAATGCAACCTGAACGTGAAAGTAGAGGGGCAGAATGAGCACCACAAAATAGAGGCCATCTTCAAAGCGTGGGCCAAAGCCATGAAAATGGCTAAAACCCGCGATGCCCGCGACGCACAATTGCCGAGTACCAAAGGAATTTTGTAACATGATAGCAGTAATAGACTACAACGCCGGCAATGTTCGCTCGGTACTATATGCGCTGGAGCGCTTGGGCTACGAAGCGGCACTCACAAACGATGCCACGGTCATACAGCAAGCAGAGAAAGTGATTTTTCCGGGTGTTGGGGAAGCGCGCTCTACCATGCTACACTTGCAAGCCACTGGCTTAGACGAGGTAATCCGCGGGTTGAAGCAGCCTGTATTGGGTATCTGCTTAGGAATGCAGTTGTTATGCCGCCATTCAGAGGAAAACGATGCGCATTGCCTTAATATCATTCCCGCCGAAGTCAAGCGATTCCGCCCTGTAAATGGCGAAAAAGTGCCTCATATTGGCTGGAACACCATAGAACGCACCCAAGGCAGTTGGTTAAGCGAGTCGATAGATGGGCAGCACGTCTATTTTGTGCACAGCTTTTATGTGGCACCCGGGCCTTACACCGCTGCACTCACGCACTATATCGTGCCGTTTACTTCGGTATTGCGGCAAGACAATTTTTTCGCCACCCAATTCCACCCGGAAAAATCCGGCAGCATAGGCGAGCAGGTGTTGAAGGATTTTTTGTTGCTTTGATGGGGGGATTATTCTGGTAAGATGGCTAAGAGAAAGGCGGCAATGAAGTTGTTTTTGCCACCAAGGTTTATGCTTTTACTATAATAAGTTCGCGCCATTTCCTTATCTTCTATAAATTCATACAACATTCCTAAGAGGTTATACGCCAAGGTCTGATTGTCGGGGTCAGAAATAGTTGGCAAAACCTCTTCCATTGCCATAATAGCAGTCATTACCTGTTCTGAATTGGCGGTATATCCTAGGGTTTCTTGGAAAAATATTACCTTATATGCCTCAAGTTGCTCACGGTAAATACGACATTCTCTCGCTATAACAGGGTTACCTTGTCTCAACAACTCAGTGCTTGCTATTTGTATAGCTTGAGTTCGACCTGCTGAGTTTGATAATGAAGATTTGCCTATATGGTTTTGTACCCAATCGATTAATAGGTGTTGATTATTCAACATATAACTCGAAGCACAATGGTTGTAGCCTGAGAACAATAACTCCTCAATATTTTCAGTGCTTTTTGAATATTCCTCGATACAAGAACACAAGCCATCCGCAAAACCTGACAGCACGTCGTTGCTATAATGATCAGATTGTGCGTTTAGAGCCAAGAAGTTTGAAAAGAATACACTGATTAAAACCCGCTTTATACCAGCCATGTTTAGAAAAGTGCCGTATGAAAAAACAAAAGCCTCTCCACACTTGTGAAGAGGCTTTTTTTGTAGACCCACTAGGACTCGAACCTAGAATGACGGAACCAAAATCCGGAGTGTTGCCAATTACACCATGGGTCTTTAATCCAGCTTTATTGCTAAAGCGGTGCAAATATAAAGCGTTTTTTACGTCGGTGCAACGGTGATGCAAATTTTTTTTCATTTTCCGTGCATCGACTCGTTTTAAACAACCTTTTTTTCGGTTTAGTTCCATCAATTTCTAACGACGATCCCCTTCATGTTGGTAATACCGCACCGCCATTAGTAAAAAAACGAGGTATAAGGTGTTGCCCAACTGCGTTTCCAATGTTTGCTCTACCAAAAAAGAAGGTATAAGAACAGCCAATAAGCTACCCAAAAGCGGGGCTTTCCAACCGGAGCGATAAAACCACTGCACGACCAGCATGCCTACAAAAATCAATAACCCACCTATACCACCAACGGCGTACACAAGTACCACTTGGCTCTGTGGCGTATAACTAAAACCCGATACATCTGGATAATACTGTTGCAAAAACTGCTCCGTTTCCTCTCGTATATCGCCATAGCCCACGCCTGTCCAAAAATGGGTGTTACCCAAATGAATGCCCGCATGGATAGTGCCTATGCGGTGAGTGTCAGACAAGTTCGGATCGAGGTTCCCGTTTCGGATATGGTAAAGATTGTACAAGGTGTAATCCACTTTTTTCTGTAGCGAAGGCACTGTATAGTACGCCAATACGCCCCCCGTTAGCAAACCTGCTATGGCCAGCACGCCTATCCACCACCTGCGATATATGACGATATAGCGCACCACAAAATAAACCAACATACCATACACCGCCACCAAACCACTGCGCACCGCCAGTATGTGCAGAAAAAGCACCAAGAACACCGCCAATGAAGCATAGACCCACCGCTCCTGCTTCCACTTCCATTGCCAATCATCTATTGCCAATGAGATACCTATCGCGGCGGCATAGGCCACCATCAGGCTAAACCTTATGTGCATCACAGGTGTAGGCAATACCCGCCCCTCCGCATACGCCTGATTGGTATCTTGAAAATGCCATACATACCAGCCAGTCAGATAAACGCAAATCGCCGCCACTAACGCCATAAAAAACACCAACAATGGGTAATACACCTGTTTGTCGAAACGAGGAATTGACAACAGTGCTGCGGGCATCAACAAAAACGGCAGCTTCATACGCATCCGGTTCACCCAATAGGCCGTATCTTCCGACCACAAGCCCGTGACAAACAATGCCAGAAAAAAAATCGATAAACTCGCCAATACTGGATGCCGCCACCAAGCGCGTACATACCTCCCTACTTCGGGGTTGATGATCCAGTTGATAGCCAACCCAATCATCCCCATACTCATCATGGCTTTGGACACCACCATGCCCGCTAGCAAAAAGAGCAGCGCCAAAATGCCAAAATACTGATGGAAAAGACGACGGGTAAGCTGAGGCATACAAGCAAGTTGGTTTAAACATACGCCAATGCGCAAATGTAGGGGTTCAGTAGGAGTAATTCCCATACCTAGTAAAAAAACACGTTTGGTTAACAACGTAGGTTTGTACCTTTGGTACGCCAAAAGAGCCAAGTTTAACAAACCAACCGGAGATGTCGAAGAAGAAACCGCAAGCTAAGCACGCCCAGGAGCGCACCGTTGCCAATCCTTCCCAAAAGACTACGCCCCCCTCCTTCAAGGGCTGGGAATGGCTGCGCAATACCCACAAACTATCCCTCTTTTTATTCGCTTTTGGTGCGCTGCTCTATGCCAATACGTTGGGGCACGATTATGCTCAAGATGATGCCATCGTCATCACCGATAATATGTTTACCACCCAAGGCATGAAAGGTATTCCGGGGCTTTTCACCTATGATACGTTCTTTGGCTTCTTCAAGGTAGAAGGCAAAGCCAAGTTGGTGTCAGGTGGGCGCTACCGCCCCCTCACGCCTGCTATGTTTGCCGTAGAGTACGCTCTTTTTGGCGACAAGCCCGGGGTCATGCACTTCTTCAACGCACTTTGGTATGGCCTTACCGTGGTCGTACTCTACCAAGTGTTGCTGCTGCTTTTCGGCCAACGCGCCGCTTGGGATGACCGCTTAAAAAACAGTGCCGCCATCTATTGGATTCCCCTGCTGGCTACCTTGGTGTTTGCTGCTCACCCCCTACACACCGAAGCGGTAGCTAACATCAAGGGGCGCGACGAAATCATCACCCTGCTCGGTAGTTTGGCTGCATTGGGGTTGTTGCTCAAAGGGCGACTCCCGCACCTCGTAGGGGCAGGTGTATGTTTTTTCCTCG
>JAWKLL010000030.1:0-65435 GCA_041392765.1 Saprospiraceae bacterium
TCAAGGACTTGGGCTTGAACGCGGTGTTCGTACAGGTACGCCCCGCTGCCGATGCCATCTATCCCAGCCAGTACGCACCTTGGTCTGCCTACCTCACAGGCAGGCAAGGAGCACCGCCAAAAGACGAGTTCGACCCACTCGCCTTTATGATTGAGGAAACCCACGCCCGCGCTATGGAGTTCCACGCCTGGATCAACCCCTTCAGGGCTTCCATGAATATGGATACTTCTCAGCTATTCCTCACCCACCCCGTATTTACTCACCCCGATTGGATGGTTGCTTATGGCGGCAAAATGTATTTCAACCCCGGTATCCCTGCCGTCAGAGACCACCTCGTGGATGTCGTAGGCGAACTCGTAGATAACTATACACTCGATGGAATCCACATCGACGATTACTTCTACCCCTATCCCGTCAAGGACACCCCTTTCCCCGATAGCACTACCTTCCGGTTCTACGGCCAGCCTTTCAACGATATCAATGACTGGCGACGCAGCAATACCGACAAATTAGTGGAGGCACTCTACAATCGCATCAAAGATACTAGCCCGAATATTCAATTCGGTGTCAGCCCCTTTGGCGTATGGCGCAATAAAAGCACCGACCCACAGCGTGGCTCCGATACCCGTGCGGGTGTAACCTCCTACGACGATCTCCACGCCGATGTGCTCAACTGGATCAACAAGGGCTGGATCGATTACGTTATCCCGCAACTCTATTGGCATATTGGTTTTGAACCCGCCGATCACCAAAAACTAGTACAGTGGTGGAGCCAGAACGCTCGTGGACTGCCCCTCTACATCGGTCATGCTGCCTATAAAGTTGGCGACAACAAAGAAGCGGCTTGGCATGATCCTGCGGAAATTCCCCGTCAAATTGACCTCAATCGCCGCAACTTCCAAACTTCCGGTAGTGCTTACTTTAGCGCTAAGTCGCTGCTAAACCCGCCCCTGCGACTCAAAGATAGCCTGCGCCACTACTACCGCTACCCGGCTTTATGGCTCGAACGGCCCGAACTCGAGTACACCCGCCCCATGCCAGTGCAACTGGGGCGACCCCGTTGGAAAAACGAAGCCGTCCGCCTCAAGTGGAAACCCGGAACAGCCATCACCGGCATACGCGAAAACGCCCACTATCACGTCATCTACCGCTTCAACGGTGCCAAACCCGGCGACTTGGAAAACCCCGCCAATATATTAGCCATTACCCCCATCGGCAAGGGCAACGCCAAGCGGTTCACCTACTTTGATACCCGTACTGACGTGGGCGAAACCTACACCTATGTAGTCACATCCGTCAACAAGGCGCATCAGGAAAGCACCGTATCTCAGGCTTATTCCATCTTACAGAAGTACGATACCCGCATCAAAAGGGTGAAAACTCAGGCACCCAAAGTGAAGAAAAAAGACACCCGTGTACGCAGGCGCGATTTGAAAAAACAAGGCAAGTGATGTCAATACGTTGAGTAGGGCGTGCCCCTGCGGCTCCAACCGCTTCGCTGCGCCGCAGGGTCGGGTGCTTACGTGCTAACGGCCCTGCGGGCGGTGTCGCTAACGCGCCACCCACTCCAGCCCCCTCACGCGGGCAGGGTCGTCCCAATCCAGCAACGTCCTGGCATAGACACCATGCTAGTATGGGGGGAAAAATAAAATTTATAACTTGTGATTCGGAAAAATTCCCTAAACAAGCGCAGTTATCGGACAACTCGAAGTTGTCCGATAGTTACAGTTACGTTTACGAATCCTTTTGTAGTCCTTATGTGTGAACACAAATGGGTGTGCCACATCACAAGACACTCTTTTTTAGTAAATTGTATCTATTAATTGAGACCTGCAAACCGTTGTGCTTCTTTGCCTGAAAGCGTGAAGTCCATCCTCCTCTATACCACCCCTTCGGGGTTCAAGGCTGTTCGTGATGATGGAACTTTACAATATTGCCATCCCTTCGGGATTTTTTTTACAAAGGCATGTAGGCTTTTTAATCAAACCCCGAAGGGGTGAACTGATTGTAACAAACTGTAATACAAGTAAATAAAACCCCGAAAGGGGTGGCAGAAAATACGCAATCATGCGTAGTAGGGTATCCATTTATGAAGAAACGTTTGTTTACAGCAATTACCAAAGATGTATCTTTATTAACGAGATGTGTCCACACATAAGACCTCCAAGGATTCGCAAGCGTGAATGGTGTGGAAACGCACATCGTGCCATACCGTACTTCGCATGGTACGCATAATCGTACTTGTTTTGGAACAACAAAGTATGTAAATTTGCTTTATCAACAAATGTAAGTCTAATGGAAGATGTAGTGATTGCTAAATATGTAAGACTGTTTGAGCCACTGAGCACTGAGCTAAAGCTAGAGCTATTGGCAGCGCTATCTGAAAATATTAGGCTCAGCTTTAGAAAATCAAGTATTGACAAAAGACAACTTTTCAACGACTTAAAAGGGGCATGGAATGATGTAAGCGACGAGCTAGAAGCCGATATTTATAGCAGTAGAACAATCTCAGATAAAGACATTAACCTAGACTGAAATGAAATATTTGCTGGATACAGATACGCGTATAAAGATTCTTGAAAGACAAGGACTTTATTGCTGAAAAAATTGACCATGTTGGCATTGAGAACTGTTATATTTCCGAAATATCTATAGTAGAGTTAACATTTGGAGCTTATAACAGCGAAAAAGTTCAAAAGCACTTGGGTGAAGTCAATCAAGTGTCCAATCTGTTTGAGGTACTCCCATTGTATTCCGCAATCGATATCTTTGCACGAGAGAAAGTAAGATTAAAAAAAGCAGGAAACCTGATTCCCGACTTCGATCTAATCATTGGCTGCTCCGCAGTCGCTAACGATATGACGATGGTAACGAATAACGTAAAGCATTTAAAAAGGATAGAAGGAATAAGAATAGAAAACTGGCGGGAAGCTAAGTTTAATCAATTTTTAAAATAAGATTTTGAGATTCTCTGTGTTATTCAGTAGAACTCTGCTGGGTATAGCCTCCTCGCTACAACCTTCCCAACAAAACCTAGCAGTTTTTCCAAACATTCCATACCTTTGTTAGCTATAGATGAACAAAACCCTACGCTAGCATTATGCCAACAAAAGAAGGACAGCGCGGCCTTGGGCGCACAAAAGATGACCTGACGGCTCACCCGCCGCTCGGGCGTTCTTGCTTTTTGGGCATCGCTATTGACGACTACACGGCAATGAAGCCGCTTAATAATGCCGTGCGAGACATGGAGGCTGTGCGGGATATCCTTCTATCCGATTACGATCTTGAACCTAACAGCTACCGATTACTCCGCAATGAGGAGGCGACTCGGAAAAACATCCTCCGCACACTGCGCGAATTACCCCGATGGGTAGAACCCCACGATAAACTCATCATTTATTACAGCGGTCATGGTCATGTTGACGAATTCAAAGATGGCTTTTGGGTGCCAGTAAACGGTAAACTTAGCGAGGTGGACGACTTTGTTAGCAATGTGGAGCTTCGCAACATACTTGCTAAACTGCCTTTTCGGCATATCTTGCTCATATCGGATGCTTGTTTCTCTGGTTCCTTGTTCGTGCGCGGTGCCGACCGAGCCGATGCTGCCGCCAATGAATTAGAGGTTCGCCCCAGCCGATGGGCACTTTGTTCTGGCAGGCATGACCAATTAGTGGCCGATGGCCCTCCTGGCGAGCACAGCCCCTTTGCAGCCAGCATACTGACGGAGTTGCGCCATAATACTAACGACACCCTCCGCATTGGCACCCTCGCCGACCGCGTTATCGAACTCACACGCGCCAACTACGATCAACTCCCCGAAGGCAACCCCCTTCAGGGCGTGGGGCATCAGGGCGGGCAGTATGTGTTTCGCCGCAGGGTGGATGAAGCAGCCATTTGGGATAATACCTCTCGCGAAGATACCGTTGATGCCTATCAGGCATTTTTAGTTGATTTTCCTGAAGGCGAATATGCCCACCGCGCACGGTTGGCTATTCAGGAAAAAGAACAACAGGCAACACTGAGGGAGGAAATCCAAGATGCCACAGAAGAAATAGCCTCAGGAAAAATAACCAAGGCTGAACGTTTGCTAAAAGCTATTCGTAAAGATGTAGAAAAGCAACTCACCCGCGAAGACCTCAAAGCCTCCCTGTTGGATGAGGTGGAATGGCACTTGGCCTTCTGCCAACACTACCCAGCCTACCGCCCCATCTTCGAGAAAATATTGGGAAGCAACCAAGCCTCATTAGAGGCTATTACAGCGGAAAAAGACCAACTAAAAGCTGATCTGGCTGCCGCCCGCAAAGCACTGGCGGAGTTGAAAAACCAATTAGTCGATAAAACCACCTCGGCACAAAAAGCAACTGAAGCCTTGGCACAAAACCAAGCTGCCGCTGCTGCCACCGAAAAAGCCCTTCAAGCTACCATTGCCAAGTTGGAAAAACAATTGGCAGAAAGCATAAAATACACACCCCCACCTGCTACACCTGCGAAAGCTGTACCCATTGCCTCACCATCCAAACAGAATATGGTCTTCATCAAAGGTGGTACCTTTGACATGGGCGACGTGATGGGCGATAAGGAATCCTACAACGAAACCGTACACAGCGTGACTGTAAGCGATTTTTACTTAGCCCGTACTCCTGTCACCTTTGCGGAATACGACCGTTTCTGCGAGGCGATAAAGCGCCCAAAACCCAACGATAAGGGCTGGGGTCGCGGCAACCGCCCCGTGATCAATGTGAACTGGTACGACGTGGTGGAATACTGCAACTGGTTGAGCGAGCAACAAGGCTTGATGTCCTTCTATAACATAGACAAAACTCGAAAAGACCCTAACAATAAGAACAGTAGCGACGACCTAAAATGGACGGTCACGCCCAACTGGAACGCGAACGGCTACCGCCTGCCTACCGAGGCCGAGTGGGAATATGCAGCGCGTGAAGGCGGCAAAAAAGTACGTTTTGGCAATGGAAAAGACGTGATAGACCCCAAGTACATCAACTTCAATGCCAGCGAAAACCACAAAAAGTCTTACTCAGTAGTGGGGGAATACCGCAGTAAAACCGTACCCGTAGGCAGCTTGAATAGCCCCAACGCTCTAGGGCTGCACGATATGAGTGGCAACGTGAGGGAGTGGTGCTGGGATTGGGATGGTAGCTACCCTACGGCTGCACAGATAAACCCTAAAGGTGCTGATCAGGGCACGTACCGCGTGCTCCGCGGCGGCAGTTGGGGCTACTATCCGCAGTACTGCCGCGCCGCTAATCGCGACTCTTGGTTTCCGTCGTACCGCTACGACATTATCGGCTTCCGCCTCGCCCGCAGTTAGGAGGTATGCCACTTCGGCTCTAACTATGAGCAAAAAAAATGCGGAATACACCTGCGGAATGTAGCAGGTGGCGGAGAGGGACAGTTAGTTCTGCGGCACTTTATGCCGCATAGAATAGCCACAAATTGTCGTGCTGATGTACGCTTTCCACGGCGGGATGAATCCCGCGGAACGATGAAATGGCATCGCTGCAATAGTTCCGCGGCACTTCATGCCGCGTGTACGAAGGCTGCGAAGCGGTGCATAATAAGCGGGATGAATCCCCCGGAACTATCCCCTCCCTGTTGGTTGTAGCGTCCTCGCTACAACTCGATACGCTCGTAGGGTTTGCAGCCCGGCAACCAGCGCACGATCCCAAATATACGAACCCCACGTCAGTTGAAAATCGGGTATTTTCACGTCAATCATGCCCGTTTACGAAGCCTCCAAGGATTCGTAAACGTAAATGGTACAAAGAAATGAAATATTTGCTGGATACAGATACGCTTGTAAGTACGGAAAAAACAGATGCAGCATTTTCTTATCCCTTAGCGGAACAGGAAGCCGGGCCGCCCATTATAAAATAACGTCCCGTTAAGAATTGATAAACAATAGCTTAAACTAAATTTAAAGAGGGGTTAACACTGCGCTAGTACCTTGTGGGTTTTTAACAATCAATGTAAAAACGGATGAAAAAAGCACTACAACTGGTATGTAGCCTGAGCTTGCTATGGGCAAACTTGTATGGACAAACGACGGGAGATTTGTCGTTTGTGGCCTGGAACGCAGATGGCAACGATGGCTTTGCGATGGTAACATTTGTGGATTTAGCACCCAATACGCTGATACTATTCCGGGATGAGGAATGGGCTGGTAGTACCTTTGTGGGTACGGGAGAAGGCCAGGCTGAATGGAATACGGGTTCGGAGGTGATACCTGCCGGTACCGTTATTTTGTTTGATGAGCTGAGTGCTACCGACCCTGTGGTAAGCTACGGTAGCTTGAGCAACACTGATATCGGGATTAGTTCGAGTAGTGAGGGCATTTTTTGCTTTTTGGGTGTTGATACGCAAACCCCTGTGACGTTTATTTGTGCGGCGGGCAACGCCTCGGTGGCATCTGCTTTTGGTACTTTGGATGGCACAGGATTGACGGAAGGTGGCACGGCTATCACTTATGAGTCGGGTGTGGATATAGCGGAATATGTGGGGCCTCGAAGTGGTCTGGATGTGAATGGCTATCGCTTGGCATTGAATGACCCTGCGAACTATATCACTCAGGATGGCAGTGGCGACCAGCACAACGATGGGATAGCACCGGATGCGCCTTTTGATACCACACCTTTTGTGATTGCTACAGAGGATGTAACACCTCCTGCCGCGCTTAACGTGACGGTAGTAAACGCGACAACGCTGACCGTGACCTTTAGTGAGCCTGTAACAAATGCAACCGAAGTAGCTAACTACCAACTGATGCCAGCCGTAGCCATACAGGGTGTAGTGTGGGATGCTGCCACGCAGACGGCCACCATAACACACGCAGGGTTTGTGAACGCTGTATCTTATACGCTGACGATTAGCCAAATGATGGATGCGGCGGGTAATGTGCAGCCTATGCCGCAGGTGTTTGGTGGGCTATTGGTGAACGACCAGTTGCCGAACTTGCGCTTCACGGAAATTATGTACAACCCACCAGCCGGGGCGGATACGCTAGAATTTGTGGAGATATGGAATTTTGAAGCAACAGACGTAGAAGCAGGTGGTTTTGTATTCCGTGATGAGGGTAGCTTTTATTTTACTTTTCCTGCCATGACGATACCTGCTAATAGTGGGGTGTTGCTGGCTACTCATGCTGCGGGTGCGGAGTTGTTTTATGGAGTTTCCTTTATGGATTTGCCAGGTAACGGGAATTTGTTGGGCAATGGGGGAGAAGACTTGGTGTTGGAAAATAGCCTTGGGATGGTAATTGACAGTGTATCGTATGACGATGCAGCTCCTTGGCCTTTGGCTGCTGACGGAGGAGGCCCATCGTTGACACTGATTGACCCTGCTTTGGATGCCAATGTGGGTACGAGCTGGATGGCTGCTTCGCAGGTAGTGGGACAAGTAGAAGGTACGGATGTAATGGCTAATCCCGGTGTTTATGAGGTGTTTACAGCGGCAACGGTAAGTTTTGAGGACGACCACAGCATCTTTGTGGAAACGGATGGCACGGCGGTGATACCTGTGCAAATAGTAGGCAACAATGGCACGGGCAGCTTTACGCTGACGGTGGAGGCGGGCGATGCCTTCGCTGGGGAAGCGTTTACCATAGGAACTACTACCTTCGCACTGAGTGAATTGCCCACAGGCAACGCAACGGTGGATGTACAAGTGGTGCTGAACGACAACGCCACTGCTCATGCCGATTCATGGGTGAGCTGGGTATTGACTGCCGAGGGTGCCACGGTGGGTAGCATCGACCGCCATGTGCTATACATACAGGATGATGAAACCGAAGCACCAGAGGCGAGCGGAACTATTGATTTGGAGCATATCGGCAGCTATTTGGTAGAGATGGATGCGTCTGCGGAAATTGTGGCTTATGATGGGATAAACCAGCGCTTATTTGTAACCAATTCGATAAGTAATACGGTGCATATCTTAGATTTTACCGACCCCTACAACATAAACGAAACAAGCGTATTGGATGTGAGTGTTCATGGGGATGGCATCAATAGCGTAGCTATACACGATGGAGTAGCGGCGATGGCGGTGGAACGCGATGATGCGAATGGTGTGATTGTTTTGTGGGATTTTGTGAACATAGTAACGAAGGTAGTGGACGCTGGAAATTTGCCAGACCATGTGAGTTTTACGCCAGATGGCAGCTACGTACTTTCGGCTAATGAGGGAGAACCCAATGCGGACTACACCATTGACCCGGAAGGTTCTGTAACGATTGTAGATATGCGAAACGGCGTAGCCAATGCCACAGCGCAAACGGCTAACTTTAATGCGTTTGATGCCAATATAGATGCACTGCGCGATGCAGGAGTGCGCATATTTGGGCCAGGTGCCAGCGTGTCGCAGGACATGGAGCCGGAGTATATCACCTACAACAGTGCAGGTACGATTGCTTACGTGGGATGCCAAGAAAATAACGCCATAGCGCGGGTGGATATCGCTTCGGCAACCATCGATGCTATTGTGGCTCTCGGGTACAAAAATCATAGCCTGCCGGGTAATACCTTAGATGCTTCCGACCGTACCGATGGGGTGGTGATGGCGAACTGGCCGGTATGGGGTATGTACCACCCAGATGCGATCGCATCCTTTGAGGTAAACGGCATAAACTACATTGTGACAGCCAATGAGGGTGATGCCCGTGACTACGATGGGTTTTCGGAAGAAACGAGCATTGAGGATGTTGTGCTGGATGCTGCCGCCTTCCCAGATGCTGCCGCTTTGCAGTCAACAACCGTGTTGGGCAGACTCAATATCACTACGGCCAATGGCGATACAGATGGCGATGGCGATTATGATGAGCTATACGCTTTTGGAGGTCGCTCCATTTCCATTTGGGACATCGATGCGGGGCTATTGGTGTGGGATAGTGGCGACGATTTGGAACGCATTACGGCCACTGACCCTGTGTTTGGCGTGTTGTTCAATGCTTCGAATAGCAACAATAACTTTAAAAACCGCTCTGATAACAAGGGGCCAGAACCAGAGGGTATTACTACCGCTGAGATTAACGGAGTACCTTATGTATTTGTGACGTTGGAACGCACGGGCGGGGTGGTTACTTACGATGTGAGCAACCCCGCAGCACCTGTTTTTGTGGACTACATCAACACCCGTACTTTGGGCGATGACGAAGGCGGTGACTTAGGCCCCGAGGGTGTGATTTATATTCCAGCTGCCGACAGCCCCGTGGATACTGGTTTGGTGGTGATGTCGAATGAGGTGAGTGCTACGTTAAGTGTCTTTAAAGTATCGGCAGATATCGTAGTGGATGTGGATGACATAGTTGATGCGCCAGCAACGCTAAATGTCTATCCGAATCCGGTACAGCAAGGTGTAGCTTATTTCAGCCGTCCGGTGGATTTCACGTTGTATGATGCACAAGGTCGTGCGCTGCTAAGTGGGCAACAAGCACCTTACGTAAAGGTAGATCAATTGCCCGCAGGTGCCTATTTGCTCAAAACTGCGGACGGAGTGACGACGACTGTGGTGGTGGCGAAGTAGAATTCCTATTAGAATGGAAAAAACAGAGATTCTTTGACTTTTTTAGTGGAGGCTACCCTTCGGGTCGCTATCCCGATAAAACATCGGGACAGCTCGCTATTCGCTCGGCCCCGGCAAACCCGGGTCTGTCAGCTAAAAGCTGCCACTGCTGCACATCGCTAGCCCAGTACGACCACTAGATCTGTCAAAGAACCAAAACAGATTCAGCATTTTTCAGTCAAATAAATTGGATAAAACGCTTTAAGGGACGGGATAAAAATAAACTGTTCAATTTTTGATTCGGAAAAATTTTCTAAATAATTGATTCCGATAGCTATCGGGAGAAATTATGTGAAAATATTTGCGAATCGCCTAAAAAAAATTGAACAGTTTATTTCCGTCAAATTACTAAATAAGCTGCTTATTCATCCGATTATCTTTGACAAATGCTGAATCTGTTTTTTTTCTTTCGCTTCCGTTAATTCCATTCCCCATTCATCCAATAGTCGCAACCGCGTACAAGGGGATATTCGTCAGCCGATCTTGTTCCCGGAAATGGTGCATAGAGGTGCGGAAGGCTTTGGGTGTTTTATATTTTTCTATAAAAACCTTGAGGCTTTTGGCTTTGAGATTGTCTTCTGCCTTCGCTTCAATGGGAATGATTTGGTTGTTTGCCTGAATCAAAAAATCCACTTCGGCAGTGGCTGTCTCTGCCGACCAGTAATAAATATCATGCCGGTGACGTAACTCCTGTGCCACATATTGCTCGGTTAGCGCCCCCTTAAATTCCACGAGTATGGTGTTCTTTTCCAATAAAATTTGCGGCTCGAGTTTGGCGCTTGCTGTTAGTAAGCCAATATCTAGCATGAACAGTTTAAAACGGTCAAAATTTGCATAGGTGTTAAGCGGAATTACTGGCTTCGACACCCAGTTTACTTTGAGTACTAACCCCGCATCCGCTAACCATTGAATAGCGAGTTCAAAGTCTTTGGCTCTGGCACCTTTCTTTATCTGACCATAAATAAATTTCCGATTTTCTTTTGCCAACTGTCCAAGCAGACTTTGCCAAACCAAACGAATTCGAGGTACGATTTCGATAGGGGCATGTTTGGCAAAATCGTTCTCGTATCCTAGCAATATTTTTTGTTGTATAGAACGCACTTGATTTAGATCGCGAAAATGAATGTAGCTTTTAACAGCTTCTGGCATACCTCCTACAAAATAATACAGGCGTAGCAATGAAACCAATTTATCGTGAAACACGTCAATGATTGTCCAGTTTTGTGCTTCAATCTGTTCGGCTAACAGGCTCTCTTCGATATTTATTAAAAATTCTCCAAAAGTCATAGGGTACATCTGCAAAAAATCGACCTTGCCGACAGGAAAAGATTGTTCCTTTTGCAGAGAGACTCCCAACATAGAGCCAGCAGCTATGATGTAATACTGTGGGGCTAGTTCATAAAAATATTTCAGTGCGGTTAGCCCCTTTTCTGCTTCTTGTATTTCGTCGAAAATGAGGAGCGTATTCCCACTGTCAATTTTTTGATTGATTTCGATCTCAATGGTGGCGATGATGCGATCAATGTCAAAATCAGGTTTGAAAAGGTTTTTTAGTCGCTCACTACTCTCAAAATTAAGGTAAGCGACTTGCTTGAACGTTTGCTTTCCAAACTCTTTCATTAACCACGTTTTGCCAACTTGTCTTGCTCCTTGCAAGATTAAAGGCTTGCGATGAGCTGAATTTTTCCACTTGACTAAGGCTTGATATAGTTGCCGCTCCATTCATTTTTTATACAAATCTACATTTTTTCCTTTGAAAAAGTGTACTTGTTTACATTTTTTCCTTGGAAAAGTGTGTTTATTTACATTTTTTCCTTGGAAAAAGTGTGAAATACGATAATTTGCGGTGGCTAAAAAGATAAGTTGGGGAGACCTATTGCCGTTTATTTTTTCTGTAATCATCGTGAAAACCCTCGCCGCGCATGATTTTATCCACGTTTTTTTCAATGCGAGCGGTTCGGGTGGAAGCTTGCTTGGGTTGGGAAAAGTGAATGATGTAGCCGCGTTGTTTGCCGGGCGTAAGCGCATAAAAGGCCTTCTTGAAAGCGGGTGTTTCAACGAATTTTGCCTCCAACTCTGGGGGTACGGGTTCGGGATTGCGCTGAAAAACGACTTTTTCTCCACTTTCCTCTATCGCAATAGCTTCGGCGATGTAAGCTTGTAAAATAGGGGAATGCGCAGCTATGTCTGTTGAATGTGTCACGGGAAACATCCGATCCGACTGCGCGTTGCCTCGCTGAACGAGTATGCCTTGTTTATCTGCTAATAAAACTCCTTTGAAAAAGCTCAGAAAGCAGTAGTCTTTGAAAGCCGATACCATTACTACGTTTTTTCCATGGTGGGTATATACAGGAACACCCCACTTGATCTCTTCGGTAAGGCCACTTTCCAACGCGATCTGACGCAGTGCTTCCAATGGCTCACGCCAAGTGTTGACCTTGCAGCGCGGAGTGCCTCCGTAGGCACAGCGCATGCACCCATCTACTAAGTATTTATCCACTTCGGGATTGAACGGTATTTCATCTTTTGCTTAATACTTATGTTCTTTGACTTTTTTAGTGGAGGCTACCCTTCGGGTCGCTACGTTTCGCAGCTCGCTATTCGCTCGGCCCCGGCAACCCCGGGTCTGTCAGCTAAAAGCTGCCACTGCTGCACATCGCTAGCCCAGTACGACCACTAGATTTGTCAAAGAACCATAATTATTGTTCAATAGTACGATAAAATTACACCTTTTCTGATACTGGTGTCATTTTATAATCCGTTTAATGCAGCAGCAGAATCAATATTTGATATTCTTAAAAAAATTCTGGAACTTGCGCCTTCTTTTGAGAAGATGTTAAATACTAACACTTCACTGGACGGGATAAAACAAATAACCCCATGACTGAATACAGATCAGACGTAGAAGCAGTAGATGCGCTGGCGCAAGCTTACCGCCAACTCAAAGCAGAAATCGGTAAGGTAATTGTTGGCCAGGATGAGGTGGTAAAATCCGTGATCATATCACTCTTTAGCAATGGACACAGCCTTTTGGTGGGTGTGCCGGGCCTAGCCAAAACACTCTTAGTAAGCACCATAGCAGAAGTGTTGGACTTGGAGTTCAAGCGCATACAGTTCACCCCAGATTTGATGCCGACCGACATCACTGGCTCGGAAATATTGGACGAAGACCGTCATTTCAAATTTAATAGGGGGCCTCTTTTTTCCAATATCGTACTGGCCGACGAAATCAACCGTACGCCTCCCAAAACGCAGGCAGCCCTGTTGGAGGCGATGCAGGAACGCTCCGTCACCGTCAGTGGTGTGCGCCATACATTACCTGCTCCCTTTTTCGTATTGGCTACGCAAAACCCCATTGAACAGGAAGGAACGTATCCGCTTCCAGAGGCTCAGCTCGACCGTTTTATGTTCAATATCCCGCTGACCTATCCTTCCTATGAGGAAGAAATTGCGGTCGTGAAATCTACCACAGGTAAGCAGGAAGCACAACTCCAGCATATTCTCAATGCCACCCAGATATTGCAGTTTCAGCAGTTGGTACGCAAAATACCCATCGCCGATAATGTATTGGAATATGCCGTTGGGTTGGCTACCAAAACTCGCCCAGGAACAGACCGAGCCACCCGCGAGGTAAACGAATATATTAGTTGGGGTGCGGGGCCACGGGCTTCTCAGTACTTGGTATTGGGTGCCAAGTGCCATGCAGCCATCAGTGGCAAATATTCTCCCGATAAGGAAGATGTACAAGCCATTGCCAATTATGTGCTACGTCACCGCATCGTCCGCAACTACAAAGCAGAGGCCGCTGGCGTATCCGAAGAAGATGTGATCCAGAGCTTGATCTGATAATCATTTACTTCAAGAGGCTTCTTGTATTTGTGTTTCTGGCCCATCGTCCCTCATGCGTATAGTGCAGGAGGGGTACGTTTCAATCTTTTGAATTACTATCGGTATGGACATACAGCAATCTGCTAAACTGCTTGAAAAAATCAACGCCCTGCACAAATCCATCAGCTTGGATCAGGGTGAAGTTTCCAATATTGAGCGGGATCTCATGCTCAGTTATATTCGCCAACTTTACGATGCTTGCTTACCCAATCAGGTCGTCGTAGCGAAGCAGCCTGCTGCCTCAGCAGCCCCTGCTCCCGTAGTAGAACGGAAGCCTGAGCCAGTACCTGCACCTAAAGTGGAAACGCCAACGCCGCCCCCGACTCCAGTGCCTGCTCCAGCCCCTCCTCCGCCACCGCCAGTTGTAGAGACACCTGCGCCAGCGCCCGTAGTGGAAGCACCCCAGCCGGCACCTCCGCCTGTTCCATCCGCTCCGCCCTCTAATAAGGGCACAGATCCACGTATTGAAGCTTTGTTTCAACAAAAAGCAGCCCGCGAGTTATCGGAAAAACTTGGCCAACAAGCGATAGGAGACCTGACCAAAGCCATGTCTATCAACGACAAATTGCTTTACGCCAACGAACTTTTCGGCCGCGATATGAATACCATGACGCAGTCCTTGCTCCAAATCAACGCATTGCCCAACATGGATGCCGCTAAACGACTGCTTGTCGATTTGGCTAATCAATTCAATTGGGCCGATGACGAACGTATCGAAATCGCCGAAGGATTTATTAAATTGGTGCAACGTCGGTTTTAGCCTCTAGCGTAAGCCGTTCGGTTATCTCGGAGGTTTGTATTTTGACTGCTCCAACAAGCGCTGTGCATCCGTATAAGTAATAAGGTCACTAAGTGCTAATTGAGGGTTCTTGTCCATCAATTGCTTGACGATGAGGTAGCCGATGTAGTTGGCAGCTTCTCCTGGTGATTCTTCTGGCAGGGCGGGTGCACCTGAAGGGCTGGGTTCTACCAATTTTCGATAATCCACAAAACGAGAACTGTACAGCAAATCTTCTGTGAGCAGGTGCGCCCAGAGATTGCGTTCATTTTCCTGTAGCCAAGTCAACTGAGCAGGAGTCACGCGAAACTTTACGGTATCAGGCGTGTGTGGCAGTAACTGATCCAGTACATACAGTTTTTTACCACGGTGTATCATTTCATCCAACAGACGGTCGCCTGTGCTTTCGCCAAAAATATCGTCCAACAATACCCTTACCAGCGAAGCTGTAAGGTGATCTTTGTTGTAAGTACGCACGAGGTAGTTGGAGAAAATAGCAGCACTGGGGCTATATCGTTGGTAATCGAACTGCGGCCCTAAGAACATATCCAACCCTACTCCTAGTTCGTTGTCCCCAAAAATAATGGCGGCGTAGTTGAAAGCCGCGTTGAAAGTCACCAACCGCTCGGGAGCTGGAATATCGGGGAAGTAGTATCGGAAATACCGCATGGCTTGCTGCACGTCCTGTTCAAGCTTTTTGGTGTCGGGAAACACCATTTGGGTAGTGTCGTAAACAGCCCTATAAACAGGCGATGCCACAAAACCACGCATATAAGCCAGTTGCTCCGGACTTGGGTTGTCCAATGGGCCGGCTTGCAAAATGGAAGTAAAAAACAAAGGGGTGAAGGCAGGATATTTTTCTTCCAATTGCTGGAGTGCCGAGGAGAAATCGGTGGTGTCCATTTGGAACAAAGCCTGTTCAAATCGCTGTACCTCAAAGGGTGCCGAAATGCCTGAAACATCCGGTAGGGGGCGTTCGTTATCTCCGGTACAAGCAGAAAAAAGAACGGTGATAAGGCAAAAAATGGTTAAACTTTGTTTACAATTCACTTCCATTGTCTATATTACTGGTCAAAAAGCTATTTTTGCGCCCACAGGCGTGTGTCTGCAATCTAAAGGCAGGAAATACGAACGTCTGAACATTTTTAAAAATTGTTGCAAACGAGGGACTTCGTTTCTCCACAAACCTCAATACCATGAAAAACATAGTCAGCACGTTGGCTTTGAGCTTGGTTGCCTTAACGGCGATGGCTCAGAATGACATCCAGTTCGGATTTCAAGTAAGTCCTACCATGTCTTGGCTTACCACGAGTAACAACAAAATCAATCGCAATGGCCCTAATTTAGGCTTGCAATTGGGTATGATCGGTGAATATTTTTTCCGGGAAGAATACTCTTTTGCCACAGGTATCGGCTTCCATTTTAATGCGGGGGGGAAATTGTTCTACGAAGAAACGATTGATACGGTAAGCATTTGGACAGAAGCAGATATTCCCGGCGACAATGTTTACGAAGGTGGCACCAATTTCAAATACAGCATACAGTACGTTGAAATACCTTTGGGATTAAAACTCCGCACCCGCGAATTTGGTTACCTCCGCTACTATTTAGAGCCTCGCTTGTCTATGGCTTTTCGTACACAGGCCAAAGGAAATGTATTGAACGATGCGGCTATCGACGAGGCCGAGGATTTCAATATACAGTCTGCCGTAAACCTACTAAATCTTTCTTGGGGCTTGGGGGCCGGTGTGGAATACACCATTTCTAGCAATACAGCCTTAATTGGTGGGCTGGCCTTCCAGACGGGTTTTACCGATGTTACCAAAGACAAAAACACACTGCTCATCAGCAATGGGCGCAGTACAGAAGAAAACTCCAAGGGCAAGTTGAACAGTATCGTCCTGCGCTTGGGCGTTATGTTTTAATCTGACAGGAAGGAATAAACGAAAGGAGCGCCCTGCCTGCCAAGGTAGAGGCAACCCGTGTAAGAGTGAGGGCTCCCATTTCGTTGTTCACTTTTGTTCCTAACCAAACCACTTACGCAATACACCATGACAACCGAAGCAATAAGCCCCGAACTAGCGGCACAGATACAGGATTTCATTGAACGTGCCTTGGCGGAAGATGTGGGCGGCCGCGACCATACTTCCCAAGCCTGTATTCCGGCAGATGACCGCAGTACCGCACGTTTGTTAGTAAAAGACCCGGGCATATTAGCGGGTGTCGCCATAGCAGAACGTGTTTTCAAGCACGTTGACCCTACGTCCACGATGAAGATATATCTGCGAGATGGCCAATACATGAGCTATGGCGAAATCGCCTTCGAGGTCAGTTGCAACACCCGCGCACTGCTGATGGCCGAACGGGTCGTGCTGAATACCATGCAACGCATGAGCGGCATTGCGACCCTCAGCAATCGGTTCAAATTTGAAATCGAAGATTTGCCCGTCAAAATACTGGATACCCGCAAGACAACGCCCAATCTTCGTTTTATCGAAAAATGGGCCGTTCGTTTGGGTGGCTGCCATAATTATCGCGATGGTCTGTATGACCGCATCATGATTAAGGATAACCACATCGACGCTTGCGGCAGTATAGAAGGAGCGATAGAACAAGTCCACGCTTATTTGAAGAAAAATAACTTGGATTTACCTATCACTATTGAGGTGCGCAACTTGGTAGAACTGTACGAGGTGCTAACCGTAGGTGGGGTGCATCGCATTATGCTGGATAATTTTGAACTGCCCATTATGGCGGAAGCCGTGGCCACCATCAACAACAAATACGAGACGGAGGCTTCTGGCGGGGTGAACATCCATACGGTACGCAAGATCGCCCAGACGGGTGTCAACTACATTTCCGTAGGTGCATTGACCCACTCCGCTTCCAGCTTGGATTTGAGCTTGAAAATCGTCAAAGACTGATAGCGGATGAGGTATTGGCTGCCGCTTGTTTGGATGGTAATGACTACGTTCGCCCTACAGGCGCAACGCAAGGAGGACATCTTAGAGGAAGCGCGCACTTATATAGCTGCTGAGCACTACCGCGATGCCCTGCGTACCTTCGAGCGCTCCAAACAAGTACTCAAGACCGACACTGAGAGTCGATTCCTTCGGGCCGTGTGCTTGTATCAGGTAAACCAATTGGAGGAGGCTATTCAGCTTTTGGAAGCACTTGTCAAGGAAGAAAAAACACCTTGGCCGGAATGTTGGTGGTATATAGGTAGGATTTATCACGCTCGTCACCAATTTTCTGAGGCCGCTAGTCAATATAAACGCTACTTACTCACACTCGGTGGCGACCACCCCAACCGCGCTATGGTCATTGAAGCCATCAGGCGGTGCGACAACGGATTGCGGCTTCTACATCGACCCGCAGAGGTGGTAGTGGAAAATATGGGTAATGCTGTCAATACAGAAGGAGATGAGTTCGCGCCTGTATTAAGCCCCAATTATGCCACTCGCTTGTACTTCACCGCCGCCAGGCAAGGGAATGTGGGTGGCCCCAGAAATCGGCAAATGATGCCCG
This sequence comes from Saprospiraceae bacterium, assembly GCA_041392765.1. GTDB lineage: Bacteria > Bacteroidota > Bacteroidia > Chitinophagales > Saprospiraceae > Lewinella. The sequence goes on from JAWKLL010000030.1 coordinate 17,771, forward strand.
ATGAACAGTTCGGCCATTTCACGGGTGATATGTTCGTGACGCGCCTACAAGGAGGCAAATGGCTTCCTGCCGAAGCTATGCACAGCACGTTGAACACCCCACAGCATGAACAGTTGATGGGGTTTTCCGCCAACGGCCAAGTGATGCTCTATTTTCAAGGATGGACAACGGAAAGTGGTGAAATTTTTGCTGATACTTTTCAGCAAGCGTCACAACGTGCACTCACCATCGCCCCGTTTTTATCACCGCTTTCGCCCCGGCAGGGAGATTTGTACGCCAGCCTATACAACGATACTTTACTGATTTTTGCCAGCCGTAGGCCGGGAGGGTTTGGCGGGTTAGACCTGTACCGAACCGCTTTGCGCAATGGTGCCTGATCGATGCCGGAAAATTTGGAGCCTGCCATCAATAGTGCGTATGACGAAACGACTCCTTTCTGGCGCGGGATGGTCGAACCTTGTACTTTAGTACGAACGACAGCCGCATTTCAATAGGTGGATTGGATGTCGTACGCGCCATCTATTTGCCGGAAGCGGCCAGGTGGTCGGCTTTAGAAAACATGGGGCTTCCTGTCAATTCGGCTGGAGACGATGCTTTTTTTACCCTTTCTAAGGACGGTTTTACCGGATTTTTTTCCTCTTCCCGAAAAGATGCTTTCGGGGAGCGCGATGTTTATGTGGCTTATTTTACCCGTTACCGCAAAGAAATGGAATGGCCGGATGTGGCTTTTACTCCTCCACAATCGGCAGTAACAACCCCGCCACAGGAAACGACACCAACGAAACCTAATGAAGCCCCCCCCTCCGGCGCTTGGTCGATATCGTTTCTACAACCGCCTCCCATTATCCCTGCGGATGCTTGGCGAGCGGAGGTGTTGTCAGTTTTACAAAAACATCCTAATGACCATTTGGTACTCAGTTATTATTTACCTGCGGATGCGGGTGGCAAGGTAGGTACACGCCTGTATGATGCCTTGGTGTTATTGCAACCTATTAGTCAGCAATTCATCAATAGCGGGATAGCGCCCCATCGGATATTTATGCGGGCATTGCCTTATGCAGGCCACCAGCATCAAGTGCAAGCTACTATTGCTCCTGCGGAGAACGCCAGCGAACGCTCGGGAGTACCCGTCGTGGGGTTGTCCTCGCCGGGTAGTCCATCATTGCCGGCCAACGAGTCGCTTTGCTACAAAATACAGATCGTATCGGTGCAAAAGGCATACACCAATGCCCAATTGGACAGCGAAAACGACGTGATGTTGGAAAAAGCAGCCCATCTGCCGTACTATCGCTACACACTAGGGGCTGCTCGTTCCTTTTCTGAGGCTGCCAAGTGGCAAAAGCAAGCCCAACGGAACGGTTTTTCGGGTGCTTACATCGTGCCTTATGTCTATGGGGAACGCCTTGAAAAAGAAAGGTTGCAACAGTTTGAAACCTTGTTCCCTGACTTGCGGAATTATTTGGGCAGGTGATTTAATCGATATTTTAGCGTCGATCGTCTTTGTGCTGTGTAAGCATATCCTCAAAATTTCCTACATTTGAGCATCAACACGGAATCAGGGAAACAGTATGAATAGGATCGCTTTTTTGAAAGAAGGGCTAAAAAACCTCAGAACCACAGGCACCGTCACCCCCAGCTCTCGGTTTCTCTGTCAAGCCATGCTTAGGGAGGTTGACTTTGCCACATCTCGGGTTTTGGTGGAATTGGGTGCCGGCAATGGGGTCATCACTCGACACATACTGGATGCTATGGCACCTGATGCGCGGTTGTTGGTGTTTGAGGTGCAACCTAATTTTTGTGAACTCCTTCGGAAGATAGATGATGATCGTTTGGTGGTTATTGAAGACTCTGCGGAATACCTGCCTCAGTATCTCCAACAATATGGCTTTGAGAAGGCGAACCACATCATTTCCGCCATCCCCTTTGTCATATTACCGAAGGAACTGGCTACGCGGATTGTTGAAACCTGCCGCGACCATCTGCTGCCGGGTGGCTTTTTTGTGCAAATGCATTATTCTACTGTTTTGAAACCTCTTTACAAAGGCATATTCAAAAGGGTACGCATCCGCTTCATGCCCCTCAATATACCGCCAGCTTTTGTATTTGTTTGTGCTGAAAAATAATATAAGAGCGTATGAAAAATGCTGTGTTTCTTGTTGTAGGACTAACTGCACTAACGGGTTATGCCCACAGCCAATCCACTGCTGCTGATTTTCAAATAGAAGTGGTGGTGAAAGATGAGATGGTTTCCCTGACCTGCGAACAAGGTTGTGCTTGGCAGGAAATGACCTTCACATTGGGGCTTTATCGCCAGCAAGGCGTAGATGCTTACGGAATGACCAAGGGAAAAGAGGAAACCGCAACAAGTGATTCCCCTTTTCATTTTGCACTCAGAAGAGAAAACGGGCAACTTGTGTTCGATAATCTGAAGGGGGCTGCTTGGGTGTCCTTACAGGCGGGATGTAATAAGCATTGCCGTTTGCACCTTGATTCGGAGGGAATTAAGAGCTATTGATACGCCATAAAAGGAGACTATGTCATCTCATTAATATGGGGAAAAAATAGATTCAGAATTTTCATAGTCAAAGAAATCGGATAAAACGCTTTAAATGAACCGCTTATTCATCCGATTGTCTTTGACAAATTCTGAACTTATTTTTTTCTTATCCCTTAGTGTGAACGTAACTATTGATTGTTAGGTTCACAGACAGTAGGTGTGGAATATTTGGCTTTAGCGATCTCGGCAAAAGGCCGAGACAAGTTGTGGAGTAGTGGCCTGCTAAGGCCAGACGCGTCCCGATAGGGCGTGGCCGAGCGGTTAGCGAGCTACGAAACGTAGCGCCCGTAGGGAGGCCCATCACATATTTGTCAAAGAAACAATCATCGAAAAACAATCCATCATGTTAGGTAGAAAACTATTTCGCGTACCCAGCCATCAACAGTTTAATTACAAGCCCATGTATTACGACCCCCGCAAGGAGGAGTTGCAAGAACGGTTGGAGGCCATCAAGGAACTACAGCAGGAAGATATGGAGGGTATGAAGGCGCGTATTGCCAGCGGTATGCGCAGTAGCCACGCCGCCGATGAACGCTACCGCAGCCAGCAAGTGATGCGCTCGAATCTCATACTGGTGGGGGTGATAATTATGCTGATTGTATTGGGCTACCTGCTATTAAATGTATATTTGCCGGAGCTAGACAAGTTTATGAAATAAATGTCGGATATCATTCAGCTTTTACCGGATGCCATTGCCAACCAGATTGCGGCGGGTGAGGTGATCCAGCGGCCTGCTTCCGTGGTGAAGGAGGTGATGGAAAATGCCATTGATGCAGGTGCAGATAGTGTGCAACTCATCATCAAGGAGAGTGGGAAAAGTCTCATCCAGATTATTGATAATGGCTGCGGTATGTCGGAAACGGATGCGCGGATGTGCTTCGAGCGCCATGCTACCAGCAAGCTGCGCAATGCCGATGACCTGAGCCACATTCGTACTATGGGGTTTAGGGGAGAAGCGATGGCTACGATTGCCGCCATTGCGCAAGTAGAACTCAAAACTCGGCGAGGGGTGGACGAATTGGGTACGCGCATCGTAATGGAAGGCTCGGATTTGAAAGTACAAGAGCCGTGCCAAAGCTCCGTGGGCACTTCGTTGTCGGTTAAAAACCTGTTTTTTAACGTACCGGCCCGACGCAATTTTTTGAAATCCAATTCGGTGGAGATGCGCCATATTTTGGATGAATTCCAGCGCATCGCTTTAGCTCACCCTGATATTTTCTTTAGCCTGCACCAAAATGATTCAGAAACATACCATCTTCCCGCTGGCAATTTACGCCAACGTGTGGTAGGCGTGTTTGGCAATAATTACAATCAGCGGTTGGTACCCGTTGACGAGGAAACAGACATCCTGTCTGTGTCAGGATTTATTGGTAAACCAGAGTTTGCTAAAAAAACGAGGGGCGAACAGTATTTTTTTGTCAATAGGCGGTTTATCAAAAGCGGCTACCTGCACCACGCTGTAATGACTGCTTTTGAGGAGCTGCTGCCTAAGGATGTACACCCCTTTTATGTGCTGTTCTTACAGATTGATCCATCGCGGATTGATGTGAACGTGCACCCCACCAAGCAAGAGATCAAGTTCGACGACGAAAAGCTCGTTTACAATTACCTCAAAGTAGCCGTGCGTCATGCGTTGGGGCAGTTCAACGTTGCCCCCATGTTGGATTTTGAACAGGAGGGCACCTTTGCAGCCGCCCGTATTCCCTCCCGTATGCATAGTTATCAGGAGCCGGAAACTATAGAGTCTGGTGCTACTGCCAAGCCCGCTTCGGGTCGTTCTGAAATAGCGGGCAGCGGAGAAGGGATGTCGTTTTCAACCACTAATCGGGAAAGGCACAACTTGGAGAACTGGCAAAAACTATATGAGGGGTTAGGAACAGATGAGGCATCCAAAGAGGTATCTTTTCCATTTGATGCTCCCGAAGAGGCGGAAGAAGAAACGGTCATCACCTTGGCTAGTAAAGCATCATCCGATACACTGCTCCCCGATACAGGTTTCCGAGAGATAAAAGAACCCTACCAGTTGCACAATCGCTTTATCGTCAGTACCATCAAGTCTGGTTTTGTGCTGATCGACCAGCAAGCAGCCCACGAACGTATCCTTTACGAACATTACTTGGGGCTATTGCGCGAGAAAAAGGCCGTGACCCAAGGGCAGTTGTTTGCACAAACTATAGCGTTGCCGCCTTCGGATGCGGTGTTGCTTATGGATATGCTACCTCAATTGAACGCACTAGGGTTTGATATCGCACCTTTCGGTAAAAACGCATTCGTCATCAACGGGCTGCCCGCTGAAATAGCGGGTAAACAAAGCGAAGAAGCCGTCATCGACCAATTACTTAGCCAGTATAAGGCCGAGGTAGAGGTGAATATCGGAATCAACGAACGCATCGCCCGTGCGATGGCTAAGAGTGCTGCCATCAAGAAAGGCCAGCCGTTGGTAGTGCCTGAAATGCAACGCATTATCAATGAGTTATTTGCTTGTGAGCAACCCTTGCGCACCCCTTCGGGCAGGGCTTGTTTTCTGACTTACTCCTTGGAAGATTTGGAAAAACAGTTTAGGAACGAATAGTCTTCTTGGCTGTTGTATTTTTATATCTTGACCCAACCCGTAATAGCATGCCTTGGAACGAACCTCATTCCTTATTGTACTACTTATTGCTACTGGCACTAGGGGCGGGTGTGGCCGGAAGCTTAGGGATTGGTAGTCTGTATTTCCTGAAGCGGACAGGCATCAAACGCGCTAATTTTTTCTACGGCCTACTCCTGATTTCCATTGGCCTCACGCTCCTGCATAACATCTTTTACATCACAGGATTTTACGATTTTTATCCACAATACAAGTTTTTCCCAATTTACTTTACACTAGCATTTCCTGTGTTGTTGTTTTTTCACGTCAAGCTGAGCCTTTACCCGCAGTATCGCATTCGCCTGTCCGATGTCAAGCATTTTCTACTGCCTGTTTTACAATGGTTGTTTTTTTGGCAGGTATTTTTCACTGTGCCGTCTGAGAAGCTACATGCGGGTCGTTACTTTTACAACCCTTTCTACGGGGGCTTGGAGCAAGCTATTTATTTGGTGGCCTTCTTTGCGTATTTGTATTTTGCCTATCGGTACGTCTATCAACGCCGAAGTAAGAGGCTAACCATCACAGAGGGGCGCAAAGTATGGTATTTAAGCAAGTTGCTCAAAGGGCTGTTTGTATTGTTTGGTATCCACACCGCCTTTGTGCTGGCCGATTTTTTTTGCTACGAGTTCCTGTTTATCAACTTGCGAGCCGTAAAAATATACGCTGGACTAGGGGCACTTTCTTTCGCCGCCTTGGTCTATTTTCTCAGTGTATATGGCTTTCAAGTACTTTTTTGGGGGCGCAAAAGGTTTGGGAATCAGCAAAAGTGGTAACCCTTTAGTCTTTAATTATCGGACAATTTTGAGTTGGCGAAATTAAACTTCGAGTTGTCTAATAACTACGGTTCTTTAGAAATTAACCAATTCCATATCAAATACCAATACGGAGTTGGCAGGAATAGATCCGACTCGCCGGCTGCCATACCCCAGGCTGGAAGGAACGATGAGCACACCTTTGCCCCCTCTACCGAATTTGGGAATGCCGATTTGCCACCCAGCTATCAGATTAGAAAGCGGGAAGGTGGCTGTATTACCATTGGTCGTTTCATCGAAAACAGTGCCATTCGTCAGGTAGCCTTTGTATTTGACGGTGACGCTATTGGCTAAGGTAGGTTTTTGTTGCCCCCCGGGGACATCTATGATATAGAAAAGGCCGGAAGGGTCTTCTTCGGCAGTAAGGTTATTGGCCTCTAAGTAGCTAAGGATGATGTCGCGGTCGATTGTTGCTTGGTCTTCCTTTTTACAAGCACCCACAGTCAGTACAGCAAAAGCTAATAATAGATACAAGGTTTTCATAGCAGTGGTTTTTTGCATCAGCAAAGAAAGCATTTTAATTACAATTTGACAAGTCTAGCGTTCACTGAAAACCTAGGGCAACGGGCGTTATTTGAACTCCTGTTGCTTCCCATTGTAGGTGTACTTGCATACCTGATTGCCAGCCCGTAGTGGAATGGGTAGGTACTTGTATAATGCCATCACCAATTTGGACAACCCACCAAACAACGTCGTTTTCTTTTTTACAGGAAAGAAGTGTACCCGTAGTTGTACCAGGGATTTGGCCATTGAAAATAGCATTCGGACTACCTTCCTGCACGATGCGTCCCTGCTCCAATACCAATACCTTGTCAGCTAGCGTAGCCATTTCTTGTACATCGTGGCTCACAAGGAGGGTAGTGAGGCGATATTCCCGATGCGCTAAAAGTAGGTATTTTTGAAGCTTTTTCCGCATGGTAATATCTAATGCCGACAGGGGTTCATCCAACAGTAGTACACGGGGCTGTTGTGCTAATGCCCGCGCTAGTGCTACTCGCTGCTGCTGCCCTCCGGAAAGAGTAGAAGGGAAACGTTGTTGCAAATCACCCAGCTCCATCAATGCAAGTAAGTGATCGATGATCGAGGTCGAATGACCTTTTTTTAAAGCAAAAAGCAGGTTGTCCCTGACGGTCATATTGGGAAATAAAGCATAATCTTGAAAGATAACACTGATCTGCCGTTCACCGGGGGGTAAGTATTTGTTTTGGGTAGTATCGGTCCATACCGTGCCATCAAAAGAGATACGACCCACATCGGGGCGCATCAGTCCTGCCACCATGCGTAGCAGTGATGTTTTACCAGCTCCCGACACCCCGAATAGGCCTGTTAGTTGGAATGGTTCAATTTGTGTTTGAACATCCAAGCAGAGGTCGCCTTGAGGGGCGTGTAGTTTTTTTTGGAGTTGTATCTCCAGCATATTGCAAATTGATAGGTATGGATTGCTCTTTGTTATTCTTCCAAAAGTGCCCAAGCTGCATCCACGATGTCTTCCACCGAGGGTTTGCTGAAGTAGTCCCCGTCGGAACCGTAGGCTGGGCGGTGCGCCTGAGCGGTTAGGGTAACAGGAGCGGCATCTAAATACCGAAATGCCTGCTGTACTTCCGTGATTTGTTGCAGCATGAAGGCGGATGCGCCACCGGGAACATCTTCATCCACGATGAGGAGTCGATTGGTCGTTTGTAAGCTACTACAAATGCGGTGCTCCAGATCGAATGGCAAGAGGGTCTGTATGTCCACGAGTGTTACTTGTACACCTTGCTGTTCTAGTAGGAAACACGCTTCCTCTGCCAATCGTACACAACTGCCATAAGTGACGATCGTGAGGTCGGTGCCCTGACGCAGTACCTCTGGTATGCCTAACGGTACCGTGTATTGCCCCATATTGTCGGGCATCAGTTCTTCCGACGATAGCCATTGAGGCATTCTACGACTATGGCCGGTTCACCAGCTTGTAATAAGGTGTTGTACATACCTGCAGCTTGCACCATGTTGCGCGGTACACAAACGTGCATACCACGCAAAGCGCCCAATATCATCCCCATAGGGGAACCAGAATGCCATATACCTTCTAAGCGGTGGCCACGGGTTCGAATGATTGCCGGTGCCTTTTGTTGCCCGTTACTGCGCCAGCGCAAAGTGGATAAATCGTCGGATAGCGGAGTAAGACCATATAAAAGGTAGTCTAAATATTGATTTCGCTATTGGGCGCAACCCGCGCATCGCCATACCAATCGCTTGCCCCATAATCGTCCATTCTCGGATACCCGTATCAAAAACGCGTTCTTCACCATATTTTTTCTGCATATTAGCAAAACTCTGGTTGACGCCTCCAATTTGGCCTACATCTTCGCCGAAAGCGTACAGCGCTGGGTAGTTTGCCAAGGCATGATCGAAGAACGCATTGAGTACTTCATACCCGTTTCGGGCAGGGCTATTAGCAGAAAAACGAGCGGCAACCACAGGCACACGCGTGGCCGCATCCGTGCCTTCACTATACAAGTGCTGGCCGTATTGTTGGTAGTGAATCTTTCGTTGTTGGCCTATCCATGTTTGCACGGTTGTATAAAGCGGGTGGCCAGTATTGCGTAGCTGGTAGGCCAACCGACGGGCATTACTGATGATTTCATGTACCAAGGGATGGGAATGTTGCATCAGTTCTTTTTCCAATTCAGCAATAGCTGGGGATTTGGTTGTCAATGAGGCGTAGAACTGCTGTACCTCCTGCAATAGTGTTTTAGTAGGGGCATTGAATTGCTGCCAAGCTTTGTCGCGACCTCATGAGCTGCTATTTTAGCCTCTTTTCTAATGGCTTCTAATTCAGCGGGAGAAGCGATGTTTTGAGCGATCATCCACTGCTCCATTTGCACGATGCAGTCTTTTTGCTTTTCCCATTCCAGCCGATCCTTTGATTTATATCGCTCATGTGAGCCAGAGGTCGAATGGCCTTGCGGCTGGGTGAGTTCCTGTATGTGAAAAAGGGCGGGTTGATGATGACGGCGGATGTGACCTGTGCCTTGCGTGAAAGTTTGCCGCAAAGCTTCGTAATCCCACCCTTTGACGGTGTGTATCGCTAATCCCTCATGAGGGGCACCGTTGTCCATGCCACTGAGTGCTTGTGATATGCTGCCCAAGGCAGTTTGATACTCCTTAGGTACACTTATGCCATATCCATCATCCCATACTACTACGGCTAAAGGCACTTGTTGTACCACAGCCGCATTGATGGTTTCCCAAAAAACGCCTTCTGATGTACTGGCATCACCGATGGTGCAAAAACTAATTTCCTGCCCATTTCGGGAAAACGCGGTAGTTGATAATGCAGGATTGGAGCGGTATTTTTTGGAAGCTAATGCCAATCCCAAAGCACGAGCCATTTGGCCAGCGGTAGGGGCTATATCGGCACTTACGTTGTATCGGTTGGTATGTTCTAACCACTGCCCCTGCTCATCGATGAGTGGAGTGGAAAAGTGGCAATTCATTTGCCGCCCTCCCGTCATGGCATCGTGTTGGGTGTCGGCGTAGAGCTGAGAAAAATAGCCTTCCACGCTTAGCAGCCCAAGCGCAAACATGAACGTTTGGTCTCTGTAATAGCCAGAGCGGAAATCACCATGACGGAAAACCCTTGCAAGTGCTACCTGAGGTACTTCTTTACCGTCGCCCATGATGCCGAATTTTGCTTTGCCCGTCAGTACTTCCCTGCGAGCCAGTAAGCTCACTTCTCGGCTTAAGCAACAAATTTTGAAATCCTCAATGATGGCATCTTTGTCCCATTCACGCGTTGATTCGAGTGAGGGGGGCAACGATGTTGTTAGCAAAGTTTCTGACATGGTTTTGGTTGGTTTGGTTAGGAGCCACCCTCTGTTTTACCATAGGGCGGCACATCAAGATCTGCGGTAGTGGTCAGCTACCCGTTGATAGGCTCGTAGGGATACAGACTATTTGGATGAGTCCGCTCCGATTTTTCGAATTAAACAGGGAACAGTTTATTTTTACTGTTCTATAGTATATACAACAACCAATCCGTATGGTTGAAAATCATTTAGCTTACGAACTGGTCTGTTAGCTGGATGCCTTATATCTGCTTTTGATACAGCGTTGCGTCCATCATAAATTTTGAGTGAATCGCTGCTGGTGGGTCAAAGTTACTTAATATTTTGTTAATGAGGTAAGTTTTTCTGTGAAATCTGCTTCGCAAAACGTTATAAAAGGGCTTTTAGCAAAGGGGTATCCACCCTTATACCGATCATTAACGAATCATTAACCCCTCAGGGCAGGTTGCATATCGATAAAAGGTATAATTTTGTCATTATTAATTGAACCATTAAAATTATTATTGCTCATGAAGCGCATAGCTTTTTTCCTTTCCCTTGCTTTGGTGCTGAGTTTTTCACTTTCTGCCCAAGTAACTACTCCTACTAACCAAGCAGCTACTTTGGTTGATCCTAATTACCCTCAGATGGTATTTGAAGACACCACTGTTGACTATGGCACGATCGAGCAGGGTGCTGATCCTTACCGTGTATTCGCTTTTACCAACACGGGCAATGCTCCTTTGGTAATCACTAATGCGAAGGGTAGCTGTGGTTGTACCGTACCTACTTATCCTAAAGAGCCTATTGCACCTTGGTGCTACAGGTGAAATCAAAGTGCGCTACGACACTAACCGCGTAGGCTCTTTCACCAAGCGTGTAACGCTTACTACTAATGTAGGAGAAGAGCCTATCGTACTCACCATCAAAGGTAAAGTAGATGCTAAGCCTGAAGCTCCTGCGGGTGTTCCTGCTAACGAAGGCGGCATGTTTAACAGCGGTGGCAAGTAATATCGTCACCTGAAGGGGGCAATCCTCTTCTTAAAGCCTCTGTTGCGGTTTCGCTTCAGAGGCTTTTTTTTGTACCTGTTGCACAGGTGGAGAATACGAGAACGTGTTGATATAGGGCAAAAAACCCTTGCTTCTGTAAAGCAAGAGCCTCTAACCCAAACAAATAAACACAAAAACTACTTTTTGATGTCACAAACATAAAGGGTTTTTATTTACCGTGCAACATTTTTGTGAAAAAAATAATAAAAAAGTGGCCGTATGGTTTATAAATAATTGATTTTTAATAATATATGAAAAATAAATTTATATTTTAACTACATATTTGTTTGCAAAACAGTTTTTATATTTTAAAAATACATGTAATTATTATTTTTTTACTTAAAAAAACAATATTGTGACATTGTTTTTTGATTTAAATAAATTTTAATAACTGATTGCCAGTTAGTTGTGTTTTAATATTGTTACGTAAATAACGGTGCTATCAACTTTTGGAATATCGTATAATTCTACACCGCATCGTTGTTGGGCAACTCAAAGTAGTCCGACAAACTACCCAGCTTATGTGTTTGTGAATCTTTTGGGGAAGCTTTGTGAACGGGGAGGTTTTGTACATAAGGTAAACACCCGCGCTATCCGTGCGAACTGCGCAGCAGAGAGCACGCCGACCGGATGGGAGGAAGCGGCAGGGGCAGTAGGGAGCTTGCCGACCGAATGACCCGATGCCCGCCCCTGGCTTTGCCGGGGCTGGGCAGCCGCCATGATATTAATAATGGATTACAATAACGTTTGGATCGGCCTTTTTAGCGGCATTTTTTGGGTTAGTAGAGGACTAAGGATTAAAAAAAACACGTATGTTTGGGCAAACAACCGCCTTATGTCTTCCGTTCGATGGCTGCACGATTTGGCACATCTCTTTTACCCTCGTCTTTGCTTGGCTTGTAAGGGTACGTTGCCGTTGGTGGAAGAGCAAATATGCCTGAAATGCCAATACCAGATGCCCAAAACCGGGCAATATGCGCTGTTGGAAAATGCGTTCACGGAAATCTTTTGGGGGCGGGTGCGCATGGAAACCGGGGCTGCCATGTATTATTTTTCTAAATCGGGTAGGGTGCAAAAGCTCATTCATCAGCTCAAATACAGCAATCAGCCTGAAATTGGCCGACAGTTAGGCGTGTTGTACGGCCAACTGCTGGCTACTCAACCTCACTACACGGCAGTAGATGCTATCGTGCCCGTGCCGCTACACCCTCGAAAACAACACCTTAGAGGCTACAACCAAGCAGCTATGTTTGGCAAAGGATTGTCGGAAAGTATGCAACGCCCCCTATTTAGCCACGCTTTGTACCGCCCTATTTTCACGGATACACAAACCCGAAAATCTCGCCAAGAAAGGTTGGAAAATGCGATGCGTTCCTTCGATGTACAGCAACCCGATTTGCTTCGTGGTAAGCATATTCTTCTCGTGGATGATGTGCTTACTACGGGTGCTACACTGGAGGCTTGTGCTAGTTGTGTACTGGAGTTGCCGGGCACTCGTGTGAGTATGGCGACCATCGCCATGGCGGGTGATTAGATGCCCATCTCTACAATTTTACCACCATTTGCTGTACCCAAGTGCTGCCTTTTCCAAATTGCAGTTGATAGGCTCCTGCTGGAAGAGAAGCTACGGCCATGTCGAATAATAGAATTGTATTGACTTCTGCTATCACTGTTTTTTGGCTCACCAATTGGCCTAAAGTATTGTAGAGTCTTGCTTCGTATGTTCCGTACTCCGGCACCACAAAACGCACCATCACTTTATCCGTGACGGGATTGGGGAAAACAATGGTCATAGCCAGTGGCCCAGGTTCGCTGTTGTAGTTATCGAGGAGCAGCGATAGTGCGTTGGCTAGATTTAGCCGGCCTCCTGTGGCCGTTCTATTTTGTAGGGAGGGCGTTTGTTCTACGCCGCGTATCAGCACGTCCCGTATCAAGCGAGCCGTGGCGGCAGGCTGTTGTATCGCCTGTTGCGTCAATACCTGAACGTTGGCACTGTACAGCAATGCAATGGCTCCCGTCACATGAGGCGTGGCGGCGCTATTGCCACCAAAAAGGCCATAAGTGCCAGCGGGTTTTACGGTATAGGATGCCTCACCTGGCGACCCCATATCGACCGAAACCGGCCCATAAGCCGAACTGGTGTAGAGATTGTCATCCGCATCGGTATTGCAGGAAACGATGAGGTAATCAGAGGGGCAGGTGGCGGGAGTATCGCCAGAAATATCCACGTTGTATCGGGTGTTGGCCACACCGGCACTGGAAAGTACGCCTGCTTCCCCGAGGTGATCCAGCATCGCTTGCCATACGGGATAGTTGTCGCAAAGGGTATTGTTGACACCGAAACTGTGGTTGGCGGCTACCACAAAAGCCCCGGCAGCACCATTCGTTTCGTTGAAGCGCATTCGTTGGTCTATCACGTATTCGTAGGCTTGCATGAGGTCGGCAATTTGATTGAAGGAGAAAAGCATCATCTGCAAGTTCCAATTGATGCCCGCTACCCCTTTGCCATTATTGCCACTGGCACCGATGATACCCGTGATAGAAAGCCCGTGATCACCTGGTGCAATATGGGGGGTGTTTGAAAAATAATCCCATCCCAAGCGGTCGTCCACATAGCCATTGCCGTCATTGTCCACGTTATCATCTGGGGTTTCGGCCTCGTTGTACCATAAATTTTCTCGGATGTCCTCATGAGCGGTGTCAAAGCTGCTGTCCATCACCGCTACCACGATGGGGACACCTGTGGCTGTTTGCCCCCCTGTGGTATGCTCCCAAGCATCGGGGGCTTGTATGATGTCCATATCCCATTGGTTGAAAAAAAAGGGATCGTCGGGTGTTTCCCGAAAGGAAACTTCTCCGTTCCATTGAGCCGCCTTCACTTCAGGTTGGTGGCGAACCCAAGCCAACAAGGCATTCGTATCGACCGAAGATGTATCTACTTCGTACAAGGCGAGGTTGTGGCGAATACCTAAAGAACGAAGGAATCGCAACCCTTGCTGAGGAGAGCGCTGAGCAAAATGCACCGACGATTGGGTATGGAACAGCACGATCATTTCGCGTTGGGCATTCAATTCCCCTATAAAGCACAGGCCGAGCCATACAACTAATATGCTGACCCCCAAAGCGCGTCGTGAATGATTCATTTGTTTATTCAATTAGTTGGGTGATTGAAACGCCGTTGACCAATACATCTTTCAACACTGCCTCCCCCTGATAGACGTGTACCAATGCCCAAGCCGTTTGGCTGCTGTCGCGCAAGGATTCCCGGTAGATGCGCTCGGCCTCGGGGGCTTTGGTTTCTTCCATGTAGTACCTATCGAATGGGTATAGGATTTGGAGCAGCTGAAAACTGTCTCGCCAGTCACTGTAATAAAGCTTAGCAGTAATATAATCACTTCCGTCGGTGGGTGGTTCATGGGTTACATCTTGTATGTTGGCAAAACCTATGGAGTCTGTCGCTAGGGAGACAAAAACGGTTTCACCCATCATCCATTCCGACAGGGTATCGGTATTGAATTGGTTGGCTTCGAAGTCGAGTGTCATGTACCGTCCACGGAAGGGGTCGTAAGGATCTACGGGGCGTACCTTGAACCGATAAGGGGTACCCTTGTCCAGTACCTTTTCGCGGCCTAGGATCATATTAGCAGGCACCAACCACTGTATCAGTACCATAGCTCCAAAGGCAATTATTTGTAAACGGCGATTAGACATGTTTTTTCTTTTTGGATAGTCAGGTAATTAGCAGCAAAAAAACCGATGCCCACCATAACAAATAAAACACCCCTGAAAACAAAACTCAGGTCTGTGTCAAAAAAACGGGCAATGATAAGAGCCGTAATGGTGAGTAGCCCTATGTTGAGTATGCCCAAGTGGTCTTGCTGGATGCCCTTCCATACGTTGGAGATGCCCAACCCCAGCAGTAGCAAGTTGGCGAGTACCACAGCAAATACAATCTGGTGCAACCCTATCAACAGCACGAAAAAAATGGCAAGGGACGCCAACGTGGGCAACACCGATCGCCAATCGCGAAATAGCCCTGTCACGTACAGCCCCATGGCCGTAATCAGATAGATAGTTAGGATAACCCAGCCTTCGCGCGTTGTGAATAGATCTGCCACCGTTATTTTTTCAAAAAACAGGTTCACCCAAAAATCCCTGAAGGTGAGTGCTGTCAATAAACTGACCAAACCCAATGTGCCTATCACCACATAGCCGTTGAAAGTTTGATTAGCGGGTATCAACGTAGTTTTCCCTACCCAATACCATGCCCCGAAAAGGGCTACGTAAGCAATCGTCATCAATTCTCCGTGCGTGTTAGCTAATGTACCCAGCAAGATGGTCGCAGACAAGGGGGCTAGCCAGTGATGGAAGCGGGTGGCATTGGCAAGCGGTTTTTCTTGCGTCATCTTGTAATAAAAAGGAAGTGCCGCCCCTAGTAGTAGGGGGTAATAGTTCGGGTCGGTTTCCCGAAAACCATAGCCTTGCTCCACACCGTAAGCGGTTATACCTATCCAATACAGCAAGGAAGTCATTGTAGAAGGAAATATGTAGAGGATGGGCAATGTCAATAGGCACCATACCAGTAGAAACCCGGCCATACTTCCCGGCAGGTGGTATATTTGGCTGATAAGTGAAATACAGGCTCCTATGGCAAAAACGAGAAAAGTGGCAGAGGCTTCCTTCCACGCAACACTTTCTTTTTTAGAAAAAAGGGCATAAGCACCCGCTGCCTGCCCCAGTAAAACGGGCGTAAACGCCAGCAATGTCTTGGCCCATTGAGGCAATGTATCCCAATTATGTGCCACGATCAGCACAACGCCTAAACCTACTAGTAAGGCACCTAATACGCCGAATATCAACAACATACGGCTGCCACCGTCAGGAGCTTGCCGATGGTAATACTGCCTGATCTGCTGGGCGGTGTCTTCTGTGAGGATGCCTGCTGTTATTAATTCATCAAGGTCGTGCTTTAAGTGCCATATATGTAGTTTTGATATTACAAAGTAGCCAAAGTTTATTTAGCTGGAATTTGGTGTTATCCAAGTAGTTAGGTCACCAAAGATACCAAGACCATACTTATTATGGGCAATATTGAATGTGATTAAATTGATAAATGCGTATCTATGCAAAAAAACGGTGCAAGGAAGCAGCTTGTTTCAATGCAAACCATTTTCAAGCCTATAAAATCACCCGCTTATGTATGTAAATAGGAACTATGGTTTTTGGATGACATTCAAATGGAGCAAGCGTCCGTTTATTGTTGGCTTGGTCTATGCAAGCATCGTGTTTGTCGTCAGCCATTTTTTACAAGGTGGTCTATCGCTGCCCTGGCAACCGGTGAGTGTAATAGGTATCGCCGTGGCCTTTTACTTGGGTTTTAAAACAACAGTTCCTATGATCGCACTTGGGATATGGATATTTTTCCTGATGGAAAAAATTGGTGATTACTCCGAAAATCCTTTGAGGGTACTTACAACGATGTGCCCATCACCGCTATCGCTAGAGGCATTGAAATTGATATACGGGAAATGATTGCTGATACCAACATCCCTCCTCTATCCAGCCGGAGAATGGGTTTTTATTATAAAAATCAAGCCTCTGGATTCGTTGTATAAACAGCTACCAGCAGAAAGAACAAGGATGCGAAGGAAGTCACGATGGTTTTTAGCAAAATACTGCTGAAATAGACAAAAGTAAATGCCTCCAATGAGAAATAAAACAGGCAATGTAGGAATAGCATCACGGCTGCGTACCTAAAAAACCAAGTATGCCCCATCGCATCTTTAGTGGGGGTATCCTTGATGTTGTAACCTTCACGCGGCATGAGGATGCGAAGTACTAACCCACGGATATAAGCCGTAAATACTAAAGCCCCCGCATGCATGCCAGGCTTTCATACAACCAATCGATTGCTATCCCAAGGATAAATCCCAATAACATTACCAATATTCGAGGGGTGGAAAAAGGGAGCAGCAGGATAAACAAAGGATACAGAAATACCTGCAAATAATTGATGCCACCCCAGCCCCAAGCGATTTGCTTGAGCAAGAACACTTGAATAGCCCACAAGAGGAAAAAACGAATGACACTATTTCTGACGGCTCTATCCATTATTCTACTGCTTCGTTGTCCAATTGTTCCAGGTCTTCTTTCATCAAATCCCTAACAATATAGCCGTGTTGAATATTAAAAAAGTCGTTGAAAAGCTTTACCGTCAGTTTTAAGGTATTGTCGCCTTTCACTACTTCTTTCTTGCTTACTTTTCCTAATGCTACGCCTGATGGAAAGATATTGGAATACCCCGTAGTTTCAATGGTATCCCCCACTGCTGCTTTGGAGTAATCTGGGATATTATACAAAATCGCATAACGAGTATCTCCTCCTTCCCAGCGTAGCGTACCAAAAAAGTTTTTGCTTCTCAACCCTGCACTAAGGCGCATATCACGGTGTAGGAGGCTCATCACTCGGCTATGCCGGGGCGATACCTGCGTGACAATTCCTACCACGCCGCCATCGTTAATGACCCCCATGTGAGGTTCTACGCCATGTATATAACCTCGATTGAGTACATAAGTAAGGTTGGCACTCAACGGGGATTTATTGATAATCTCTGCGGAAATAAAGGTATAGCGCTGCCTGAGGGAGTCATCCTGTACGGTATCTCTTTCGATGTTTTCTACATAAAAAGCGCTTGGCAGTTGCGCTAATAGCGAAGCGTTCTCTTCCCTGAGTTGTTGATTGGTCTGATCTAATTTGAGGTAGGTTCTCATTTTGTCAGAGCGCTCCATGATACTACCTGAGTAACGCAGCCAAGTAGCTTCCGCCACTACCCGTTGAGGATCGTTAAAGCTAACAATGAGGTAAAGACACCACATCTCCAACAAAGCGAACAGAAAGAACGCCCCCCTGTTTGATAATAGTTGGAGTAAGTTGCTCATATCGCTTCAGGAAATATATCCGCCTTTTTAAACGCTGCCTCTGGGAATAAGGATTGCCTTGTAACGGTCGGTATCGGCTAGTGCTTTGCTGGTACCCCGCACGACTGCCCGCAAGGGGTCATCGGCTACATGAACAGGCAATTTGGTTTTGCCTGCAATCCGTTTGTCTAAACCTCTCAGCAAAGCCCCTCCCCCTGTTAGGTAAAGCCCCGTACGATAAATGTCGCTTGCCAATTCTGGCGGCGTAGCTTCCAACGCTCTCAACACTGCTTCTTCAATGGCCGTGATAGATTCATCTAGCGAATGAGCAATCTCCTTGTACGTAACTTTGATCTGCTTGGGGATACCCGTCATCAAGTCGCGACCGTTGACGGCAAAATCATCCGGAGGGCTGTCAAGTTCGGGCAATGCCGACCCAACGTGAATTTTTATTTGCTCGGCAGTGCGTTCCCCGATGAGGATGTTGTGCTGCCGCTTCATGTAGTTCATAATATCGGTCGTAAGCTCATCACCAGCAATACGGATCGACTGGTCTGTTACGATACCAGAAAGAGCGATAACCGCAATTTCCGTGGTACCGCCACCTATGTCGATAATCATATTGCCAATTGGTTCTTCCACATCCAGTCCTATACCCAAGGCGGCGGCCATCGGCTCATAGATAAGGTAGGTCTCTTTGGAATCCACGTGATCTGCGGAGTCAAAAACCGCTCTTTTCTCAACCTCTGTAATACCAGAAGGAATACAGATAACCATTTTGAGGTGGGTAAAAAACCTTCAACGCCGACCGATCATCCGAATCATCCCCTCAATCATATTTTCCGCAGCCTTAAAATCGGCAATTACCCCGTCTTTCAACGGGCGGATAGTTTTGATCTCTTCGTGGGTCTTCTCGTGCATCTGCATAGCCTTGCGGCCAACAGCGATGGTTTCTTCTGTTCGTCTATTTGAGGCTACAATAGAAGGTTCGTCCACTACTACCTCTCCATCTTGGATGATGAGAGTGTTGGCTGTTCCCAAGTCTATGGCAAGTTCTTGCTTGAATAAGCTGAAAAGCTTCATTATTTCGGTGTGAAAACGTTATCGAATGGATATAGAGCTATTATAATATGGTATTGGTTGTTTTTTTAGCGGATTTTATCCCAAAAGAAACAACCACCTTTACACTAAAAGCCCGAAGTTATATAAAACCGTGCAAAATTACCACATATTTTTCACACCTTATTTATATTGGTACAAAGCAGTGTAAATTTTACTATAAATAAATAGAACCATTGGGCTTTTCTAGAAAAAACAGCACATTTTGCGATTCAAGGAATCGCCCTCAACTGCGTACTTTAATACCACTTCCAACAACAATAGGCAGGCCGCTATCAATACGAATAGTCTGAATTTTTCAGCATATCGCCTTATGATCGTTGTCTCAATTTCTGTTTTCTCCAATTGGTCGATGAGGCTGTATATTTCTTCCAATTCCTGCTGGTTCGTCGCCCGAAAATAGCGGCCATCAGTAGCTTCTGCGATTTGTGTAAGCAAAGGTTCATCGATTTCTACTTTCGCAATATCATAGCGGTATCTACCAAAACGATCTTTGCTCACAGGCGTGAGGGCTTCTCCTTCCGAACCTACCCCTATCGTATAAACGCGGATACCAAACTGACGAGCTATATCGGCGGCCATTTCTGGAGAAAGGTATCCTGCATTGTTTACCCCATCCGTGAGGAGGATAATGACCTTGCTTGCCGATTTGCTTTCTTTAACCCTGTTAATGGCAGTTGCTAATCCTTGGCCAATGGCCGTACCGTCGTTCAGTGCACCACATTGCAGGGCACCTAAGAACGTTCGTACCACATCATGATCCGTAGTGAGCGGGCAGGAAGTGAAAGCTTCCCCTGCAAAGGCAACGACAGCGATGCGGTCATAGTGTCGTTTTTGTACAAAATCTGTGGCAACCTTTTTACTCGCTTCTAATCGGCTAGGGCGAAAATCCTGAGCAAGCATACTGCTAGAAAGATCCATCGTCAGCACGATGTCGATTCCCTCTGCCTTGATAGATTCTTGCTGGAGTGCCAACCGTGGGCGCGCCAACGCGATTACGATACTAACCAATGCCAAAGCACGTAGCCACGGTAGTGCACGTCTTAGATATACCCGCCAAGTGGGTGCTCCATCAATAGATTGCAAATTCGACATTCTCAAATGAGGGTAATGCCGATTACGGGTACGCAACCGCCACCAGACTATGGCGGGTGCTAACAACAAAAGTAATAACGCCCATGGATAAGCAAATGTCAGTTGTGTCCAGTCTCCCATCATGCCTCTACGTTTAGGTTGAGTTTATCCTCTTGGGTGTCTTCTACCTCGGCGGGGGTAGTCTGTTGTACAAAAAAGCGGATGTATTGCAATGCAGCAACGTGCTGCTCAGCGGTAGGTGTAGCCTTGGCAAACTTTACCATATCCGCTATTTCCAACCAACGTCCTAATTGCGCTACCATCGTTTTATCCTCAATCGCGGCCTGTAGATCCTTGTTTATCACTGCGGTAGTGGCTTCCAGTGCCCGCATATCGAAACGATTCTCCAAATATTCCCTCAATATGTAGGTTAAGCGAGATTGGTACGCCTTTCCTTCTCCTTTTTGCCAAAGGGCTTCTTGTTCCAATTGTTGTAATTTCTCCAAAGCTACTTGATGGGCAGGCACAGGCGGTGGAGGAGGGAATTGTTGTTCTTTTTTGGCTTTATGACGACTCCTCAAGATAAGCCAAACCGTGGCAGCTATCAACAATACGACCAAGAGCCAAGGAAGAAAGTCGATCAACCGAAGTGGTTCCTCCTGTATATCTTTATTGGGTTGTAATGTGGTTTCCTGATTCACAGGCGGAGCTAGTACCCTAAGCCCTAAGTCGCCAGAAAAGGCCGTGTCCCGCCTACCATTGAGCGTGTAGATAACAGCCAAGGGGGGCAGTACATGATAGCCTGTGTCAAAATGAGTTATCAATACATCTTGATGAAGCAATTGCTGAGGTTGTTGGGCAACCGTTTGGAGTTGGGAAGACTGAATGACTTCCGTATTGCTTGCTTTCGCCCACGCTTCCAATTGAATGGCTTCCAGCGTGGCTTCTTGAGGAGCACTGATGTCGATGGTCAGTGTAATTTGGTCGCCAATCAATATCTGGCTATTGCTCAATTGGAGTTGTACCGTAGTTTGCGCCCTAAGCGTAGAGGCTCCGAGCAACAGAACTGCCAGCCATCCAACCGAAGATGCAAGAAAAAAGCGGGTCATTTTATGCTCTTTTTTTAAAAAACTGGTGCAAAGCATTTACATAAGAATCCGTAGTAGCAATACTGAGGATGTCGCCTCCACTGCGGGTAAACTGCTCTCTAAAATAGCGAACATTAGCCGAGAACCATTCGTGGTAGTCTTGGCGAACCTTTTTACTGGAAGTATCAATCCAACGAATTTGTCCGGTTTCGGCATCTTCTGCCCGTATCAACCCCACATCAGGCAGCGACGATTCTCGCGGATCGAACACGTGTACACCAATGAGATCGTGGCGGCGGGCAGCAATTTTGAGTGCCGTTTCGTATTCCTGCGCCATGAAGTCGGAGAATAGGAAACAAATACTCTTTTTCTTGACAATATGGTTGAAATACTCCAGCGCTGCGCCAATATCGGTGCCGCGGCCTTGCGGTTTCAGCTCTATGAGTTCGCGAATGATGTGCAGGATATGTGTTTTGCCCTTTTTGGGAGGGATGAATTTTTCGATGCGGTCGGAGAAGAACACCACACCCACCTTGTCGTTATTATTAATAGCAGAAAAAGACAGTACCGCGCTTATTTCCGTGATGTATTCATTTTTCATTTGTGGTGTTGTACCGAAAAAAGAAGAACGGCTGATGTCTATCAACAGCATAACGGTTAACTCTCGCTCTTCCTCAAAAATTTTCACATGGGGTTCGTTCGTACGAGCCGTGACGTTCCAATCAATATTGCGCACATCATCGCCGTACTGGTAGCTTCTCACCTCGCTAAAAGACATACCGCGCCCCTTGAAAGCACTGTGGTATTCCCCTGAAAACAAATGCTTGCTCAGCCCCTTGGACTTGATCTCAATCTTGCGAACTTTTTTGAGCAACTCGCTGGTTTCCATTGGTGCGTTTATTTAAAGATCGTTAGTGAATGGGCGAAATGGAACTTTTTTATTACGCCCTTTAGACATCAATATTGGACTCAATACGCTCAAATTTTGTTTCAGGTTCCATCGCAAATCTAAGCTGTCCATTATGCCTTATCTTGTTTTCTTTTTTGTCTTTTATATATTCGTTTAACGCACAAGCTACAAATTCACCTAGTTTTACAGGTACGGCATTACCAATAATTTGTTCAAGATTCGTTTTAGAA
Source organism: Saprospiraceae bacterium (assembly GCA_041392765.1). Classification (GTDB taxonomy): domain Bacteria; phylum Bacteroidota; class Bacteroidia; order Chitinophagales; family Saprospiraceae; genus Lewinella. The sequence continues at coordinate 39,966 of JAWKLL010000030.1, forward strand.
CCTCTAAAAATGAAACCCTTTGGAAATGTCTGAATATAGCTCCTTTCGATAGTTGTTAGAGGTCTGACATTTTCTGAAACGTCAACTGTATCACCAGGATGCTTTGGATAACCTTCTGGAATTGGCCTATTAACCCCTCGTATGGTAGGACTTGGCTCGTGAATACTAAAAACACCGCGTCTTTTATAGCTCCTAGGGTGCCTATAATAATGCTCAACACCAAGAGAATTACCAAGATAATCGTAAACGGTCATTGGTTTTTTTGATATTTTTTTTGCGAAATAGGGTGCTAAAAAATCATCTACTTCGCCTAGCTTACCAATCATAAAGAACCGTTTTCTTGCTTGTGGAACGCCACAATAGCTTGCATCAAGAACTTCCATACTTATACCATAACCTGCACCCTTTAATATTTTTATAGCATCTTTAAGAATCCTACTCTTTTTTATTCGCTCAACATTCTCCATTACAAAATATTGAGGTTTTATCGTACTCACAATTTCCGCATACGAAATTGTTAAGTCAACCCTTCCAAGGGTGTCGTCTCTCTTACCCGCACTTGAAAAGTCTTGACAAGGAGGCCCTCCAATTATTAAATTTGGATTCAGTGCTTTTATGGTTTCTTTACTTTCTTCATTTCCAAGATCAGAATCATAAATTGGGTGATCAAAGTTATCTTTATATACCTCAATAGCAGGTTTCCAATTATCAAACGCTGCGACTATCTCAAAGCCAGCATTCTGAAACCCTAAGGACATTCCACCACAACCTGAAAACAAATCAACTGTTCTTATTTTGTTGTAATCCATTATTCAAAAAGTTCTGGGGAATTATAAATAATAGCATCAAATCTTCTTTCTGGGCTCAAGAGATTTTGCCCTCCACCTAGAATAATATTTTTGATTTCATCTTTCAATATTCTCGGTTTGTGTAACTCCTCGCAGTTCATATATGAATGAGTAATCATGCCGCTCACTGCAAACGCTTTGTCGTTTTTGGTATTGTACGAAAGCTCGTCAATGATTTTACCATGATTAAATTGTCCATAAACTGAAAAATCATATAGCATCTTAAAAAGCCATAAGATCGTTCTAATTTGGCGAGTTATTTTATTGTTTGACGATAATTCACTTCTCGCAACATCAAGAAACAGTTGAATAAATGCAAGGTTCGACCAAACAAAAACATCTAAGCAGTTCTCTGCCAGTGTAGGTGATTTTCCTTGTGTCTTCCATATCGGCTGCATTAAAATAGGCTCTTGCTTTTCAAGTATTGACAGGGTAATTGAATCGATAGCTTCAATCATTCGAGGTAAATAAGCCCATACTTCTGTTCCCTCTGTCCAATCATGTATTTTTTCAAAATCAGAAGAAAAATGAGAGCGTAGTTTTTCAAGTTTATCACGAAAAATAAACGCTATACTACAAGCTATGTAAACAATAGTATCAGGTCTTATTACTATTTCAGTTCCATAGTTGTTCTCTGAGAATTCACAAGTTGTGTTGTCAGGCAAAGCAGTAAGTTTTATTTCTATTGGTTTAAGTACTTGGCCATTACTTTTTTGCTGAGTTACCAAATCAACCCTTGGGAGATTCCCAACTAAAAGCTGTGCGTATGGAGTATAGGCTGACTCAAATGAGTAGAACAAATTATCAGAAGTTGGAGCGAGCCCAAAAAAATCAGAAGTTGATATTTTTTGATGGGTTACTTTTAAATCTTTATTTAAAGTTAGATAAACATTTTCAAATCCTTTTTTATCCAAGTACGCCGAAAGTGAAGCTGGAAAAGAAGAGTTAAATTGGTTTTTCCCCCAAGTATTCTTATTGGTAAAGTCTCTGTTAGAATGCCTAATCCCATATAAACCCGGTTTACTTTCAATCATTGAGTAATGTATTTAAAGTTTAGTGCGAAGTTACGAAATTGGCGTAAATATTCAGAAAAGGGGTATTTCAATTCTCAACAGTGTATTGAGGTATCATAACTATTCGAACAAAAATCTTATCGAACGTTGCTTTCTTTGCTGCTTTATAAACGATACACTTTTGAAAAGAAAATAAAAAAGGCGGTTAGTTTTCGTTCAACCAACCGCCTTTCAGCTAATTTTTTCTTATCCCTTAGGAGAAGGACAACTTCTGTTTAACCTCCACAATTTCAAATGCTTCGATCACATCGCCTTCCTTGAGGTCATTGTAGTTCTTGATAGACAAACCACATTCCATACCACCGCGCACTTCTTTGACATCGTCTTTGAAACGCTTGAGGGCTTTGATTTCAGCCACCTGCCCTTCTTTGGTGGGGTAGATAATGATACCATCGCGAATAACGCGGACGTTGTTGTCGCGCAGGATCTTACCTTCCGTAACCAAACATCCGGCAACGGTACCCACTTTGCTGATTTTGAAAATCTCACGTATTTCCAATTGCCCGAGTATGTTTTCTTCCTTGATGGTGTCCAACATACCTTCGATGGCCAATTTGATTTCCTCAATCGCTTCGTAGATAATGGAGTAGGTCTTGATTTGTACTCCTTCCCGTTCTGCCAACCTACGCGCATTGGTAGAAGGGCGCACTTGGAAGCCGATGATGATGGCATCGGAAGCCGAAGCTAACAATACATCCGATTCGATGATTTGCCCCACAGCACGGTGAATCACATTCACCTGCACTGTTTCTTGTGACAGTTTGATGAGCGAATCCGACAAAGCCTCTACAGAGCCATCCACGTCACCTTTAACGATGAGGTTGAGTTCTTTGAAGTTGCCTAATGCCAAGCGGCGTCCGATTTCATCAAGACTGATACGTTTAGTAGCGCGGTTGGCTTGCTCACGGGAAATTTGCGCCCGACGGTTGGCAATTTCTCTGGCTTCTTGTTCGCTATTGACAATTTTGAAACGCTCGCCTGCTTGAGGGGCACCACCTAAGCCCAATACCAATATAGGAGTGGACGGGCCAGCCTCTTTTATGCGTTGGTTGCGTTCGTTAAACATGGCCTTCACCTTACCAGAGTGTTCGCCAGATACCATTGAATCCCCAATTTTGAGCGTACCGTTCTGTACGAGCATCTTGGCTACGTAGCCACGACCTTTGTCAAGCGAGGCTTCCAATACCGTACCCAACGCTTCGCGTTTTGGGTTGGCTGTGAGTTCCTTCATCTCCGCTTCCAGCAGGATGCGTTCCAGCAATGTATCAATATTCAGACCTTGTTTGGCGGATATATCAGCCGAGCCATAACCCCCACCCCAATCTTCTACCAAGTAATTCATAGCAGCCAGTTCCTGCTTGATTCTTTCAGGATTGGCACCATCTTTATCAATCTTGTTGATGGCAAAGATAATAGGTACGCCAGCAGCCTCAGCGTGGCTGATAGCTTCCTTGGTTTGGGGCATGATGGTATCGTCGGCTGCGATAACGATAACGGCAATATCCGTTACCTTGGCACCGCGAGCACGCATAGCTGTAAACGCCTCGTGACCCGGCGTATCAAGGAAAGTAATAGGCTTGGTCTTATCGCCATTCACAAACACTTCGTAGGCACCGATGTGCTGGGTGATACCTCCTGCTTCACCTTCGGCTACTGCGGCACTACGGATGTAGTCGAGCAACGAAGTTTTACCGTGGTCAACGTGTCCCATGATGGTAACAACTGGGGCGCGTGGCACCAGATCTTCTGGGCTGTCTTCTATTTCGGTATCGTCCTCGTTTTGCTCTTCAAGTGAAATAAATTCGACTTCGTGACCAAATTCTTCCGCCACCATTTCGATGATTTCTGCATCGAGACGCTGGTTGATGGACACGATAACACCCACATTCATACAGGTCATAATGACATCTGTAGCGGGGACATCCATGAGGTTGGCCAATTCCTGCACGGAAATAAATTCAGTAACTTCCAGTTTTTCACTAGAAGCTTCCAATTCGAGCATTTCCTGCTTTTCGCGGATACGCTCTCGGTTGTCACGGCGTAGCTTTTGGCGTTTTTTCTTACCGCCTCCCGCCATACGCGCCATGGTGGCCTTGATTTTTTCTTCAATTTCCTTTTTGGAAACCTCTTTCACCTCTTCCCTAGGAGGTGCTTGACGGGGTGGACGCTGTGCATTGCCACCTTGTTGAGAAGCGCTGGGGGCGTTGCCACCACTTTCTCCCGTGACCTTCTTGCGCTTGCGTCTGCGACGTTTGCGTTCGCTTTCGGCAGCAGCAGCATCTGTGGGTTTTGCAGCCGCCGCATCCGGCGTTGCTTTTTTCTCGGCTTCTTTTGCCTTGTTTTCTTTTTCTCGCTCCTTACGGCTCTTGCCGCGTCCTGTTGCACCCAGCTTGCTGGTGTCGATTTTACCCAAAATTTTGAGTCCTCTCAGCTCTGGTGTCTTGGCTCGCGCCATGACTTCTTCGCCTGGCGAGGTAGCATCTACCGTTTCAGGTGGTGCTTGCTGTGCTTTTTCTTCTTGTACAGGTTGCTGTACAGGAGGTGTAGGTACTTTCTCCTCTGAAGCCGCCACTTTAGGTTCTTCCACCACTTTAGGAGCAGGTTGCTCTTCTTGAACGGGTGGGGTAGTGGGTTCAACAGGAGCTGGCTTAGGAGCCGGTGCCGCAGGTGCTGGTTTCTTGCCCCCACCCCGGCTCGATAAGTCTATTTTTCCTAAGACCTTCAACCCGGGGGCTTTCCTTGATGACTCTTCAGCAGACTCGTTTTGCTGTGCAGCAGCAGGTTCCTCTACCACAGGCGCAGGCGTCACAGGTGCCGCAGGAGGTTCTGGAGTTGCAGGGGGAGCGGGAGGTGTTGGGCTAGGCTTGGTAGCAAACCTAGGCTTGATGATGGTTGATTCAACTGGCTTGCTCACCACAGGGGCCTTCTCCTCTACTTTCGGAGTATCCCCTTCCTTTTTGGTGCCCGCCGCACCTGGGCGTGTACCAATTACCAACTGATCTGCCTGTTCCTTGATAGCGATAGATTTGGAAAACTCCCGAACAAGCTCATCATACATCTCGTCGGTTACTTTGGCCATTGGCTTGTTCTCGATATCGTACCCCTTGTGTTGCAGGAAGTCCACTATCGTTGACAAACCAACATTCAACTCTTTCGCTGTTTTGACTAAACGTCTCTCCATTCTGTTAATTTAGGCCTGCACTTACCTGCTGTTGACATAAAAGCACTAATAATGCAAAAACCAATGCAAAGATATACTTAAAAACTGTGGTTCACAATTTTGAGCTAAAAAGTGTTGTTTTTCACGCACTTCCTATGTTCGTAATGGTGATTTTACGTATTCACCTTCAATTAAAAGGTGTGAAAGCAATCACAGCCAAAATCACCACTATAAATAGTAAAGCGGACTAAAAACTTAGATATACTCTTTATTCCTCGAACTCCGCAGCCAAGATCTGTAACAATTCTTTGGCTGTTTCTTCTTCCAACTCCGTACGGCGGACAATCTCTTGCCAACTGAGGTTTAGCACACTACGAGCAGTATCGCATCCAATGCCCTTTAACTCATCGATGACCCACTCTTCGATTTCATCGCTGAATTCGTCCAGATCCACGTCATCGATTTCCACTTCGTCGTTATTGCGGTACACATCGATTTCAAAATCGGTGAGTTTGCTGGCCAATTTAATATTGGTACCTCCCTTGCCAATAGCGAGCGATACTTGGTCGGGTTCCAAGAACACACTTGCTTGGCGGTTGTCCATATTAAGGTTGATACTGGTGACACGAGCGGGTGTCAATGCCCGCTGGATGTACAGCGACATATTGTTGGTGAAGTTGATAATGTCGATATTTTCATTATTCAACTCACGAACAATCCCGTGGATGCGGGAACCTTTCATACCCACACACGCTCCTACGGGGTCGATGCGGTCATCGTAAGATTCAACGGCAACTTTAGCGCGTTCGCCCGGTAGGCGTACTACGCTGCGCACACTGATGAGGCCATCCTCAATTTCAGGAACTTCTTGTTCCAGTAGTTTCTCCAGGAACAAGTCGGCTGTTCGCGAAACAATAACTACGGGGTTATTGTTCCTCATCTCAACGTCCTTGATCACACCGCGCACCATATCGCCTTTGCGGAAATAGTCGCCTTTGATGGTTTCTGAACGAGGCATCACCAATTCAGAACCGGTCACGTCGTCCAGGATCAATATTTCTCGTTTGAGAATTTGGTTGATTTCGCCAATAACCAATTCACCGATACGCTCGGAGTATTTGCGGTAAATTTCATCCTTCTCCAACTCCATGATACGAGAGATGAGCGTTTGCCGCGCTGCCATAATGGCTCGACGGCCAAAGTGCTCCAAGAACAATTGCTCATAACACTCTTCCCCAACTTCATAATCCTCATCAATGGAAAGTGCTTCCGATATGGATATCTGGCTGCGATCATCGGTCACCTCACCATCGGGTACGATTTCTCGCACGCGCCACAGTTCCAAGTCACCCTTCTGGGTGTTTACAATGACATCAAAGTTTTCGTCCGAACCATACTTCTTGCGGATGAGTGTACGGAATACGTCTTCCAGTACACGTACCATCGTAGGACGGTCGATATTTTTTCCGGCCTTAAAATCCGAAAATACATCTACGAGGTTCATTGCCTGTATTTTATGCGGCACAAAAGCCGCCTATTTGAATGAAATAATTACCTGTGCTTTAGCAATTTCAGTAAAAGGAATGGTTTTGGCTATATTCTCTTTCACCTTTTTGTTGCCTTCTTTGCGCTGTTCTTCATACAACAGCACGATGTGATCATCGGTAGCCGCTGTCAATTGGCCTTCAATGGTTTCACCTGCTTGTGTTTGCACCTCCAACCGCCTCCCAATATGCTTAGGATACTGCCTAGGGCGTTCCAAGGGGCGGTCGGCACCTGGGGAGCTTACCTCTATGGTGTAATCCTCTCCCAACCAACCCGCTTCATCAATAAATCCTTCCAAGTAACGGCTTATTTGGCGGCATTTCTCAAAGGTAACGCCCGTATCAGCATCGATGATGATTTCCAGCTTTTTACCCTTGTCTATGCTTACATCTAACCAAAAACAGTCGGCAAATGCCGGATCTGCTAATTTTCCCTCTAAAAGGTCTATAATTCGCTCTTCCAAACGGCCATTTTTTGACAGTAGTAATAAAAAGAGGGAACCGTTGGGGTTCCCTCTTTCGACATCTTTTCCTAAAAGACGCTGCAAAGGTAAGTATTTACTTGTAAACCAGCAAATAAATTGCTGTAAAGAATTCGGTTCTTTGACAAAAGATGTGGAATTCCCAGCCTAGCGATCTCGGCAAAAGGCCGAGACAAGTTGTGGAAGGGTGGCGATCCCGATTTTTATCGGGAAAGCCAGACACGTCCCGATAGGGCGTGGCCGATCCCGCCCCAACTGGTCGGGAGAGCCTCCCGATATTTTATCGGGAAGGCCCCACTCTATTTGTCAAAGAACCAAGAATTCAAGTTATCTTAGGATGTCTTATAAGCAGTAGCAGCGGTTCGGTACAACCAGTAACAAATACCCGTGACGACGACGACCCCTGCTATCATACCCAAATCAACATGCAGGGAGAGAACCTCTGAAGAACCATAAATGGCCACAGGTACAGCCAGTAAAATACCCACCAATGCTTCACCTGTGATAAGGCCAGATGCGATCAATAGCCCCGTGCGTTCGCTTTGCTTTTCAGCCGCTTCGTGGGCTGTGGCATCTGCTATGGCATTCTTTTGCTGGTAGCGGCTCACCAGCCATGAAACGATACCACCTAGCATAATGGCACTATCTAACTCGAAAGGCAAGTATAAACCTACGGCTACCGCTAAAATAGGAATGCGAAAATCACTTCCCCTGTTTTTTTGAAACTGATCGGCCATAATGATAAGCGCCCCCAGCCCCATGCCGATATAGACCATTGTCCAAGGTAGATTGCCTTTAAACACACCATTTGCTACGCTGGCCATCAATGTTGCTTGTGGTGCGGCCAATGCATCGGGATTGGCAGCCGTTTTAGGCCCAAATCCATAGCCTGTCATCAATAATTGCAACACTAATGGCAATACCAGCGCGGCAGCTATCACCCCTACCATCTGCATGAGCTGCTGTTTACGAGGCGTTGCGCCAAGAATATGGCCTGCTTTTAAGTCTTGCATATTATCGCCTGCGATGGCGGCTGCACAACAAACAACAGCGCCGATCATAATGGCAGCGACCGGGCCTTTTTCTGCTCCCGACCCCATCAATGCCAACAAGATTAGCGAAGCACTGAGTATAGTAGCAATCGTAACTCCTGAAATAGGATTGTTAGAACTCCCCACTAACCCTGCCATATAGCCTGCTACCGCAGAAAAAAGAAAACCAGCCACAATCATCAGCAACGCCATAAGTATGGAAATAGGAACATCGCCTATCATACGTAGATAGATGATAAAAACTGGTACAATCATAATACCAATAGCCATGATAACCCACGACATAGGAGCGTCGCGTTCGGTGCGCAAAACCGTTGATGTATCCACTTTTTCGCGAATGGCTTTGATGCCACTGCTCACGGCATAAGCAATGGATGAACGCAGGTCGATCAATGCCCACAGCCCCCCAACGACCATAGCGCCTACGCCAAGGTAGCGGATTTGAGTGCTCCAAATCGCATAACCTACTTCTACGCCTTCCGTGTTTTCCGGTGCGCCAAACATGGCTACATAAGCAGGAATGGCCACCCACCAGCTGATGGCTCCTCCTATGAAAACCAATGCCGCTATGCGTATGCCTACAATATACCCAACGGCAATCAATGCAGGTGAGAGATTGATACCAAAATACAAGTAGGCTTTTTTACCCGCTAGTGCTGCTCCTTCTGCTACACCTTCCCAAAGCTTCAAACCTGCTTCTGCCAACTTGACGACAGCTCCTACCAAGCTACCCCACACCAAATATCGGATCGCACTGCCGCCTTCTTCCCCCGACTTCAACACTTCTGCCGTTGCGACCCCTTCAGGGAATTGCAGTTTTTGCCGTATGATAAGTGCGTTGCGCAATGGCACTGTGAACAATACCCCCAACACGCCTCCACAAAGTAGCTACCAACGCTGTTTCCCAATAATTGAACGTTTGCCAGTATCCCATTAGCACCAAGGCAGGAAAAGTGAATATAACACCCGCTGCTAAGGATTCACCTGCGGATGCAGCCGTTTGTACAATGTTGTTTTCTAGAATGTTGTGTTCTCTGAACAACCTAAGCACTGCCATTGAGATAACAGCTGCAGGAATACTAGCTGAAACAGTAAGGCCAGCAAAAAGACCTAAGTAGGTATTGGCTGCCGATAGTATAATGGACAGCAAGGCACCCAGTATAAATGCTTTGGTGGTACTCTCAGGAAGGGTTACCTCGGAGCTGATGTACGGTTTTTCTTGTTTTGACATGGATGATTGGTTTTGTAAAAAGTCTTTTGTTCAAAGACTTATCTTCGTTTTGATTATTGGGTAAGTAGTTGGACAAAATAAACGGTTCATTTTTTCCTGAAAAATTCGCCAAATTTTCACACAATTAACTATAGATCAATTGTTTGTAAAATTTTTCAAAATCGAAAAGGGAACAGCTTATTTTTTTCGTCCGATAAAGATAATCACTACTGCTAAAAAATTAATGATGAACTTTGCAGGAAAGATGTATTTTGAAAAATGAGTGACAAGGATAAAAAAATACCCGTACCCAAAGAGTTTACCGAAGGGCTACTGATGACCCAGCCGGAAACCCTTCAACGTATGCCCAAGGAGCGACACCTTTACATAGGTATCCCCAAAGAAGTTACCATGCAGGAAAACCGCATTGCGTTGGTGCCTTCATCTATTGTTACCCTTACCGCAAGGGGGCATAGGGTTGTAGTAGAAGCGGGTGCTGGCGAGCGGTCGCGCTTTCCCGATCACGATTATTCCGAATCAGGAGCAGAAATTGTTTACAGCCAAGAGGAAGTTTACAAAGCAGACATCATCATCAGGTGGCTCCTCCTACATTGGAAGAAATCGACTTGATGCATCCCGGGCAGTTTGTGATATCCCCCTTGCAGATGCCGCTCATCAGCCCTGAATATATTTATCGGTTGAAACAAAAAGGGTCATCGCCTTAGCGATGGAGTACATAAAGGATGATTCCGGTTTTTTTCCTATCGTACGCATCATGAGCGAGATGGCGGGTATCAGTGCTATGCTAACGGCGGGAGAGTTGCTGTCCAATACCAGTGGTGGCGCGGGGTGTTACTAGGAGGAGTATCGGGGGTGCCAAGTGCCAAAGTGGTCATATTGGGGGCAGGCATCGTAGCAGAATACGCTACCCGAACGGCCTTGGGCCTGGGGGCAGAAGTCCGCATTTTCGACGATAATATCTACAAGCTCAAGCGCCTACAAAATCAGGTAGGGCGGCCTTTATACACCAGTTCCCTGAATCCGGTTTATTTAGAGCGGGAGTTGGTGTCTGCTGAGGTGGTCATCGGTGCCATGCACTCCGAAAGTGGGCGCACGCCCGTGGTGGTTAGCGAGGCTATGGTAGAAAAAATGAAAAATGGTGCGGTAATCATTGATGTCAGTATCGATCAGGGAGGCTGTTTTGCTACGTCAAGAGTAACCTCCTTAGACCATCCTACGTTTACCCGTCATGGCGTAATTCATTATTGTGTTCCCAACCTCGCCTCCCGCATTGCGCGTACGGCTTCCATTGCTACCAGCAATATTCTTACCCCTATCCTCATGCGGGCTGGAGATGTGGTAGGCGTGGAAAATGTTTTCCTCAATAACGTAGGGTTGCGCCACGGTATTTATACCTACAAAGGCCACCTGACTAATGAATACTTAGGACGTAGGTTTGCCATCAAATCTACTGACCTCGATCTTTTGATTACTTCCGAACTGTAAACCCCGTATTGCTATGCCCAACACCGACAAAATCACCTACCAGCAAGTCATCAGCGAAGAGGACATCCTCCTTCGGCAACGCCGCCAAAAATTGATGGGCGAGGCTTTTGCCAACGCATTAAATGACACTCGGTTCGGCATAGCGCTATCGGGCGGCGGTATCCGTTCGGCCACCATCAATTTGGGTATTTTAAAAACCCTGAACAAATTTGGCATCCTCAAGCAGTCCGACTACCTGAGTACCGTTTCCGGTGGTGGATATACGGGAGCCTACATACAGGCAACCTTACGCGAAAAAGGCCCAGAAAACCAGCTCTTTGACGATCAACACATCGACTATATGCGCCAGCGCGGGGAGTACCTTTTTCCCGGTGCAGGGGGGATCAAAATGTGGAATCAAATCACATTGGTCGTGGGCTTTATCGTTAGCTTTCTCATGAGCTTAGTCAGTCCTGCTACGTTGGTCATCTTAGTCGTAGGAGCTTACAAATTTTTTAGAGACACCCAGTTTATTACCACCGATTTCACCGATATGGTGGCGCGATGGAATGATATACTATGGCCGGAAATCGGTTATTTACTAGGCGGCATCATGGTGCTCCACTATGTGTTTAACGTAGGGAAGGTTTACAAATTAGATGGCTCCAACTGGTTCAATCGCTTGGAAGCGGGCATTGTCATTGCTGCGACGCTTTCTTTTTTGCTGCCTTTCTTCCAAAGTTTTACCATCGGTTCTTTCCATTGGGATGAATCTATGGTGAATTATATTGGTTGGGGAGGGTTGTTGGTAATACTCGGTTTTGTCACCAATCCCAATGCTACCAGTTTTCACCGTTTTTATCGCAAGCAGTTGGCTGATGTCTTTCTACATTTTGCTTGGGCCAATAAAAACATCCCTCTGCACCAGCTCACGCAGGTAGCAAGTGAGCACGAAGGTGATTATCTGGCACCATACCCCCTCATCAATACTTGTTTGAATTTGCAATCCAGTAAAGACCCTCATTTTCAAGGAGCGAAAGCTAGCGATTACTTCTTGCTCTCCCCGCTGTTTTGTGGTGCTAAATTGGTAGGTTATGTGCCCACTGCCACCACAAGCGGCTACCGCAATATGACACTGCCTGCCGCTGTAACGATATCCGCCGCCGCTGTCAATCCGGGATTAGGGGCTTATTCCAGCAAACTCCTCAGTATCTTGCTCACCTTTTTCAACCTGCGATTGGGTTTCTGGACGTGGAATCCTTTACACCTTCGCAAAACTTGGCAAATTGTATGGTGGCCTTTTTACTTCTTTTATGAACTCTTAGGTAAAATTGGCACCGACAAAAAAATGGTTAATATCAGCGATGGTGGCCATATAGAAAACTTGGGCGTCATGGAGCTTTTGCGCCGAAAATGCCGATTGATTATAGCAGTAGATGCGGGTGCAGACCCTGCATTTACCTTCAGCGACTTAGAAAATCTTACGGTAAGAGCACGCAACGAATTAGGGATCGACATCCGGTTTCGCCCCGACCAAATACCGGAAGAGGTGATGCGTGTCAACCCCAGTCATGGCTACTCTCGCAAGCGTTATGCCGTAGCGGATCTGTACCAGTTGTGGGAAAAAGAGGAAATTGGGGAAGAAGAATGTGTAGTACATTTCCCGGGTGGCAAAAAAGTAGGCGTACTTGTTTATGTTAAAAGCACCGTCACGGCACCTACCGGCAGACCCGATCTTGACCCGCACAAGGATCGGCTCAAATACGGCACCTACAAATACAAAATCTACCACCCGGAATTTCCCCACGAATCCACCGCCGACCAGTTTTTTGATCCCATACAGTGGGAATCTTATTTCCAATTGGGTCAGTTCATCGCCGCAGATATGCTAGGAGTGGACGACCTCAATGCCTACGATGTAGATCACGCCTTTACCATTCCCTACCCCGAACTATATCGACGGTTCGATGAAAACATACAGTTGTTTGGTGCTATGAAAATACCCACTTCAGAGAGCAGGGGGCGCGGAATCGACGAAATCATTCTGGAAGATGCACTCTCCGTGGATACCGCCCCTGTGGATAAATATGAGATGTAAGAGCTTGCGCGGGGGATGTAAACCCTATGAGCATGTTGGGTTGTAGCGAGGACACTACAACCAGCAGGGTTAGCTGCTTAAAGAGGCCCCATCTTATGTAAAATTTAGCTTATCTTTGCAAAGAAGAATCAAATCAGCACTGCCATGCAAACGCCGATAGAGTCCACGACAGACTATTTGTCCCGCATCACCATGAATGTAGATATTTGCCACGGCAAGCCATGCATCCGTGGCATGAGATGGCCTGTAGAGGTTATCTTGGACATGATGCTTTCTGGTATGACTTTCGATGAAATCTTGGAAGATCACCCTGAGTTGGAACACGCTGACTTAATGGCCTGTTTAGCTTATGCTAAAATGCTGGTATCTGGCCGTCAAATCATTACAGCAGCATGATGTTCAAAGTATTATGCGCCTATATCGAAATCGGAAATGAATACATAGAAATTATCCCTCAATAGTGGGTATGGTACGACGTACGTTTTTGTACCATTTACGTTTACGAATCCTTGGAGGCTTCGTAAACGGGCTTGATTGACGTGGAAATACTCGATTTTTCAACTGACGTGGGCTTCGTATATTTGGGATGATGCGCTGGTTGCCGGGCTGCAAGCCCTACAAGCGTATTGGGTTGTAGCGAGGACGCTACAACCAGCAGGCTCCAGTTTTGGCAGCAAGACAATCACCCCGTTGAGTTAGCCAGCCCTGAGTGGATACTGCAAAGATTGCAATATATACATAATAACCCCGTAGTGGCAGGGATAGTGGACGAACCAAGCCAGTACTTGTACTCCAGCGCAAGAAATTATTTGGAACAAAAAGGCTTGATTGACGTGGAAATACTCGATTTTTCAACTGACGTGGGCTTCGTATATTTGGGATAGTGCGCTGGTTGCCGGGCTGCAAGCCCTACAAGTGTATTGGGTTGTAGCGAGGACGCTACAACCAGCAGGGTTTCGTAAACGGGGTATCCCTTAAATCTGAGCAATGACCTGCTCGCTTGCTTTGAGTGCTGCTGCCGACAGTAAGGGGGTACTAATGTTTTCAATTCGTTTGACAGCATGTTAATCAGCCGATGTTTGGCAAAGGCCGAAAATACAACAAACTCACTTCCCGTACGGGGTAGGGCGGGGCAAAGGAAAGCACATGCGCTCGTCTTTCGAGAGGCATGCTGCGCACGTATAATTCCGGGAGCAACGTGAGGCCGCCAAAGCTATCCACCATGTTTAATAAGGTTTCAAAGGAGTTGGCCTCAAAGTGGAAATTGCCTGCTGTTTCTTTTCGATTCAGGGAGCAAAGATTGATGAACTGTTCCCGCAAGCAGTGCCCTTCTTCCAATAACCATATTTTTTCCTGTATGATTTCGTCGGGCATGATAAACTGTTTTTGCGCGGCGGTATCTCCATAGACCAACAACTGCTCGTAATACAACACCTCTTCTTCATAATCGGCGGCTTGTGGAAGTGGAGTGGAAAGGATACCTACATCTATCATACCATCCTTCAACCCGGCGAGTATGTGGTCGGTTGTCATTTCTGCTATTTCCATTTTTAGCAAAGGGTACTTCTCAACGAGCGGCTTCACGATAATGGGGAGTAGGTTGTTCGCAATGGTTGGAATAATGCCAATGCGCAGTTTGCCTTCAATACGGCGTTGTACATCCCTAGCAGCTTCGCGCAACTGGTGGGTGTGAAAGACTGCTTTTTTGGCAATAGCGACGATGTCCTTGCCGCAATCCGTGGTAATGATGGGGTTGGATTTTCTATCAAACAGCACCACCCCCAATTCTTCTTCCAAACGCTTTATCATCGTGCTCAGCGTGGCCTGCGTGACAAAGCAAGTCTCTGCTGCCTTGCTGAAACTGCCCGTTTGATCCAATGCAATGATGTATTTGAGTTGCTGTAAATTCATAGATATTGATATTGTCAATAGCAAATATAAAAACTATTCATTTGATTTATGGTTTAACTGCCCTTATCTTTGTGTCATTAAAAAAATGTAACTACTTAGGTAGTGCGCTTTCGAGCTAAAAAAAGAAGATTTTTTCGACTGACAAAGCTCATTTGAGGAGTCATAGCAGCGCTATGGCGACGATAATAGCTGCCGTCAGGTGGAAAAAGGGCTTTTTTTAGCCAAAATTTGGTACTACCTAAGTAGTTACAAAAAATTAACTCCAATATAAAAATGGAAGCACAAGATGTAAAAGTTGTCCCAATGCCAAGAATTGGCGACAACGCTCCTGCCTTCAAGGCCGTAACTACCCAAGGCGAGATCAATTTCCCTGCCGATTACCAAGGTAAATGGGTCATTCTTTTCAGCCACCCCGCCGATTTTACGCCAGTTTGTACCTCCGAGTTCATGACGTTTGCTGCCATGCAGGAAAAGTTCCGCAAGGTAAACACTGAATTGGTAGGCTTATCGGTAGATGGATTGTACAGCCATATCGCGTGGCTACGCACCATCAAGGAGAAGATCGAATTCAAGGATATGAAGAATGTAGAAGTTACGTTCCCCTTGATTGAAGATATTACCATGGACGTGGCCACCCTTTACGGCATGATTCAGCCGGGCGAGAGCAGCACGAAGGCGGTACGCGCCGTGTTCTTCATTGACCCCAAAGGCATCATTCGGGCGATCATATACTACCCGCTGAGCATTGGCCGCAATTTCGACGAGTTATATCGCGCCTTGATCGCGATGCAAACGACCGATGCGTTTGAGGTGGCTACACCTGCTGATTGGCAACCTGGCGACGATGTGATTGTACCTCCTGCGGGTTCTTGTGGCGTAGCGAAAGAACGCATGGAAGAAGCGGAAGAACTCGATTGTAAAGACTGGTTCTTCTGCACTAAAAAACTATCGAAGGACTTGGTACTTGATACGTTGGTAAAAGCGTAATAGCACACATGTCGTTCCGCGGTGCTTAGTGCCTATTCGGGGGATTTTCAGGATTATGGGTATCCCAGCATCTTACAAATCTCCTGAATAGGGGGACTAAAGCGTGTTGAACGAGTTTATTAAAATTCTACGCGCACATTCATCCGCACATCGGTGCCTTCTTCGTCGGCGTAGTAGCGGAGGCGATTGAGGTAGTTGCGGTAGCGCCGATTGAGTAGGTTGCTGCCTTGTAGGCCGAGGTGTAGGGTATTGTGACCCAGTTTGAGAGCGGTGTGTACCGTGGCACCCCAGAGCAGGTAGCTGCCCGGAGGAGGGGCAAAATCTTGTGTTGCCAAAAGTCGGGTTTGTTCCAAGGTATAGCTGCCGGTAATGGATATTTCCGGTGCTTCCCAGCGTTCGTTGCCGGCCAGTGTCCAAGTGAAGGTGCTGTTGAGTTGGTCGGGAGGCATTAATGGTAAAGGAATATCCGCAGCGCGATTCCACCCCCTGACGATAGCCCAGCGGTTGAGCCAAGATAGGTGGTCGTTGAAGACGTATTTAGCGGTGATGTCGGCACCTGTGATGCGGGCGTGAGCTTGTTCGTAAAGGTAAACAGGGAATGCCCCTCGGATGGTCAATCTGAAGTCGTCTTGCGGCTGGAGGTAGATGAAGTTTTGTACCCACTGTGCGTAGAGAGATGCTTCGATAAACCACCTGCTGCGCCAGTTGAAGGTTTGCGATACAATGGTTTTCAAAGATGCTTCTTGCTTCAGTTGGGGGTTGCCTTCTTCAATGCCCGATACGCCTTGGTGCAGCCCTGCGCTGTACAGTTCGTTCACCTCAGGGGCGCGGGTAGTGATGCCTGTGTTGAGGCGAAAAACGCCCCATTTTCCGGTTTCCCGTTCTATTCCGCTGCCCCAAGAAGCCCGGTGAAAAAGGTGGTCGCGGCGGATGATGCGGCGGGGTAAATCTTGGCTAATAGACCAAACATTCATAGCCAGCAGATCGTAGCGCAATCCCGTTTGCCAATGCCATGAGCCTTGGTTGTTGCTCCAGATGTGGTAAATGCCTGCCTGATGTTGGTTGTAATCGGGAATAAGCGGGAGGATGCCCGTGCCGGGCTGGTTGCTGTTGCCACTGAAGCGGTATTGGAGGCCGGATTGTGTATGAGTAGGGCGACTTTCCACGGTGCGCCGAATTTCCACAAAATGGGAGATCAATTGGAGGTCTAAAGCGGGAATGTCGGAACGATCGCCCCTGCGTACGTCAAATTCTTGGCGACGGTTTAGTTGCCCGCCGTAGGTGAAGTGCCATGCCTTGTCGGGTTGTGGATAGTAGCTGCTGTTGTATTTTAGCAAAGAGTGCGTCACTAATTGGCGGGGAGATGATAGGTCGTTGCGGTATTCATTGGATGTAAAAAAGGGTACTTCGCGCACGAAGGCTTGTGTTAAGTCCGTGAGGTTGCCAATATGGGAACCGCGCAAAACCCCTAAGTTGGTATGAAAATAGCTGGCATAGAGATGGTGAAACCACTGGTCGCCTACTTGTTTTTGGAGTTGGAGGGCGGCGTTGCGCTCGCGTACCCCCGTGTTGCGCAACCAGTAATCAGGAGCGCGGTGGTCGCCACCGTGCTTGAAGGTACCCGTGAGCCGCCAGTTGCCTTCAAGGGCGACTTTGTTCTAACCGGGCAGAGGCGGTATGTACGCGGCCATTGCTGCCAAAACATATTGCGCGGCCCATGCAGGTGAGGGTCATCGGGAATGTGGCTCGGCTCCACGAGTACAGCTCCCCCTAAGGTGTTGCCACCGTAGGCAATGGTTTCAACCCCTTTGATGACGCGCAGGCGGTCGGCAGTGAAGGGGTCAATCTCAGGGGCATGGTCGTTGCCCCATTGTTGGCCGGCTTGTAGCAAGCCGTTGTTTAGAATGGCAATACGGTTGCCCGTGAGGCCGTGAATAACGGGTTTGGCGATGCCGCTGCCATTTTGCAGCGTGGTGACACCGGCTATACTGCTTACCAAGGCTGCCAGCGTTTGCCCCCCTCCTCGTTCCAGCTCTTTACGCCCCAGTGCCTGTCGGCTCATACCTGTTTGGGCATCGCTTTCAGCTTCCACGATCACCTGCGCTAAAAATTCGGCATGGTGAGCCATGGTTATTTGCAAGGTAGTGTCCTTGTCAAAACGAGGTATAAATGAGCCGCGTGGCAACCGATATGCGATATTTCTACGTGGTATTCCCCGGCACATAGCCCTGCTACACGGAAAAGACCTTCTTCGTCTGTAACAGCACCGCTTGTTGCTTCTTCCAACCAAACATTAGCAAATGCCAAGGGAGTGCTCGTGCCTTCGTCAAGCACTTTTCCTGATAACGTTAGCTGGCAGTCTTGGCCGATGAGCCAAGAAGGCAATAACAGTAATAAGAGTACCGCTGGCCGCAGGGGTAACCTTGGTAAAAGGTTGCCGAGAGGTGTATGTGTAGTAAGCATGGGGCAAAAGAATGGCAAAGCAAATGGAGTGGAAGGGACATGGATGTAAGCACCATCGCTGAACTCACGAGCCTAGCAGGGTAGCTAAGTAGTTTTTCTCCGTCCCTAAGGAAAGGCTGGCCGTGTCAAGCACGAACCAGCCTTTTGACGGTATTACTGTATGGTAACAGGGAAAGTGACTTCTATGTCCG
Source organism: Saprospiraceae bacterium (assembly GCA_041392765.1). Taxonomy (GTDB): domain Bacteria; phylum Bacteroidota; class Bacteroidia; order Chitinophagales; family Saprospiraceae; genus Lewinella. The sequence goes on from JAWKLL010000030.1 coordinate 58,470, forward strand.
TTTCTCCTCCAGCGTTGGTGATGTCGCCATCTTTAACGCCGGTAGCATTTTTGTTTGGTTCGTGGCGCAATGTGATGGTGACGTTACCGCTACCCGCTGTGCCTGCTACCCAAGTGGAAGCTAAGCCTACGGGGTTGCCATCTGCATCTTGGTCGGCATAGGCAATGGCTACGTTCAAGCCACTACTGACGGCAAAGAAAAACTGATGCTCGTCGTCTTCCATTTCAATTTCTTCGGTGATGTCTTCGGCGGGAGACTCGCTTTCATTAAGCAGCGTGATAGCTGCCGTGTAAGTAGTTCCAGCGGCGAGCGTGCCACCAGTGATTACAGGAGCAGCCCCACCGTCGCCGTCGATATCGGAAAAGTTGAGCGTGACGGCGGTGCCACCACCTACGGGCGTGAGTACTGCCGTTAGGGTAGTGATTAATTCTTCTTCTTGGGGTACTTCGGGGTCTTTTTCACAAGCAGAAAAATATAATACCCCTATAAAAAGTGCTGTCAACAGCAGCAAATTATTGCGATTCATTTTGGTTGTTTTGTAAAGGCAGACAACTTCCCACAGCAGGGAGCTACGGCCTCTGAAATAGATAAAATACGAGACACGAATGTGTCTGACATTGAAAACAGATGAGTATGAATACGTGAATTCTGGACAATAAATCGAACAATATGCACGCAGGTAATTGATAGTCAATTAGCTGTTTTCCGTGTGAGGGATAGGAGCGGACGTGCCGACCGAAGGGAGGTACTGGAGCGGATAGCCCGACCCCTGTTTTGCAGGGGGCACACCCTAAGATTTTGATTTTTAATACCTTACTTTTGGTCGTTATCCGTAATTCACGTTATGAATAGCAAACAGGTAGCTCGCGTGAGTATGGTCATAACGGAAGCTCCCAACAAGCGTTCCGTCCAAGAGGGCAAAAATTTATGAAAAGCAGGATGTATTTGGAGTGTCTGAGTGATGTCCTCCCACGTCATTGGCAGCCAAAGGAAGTCGCAAAGTTCGCAGTCCCACGTAGGTTGGCTCAGGTGAGCAGGGTGTTCGCAGCCGTTAATGGTATCGTGATGAAAAATAGCGCGGTGGCAGGCATCCTGTTCTGCTGCGGCAGCATGGTGTTCGTGATGATGGTCGGCGTGCAAAAAGGGATGCCATACCCAAGCTTCCGATTGGGCAAACAATAACAGCAACATCAATCCCCAAGCTACGAGGGTATGTTGAATGGATTGTTTATATACGGTCTTTTTTTGCAACATTGTTACAAAAACGCGTGGTGAGTGGTTTTTGTTGAGCGTTTGTAAGAATTTTTCTAGGGAGTGAAAGAACGCAAATTTTATACGAGCACTCTGATTGCTAAACAAAATTAGAAGCACATAGTCAAAGGTTTTATTTTAAGCGTTTATTTATTCCAAGGCAGCGAATTAGCTAAGTGGATCGTATTTAATGAGTTGGATGTACAATTAGTTAGAGATACTGAATATAGCATCTCTTAATTTTCAAGACGTTTTGAAATTCTAGATACTAGCTTTTTTCATTGCCAAAAGCGTAATGAAAGGCTGTGTTTTGCACTTTTTAGGATCAAAACGTACAATAGTATGAAAAACCAGCTCATCGGCAGTTTGCTTGCCGTCCTCTCACTACTCTCTGTTAGTGCTCATGCTCAAACAGATCAGCTCGTTATCACTGGCGATACAAACTTGTGCGAATTTTGTGGAAATTGGCAGGTTCAGCCCATTATAGGAGAAGAAGGGCTATACGTATGGAGCTTTGCACTGCTTGGACAAACTCCTTTTATAACAATTGAAACAACGGAACCGTCCTTGAATTACTGTGATGGGTTTCCCCAAACAGGTGATTATACCCTTCAAGTAATTTTTATTCTCCGAATGGAAGTGCCGTTTTGGAAGGAGTACCCAAGTCCATTATTATAATATGGTTGACAACGTGTCACTAAGGGTTGTGGGAGATTTGGAAACTTCGTGCAATGTACAACATCAGCGTTTTTTCAATCCCTTTGCGAATAACCCTGATGCTAATTGTTATACGGCTTGTGCCTATTCTGAAGCTTCATTCAGCTTGGATTCCTTGATGATTAGTGATAATTGGGGGTCTTATTTTCAATGGCTTCAACCCAGTTGGACGATGACAGGGGGAACGGTTGAAGTATCGTCCTCCCATCCTTGGGCATGGGAAACGCGCCTCACTTTTGATGCGCCCGGAGAAGCTACCTTGTATTACCAAATTCAGGTGGAAGATGATTATGCTTGCCAAAGTATATTTACCTTGGCTTTTTGTTTCGATGTTCTTCCTCCTCCAGAAGCTTCATTTAGTACCCAGCCAGCTATTAATTCAGCGGGTATCTTGGAGGTATGTGAGGGACAATCCGTTTATTTTGAGGCAGAGACGCTTGATGCGGAGACTTACTCTTGGCTGTTTGGCGATGGAACGGCAGCATCAGGTATTACCGCTCAACATACCTACACGACAGCAGGTGTGTATGAGTTGCAATTCATTGCTGCGAATGGTTGCGAGTGTGCGGATACGAGTTATCTTCAAGTGGTAGTCGTTGGCAATGAAACGCCATTCGTGGATTGTGTGGCAACTATTTGTGAAGGAACAACGACTACTTATACCGCTAATACGGGATGCAGTAGTTATTTGTGGGAAATCAGCAGTAACGGCACGCTTGTCGATGGTGGCACGAGCACGGATGATTTTATTACCGTTGAATGGGGCAGCGGCCCTGTGGGGGAAATAACCTTAGCCACAGATGGTTGCCCAGATTTGAGTGATTGTAATGCAGTTGCTTATATACAGGTGCCTATTGTTTCAGCGGCGGCAGCTATTTCAGGTAGCGAAAGTGTCTGTAAAGGCAGTATAGAAACTTACAGTTTGCCTCCTTTTGAAGGCACTTCTTTTATGTGGTCGGTAGGTGGTTATGGAAATATCATAGCAGGGCAGGGGACTCCATCCATTACGGTTGAATGGTACGATGGCCCAGAAATGCCGCCTGCACAGTGGGTACAAGTAACTTACGACAATTGCTATCTAGGATGTGGTGGGAACGCCCAGATGGAGGTGTTGATACGTTCTGGTTATTACCTGTCGGGGGAGATTGAAGCTTGTGAGCAAGGAAGCACTACTTTCCATGTACTCAACGACCAAACGCACACTCCTGTACCTGCTTTTTTAGCGGTTTTGGATGATACAGGGAGCATTGTTTGGGCGAGCGGCATGACAGTAACTTCTGCGTTGATCGACTGGGATTTTGGTGATGGCTACTTTACGGTTCAGGCTACGCCTCAAGATGTTGATGGCTTTTGTCAAGAAGCTATCAGTACGCGAGTCTATGTGTACCCACAAAGCCCTTTTGCATCGAGCATCGATGGCTCAACCATTATTTGCCCAGGTGCAGCATACACTTATTCTATCAATAATCCACAACAGGGAGATAGGTATCAATGGACGATTACGAATGGTGCAACAACCGATATCCGTTATGGCAATTCGATAGCGGTAAGCTGGGAGGCTGCCGGCCCCTACCTGTTAGAGGTTGTTAGGTTGGTGGCACCATTGTCATGTCCCAGCCAGGCGGAGGTGATATCGGTACTACCCGTTCCCGCTTTTAGCATTAGCGGAGATGCATCTGTTTGTACTGATCAGTTGGCGGAATATACCAGCAGTCAAACAGGAGATTTGATCTACGAATGGCGTATTTTGCCTGCAACAGGAGGAACCATTATCGGTAGTCCTTCGGATGCCTTCGTTCAAGTTCTTTGGCATACAGAAGGCCCAGCACAAGTACAATTGAGTATCTGTGGTCAAGTTGCCACTTTAGCAGTGAATGTTTTGATGCCTCCCCAGCCGATCGTCCAGTATCCGGTGGCATTATGCCCCGGGAGTTAGCAATACTAGGAACTACCTTGCCCTATATACAGTACAGTTGGCAGGATACTACGAGCCAATTTATTTCAGCTAGCAGCAGTCCTTCCCTTAGGTGGGGGTACTACCGTTTGGAAGTTGTTGATGGCTCGGGATGTATTGGGCAAACCGATTTTTATATCTATGGTTACCCTGAGCCAGGCATCAAGATTACGACTCCGGATTTCAATTTGTTTTGTAACCTACCTCCTTTAACAAGGCTATATGCGGAAGATACAGAGGATACATATACTTACCAATGGTACATGAATGGGGTAACCATTCCCGGTGGTAATGGCTCCAACTTACGGCAACCACCTTTGGCGACTACCATGTAGCCATTACTGATGAAAATGGATGCCAAGCGGTTTCTAATGTAATTCCTGTTCAGGAGGATTGCTCTAGTATCCGATGCACAGGAGTAGTAATGGTGGTGTTTGCAATAACGCAGGGCACACTTTTACGGTTGCAAGCGGCGGGCATTGCAATGAGCGACTTTACATGGCGCAGGCATCAGGGGCAGTGGCTGGATCCGTGTTTTGGGATTTTGACGAGGAACTAGGGTTGAATTTCGTAGCTGGTGAAAATGTGGCGCATACCTACAATCGCCCGGGCTTTTACCGCGTATTGATGGTGGCTAATTACGATGATGGTATGGGAGGTCAAGTAGCCTGTTCCGCTATCATTCCTGATACCATTTATGCTGTAGCCAATTTTGATTACGATGGGGTTTGTAGTGGATTACCTGTGCAGTTTTATGATCTTTCCACGTATATAGATATTACCTCTATTACCCAATGGCAATGGAATTTTGGCGACCCTGCTAGCGGAGTGGCTAACCAATCCTCGCTCAAAGACCCTGTACATATTTTTTCAGGGTCGGGAGTTTATGTCGTTTCTCTTGAGATAACCACAACGGTTGGTTGTACGGCCATTATTAGCCAAGAAGTGGAAGTGTATGCTCCTCCTTCCATTCTATTTGCAACCCCAGACACTAGTTGTGAGGGTACAGCACTACGCTTTTTGGCTAACGCGGATCCTCTAGTAACCGACATCCAATGGGATTTTGGTGACCCAAGTAGTGGTGATGCCAATACTTCCACCTTGCGGGAGAGTTATCATGCTTTTTCTACCCAAGGCGATTACCTTGTTAGTGTTTCAGCTTCGGATATTTATGGTTGCACCAATAGTTTTACGCAAACAATAACCGTTACTTCCAACGACTTAGCAGGCTTGATATCGCCGGCTGGTACCGTTCAGATATGCGAAGGAGACCAAGTTGCCTTAATAGCACCTGGAACAGGCATGGTAGCATGGGCATGGAACAACGGTTTGCCAACACAAAGCATTTCGGTGTCAGAGGCAGGTGCGTACATGGTTACCCTTACAGACCTTGAGGGGTGTGTTTATTCCCCTCCTGCTGTACTAGTGGACGTGATACCTGCTCCTCAGGGCTTAATCAGAGCCGTCGAATATAACGAATTGGGTCAACCCGTTGCTTACACTTATGATACCCTTTTTACTTGTTTTGGAGAAGGCGTTTATTTAGAAACACCTCAGGAAGCAGGTATGAGTTATCTGTGGTCTTCGGGGGATACCGACAACAACACAGCATTTACAGAGGTACGAGGTGGGTTACTTCCCGTTGGGCAGCACCTCATAACACTTGAAGTGACCGACATCAGTACCCAGTGCAGTGCCACGACTGTTTTTGTGATAGTCGTTTACCCTGTACCTGCTACACCCATAATCGATACAGGAGGTGGTGCGTTGTGTGCAGGAGTCAGCACTACCCTGTCTATAGTTAATACAGCGGCAGATGTATCGTATTTCTGGAATAATGGCACAACGGGTACGACTCTTTCTACAACAGTAGGAGGAAGTTATTGGGTGACCGCTTTTAACCAAGAAGGATGTCGTATAGAGAGCGAGGTAACGGTAATAAGTGAAGGGCCTGATATCAGCTTAGTACCCAATGGGTGCCATACCCGTTGTGCGCCCGATACCTTGTGTTTGCCCGATATACCTGGGGTGGTTAGTTATCAGTGGATGTTGGAAGGAACGCCCATCCCTCTTCCTGGGGGCGGTATGCCGCAATTGGTAGTAACTACGTCTGGAACTTATACGCTTCAAATGGAAGATATAGCAGGTTGTGTACAGGTATCTAATCCGTTGAACATAGATGTCTTGCCGGGTTTTGGTACGCTATCGGGGAGTAAATAATACGATTTAAATGTGAATCAAATCATTGATCCTGCTGATAGTTTAGCTGGAAACATAGGAGTATATATTGAGCAAGGAGGCGTGCAGGTGGATCAACTGACGACTCCCATTACAGGCCAATACGGATTTGTAAATATCCCGGAAGATCATTATACGCTAGGAATTGTTGCTACCAGTGTACCTATGGGTTGGGTGCCACTCACTACTAGTGTGGATACTTCGTTTATCGGGTGTGATCAACAAGTATCCTTGGATTGGTTGCTGGTAATAGACTGCGATTTTGATACTACCTACACCGTTTCTATATGCCCTGATGAGGTTTATGTTCTTCAGGGGCAGAGTTACCTCCCCGGTACCACGCAAACCGTTCAATTATCCAATGTACAGGGTTGTGACTCAACCTATACATTTACAGTGAATCCGCTCCCATCCAGTTGGGATATATTGAATGTAAATGTGTGTGTCGGTGATACTTATACTTGGCAAGATCAGGAGTGGCCTGCAGGAACCCAAGAGATCATGCTATTTGAAAATGCGGCAGGCTGTGATTCTGTGTTACAATTGAATGTGGCCAATTTTCCTGCTGTCGGTATTACTACTATCCCCTCTCCTTCCTGCCCCAATGTCAATTCAGGTACTTTAACTATTCAAGGAACGGGCGGCTTGCCACCTTACCTATACAGTGTGGGAGGTATAGATTTTCAAACTGACTCCCTTTTTATAGCGATACCCGCAGGAACATCCCTTGCGGTATTGGAAGATGCTAATGGTTGTCAAGCATCCACTCCTTTCAGCATAGAAACGTTGCCTGTGTTGGTGGTAAA
>JAWKLL010000031.1:0-63248 GCA_041392765.1 Saprospiraceae bacterium
TGTTCGGAATAAACTCGCTCTGTGTAATTTCCTCGTTTTTTCGATTTGATTACGCTAGTTATTTTCTCCGTATCATCTATTTCCTGCTCACACAGTATTCCTCACGACCGCTCCAAAAAGCACATTTTCTTAACGCCAAATTTGTAAGGCCGCTTGCCTGCCCGCAAAGCCATTGGCATATACTCCTGACGTTGATGCGGGATACTAAAGCTCGTTTTGCTTACGCCTCCTAAACACAACCACCCCACAGCTTGTGCCACGGGGCGGTTGTTTTTTTATTTCTTGCTGTTATCAAGAAAACCAGGCTGCAAGCCCTACAAGCATAGTCCGTCGTAGCGAGGACGCTACGACGATCTGGGGTGGTGTTGACTAACCAGTAGGCCAACAGGCCGAGGTAAAGGTGCGCCACCGTGGAGTCATCATTTTTATGATAGATGGGACGCAGGTCGAGGTCTGTTTTGAGCGTTCGGAAGGTGTTCTCTATCTCACGGATAGTATTGTACACATCCCAGACAAGGGTTTCGTCCTTCATGTCCAAACTCGTGTTCATTAGGCAACGTATAAAAATTAATCAAATCGGAAAGTACCACCGATTTTTTTGCGTCATACTAGTATATTTTACTCCACGATCAGACGTTCTACCATGCTTTGACTACCATTTTTAGCAACGACCAGATAAACGCCTTTGGCTAATTCTGCCGTAGAAAAGGTAGCTTGTTGTTGGCCATCAGATAAATCAACCTGTAGCACTTTATGACCTAGTAAGTTATAGACGGAAACCTGCGTCTGACTCATGGCTTCGCTTAGCGTGATTTTAACCGTTTGCCCGTCAGCTATAGGGTTTGGTGACAACGTGAAGCTGTTTTGGTCACTCATATTCACCCGTACTATTTCAGTTGACGTGCTAGTGCCATCATAATCTTCTTGCTGTAGGCGGTAGTAGTTGATGCCTTGTACCGGATGTTTATCGACAAAAGCATACGCTTGTTCTTCTTGAGAAGTGCCATAGCCCGATACCCAGCCGATGGCTTCAAAATGGCGGCCATCGGTACTGCGCTCTACGGTAAAGCCGCGATTGTTTTGTTCGTTGGCTGTGCGCCAGTTCAGTAGCACCTCTTTGGCTTGTGCCTTGGCGTTGAAGTAGAGCAATTCTACAGGTAAAACGGACGCACCGCCGCTGGTACCACCACCGCCGCCACCCGAAAAGCTACTGACATCGTACTCGGCATAATAGTCGATTCCTTTATTACCCAAAGACCAGTTGGAAGTGGAAGCTACGGCAGCGTTGGTGAGTACGGTTGCGGTGGAAATATCAGCAATATCCGCATGTGGGCTGGCTGAATGCTTGTACATCCACAGTTGCGCGGGGGAGGTCAGTGGTGTCTGGCTTTGGTTGCTCAGTGCTGTGTTGACGGCCTGGTATTCCGCAGCGGTAAAGTAGTAGCGAACAGCGACTTCGCCATCAGGTTGCACATCAGGTTGAGCGTCCCAGGTACGATTGAAGACAACCGCGCCATCTGGGTTAGAGATAAAGCCGGTGCCACTGGTGAAGTACTCGGCGGTAGGATTGGAAATATTGAGCGAAATAGCGTTGTCGGCCATGTCCATCGTTACGCCGGCAGCGTTGATGGAGAGTAGTAATTCGCCGTTTTGTGTACAGAAATGCCGCCAGTCGTTGTCGTCGGTGACGGAATATGTACTGGTGTAAAGCCCTGCGTCGGTGGGTAAAGTGGAACTAGCAGAGCAGGAGAGAGGAGCCAAGTATCCCATATAGGTGTTATTGGTGCCCGCATTACTTGCTGGTGACGAAGCTAATAAGCCTAAGCCATCGTCTGCTGTACCCAATACACCATCAGGTACCGAGGGATTGTTAGTATTGAGAAACAGCGGATTTGCCGTGATCATTCCAGAGTTAGACAGATGGGGGTTATTGGGCTGAACAAGGCAATAGGAAATAGATGCTGCACTAGTCCCATCCACGTAATCCGCTCCACTTTGCGGTGGTACTGCCATTTTTTGTATTGTCCCAAAAATATTGTTGGTCAAGGCTGAAACAGACGACTGAGAGAGGTTATCAAGTAAACAACCACCACCACCTGTGCTGCTTTGGTTAGCATAGAAAGTATTGTTGTGAACAGTATGGACACCTCCATCAAAGAGAGCTGCACCTCCTCCTTGGCTAGCAGTATTGTTGTAAAAGACGTTGTCGGTAAGTGTATTGCTATTCGAACCGTCTAAGTTGGATGAAGAGAAATATCCACCACCAGTACCTAGACTGATATTGTCATGGAATCCGTTTTTAGTAACCAGATTGTCACCACTAGATATAAGGCAAAGGCCTGCTCCATTACCGTTCGATTTATTGTCATAAATTTCGCAGTTCCTAACGGTATTGAATCCCCATACCAAGAAAAGTGCGCCACCTTGATCACGAGTCCGAAAGTATAGAAATTCAGATTGCCCGTTTGCATTCCCGCCTGTGATGGTGAATCCGTCTATCGTGACACCATTTTGATCCACAGTACTTTCTGCAATAGACGTGACCACGTGGTAACAATTATCGCTATCGTCATTAGGATTTCCGATGTCACCACTAAGAACCGAACGATATTGTGAAAGGTCTCGTTGGTCAAGTGCCGTTTCTGTACCAGCAAACCCTCCGTAAAGCGATACTGCTGGCTTGATGTAGAAGGTGTGGTCGCGATCCACTAGTTCGATGTTTAAACTATAATTGAACCTGTAATCTTGGGAGGGATAATAGGTACCCTCCGCTACCCAAATCGCGTCGCCAGCATCAGCACAGTTAAGCGCGGCTTGTAAGTCAGTAAAGGCACCTACCCATGATGTGCCATCATTATTACCAGTAGCAGTTTCGTCGACGTATAAACGTGATACCGTATTGCAGAGACTTTGGCGTTCGTAGCCACCTAGATCAATGATTGCATCAACACGATCGCAGCTGCGCACATCTGTCCCATGAAAATTATACTGGTCATCTCCTGCATTGATGAGTGCCCCGCCAATAGCAGGCATTAGACCATCATCTGCTGTGCCAAAAAGGTTGTCTGCGCCATCTGGGTCATTACTGTTGAAGAAAGGGTCGCTACTCAGGGAATAAAATCATTTCCATTATTGATTTCCCCGCTAGTATCATCGGAAGCGTTGTGAGAAGAACTAGGAGCTATATGGTCACCGCCGATATTTGTATTGGTATTTTGGTAGAAAGCGCTATTAATGAGGATATGTGTCCCCGTCGATTCATTATACATCCCACCACCAGCATTGGCGGTGTTGGCACTAAATGTAATATTCTCAAGATCAGTTGATGAATCTCCCGAATTGTATATTGCTCCGTCTCCTTGACCGTGCTGGTGTTTTGCCCAAAAACACCATCAGTAACTCTGAATATGCAGCCCGTGTTGGCTACTCCCCCACCATTAGCAGCACTATTATTGTAAAAAATAACATCAGAAAGCCAAGCTTCGCTACCGCCAGAAAAAAAACCACCGGAATTGGACATTCCGCCACCTTCATTGGTAGCAAGGTTACTGTTGAATAGGCCTTTTTCGATTATGTTGCTACCTCCTTCATTATGTATTCCTCCTCCGCGATTCCCAGCGGTATTGCTGTTGAATTCAGGATTGGTTAGTATGAGGCTTGTAAACCAGCCACCACCATTGGCATTGTATATTCCACCGCCGTCATTAGTGGCAGAATTGCCAAGAAAAGTAACATCGGTAAGAGAAGCCCCCGTTCCTGACCCTTGATAAAAGCCCCCGCCGTCCTCGGCGGAATTGTAGCTGAAGGTAGCATCGTCTATTAGCGGAGCTCGATCACCAGTTGTATACATCCCACCGCCGCCAACTGTTGCCGTGTTATTCTGAAAGCTTACTGTCGTGTAAAGCCCACTCATTCCGTCGCTATATAGCCCGCCACCATAATAAGCAGCTGTATTATCGCTGATAGTAACATTAGTCAACGTAGGATAGACTGGTTGCCAAGCATCCAGCCTTTCGAAATTATACATTCCTCCACCTGCATAGGAGGCTGAATTATGACTCAAAATAATATTATTGAGAATTATACCTGAACGATAGTTGTAGATCCCCCCACCATAATTGCGAATGATATTCTGTGATGACCCAACACCGTTGGCATTTCCCCCCTCAATGGTGAATCCATCAAGAGTGGTTGCACTAGTTATTCCAAAGTTCGCAATAACGACATGATAGGCATTATCCGAATTATCGTTTGGGGTGCCTAAGTCTCCACTCAAGATAGTTGGGTAAGCGGCTATATCGCGTTCTGCTAGGCTAGTTTCTGTACCCATAAAGCCACCGTAGACTTTTACGTTAGCGTTGAAGTGAAAGGCTTTGTCTCGATTGTCTGTAGATGTTCCATCAGGACTTTGAGTAGGGAAGTAGGTGCCTTCTGCGACCCAAATACTTTCACCCTCATCCGCGCAATTTAAAGCATCTTGTAAGTTGGTAAATGCATTTGCCCAGCTTTCGCCTGTATCATTGCCTGTCGCAGCCTGATTAACGTATAGCAAGGTAGCTAGGTGACAAAGAGAAGATTCTTCTTCATAAGCACCGATGGATGGCGGATTAGGTCGTGCTGCTCCTGTAATATCTTGACTTGGTGCGCCCGTAGCTGTTCCTGCTCCTGCAAGTGAACTGCCATATGCTAACATCAAGCCATCATCATCAGTCATCCATACATCATCTGTACCATTTGGGTCGCTGCTATTTACAAATGGGTCAGCCGTTAAGGCCACAAAACCTGTTCCTGCGGTGATGTTTCCGCCTGTGCCGTCGGAGGCGTTATGAGAGGAAGAGGCATTGATATTGGATAATGCTCCTTCTACGTCAATGTCACTCGTACTTCCATTTGACATGTTGCCATAGAAAACGGTGTTGTACAAGGATGGTGAGGAGGACTGGTTATTGAAAGTTCCATCCACCTGGTTATACATTCCACCGCCGCCAGAATTTGCTGAATTATTAATAAACGTGACATTGGTCAAGCTTGGGGAGGAGGAGTTGGAATTATACATTCCACCACCAGAAATTGTTGCTGAATTACTGCTAAAAGAGGCATTGGTTATGGTTGGGATGGAAGAGTAGGAATTATGCATTCCACCACCATAGCTTGCCCTGTTACTGCTGAAAATGGCATTGGTTATGGTTGGGGAAGAAGAGCTCGTATTAGCTATTCCACTGCCATTATTATTGCTGAAAGCAACATTGGTCAATGTTGGTGAGGAAAAGCTGACATTATACATTCCACCACCATTATTATTGCTGAAAGCGACATTGGTCAATGTCGGAGAGGAGGAGTTATTATACATCCCACCAGCAATACTTTTATTGTAAGTTTTAGTGCTATAAGTTATAGAACCTCCAACATCTGCATTCCCTCCTTCAATCGTAAAGCCATCCATAACCGCTGCTGTTGTTAAACTAGCAGTAATTAAAACATGGTAGGCATTTTCGGTATTATTGGTAATAGATAGTGTACTTCCACCACCTGTTACGACGTCATTATTATTAAAATCACCACTAAGTATCGTTGCATTAGCAGTCGCATCACGCTGTGAAAGCAGGCCTTCTGTGCCATTAAAGCCACCATAGATCTTCATATCGGTATTAAAGTGAAAGGCTTTATCACGATTATTCGCAGTCGATCCATCAGGGCTGTGAGTAGGGTGATACGTACCCTGTGCGACCCAAATTTCAGTGCCTGTACAAGCAAAATCTAAAGCATCTTGCAAATCAGTAAATGCATCTATCCATGATGTGCCGTCATTATTGCCAGCCGCAGCCTGATCGACATATATCTTTGAAGGTAAATCCGTTAGTGTTTGTCCACCGCTAACCAATGTTGCACCATTTTGTAGTGTTCCATTATGTCCATTACCTGTGGCATCGTTTACTGTTGAGTTATTCATCGGATAATGGGCTACCAAGCCATTGACACCTGTACATAAAGAACGACTTCTAAAAGCATCAATCTCTCCAGCCGTTCGTGCTACATTCCAAACTCGTACTTCATCAATGAAACCGTCAAAACCTCTATCGGGATACCATTCTAGATTTCCGATTCCTAAGTATTGACTATTAGCAGCAGGAAGGGGAACGTTTGTTTTTGAGCCTACTTCAACACCATCTACGTATAGTCTTGATACTTGACTAGTCGCATCATAAACACCTGCTACATGATACCATTGGTTGGTATTGGGTAGTGCACCTGGTACAAAAATTCCGTTTCCACCATTATTAAAAATTACAAATCTTAAATCTCCATTATTACCGGTACGAAGTACATAACCGGAGTTTGAGCTTGAGCCTTCTTTTCCCACAATCGTTCCTTCGTGTTCAGCACCTCTATGATGACTAATATTCACCCACGCCTCCAACGTGAAAGAACCTGTAAAATCGAAATCATTATGGTCAGCTACGCGAATCACATCATTGGTAGGACTAAAAGAAGCAGCGCCTTGTCCCGTTGTAGACGTTGTCAATCGTAAATCATCGTAGTAACCATTGTTGTTCGTACCCGCAAATCTTGTACTGATTAGTCGGATTCTTATTTTTCGAGTATTCGTCGGTGCGATACGGTGGTCTGTTCGTTGTGACCAACATTATCGCTTAATATATCGCCGGTATCGTAATCATCCAGTACCGTTCCACCAATATCTCTATATTCAACGATTCTTGATGGATCATTACCATCCCAATTCTGTACATAGCCCACAAAGAGAACGCTTGTGTACCTGCATCAATACCAGTAGCATAACTGGATACATCAATTTCTTGGTACAGTTCGGCAGTGGCATTGATGCTTCGCAAAAAGTGATATAGCCCACTTTGGGGTGTGACATCTTGTGCTGGTGGCTTGCCAGTTGCCACTCACTTGTGTCCAACCGGTAATGCCATTTTCGGCACTGCCATTTTGAATGAGGTTTTGCCCATACATGGCAGTGTTAACCGTGAAGTACAATCAAAGCCGCAGCAATGATTTTTTGACACAAGCATAGGGTAATGGATAGATTTGTTGTACGGTAAAATTGTTCCATCAGAATATTAGGTATAAATTGAGTTGAATTTGAATTGAGGTAACCCCAATTGTTTAGACAGCAAGTTAGCATTTCTGGTAGTGTTACTCTAGATGTTGATGACTTTTAAGTAATAATCGAAGATATACAGAAGTTTCCTTGTCATCAGGTGATGAAATTTGTCAATCTTAGAAAAGGCTAAACTGTCGGACATATCTGCTGACTCATTGCTTCAAAGTGCAATTCCATCTTTCAATATGATTGGTTTGACCAGCGTCTTTGGTGATAAGTTTGTGATTTCCTTCATCTGCAAAAGAACCAATCAATGCAGTTAGAAGAAAAACCTACGATTATGTCTTACTGACTAAGCAAGACGAGAAGTCATTACTCTATGACTACCAGCATAAAATAGTCCTTTTTACACTAGCATAAGGCAAATATAATAGTTTTAATGAAAAAACAAATTAGCATTTTTTTGATAGCCGTACACTTTTAATAGCCGAAATCTATAGAGAAATTGGTTCAAGTTCTTTGACAATTTGAGAAAATGAATAAGGAAGAGGAACTTTGTGGTTTCCTAGATCACAAAAAACCTCCCCTCCTTATGAGCCGAAGCCTATACAAAGATACGCTAGATTTTTAAGCAAGTGTTCCAAAACGGAAGTAAAAGGGAATCATCTTCGCCGCCTTAACGTGCTGGCCAAAATGATTAGTGCTTGCGCGAAGAACAAATGCTGTAGTCTAGCTGGCATAAGTACCTCTACTGCGGATGATCACCGACAGCGTGAAAGCCGCATCAAACAAGCCAAGCTGTTGGTTAAGCAGTAAATTTCCACCGGTTGGGGATTCGTTTTTTGCACCATATATTGGCTATTTGCTGACTCATTTGGCCAAGAGCGGGCGAGTTAATTCTGGTCATTGATGGAAGTGAAACTGGCCAAAACTGTTGTACCTTAATGCTTTCGGTGTTGTGGAAAGGTTATGCCATTCCGGCTGCTTCATTAACCCGCCCTAAAGGGCATTTTTCCGATCAGGGCATACGGACTTAGTTAAGCAGTTTAGCCAAATCTTTTGTCCGCCAGACTCCTGTCGGGTAGTGCTGCTGAGACGGTGAGTTTGATCTAAGACTCCAATTAATCACTTATTGTCAGGAGCAAGGATGGGAGTATGTCTTACGCACTTCGCTGGATCGGCAAATAGACTGTAGTGGTGAGTATGCTCGTATTGACTCGCTTTTACCACTGCTCCAACGGCGCAAGCTCATTTTCATGGAATTTGCCTGCGGAATCAGTCACGCCATCCTCTGGAAAGACAGAGGATTTAATGATCCCATCCCACTACTAACCAATATGGATTTAGGGGAAATGGCCTGCCGATACTACAAAAGGCGCTTTAAGATTGAAACCATGTTTAAGCAACTCAAATCGGCAGGGTTTCAGTTGTAAGCCTCCATGCTCAACGATCCGTTGCGAATTCAAAACCTCATTATCGTGGCAGCTATGGCCTTTATCTTTACTTTTTGCATTGGTCTGATCGTAAAGAACAAACCGCTGCTGTAGTCAATACGTTCTTACGGATTTGACCGAATTCATACCATGAGTCCCATTACGGTCGCTCAATGCGCAATGGACGACCACTTGATTTGGCTTACTACATTTTCTCTATGTTGCTTCAAAGAACTTCGCCGATTTTTCTCAAGCGGAGCTTGAAAAAAGTGTACGGCTATCAATGCGCTTCAAATATCTTTTTACGCTATGGTGTCAAAGAACCATTTTTTCTTATCCCTAATCAACAAAATGAAGAAAGAAAGACGGTGATGTGTAGTAGAAGGGGAAGTACGTCGGAAAAGGGTATAGTTGCCCCTTGTGGGGATGCCCACCCTGACTGTCCGTTCGCCATGCCTCAACAGCCCGTTTTTAAGTACGGGACAAAGGTTTTCCTCTGCCGCGTGGTGACAGTACCCACACGCCAGTCAATCATGGTCTTTACGTCTCAGCAACCTTTACCATGGATGACGCAAGCGGAAGAAAAATGGCTCGCGCATCGCCCGAACGCTCTGGGTGACAAAGCCAGAGTTATATACTCCATGACCTGCAAGTGGGTTGTCAATCCATTGCTATGAGTGCAAAATAAGCGTTTTTTTTAAATAAATAAAGTTGACACATTTTTTTATAAAAATTATAGACACCCGAAATAACGAAAGTCAGTCCCATTAATAGATGCTAAAGAGAGTAAAACCTCCTTAGTATGAAATTGCCCCTGCAGTTTGCACCACGGGGCGGTTGTTTTTTTCACTTCTTGTTGTTACTATAAAATCAGGCTACAAGCCTTGCAAACAACGATAAACAGGTGTTGTAATATGCTAATCACATGAGACACAATCCGAGGTAAGGAACTTATGAAAATTTTTAACTACTAAAGTCATATCAACACAGTGCCTGACACGGCTACACATCCCCTCATCGAACGATAGAAATCTCGCCCCCTGTGTAGCTGCTCCAGACACCATTAATCCACATCACTTCCATACTATAAATATAGACCCGGCAGCAACTGACCGTTAAAAACGACTGTCCCAAGCATTGTCAATGCTATTGCAAAAAAGGAGTCGCCTCATACACCATATTCCCCCCCCAACGGTTGAAGATGCGCAAAGATGGAATAGCAGCCACTGATCCTGCCTCATATATAACAAAGCGGTCGTTGACACCATCTTCATTGGCAGAAATTTACAGTTGGGGATATAAATTTGCCTACCGGCAGCATCACCGCTAACGTTATACTAGCCGTAGCCGAGCAACCATTTACATCCACCACCGTAACCTGTGTAACGCGTATCCTCCAAAGGCGCAGCCACCCATTGTAGCTCACTAAGAGGGTCATCGTACCAGAGGTAAACGTCCAGAGTACCGTATCTAACAACGCATCTGCAATATTAGTAGGCAAGTGTAAGCCGCGCCGTCGATCCCAAATCCAATGGCAATGCTGTATCGGCAAAAATCATGACTTCGGGTATCATTGGCGTTTCCAAGAAAGTATCTTGCACCAACTCACACCCGCCTGCATCCTGCACCACAATCGTGTAAGACCCGGGCGACAAGCCCATATAAGCATCGGTAGGCGTAAACGGCGCTCCATTCAAACTGCTAAGATACGGAGGGGTACCACCTGTGATGTTAGCCACGCCAAGGCTTCCCGTATTGGGTGCTGTGCAATCGGCCTGCTGCGCCCATACCTCAAAGTTGATTTCATCGCGAAAATCTGCCACCGACACATCCGTGGTGGCACTACATCCATTATCCTCATTAGTGACCTGAAGCGTATAAACCCCAGCAGCAGTCGCTGTCCAGGTATAGCTGCTGGCATCAAAAATTGGCTGGCCGTTATACGACCAAAAAGCGGCTGCGTTATTATTATTGAGGTTGCCTACAATGGCAGACAATTCAACCTGCGGCATCAAACAATCCAAGGTAGCCGTAGTAGGCAATGACAAGGCCGGAGTGGGTTGTAGTAGCACGGTTACCAAGCTGCTATCGGCAGGACAAACACCGCTGCCTGATACTTCATATTGCAAGATGTAGCTACCTGACACCCCTGCTGTAAACTGCCCGCCTGCCAATACAGGCGATGCCCCAACCGGGAAAGCCTGCAACGACCAACTACCGCCCATATCTTCCCCCGAAAGCAGATTAGCCAAGGCTACTGTATAGGAATCGCCCTCTGCCAAACACGTTTCCACCATCGCATCGCTCCCTGCTGCTGGAGGTTGCACCACGTTAAAAACCGCCTGCGCCATATCCGTACAGCCTGCCTCCGATACCGTGTAAGCCAACACATGAGTACTCCCCGTTAAGTTGGCAGGATTGAAAGTGGTAATCGGTTGCCCATCCAACTGCCAGCTGCCACCCGGAGTGGCACCCGCTACTAAAAAATCGGATGGATTGATGGAGGTATTGGCTCGGCATATCTCAGCAGGCACCGCTAAGGAAGCGTCAACCTCATGAATCACAATATCCACAGCAGCAGTAGTGACGCAAATTTCGCGAAAGCTGATGTCATCTAATGCAAAGTCATTACCTGCTGGCGTAAAATTGGTATTGGCAATACAAATTTGTGCATTGGTAGCCATGCCCGCTGACCATTGTGCAGTGAAATTTTGCCAATTGCAGGTAGCCGCACTAGCATTGTAGGGAGCCCCCAGCAACTGTCCATTCACTGAGAACTGCAACTGCGCCGGATTCTGACTAACCACCGATGTCACCCAAGCGCTGAACTGATAGGTAGTATTAGGTGTAACGCTGATATTTTGGCACCAAATATTGCTGGCATCACCGCTGGCATTGACTACCATCATATTGCCGCCGCCTGTATGGTCGCTACAGTGGGCAAACTGGTTGTGGGTATCTCCAGCATCATCGGCAATGGCATACTGCCCCTCATTGCTGAGCAACCCCACACCACCACCTGTTCCGTAGATGTAGTCGCTGGTGAAACCGGTGTCGCCCATACTAAAATCGCCATTGACAATGAGATTAGCAGTGCCCAAACTGTTCACCTGCAAGGTATAAGTTGTATTGGACGAAACGGTAGCCGAGGTCGTTAATTGGCTAGGTGCCGACAACCCCGAAGAAGGCAGCCATGTAAAGGATAAATAATTGCCCGTTACCGAGGGCGAGAGCAGCGCACTACCCGGTGCACAAAGATCAATTTGAGGATCGAGCTGAATAGTCACTCCGCAATCCTGCAGCCAAACAGCAGCAGGTAGCCAAAGGCAACACAATAAAGTAGCAGTTGATTTCATGTAGCGATGGATTGGTAAAACCTAGTAAACGTCACAATCCATCCTTTTGACTCACAGGCAGGGCAACAAAGGTAAACTTTTTTTGATAAGGGAGGAAAAATTGATGGGGCTGATTTTTCCATCCCTTATCAAAAAGGCTAGATTGAAAGCTTTACAAAACAGAAACATAGCCGTAAGTACTTCCCATTGCTTTGTTTTATACCTGTCACCCCAAAATCATCAAAGATGCCGTCATTCTCCCAGTCCACATCATAGTTGTAACCTGTTCCTGTGGTAGGGATAGTAATACAGGTTGCACAAGATGTGCCTAGGTTTGAGGTGTCCCAGATGGAGAGTAAGGGGGTATTGTATTGCATGGCTGTAAGGCTTGAGGATTAACCCACATCTCACCAGTAGAAGCTTGTCCTAAACCAATATTTGAAATGTTACTAATAGTTTGTTTTCGTCAGACTACTTGATTTCCATTACAAGTTCGGCATCATTTTGTAAAGAACAATGTCTCCTTAATGGTTTCTCTATTGGCCGAGTGGTAATCGTTGGTTAATGATAATTTAAGCTCATTGCCTGATTTAAACAGTCTCAAGGTTCGTTTGGCGACGACATCATTGTAGGTAGCCTCCCAGTATTCAGTTCTTCTGCCCAATAGATTAATACTGTTTTTTTGCAGTGTCTCCCACCCCCAATCGCAATTTGTTGGGCTACATTTACCATATACCCGGATTTTAGTGCCGTTATTAGAAATGATAAAAATTGGAATACTGCGGGTGTTTGAATCGCTATTTTTCCACTGACCATCCAAAGTGACAGCAATCTTGGTTTGACAACGACTGCCTTTGTACCCTTCTGGGCATTTACACGTGCCATCCACGCATTGTCCGCCGTTTTCACAATTTATGTTTGCACATGGATCGGGAATTTCAGATTTGAGTTCGCAGTGCCTTCCGTAATACCCAGGTGGGCATTCGCATTTCCCATCTACACACCAGCCGTTATGTAGGCAAGTGACATTGGCACATGCATCGGGTAGTATTTTTGGTGTTTCCTCATGAGAACCACCTACTCCAGCCCATATCAATAAAGAGACAACCAGTATCCCTGCAACAATCGCTATCCAAAGTCTATATGATATAACAGGATGAGAATCGCCAGTAAAATGGGGATGGGGAATATGACCATCCGTACTGATATTATTGACAATCAGGAAAAGTGAATTGCTGATCCGGTTTTCTTCTAATCTGGCATCATTATGCTCGATTGTGCCGAGATTTTCCTTTCGTCGGAGATTATTCAGGCGGCTTTCCAGTTGCAACAACTGGATTTTAATATCCTCATCATTTACGTGAGTTTTTAGCAAATTAATAGCCTCCTGAATACGCCCCTTAGAAAGGAAATTCCGGACATCATTCAATGTTTTTTGATTCGCCATACATTAAGGTTTTGGGTGATTTACCATCAGTTTTTAATAAACTTGAAAACCACATCGTTGATTTGCAGGAAATAGATACCACTATTGAGGTTTGAAACCCGAATGCGCTCGCTGGGCTGTATTATTCCGTTCAATAGACCCTTACCATTCGCATCCACGATAGTATAAGAAGAAGCCTCCTCCATGCCATTAACATTCAAAAAATCACTAGTTATCGTTGGATAAACAGACATTTTGTTGTAGGATATATACACAGTTACAACACTTGAATAAGCTTTGCTGCCGTCGAAATCCACTTGCTCCAGGCGGTAGAATGCACGCCCTTGCTCGCTGGTTTTATCAACATAAGCGTACGACTGATTATCAGTACTATTGCCTGCACCTGATACAAATGCGATGGTATTCCAGCTAAACCCGTTTAGACTTCGCTGAATATTCCAGCCTCTATTATTGGTTTCTGTTGCCGTTTTCCATTGGAGTAATGCGTTTTCATTCGATGTTTTAGCTGTAAAAGACAACAGTTCCACTGGCAATGTCATATTGTTGGCAACAGCCCAAACAGCGACGTTATTTGGAGAAGATATTGTATATAAACCACTGGTAGTCAAAGGATTTTGCCAGGCTCCGTACCAAAATTCGGATTTATATTTAGCAGGGTACGGCCATCGGCTGTATCATCTCCTCCACATGTCCATTCATTATCAGATTTAAACCCTATCCAGTAAGCTGTATTCGGCGATAATGGGACGGGAGTAGAGAGTACTTGTTCATTGTATCCATCCTGCACAAACGACGAGGGCATCCCCAGTTGTCCTAATAAGTTATATGGGCGGTCACTTGTGGGGTGTGCATCATAAAGTGCCATTCTCGCTTGTTCGGCTACCGAACCTGTTATCTTATTTACAGCCAAATGGGTAAAATAACCGGAATCGTTAGGCCCTGTTACTATTTTAAAGTATAAGGTTACTTCATTACCGAGTATCGTATAGAGTGTTATTGTTTATTGTAGTATTGCCATATATCTGTCTGACAGCCTTCTCTGCAAGAAGTAGCACAGAATAGGAACAAACAAATTTTGAATATAAAAATAATAGACTTCATACGGTTTAGTTTTAATGAAAGAGGCTATGTATAGCGTAACAGAAAGAATATTTTTCCTCTTTCTACCAAATATTCACAGCCTCTCGATGATTAATTACCGCAAAGGCAAATACACAAAATTGTTCGCCTTATTGAGTTCTGGCGTGAGGCTGAATACATAGGCACTGGCACCGTCGTTCTTTTGCCAGCCATTGCCTACCTCTTCAATCGAAATCCTTACCTTGACGGTTGTTTTGTTCAGGTTGGGAAAATCTACTTTGACGTAGGCATCCACCCGCTCTGGATTGTGGGGAAGTGCCTGTGCCGCATTGCCATACACCTGATAGGCTGCAGTAGAAGCATTCATCTACGGTGATCGCTCGGACTTTGCTGTTGAGCGGCAAGGTGAAAATCAAATGTGGAGATCGGCTGGCATCATCATTCGTAGTGGATATTACAATATCATAGATTTGATACCCACTAGACGATTGATTCATTTCAACCTTCATGTCTGATTGCCACGATTTGGGCTGCCAATATGTCCGGTAAAGAGCATAAAGCAAATAGGGAAAGGATGCAAAAAAATTTCATAAAAAAAAGGGTTTAAGAAAAATGGTCAATAGGTGAAAACGGCGGAATTTCCTTTTATTTTCACTTTCACAAAGTTCTAACCACTCTGGTTTTCCTGCAATAGTACTTTAGTTTATAGGGTCTATCCAATAGGTACTAAAGGCGACTAAATCAATAAATTGCGGGGAATTATATTTTTAAATCATTGTTAATATTTTATTAATAAACCGACATCAATCCTTTTCATGAAACTAAATACTTAAAAAACGCGTTATTTGAAAATATTTTAAAACACAAGTATCTACACCTGATAGCTATACCAACCTTGAAGTGCAACGCTATTAGCATCCTTGCCCTTCTACCCTAGGTGTAAACACTTACAAATCTTGCTGCCATGTTGTACGCTGAATTTTCTAGGGATAATTTTGAACGAGATCCTAATTATTCGCTTTACAGAGATTGTGATGGGGTGTGTTTTTTAATCACGATCCAGATTTTTTAGGTGGATGCTTCTATAAATTTAATCAATCAGGTGATTTAGAGCTGCTGTATATTGATGACTCAGGCAACATCAATCAACGAGAGAGAAATTTAAATACAGACGTTCCAGTGCTGCTAGAAAGATTTCAATCCAATGGTAATAGTCGTTCATCTCCTAGCAACAGACTGTCATTTGAGTTGGTGTTCTTTCCTAAAATGGCTATCAAGTCTTTTTTACAAGGTGGAGCAAGCAAAATCAGGTTATTGGAATCTTCTGTAGATTTCCCTTGGAACGTCACAATCGGCAACGAAGAAGCTATTTTTCATTCGTATCGAAGCATCCTTCCTAGTGGTTTCCGTATAGGAGAATCGTTAGAACCATTCCCAATCCGAATTAACTGACTACACCACCTTGGTCATGCAGCCCGTTCACGTTCAAGAAGATAATGGATATGAATATCCCCCATTGAGTATTGTTTCAGAGGAGGTTGTCGCACCTAGCAGTATGAGTGACACCCGTGCCGAAGCTGATTCGGTAGCTTACTATGTGGGAGCTGCTGCCTCCACATGGAAACCGCAACATTAATAAATGAAGCGCACATGTTAATGGCTGTTGATGTCATACCATTTCGTATGCAAATACAAGAAAGGTATCCTAAGGCAACTTTTTCAAGTGTAGATTATAAAAAATATAAAAAATAGAATTTCCATTCAATTTAGCCTATCTTCGCAAAGAGCAATGGGTTTAGCAAGATAGCACTATGATGGAAATTAAGGTAAAAAACACACTGGAGACATTACTTCAGATATTGTTTTTACTCTCAGCACTTTCGCTTTCTGCCCAGCCCACCCGCCACCCCAATCTCCTCACGCCGGCGGAGGGGCTGCCGCAGAGCAGCAATGAGTTTATACTACGCGATAGCCGCGGCTATGTGTGGATCAGCTCCTTAACGGGTGTCACCCTCTATGATGGGCAGCAGGTACGCAATATAGCTCCCGACCCAACCAACCATTGTACCATCCTCGAAGGTAATGTGCAAAGCCGCTTTTTTGAGGATGACCAACACTGTGTTTGGTTTACTACCGACCAATACCTCTACCAATACCAACCTACCAAAGACTGCTTTGCCGTTTTCCAACCTAGGGATGCCACGGCGAGTGGTGTTCGCCTCATTGGGCTAGAACAAGGCCGTTGGCTCTGGGGCGTATCTGGCAATGAGGTCTTTTACTTCGATACGCATACGGCTACCCCCCAATGGGTGTGGACAGGTGCGCCCCTGCAAAGCCTTCGGTATGTAGTGGATACCTTACCCAATGGCCAATTTTCCACTATTCTAGGTTGTTTGTGGGCTTATGGCCCCGGCGTAGAAGTACTGGAAATAACCCCCAACCGCACCGTGATAGCCAAGGGAACACAACTAGCAACATTAAACGGCAACCCGCTTACCGTCACCAATGGCTGTACCGCAGGCCCTGGTGACTATTGGCTATCCACTCGGCAGGGGTTGGTGCATTGGCAAAAGGATGCCGCAGTTGCATACGCCTCCTCACTAGGCGCGGGATTGATGCGCGGACCACCTACACTGCTCAATGAGCAATCGCTTTTGGTCGGTATGGCTGGCCAACTCTGGCACTTCGACATCCCCTCTAAATCATTCACCGCGTGGGCACTGCCAGAAATAGCCTATAACAAAGCCATCAACGTACTCTATATCGATCAACAACAAAATCTTTGGATGGGCGTAGAAGGTTGTGGTATTTTACACTGCAATCTAGCGTATCTCCACCTCTTTCAACACATCCCCTTTCCACATGATTTAGGCAACCCCCGTAGTATGACCGCTCACCCCCCAAGTCAGGAGCCGGTTGTCCTGTTCCCCGGCAAGGGCATTTGGTCTTACAACGGTGGCACATTCCAACACTGGGCGAACACCCAAGGTGCCTACTACATCTGTTCCGATAGCAGCTCCCTATATTTTGGCAACAACAAGGCTATTCAAGCCCTTACGCCGGGAATAGCACCTCGGGAGTTGAGGTCAACCGGGGATTTTGTCTATAATATTTGGAAAAAAAAAGACGGGCTTTTCTACTCCACCAGCAGCGATTTGGTTCACCTCTCGGCTGATGATTACAACAAATCCGATTCCATCACGGGGCATGGTTTCGTACACGCTTTAGTGTTTGACCACAAAAATTCCTGCGTATTGGTGGGCAATGAGGAACACTTACGGCTTTATGAATGGAATGTAAACGAACAAACTTTTGGCAGCTTGCTCCATGATTTTCAACGCATGGTAAAAGCTACCAATGGCATATTGGATACCCTACACAATTGCTACTGGATTGGAGGGCGGCAAAACCTGCTTCGCATCGATAGGGAAACATATAAGGTGCAAACCTTGGGGGATATTACAGGAAATCCAGACAACTTTTGGGTTTGTGCCATCGAACAAGATAATACTGGCGTGATCTGGTTCAGCTCCCATGCCGGTATCTACCGTTTCGATCCCAGCGCACCTGACCAAGGCGTTCGTCATTTCACCCTGCGCGAAGGATTGGGCAGCAACGAGTACATCGACCGAATGTCGATGAAAACCGCCGATGGCCGCCTCTGGTTTGGTTCTTCACAAGGGATAGATGTCATTACCCCCACCAACTATCTGCCCGAAAACCAAGCCCCTATACTGGCCTTTCAAGACCTCTTGGTGATGAACCAACCCTATCCAGACCGCGAACGTATCAATACAGGGCAAACGATTCAATTGCCCTATTACGAAAATACCCTGACCTTCAAATTTGCAGCACTCGATTACCTCAATCCTGATAAAAACACCTATTGGGTTCACCTTTCAGGATACGATACAGACACTAGCTACCTCGGCACACAACGGGAGGTAACTTACGTAAATCTCCCCCCTGGCGAATATACCTTCTCTTTTACGGCAGCCAATGCGGCAGGTGTTCGCAACCCTGTATTTATGAGTCGGCACATCCGCATTGTCCCTCCTTTCTGGAAAACGGGCTGGTTTAAGCTGCTTATGGCGTTGCTGGCAGTCACACTGCTATTTTTGAGCATCCGTGGCTATCTCAATTACCGCCTACGCGAGCAACGGTTTGCTATGGAAAAACAACAACTGCTGCTGGAAAACGAATTGCGTATGCAAACCGAGCGCAACCGAATTGCAGATGAACTCCACGATGACCTGGGAGGAAAGCTTTCCACGATTCTCTTTGCCAGCAGGCGCATGATGCGGTTAGATAACCTCGACAACGCTCAACACCTTATGGAAAAAGTAAGTAATATCTCCCTTGAACTCATCGATGCCATGCGGTCTATTATTTGGGACATGGATACCCAAAACGACAACCTTCATAGTTTACTAGCATCCATTAGAAACTACAGTGCCCGTTTTGGTGAAGACAATGACCTGGAGATTCAAAACCTTATCCCCACCGAAGTACCCGCTATAAAACTGCATGGGCTTATTCGACACAGCATCTTACTTTGCGTCAAAGAAAGCTTGCATAATGCCCTCAAGCATGCCCATGCCCGCCAGGTAATAGTACAAATCGACCTAACAGCCGAGGCCCTGAGAGCTACCATAACAGATGATGGTATTGGCTTTGATGTACAACAATCCGCAGGCAAAGGTAAAGGACTGCAAAGCCTTCAAAAGCGAATGAACAAAGTAGGTGGAGACATAAAGCACGGGAAAGCATCCTTGGAGCAGGTACACGTGTCCAGCTTAACGTTCCTTTTATATCGACAGAACTAGCCACCAATAAACCATAGTACTATTGCCACGCCACAAACGAGCTATTACCTTTACCGCAAAAGAAAAAAAGAATGTCCCTTTTCAACGTTTGCATTATTGAAGACGACCCCATTTTTCCAACAGTGGTTAATTGACGAAGTAAATAGCATTGAAGGTTTTGTGTGTCAGGCCAGTTTTTCTGAATCAGCGTTAGCTATACACGATATCCCCCAACTCAATCCCGATCTCGTTTTGGTAGATCTCGGCTTAGGGGATTCCAACCTAGGCGGAGTGCGGTGTATGTTGCATATCAAACTCCTGCTGCCTGAAATGAAATTCATGGTCATTACCAGCCATAGCGATGACGAGTTAGTATTTGAAGCCCTCAAATCTGGTGCGAATGCATATATGCTAAAAAGCGATGTGCCGTTTCGATTACCCGATGCCCTAGCTGAAATCATGGAAGGTGGTGCCCCAATGAGCCCTGAAATTGCACTAAAAGTCATCCGTTCATTCCACCAGCCACCCGAAAGTTCAGGTACTCCAACAATTGACACCCGTGAAGCACAAATCCTCGGTTTGATTGCCAAAGGATTCCTCAACAAGGAGAATCAAGGAACAATTAGGTATCAGTGAAAATACCGTAAAAGTCATCACCCATAATATCTATAAAAAATTGCAGGTCAACAATCGCGTGGAAGCCGTGTGTAAATACTTGAACCTGTAACGTGATGCCCCCAACCCCTACCCTATCCACCACCACCCTATCGCCGCCAACGCGGGTACACTTTGCACAAAGAAAATCTTGCGGTCGGCAGTCATGGCACCTACGATGCCTGCTACCACAATGCAACCTAAGAAAAACAAAGCCACATGATCGCGCCAATAGGCATCCGTTATCAGGCGGCTCCATATCAGGCCGGCAGCCAGAAAT
Source organism: Saprospiraceae bacterium (assembly GCA_041392765.1). Lineage (GTDB taxonomy): Bacteria > Bacteroidota > Bacteroidia > Chitinophagales > Saprospiraceae > Lewinella. The sequence continues at coordinate 20,104 of JAWKLL010000031.1, forward strand.
CCGTTATAGATGCCTTGATTGGCAGCCATAGACTTGGTTTGTGTGAAAAATTCAGCCCCGTAGCGGCCACCAAATATTTTCCTGCCGTGCCGTTCCCAAGAAAACATCTCGAACCACAAAAAATATAAATGTAAACCCGCAATGCATAAAATGAGTATCGTTAGCATGGATGTGTTAAATGTGGTAAATGTGGTAAATGTGGTATCCCGATAGCTATCGGGAGTGTATATGTTGGAAGTGTAATAAATCCCGTAAATCCCCAAATAGCTTTCACCCAAAAAAAAGGGGCTGGCCTGATCGACCAGCCCCGAAGCATGTTCATGGGATTAAAAAAAAGGTTGAAGCACAAAGAACCTATTTGTATTTATTACTTTGATTTTGTTATAGCTGCTTTTCCGTCACTTTTCGTTATCATCCCGATAGCTATCGGGACATTTAGCTTAGGCTAAACTCCGGTTTTGATGCCTCAATTGACAAAAAACCAACTTATAACAAATTTCAAAAAACAAATTCAAACAGCTTCTAAAGACGACGCTAAGATAGTACTTTTTTTAATATATAAACAACTGATGAAGGGAAAATTTACAATTTGTTATCATTGATAAGGTCTTGCAATTCATCCCGATAGTTTTTCCCGATGGGCAAATGCTTCACCTGGCCCTTTTCCTGTACTTCCACCATGTTCCCCATGATGGCATCGATGCGGTTCATGTTTACGATGTAGGAACGGTGGATGCGCCTGAAAATGCCCACCGGCAACTTGTCCTCCAAACTCTTCATCGTTTGCAATGTCACTACGCGGCTGTCTGTCAGTCGAATGATGACGTAATCCTTCAAGCCCTCGATGTAAATCACATCCTCAAAATTGACTTTCACCAATTTCTTATCAGCCTTCACAAAAATGAAATCTTGGCTAGTCTCCGGCTGGGGCACACTCCCCTGCCCTGCTTTTTGATGCAAATCAAACTGCTCCGTAGCTTTATTGACGGCCTTCATAAACCGATCCAGCGAAATAGGCTTCAGCAGGTAGTCAATCGCGTTTAGCTCATACCCCTCCACAGCATAGTTGGAATAGGCCGTCGTGAAAATCACCATAGGCGGGTTGGCGAGACTCTTCAAAAAATCCACCCCCGTTATTTGAGGCATCTGTATATCGAGAAACATGAGATCCACTTGGTGGTTTTTCAAAGCTTCGTTCGCCTCCAGCGCATTACTGCACTTGGCTACGAGATGCAGCGCTGGCATTTTCTCCACAAAAGTTTCCAGCACATCCTGTGCCAAGGGTTCGTCATCAACGATTATTACTTGCATCATGTTGGTTCGTTTTAAAATATTTGGAGATGCTATGTTTAGTAACAAAGTACCTCTTAGTTGGGTGATTGTAGCTCTATCTGCAAATGTACATCAAAAGTATTGGGGTTGTTATTGACCTCCAGCGTATATCGGTCGGGATAGAGCAAATTCAGCCTGCGCCTCACATTCACCAATCCTATCCCACCGCTGGGGTTATCGGGGCGAGTGATGGTTTGCCCCTTGCTGTTTTCAATGCGAAAATCCCGTAAGGCCGTCCACTGCCAAATGAATCTTCACAAAACCAGACTTCAATTGGGTATTCACTCCGTGCTTGAAGCTGTTTTCCAAAAAAGGAATAAACAACAACGGCGCAATCTGTTGATCCCCGATTTGCCCCTCTACCGTGAACGAAATTTGAATGTGATCATGCTGCCTGAGTTCTTCCAAATCCAGATAGTTACGCAGGTAGCTCACTTCCTTGTGCAGCGGCACATACCTTCGTTGCACTCGTACAGCATATACCGCATCATCTCCGACAGCTTGGTAAATGTCCGGTCGCCTTATCCGATTTTTTCAAGGTCAGCGCATACAGGTTATTCAAGGTATTGAACAGAAATGCGGATTGATCGGCTCTTCAAAAACCGCAGCTCCGACTGCATCGTTTGCGTCTCCAGTTCCTGTTTTTCCCTGAGTTGTTGCCCCCAGTCCGTTACAATTTGAAAAAGGGTGGAACTTCCTGCTATCGAAAAAGTGATGATAAAATACCAAATTCAAATTCGCCGAAATCTTTGCTGCAAAGGCAGCATCTGGCTAAAACGGAAATAAAGAAAATGACCCGCAGCGGTGTCAGAATGATACTGGCCGCCATGAGCAGCAAGATATACGTCCCAAAACTGCGGTTCAGGTAGTTAGGTATCAGGTACAGCAGATTGAAATAAACAATAATGGCATAAAAGAAAAAGATTTATCAGCTCATTTATCGCCCTGCTCGCCCAGCTCAGCCCGTGTTGTCAATATACATCAGCAACACAAACAACCCCGCCCAGAAAGCCACTTGGCTACTGGTTTTCAGCAAATTATCGGGAATAAACCGCCTCCAATTGGCGATCCAACCGCGCCCCCCTTCACGTTGGGTTGTCATCATTGCGATAGCATAAGACCCCAAAAATAGCACCTCCCGTGGCAAGTCCGCCATTTTTTTGGATAAAATAATCCGAATGACCGACTAACAGATGAGTACGGCAGCCCCTTGCGCTTCGCTCAGGGTCGGGCTATCCATAGCGGCCCAAAGCCGCTATTCCTATCCCTGCTGCTGCCCCCTCCGGGCGCCGTGCTCCGGGCGTTGCCCTACGCACGCTTTTTGACCAAGTTATTGTCCGGCAACGTAGTCAAATAGTTGCGCAGCACTTCATGCTGCATCGTAGTTATCTGACAACTCGAAGTTGTTGTCCGATAACGTTGTCAAATAGTTTCGCGGCACTTCATGCCGCATAGCACATAAAAAACTCTTTTTCAACGAATTACAAATAAAGGCCTGCAAACCATTATGCTTCTTTGTCAAAAAACGCGAAGACCATCCACCGCTATACCACCCCTTCGGGGTTCAAGGCCGTTCGTTATCATGGCACTTTACAATATTGCCATCCCTTCGGGATTTTTATAAGGGCGTGTAGGCTTTATATTAAACCCCGAAGGGGTGAACTGATTGTAATAAACTGTAATACAAATAAATAATAACCCCGAAGGGGTGATAAAATTCCGTCTTTATATCAGCCCCCCCTAACTCCAACGCATATATGAAAACATGGGCAGAAATACAGCGTGGAAAGAACGCTTTTTTACTCAGCCTTGGTTTATAATCCCGAAGGGATGATAATATCATAGCATTTCCAATGCACAAATTCCGTAAAAAAACCCCGAAGGGGTGACATATTAATCAAGCCATTCAAATAGATGGTTTTTTTGCGAAAGGCGAAGCCTTGAGCACGGGGCCAGGATTGGCCCAAGGATGAGCGGGCGTTAGCACGCGGTGGCGGCCTTTGGGCACGCCACAGCCCACGATACTATCGCACCTCCGCCAATACATCCACATTTCCGCGCACGGTATCGCCTATTTTCACTTTCACTGCGGCATCTAAGGGCAGGAAGACATCCACGTGGGAGCCGAAGGTGATGAAACCAAATTCATCGCCTTGCTGGATGGCGTGGTTCGTATGAACAACTAAAAAATTTGTATCAGCTGTTGTTTGATGTCATAGTCAAAATGTAGCCGCTTCCCTTTCACTTCCAGGCTGTTCAAAAAATGTAGAAAATCACCCTCCAAGCTGGTTATTTTGCCTCTCTGCCTGTAGTGCTGGTGCATCCCTATTTGGTAAATGGCGGAAGGTGTAAACAGTATGAAAACATTTTTTTTACCCACAACGGCTCATGGGTTAATTAGGTCTTTGCTGATGATAAATGTGAAGTCGCCGACAGGGTACTCCATAATTTCGGTGTTGGTAAACAGATCATTTTGATTCTCAAAAGCTACAATTTTATGGGCATCCTTTTTTTTCAAGGTGTGCAACGGGATGGTGGTTACGGTTATTTTTTCGTTGGTCAATGCTTGTATCTCTACCATTTTCCCTTTTATTACTAGCCCATTTTCAATGGAATCGGGCGCGCCATCTGCCATCCTTTGGGCGGTTGTAATCTCACCATTTTCATCTAATAAATAAGCTATTGCGGCATTAGAAAATACCGGCATTGCAGCATCACCATCCGAAATTCTATGGGAGAAAGCTAGCTGCTGTTCTTCCCAGATGAATTGTCGGTAATGGCGTATGGTGTCATTGTCCGGCGTGAGTAAGTTGAAGCGCGGCAAAACGGGAATATATGTACTTCCCTCGTTCTTGATAAGGCGATCTAAAAATGGTTGGTTGAAGCGGTGTTTACCCTCCCAAATATCTGTATAAACGCTTCCGTATTGTTGCAAAAAATGGTGATACGACTGGTATCGCTCATGTTGTAGCTTTCTACCCTCTGCATCTAATCTAGGGCTACCATAAAAGGCCAGATGCTCCAACTTACCACTGTCATTCCACGAAAAAGCTAACTGAACGCCGTGATAGCGAATGGAATTCAGCGTTTTCTCTCGATCTATTTCATGCCCAGGCAAGGCAATTTTATTTTTGGTCTCGTCAGGCACAACGGAATAAACATCCATAAAAATCAAGCGCTCACCGTCTCTAATCATCCATATAAACCCATCATAAACCAAGGGCATCATTGCTTTTTCCCTAAGCAGATGAAGCCAAATTGGCACACAAACTTCAATCCCTTCATGCGTAAAACAACGAATATCCGTCGATTCTATTTGATTCATAAAAGCAAGCAAATCAATAGCTTGTTGCTTATCAAACTGCTTTGCATCTATAATATTCACACTTATTGAACCATTCACGTCGTCGCGCCTCAAGTGAAAAAAGAAAGGGTCGTTTATCCCCATATTATTCTCTTTACTCAACAGTGCAGCATTGTCTAACAAAGCCATTTCTTCTACCTTCCCTGCCTCGTTCATCACAACCAACATATTGTTCGCATCTGGCACCGAAGAGAATTGGGCACCTGTCATATACTCGAAATCCAACCCTAACGGTTCGTTTCGGTAAGTAACATAATCGTTGGATGGTGGGCTGTGCCGCTGTGGTTCAATAGTGCTACTTCCTTTTTGCAAATCTCCTATGCTGTATGCTATTTTTAAATCTTCATCCGGTAGCCGCTGATCATAAGTATTGACCGATACCTCAATGGCGGGAGTTAACGCCCCTACTGTGTGTTCGCCAGTAGGTATGCACAAGGAAGGAATTCGGGCTTGATAGAGAAGGGTGGTTCCCTGTTTGATTTCATAGTGTATGGGGACACAACACGTTGCGCTATTCTCATTGTTGCAGATCATCTTATTAAAAATGTCTTCTAAAACAAAGGAGGTCCCTGTGTAATGCCTGAAATCAACATCCAACAAACGAGGGTCTGTTACGGGTTTGCCGGATTCATCAACGTACATACCTTTATATAAATAGCAACCCACTGTATCATAAGCAATAATGGAAAAGGTATCCAAAGGATGAGCCAGCTCGGAATAAAATGTCAGTTTACCTGAAAAATTTTCGAGGCGGATGTCTTGCCTGATCATCCGATATGCCAGTGGGGTTTTATCCCAGTTATTGTATTTGCCATTCTGGTGGTAACTTACAGAGCTAAGGGCGTTGGGTCAGGACTTTGCTGATGCGCAACACCTCCTTTCCTTGTTCATTTACTGCCCAACCTTTGTAAATATAATCGATCTCGACCCCTGTAAAATTTAAGTGATGGCTGCAATATCCGAAATATCCGCCTGCCCCGTGAGATATTCCTCGTAGTGCATAGTGACTTGGGAGGAAAGGTGGAGGGAAATAAAGCATAAAGCAGTCGATAAGGAAAAATAAGACGAGTTGCTCATGAAAGTATGTTTTTGATGTTTAGATGTTTATGGATTTTGTATTTTTATGTATCAACGTTCTGAATGAAGATGCCCCATACTTATCCAGTCCTTCTCCTGCTTTTATCAATGCTTCTTGCTTTTTTCCGGCCAAGTAAAGTGCGGTGGCAAAGTTGTACACGGCACGATCCTGCTTTTTCAGACCATCCAACTGCCGTGCATTTTCAGTCATGAACCGTACGGCAAGCTGATAATCACCTCGCTTCATATAGGCGGCGGTGCGTTCTACCAATCCATTGCCTTTGGTGTAATACAACCAGCTTGAAGTAATTTTAACAGATTGAATATCAGCTAATAATTGATCAATAGCTTGGTTTTGTAAAATTTGCTCATTCAGCGGATGTGGGTACTCAACTGGTGTTGACAGCCGTCTGGTTTGGAATTCCGCTTCATAAACATTCTGTATCTGGTAAGGAAGTTCTACCACTACCCGACCACTTTGTGCATCGTACAACCGCCATAAAAGGTCTAGCGAGTGTGTACTCGTTCCTTTTACCGCATCAATGTAGTAATCGTTTCCTTTATCATCCTAATTGGTGTTTTTGATAAGTCGTGTAAGTACGAGTTTCCTGAATAAAAAACTGTTCTAAGGCAAAAAGCCCTTCACTTTGCCCCGCATATTCCCGAACCTCTGAAGCATTTAACCGAGCGGCGGGACGTCCCGCATTTGAGTCGCGCAAACCTTTGGTATGAACAGAACAAGGTGCTTCCATTTTGCGAGAACATGCATCTAGAAAAGCCTTGTTACCCTGACTGACGATCACACCGGATTGCAGTCGTAAGCCCACGTTAGATTCTCTGGCTCTATCCAATAAGGTGAGGTGATGCATTTGCAATACTTCCGGCACACGGGGCGGTAGTTCCTGATCCACCACCGTAAGATAAGCAGCAGAGCAGCCGCTGAGTAGTAGTGTTGTGAAAATAGCATAGTAAACAAAGCGAATCATACAATGAGTTTTTGTAAGTAATTACGAGTTTTTATAATAAATCGTCTTGCATAGCATCTTGGAATTATTCTTGTACTTCCACCCCGAATAAAAAACCTGAAAAACGTTTATCCTGCGGTGTTGTGTTGGTTAAGTCCACTTCAATCAGATAGGACTCAAAAGCCTCCTGCTGCAGTGCTATGGGTGTAGTAATGTAGTAGGCGTCGCTGCAATTGTCGTAGGCAGTGGAATGTAATATGCCTGCATCCGCAAATAAAACATACCCATCTATATCCAGCAATTGGCTTTGTGAAAAATTGCCGTCCTTGACTGATCGATACTAATGAGGTTTGAATCACCGTGCCATTGACTTGGTGTCGCATCGCCAACAATTGGTTGGCCGCAGCTCGATACTCCAAGCCTGTATATGCGACTGGCATATCCGGATCGACAGCCGATTCTAACAGTACATGGGTGACGGAATTATTTGCAGTGTCCATTCAAACAGACTAGTGCCAGCCACAAAAAAACAGCTTTATTGGGTTCTGCCGTTGGATGCGGAGAAAAAAGAAAGGGTTGGCCACTTGCGAATTGTCGCACGCTTCCTGTAAAAAGTACAACAGGCTGACCGTCAGACAAATCAACCCGTAGTATCTCTAATTAGCCGTAGGTGCATCGAAAACCACATTAATGGCGTACATTTCCCCATTGTGATAAACAGGTGCCGCGAATGGAAGATTAGACAGTAGATAGGTTGGCGAAAAAAGGTTGCCCGTACTGGCTAATAAAAGCGGGTTACGAACCTGAATTTTCGTATTGGAAACCGTAGAAATACCGTTGTTGAACCGGATTCAATGTCGAAAACTGAAACGGGAATGCCTCCCCCTTCTGGATGGCAGCATTGCTGATAGTCTCCAAGTTGCTGAAATTAATCTCGTCTAATGGCACCTGTGCACTGCGGTCAAAGCCACGCCCCCAGTCCATTTATTATCCGGCTGCTCTCATGACCAACAAAGCGCCTTCACAGGTATTCGAGGGTTCTCCCGTACAATTGCAGTTAGCATCTACGATGTCGTTGACCGTGTCGGGGTTGCCATCATCGCATGGGTCGCCGATGTTGAGGAATAATTCGCGGTATTCAAGGTGACGCGTTGATTCGCTTGAAATGATTTGGCAGTCTTCGCAAGCGTATAGCCCACCTATCAACAACATCAGCGCAAAATATCGTGTCGTTTTCATAACGGAGTCTTTTAAAATTTACATTCAGGCAAAGCATCCTTGGCTGCTTTGCGATTTTTTAAATACGTGGATACGCATTTTGGTGAACAACCGGGCAATAATCGGCTCCGTTAACCCAGTGGGTTGACTTCCCAGTACAGTTCGTTTTGTTAGCAATACCAGAGATGTCATTCAAATCGAGTTGAGAACGAATTTGTCGTAAGTACGCGATGCAATGACTCGATAACGGCCATTGATATCGTCGAGCATACAGTACCAACTCGTAGATAATCCCCCCGACCCACCGATCCCGACCATTGAAAATCAACCTTATTATCTCTTTCAGCGTATAAACATCATTGAACCCAAGCCAGATAGCCCCAAATTATCACAATCCAATGCAGGGCTTTCAGGTAAAGTAGGAAGTACAGGCTCAAGAGGAAGCGGCTTATCGGGTTTTGCCCGCGGGCTTCCCAAACGGAAAACGATCCCCACCGTGAGTCCGATGGTATTAAAATGGCACTCGCGCACTTGTGTGACGGTTGGTGCCGTAGAAAGTATCTCTACCAACTGCGGCTCTGGTAGCCGTAGGTGGCACCTCTGCATCGAGATAGGTGTAGCTATGCCTGACGTTTCGGATATGGGTATAATCGGCTCCTAGCCCTAACTGAATCCTTTCCGAAAGGGGAATATTCGCGCGTAGGCCAGACAGTAGCAGTAGGTTATAGGGCTGTTCTTCCTCCACGCCATTGACCTTGAAAATGGTATAAATGCGATCCAGCGGTTCACTCACCAACAAGTCGTACTCGTAAGCACGGTAATCGAGAATAGTAGCCCCTGCTTTGGTGTAAAATTGGAGGTTGAATCGCTTGCCCAACTGTAAAACAGGCCCGATAGCCCCTTGATATCCTTTCCAACGCAGGGCATCAAAACTACTGAGGGCACGGTAGTTGAGTGCGCTACCGCTTAGGCCCGGAGGGAACACATTACGGGGGCTGAAATCATTCAATCCGAAGCCACCGTAAAGCCCCAAGCCGAATTGCCCCACATTTTGTCGATGTGCAGGCCGTAGCGCAGCCCTTCGCTCGCTCGTGAGTAGCCCATCCGCCTTGAATCCCTGCGCAGGCAGCGTGTAGGACCTCGGGGGTGAGGTGGAGGGGGTTGGGCGGGGAGGGAATATACCTCAACCAACATTAACACTATAATTACCTTTATTCTCATCTTTGTTGATTTAAATACCATCTGTCGCTTGAATAGAAAGTGATTCACATTACCGTTAGTTGTTGAGGTTGAGAAGTTAATATTTCCACTAAATCCAGAAGCAATAATGCTCCTTCTGATCATGTTTATTCTCGCTGAGAACAGTCGTTGCACTTGTCGATGAAGTGCTAGTTATATTCACATTTAATGTAGTATTTGGAATATCAGTGAAATTGGTATTAATGGAAGTCATACTATTATTCAGGCTGATACGACCTTGTGGGTTTAATTGTACTAAAATTGGATCCTTGAAAAATTTGCCCAGATGCAGTACTCCAAATTATCCCTCCTATTGTTACATTACCCTGTTGTTGTTGGTTATTCAATTGATTGAAGTCATTTTGAGAAATAATTAGGTCAACAGGATCGTTAACTCTTACTTTTTTTTCAGTATCCCAATGAGAAATTACAATCTGTACATTCAATTACAACCGCTTCTCTTCATTTACCTCTTACTACTTCCTGCAGGTAGAACAGTTGGCTGCTTATTAATCCCTTGCAGTTGACTTTGATTAAATTGATATACGACTGGTAGTTCATTTTCTAAGCCTTCTAATTCATTCTTATCAATCAAGCGGTTTTCACTAAATGCAAATGTAGAATTATATGGATATTTTGACCACAGCGGATCCACCGCAAAAAACCGCCCCAACCTAGTATCATGCATACGGTAGGTATAGTTCACAGTATTCCCCTCCCCCTTCACCTCATCATCCCGTTCTTGCCCTTGGAAGCCGTAACGATAAACCGTATCGTCCGTTCGCCCATCCATGAGCATACCGTAGGGGTAGTAGTCATTAGAACTCAATATATCAGCATCAGCTACTGCGATTGCGTGCTTCCCTGTTGTGGAATAATGGCTGCTTTCGGTCGCTTACTGTGGTGATGACGTTGCCGAGGTGGTTGGAGCATACATAGCTTTTTTACCTATTATGCTATAATTTACTTGAGCACTAGTATCTATACATAACACTAATGAAATCAATAAAAATATTAAACATCTCGTCATAATCTGCAATTTAACGTTTGGTTAAATAGATATAATCCTGAATAACAAATCAACTACTTTGATATATTAATAACATTTTCCTACCTAGTCATTTTGTTGAGTTTTATTATTGCTTATGAGATTATATATGTATTGTGTGCCTGTAGGAAGTTCAGGTGATTAGATCACCTATACCATCAGATTTAAGAACACCATATGTTGAACTTGCTGCATCTACTTTATTAAGTGTACTCTTCACTGCTTTTCCGAATTCACCCGAATTTTCCAACAAAGTATTGTTGTTTTCTGTAGTCACAGCAGTCATGTCATCAGCCATATTAAACGAACTCATTACAAATGTTACTTTAGCCAATCCTCCTCCACCTAAACTAAGAGGTGCCGTAACAGCAGAAAAAGCACCTGAAAAAAAATTAATTATTGTATGCTTAAAATTATAAGATACTGTACCCTTCTCTGCATTTATCACATTAGACGCACTTTGGGTCAATTGCTGGAAAGAGTCTACAAAATCCAAATCAAATTCTAACCCTAAGTCTGTGTTATCAAAAGTAATAAAGCCTCCCTTCGTTATACTTTCCTTTCTGAAATCTAGTATTAACGTTCCCTTGGTTATAGGAGTCCAATAGGTGCCATCAGTGTTCTTCGAAAAATACAAATAGTCGGAATTTGGGGACCAGTTTTCTTCTTGAGTTTCCGCTGCATAGAACACCCACGTACTTATTGCCTTTCTATATGCCGACTGCACCTTAAATTGACTAACATTAATAATTGTAGGATCTTCATCGTCCTGGTAAATAACTATTTGCTCCTCTGCTCCTTCCATTTCAACGTGAGCAATAGTCTTATTTCCACTAAACTGGTAACTTGAATAATGGGAATATTTTAGGCTTAACGGATCCACCGCAAAACTCCCCAACCTCGCATCGTGCATACGGTAGGTATAGTTCACGGGAATTTCCCTCCCCCTTCCTCATTATCCCGCTCCTGGCCTTGGAAACCGAAGCGATACCCCTCATCGCCACTACGCCCCTCCATCAGCATCCCATACGGATAATAATCCTGATGCGACACCACATCCGCCTCATAAGCCGCCACTAAAGCTATGCTAACATCAGGCGCTGCTACCTTGCGGTCCGGTAGTTGTGGCTAATACATTGCCCAAGTGGTTGGCTGTTCCCATTGCTTATGCCCAAGGGTACGAGCGTGGCTTTGTGCATTGACCTGCGTCGCTTGCAGCAGTAGTAGTAGGAGTATGTGGATAGTATTTTTCATCAGGGGGTCAGTTGTTTATTCACTTTTTGAGTGCCCAGCCGCTTGCTACCATAGAGGATAAAGTCTTCTAATATCAGCGGTAGCGGACTGGTGCCACTCCCTTCCAAGCCGTATAGCGCAATGGGGTTGCCTTGGGCATCCAACACGTAAAGGTATGCTTAGGCTGTTTCCAGCTGGTATGTACTGGTATCCCATTCGCGTACCCACTTATAAATGCCGGTTGCCCATGGGGTATAGCCAAAGCGCAATGGGGTGCGTGTACTGCTTGCGGGTCTTAATATTTCCGTCACCTTATTACTCACATTCCAGTTGATTTGGCTGATCTCCTCGGCATCATCACTGGTGAGGCGACCTATGGCATCGTATTTATAGTTGTCCGCAGATTGGCCGCTTTCAATATCAGCATCATAGCCCGTAGTAGTAAGGGCATCTGCTACCTGATGGAGTTGTTATTGGTCTTGGCCTGAGCTGTGGTAATGGGGCGGTTATTTGCCGGATGACGAAAAGATTAAGCGCATCATACGCATACGACATATCATCCATCCGTTCATCGGTCAAACCGTTGAGGTTAATACCATTCTCGCACTAAGCGTGGATTAGCCATTACCATCAAAGAAGTAACGGCTATTGTAGAATTGTCCCTCGTTGCGTGCTACGCCCAAGTCAAAATTATTGGTTGAAGGGGTGCATTACCCGCCTGATCCCAGAAAGGCGTGAAGGACTTGATGCGGTTCAGTTGGTCATATTTGTAGGCGTTGGCCATTACTTCCAATGGCTGCTGCGGCGTCTTTTTCATGCTGGTGACCATCATGGAAATGTTGCCGTTGTAGAGGGGCTTGGTATCGGCGGTGTTGATACTGCCACTTTGCTGAATAGCGGAAAAACTACGCACCAAAACGTCATGGCATAGCGCTGATGGGCTTGTAATGCCCATTGAAGTAATGCAAGCTGAAAGCGAAGGGGTCGCGCCCAAAGTTTTCGTTCAGTCCTCCGGCTACACCATCTTTTCCGGCATCGCGTTGCGCATCTACAGTAGAGGCATTCATGGCGGTAATCCAGCCCCGTATGTCATAGATATAGTCATTGGCAAAGACGTGTAGATCCCGATCTCCTCTCGCGCTAGTGGTCATGGGCATAGTAAAAATACTGGGCATCCTGATCCCAAATCACATCGCTGGTGCTGGTCCATACTTTGGTCAGGCGGTTATCGGCATCGTAGGCGTAGCGGTGCAGCAACATATCGGGCTGGCCGTATTGATAACGCACCTCGTTGACATTGCCGCTCACTAAATCATAACGGTAATCCAAGCGTTTCACCTGATGCGCTACGGGTATGACGGGGTTGCGGTTTTCTTGCCAGAGAATATCTACATTACCCAGCACATCGTAGCTATAGTGAGTGAGTGCATCTAAATTAGCCAAATTTTCCGTCGGGCTAGTGGCATTAGGAATATAACTGTCACCATCCTGATCGTAGGCTACCGCTGCGATGCGGTTGCGCAGGTGAGCCTGTAAGTTATACGCTGGATGCGAACTGCTGATGACATTGGCATTTACTCCATCATAAAAACTCAGGGTGCGCTCTATTCGTTTGTTGTTTTTGTACCAATTTAGCAGGCGATTGCTACCCGCTGGGTTGTTATAATCGGTAATATCTTCTGCTGTGGACTTATCCATTGCGGCTGTTCCAGCACCTAATTCCAATTCCCCTGCTTCTACCGTTCGCCCAAGCGCATCGTATTGCAAATAGCTATAACGCGGACGAGAATAGCCTTTCTGTACCGCATTTTGAGAAACCACCAAACGCCCCAACGCATCGTAGTAAAAGGTACTGATACCACCATCAGGTGTTTTTTGCTCCAACACATTTTGCAGCGAGTTATAGCGGTAGTTGGTCACCATCAGGTGGTAGGTATGCTGAAAGGGCTTGCTATCGTCCAAAAGGTAATCATAACAAGCTGCTATTTCGCTATCTGTCAACAGGCTATTATGGTAAACCGTTGCACCTTCCGGGTCTTTTTGGAATAAACCTTCCGGCGGGACGGTCTTCACTAAATCCCCTGCCTGATCGTAGTAATACAAGGTGTAGTGGTATTCTTTGTAGTCGTACACCATGGAAAATTGTTCTTTGATATAGGCTTGCTTTAGGCAAGTATCGATCAGGGCAGCGCGGTATTCCTGTGTTTTTTGTTGCATCAATCGCTCAAATTCTATATTGGCAATGGCCTGAGCATATTCATTGAGGTTGGTCACACAGCAGGTATCGCAGGGTGGCTGTACTTGGGAGCTGTCGCAAATAAAATAGTCGGCCAATTCGTAAGGAGGCACAGGATTAGGCCCATCCAAGCATAGTAATCGGGGTCGTTGCACCAAACGAACCATTTCCGGAAGTTGGGCTTCAAAGCCATTTCATCCGAAGCTAGCACAACATCCAGTGCATTAAGCACGGCGGGGTCGCTGCCATAACGCATGGAGTTGCTCACTACATCATAAAAGGTCAATGTATTGTCCACTGCATACATAGCACTGAACACAAAATCATTGATGCGTGAGCAGGCACAACTCGTATCAGACTGCAAAGGCAAGGCCTCCACATAACAAGCATCTGGCAACTGGGAAGTGCAACTGATGTAATCGCGAATGGATTTATTTATATCAATTTGTAGGGTCGGGTCTTGGCAGTCGCGCTTGTATTCTTCATACACAAACTTCTTCAACTCCTTTTCCTGAATGGGTGTCAAAGTACCACATTGGTCTTCCACTTTAGCTACAAAAGCTTCAGCGGCCTTCTCAGCTTGCTCCTCGCATATATCATCCTGCAAAGCTTGGTTAGTAGCCTTAAGATTATCCGGATCAAAGAACTCAAATAAGAAATTTTTCGGGTAACGAATCAAAAAGCCACCTGCTGTATAGAGATCATCGTTGGGAGAATCCAAATAGAGTCTGTCTCTTTTGCAGACATCTTTTACTAACTGATACTTATAATACTCCACATAGAAAGCCTCTGCTCTTTCTCTTAATTTCGATGAGGTAAAATCTGCATGCAGACTGGGATCACTAATCTGAGCAATGGCCTGTTGAGATAATGAATCGAAATCAATCTGGTTTAGATACGTCTGAATGTTAGCCAGCGTATCCGTATTTAATACTTGGCAGCTATCTTGATAGGTTGTTGTGGGGCCTGCTCCAGTCCCCGCGTCATAGGGTGGGCAATGGCTTTCCGCGCAGCAGAGGGTTTGAAAAGCGCACCACTCCGGATGCATTTTTATAAGTATATCCGCATATTCTGGCTTCCAGTTGTTACGGACGTTATCCCAATTCCCATAAACACCCTCCCCTACACATTTAACAAATTCGCCAAAATACGGGCTTCGTGTAGCTACGCGGTCCAACCAACCATTGCGATCATAAGCCGGATTTAAGCGCAAGCTGTCCAAAGACTGGTCGGGAAGATTGTCAAAATATTGCCCACTAGGGCTCATGTCCTGTTTGAGTAGTTCATATTTTAGGTCACATTCCGAATAGAGCGGCTGTGTGAGATCCACTGCGGCGCAACGGGCACTACATGCCTGAATGCTGTCTTGCACAATGCCCCATTTAGTGCCGTCATACACCGTGGTTATCGCACCATTGACTACCTCTGCAACCCTTGTGCCATCGTTTGCTAAATAATACTGTTTTCCTTGGCTGTTTACAGGAGTGAGGTAGGCTTCATCGCAGAGTGTTTTGCAATCTGGTGTACAGGTAGTAATCGGTTCCTCCTGTCTAGGTTGGAAGCAGTTTTGTTGCTCGCGCCACGTGGCTACGGCCTTATCGAGTGCGGTAGGGTTCAGCGTCAATATTTTCACAAACTGATAGCTACCCGTGGTAAGCGTGGCTGTAAAATTAACAGGACGGCGATCAGCAGGGCGGTTGGTCAGACTGTCTCGTTTGATTTGATTTGTATTATTGCCATTCCATGTCAATGTTTGTCTGTTGCCGTACTCATCCTCTACATAAATCAGCAGATCATAGACACAAGGTGCGATTACGCCACAGTCATCAAAAATAGACGGGTCGATTTGATAGGTAAAACTATAGGTGGTATTACCAATCACCGTAAAAGTCTTGTTAACTTTCAAAGCTTCCGCGTCGAGTTCGTTGAGCGGGTTCAGATTGATGGTAAATTGGCGGTAAGTAGCTGGTTTGGTGTCAATCTCATAGAGGTTATCAGGGGCATCACCTGCCAATGCGGTAGCGATCACTCGCCCAGAAAGGTCTTTGACGCTCGTGGAGGCTTGTCCATTGGCATCTACCACCACCGTTTTTTCGTAGTATTTTGCGTGGCCTACTTCATTGGCGAAAAGCAGAAAAAGCTCCTCTTGAAACGGGGAACTGTAGTAAAATTTTGTCTCGTGGTGTAAGCTGTTGTTTGCACCGCTGAAATACTCCTTACCTACCCCACTCACCGCTTTGACTCGCCCCGATCCATCATTCTTATAAATCGTTCGCGAAAACGGATAGCCCTCCGCATCGGGTGTATATTCGCCATTGATACCCAAGGGACTTGTATTTTGATCCGAATAATAAGAACCCGCTCCTAAATTCCATTGGGAAGACAGTGCTTGAGGCTTGTCTATATTGGTATTAAAATCAAAATCCTCATAA
This sequence comes from Saprospiraceae bacterium, assembly GCA_041392765.1. Classification (GTDB taxonomy): domain Bacteria; phylum Bacteroidota; class Bacteroidia; order Chitinophagales; family Saprospiraceae; genus Lewinella. The sequence continues at coordinate 36,248 of JAWKLL010000031.1, forward strand.
TCATACACCTGTCCACTGCTATTGAAATGCAGCGGCGAATAGTAGCGGATACCCTGACTGCGCTGTGGAGCAGGCAGCACTTGTAGGCTGTTGCGCCCCAAGTAATCATAAACTGGTTCGGCCACTACGGCTGTTTCATCGGTGTTTAACACCGTTACCATTTGCTGAGATTTCAGGATACCGTCGTAGAAATTAATAACTTCCTTGCGCTTACCGTCTTCGGCATAGGTGGCCGTGTATTGCCAATTTTTATCGGGTTCCAGACCACTCCAAAAATAAAAATCATTGCAATAACCATTGTACAGGCCAAAAGGGCTGCTAAGTGGCGGATCGGGTCTGAGTTGGTTGCCGTTTTGTTTGTATGTTCCGCCATCTTGAAACGACCATCGGCCTTCTAATCGCCGATCAAACAGGTTGGTGACAGGATTACGAGCCTTCCCAACCGCCCGCACCCGATACAACAAGTATCCTCGTGGGTAGGCCAGTGAAATACGGTAAAAGTTTTGCCGTGTAGTGATGCGGGTAGCATTGCGAAAATCTACTTGAATGAGATCACCCGGGTTTTTATGTGCCATGTCCACAAACAACCATTCGAGATCATATTCCACAGCGCCAGAAACATGATTCCAATGCACTCGCAATTCTTGGGTAGCGGGGTCGTAGTTACCCGTATTGACAATATCCGGCACTTGGTTAATATCTAACTTAAATACCCTATCCACTTCGAGGTGGAGTTCCATGAAAATATCATCGGCGATGTTCTGCGGTGCAAAAGGATTGGCTATAGCCCTACCTCCCCTGTCTGTTACAGCTACGTTATTAATGGTAAGCACGGCTCGTGTCCAAGGCTGTCCGGCTGGGGTAGGTTGATAGACAAACAAATCAATATCTTGGTAATTATCCGTAGGGTGATAATCAATCGCTAAAGACCCAGAAACAGGAGTAGGTGTAGGGCTAAGTGGCGTTTGATAGGTATATAGCTGAATGGTATAATCCACCTTCACCTTCCAATCTGAACCATAATATCGGCGCAAGGCATCATCGAAAGAAAGTTTGGCATACAATTTAGTGCTCACCAACTCAAAAGGATAGGGGCAAGTAGCATTGCGCGTACACGAATAGTAGGGGTCTTCAATGTCGATTATAGCACCGGAAACGAGGGCATTACCCCATACACCCTCCACGTAATGTTCCTGCCCTGACAAGGAGATAGCCCATGCACTAAAGCACAGTATTAGTCCAAAGATAATTTTTAGTTGGTGCATGTTTTAGTGTTTAGTCTCGTCGATAAATTCATAAATACCCCACGATCCCTTAGGTGCCCATTCTCCATTTTTTTGTTCCAAGTAATCGCTAATATCCAATGCTTCTCCACCAACGCCTTGATTGATGTCAATTAAAGGATATTGGATACGAATATGGCGCGGCATCCCTTCTTCCTCATTGTAGGGATATATATAATCTACCCCTTTTAAAAGATACTCCTCTTGATCAAAATGAAAATAGGCGTACTGTGTATCCTCATAGGCTGGCATAAGCTGCAAACTCACTATCCCATTCGATTCCGACCAATCCAACTCCCCTTCCAACCCATTATTTTCAAAAAAAGGAAGAATAATATTTGCATTAGCCTCCAGTTGTGAACCCGCTCTAACGGGTAGTAGCCTGATGAGTTGTGCTTGATGGTTAATGACTAATTGCAAATTTGGCGTAAGCAATTGAAAGGCATAAGGGGTTTTTATCAGATAGTGATCCCCTTGTTTGTAACTGTAGTAAGTAACGACCTCCCCGATAGTCTTTCCCTTTGCATCAAAAGTGACCACATCCACCTCCATCGAAATGGAATGAGCTTGCAGATACCGTTGCTGTACACTATCTAAAAATGCTTGTTGATGCTCGTTTAGCTGCTGACTACTCAATGGTAGTAGCGTACCCAACAGTAATCCAATTAACATATACCTTTTCATTAGCGTTGGATGTTACTACGGTTTTGAGTAATGGTTTTAATCCCCTGTTCTGTTTCCACTTTGGTCTGTATCAGGTTGCCTTCTTCATCGTAATTGAAGAAGGTGGCATAGTTCTGGTTACTCAAAGTAGCGAGCAGGCGGTAGTTGATGGGGTCATAGACATAAGTTTCCATGCCGGAGTTGAAGGGTTGTATGCGGAGGTCGTCTATCAACACATTGTCATCCTCTACCTGATACATACGCAGTTCAAAATCAGTTGCTGCTATTGGCATTGTGAATACACCATCTACTCTGTACCAGCCATCCACTGGGCTGCTACCTACACTAGGTTGCAAACTTAGTAGCAAAGTCCCTCCTGAGTGGAGTTCTACTTTTGCATTGGGCAGGGTATTGTTCGTGTTTCCTCCTGTGACGGAGGCTTGCCTTGTCCAAAACGAAATGTAGTACGATTGTCCGCGCTCAGGTTCAAAATAATGGTCATTGGCGGGAAGGGTCGTTTGATATTTGTAATAACAAGTGTTACATTCATCACCCGCTCCCAAATTGAAGCTAAAACGCCCCGTATGTCCTTCTGTTTCGAGTGAATATCGAGGCCGACCAGAAGTATTATCCACCAATTGTAAATTACCGTGTCCCTTTCCTGTAAAGGTATTAAAATTGTCCACCGCATAATCCTCAAACCCATCAAAGGCAATATCCGTCGTCTTGGAATTGCTAGCGGAAGCCGTCACTAGGTGGTTTTGGTAGCCAAAGAGGGATGCGGCATGAATGTCCAGACGGTTTCGCCCTTCTTTCGATTGTCCGTTAACGTTGTATTGTGTCACCTCATTCACCCACCGCCAGTTGTAGTCTTCATTATAACTGATGGGGCTTTTCCAATCAAACCAATAAAACTCTTTATATTCTCCATCTTCGTCAATGCGGGTACTTTGCCCATAGGTACCGCTTTGTATTCGGTCCACCAAATAGGCGGAAGTGCGCCAAGGTCGCCAGATACCTTTCATGCCGAAGGCGTAGGGGTTGCCATTGCTTGAACCATTCGCAATGTCGCTCAGGGTCGCGCCTGAAGCATCGGTCACTTCCGATTCCAGTTCACGGTAGTTGAGCATCCAATCGTCTCTAAATTCTGTGGCATCGGCATGGAGGACGGTGATGGGGTCGCGTTTTTGACATTCAACACATTTTTCATCCAACTGAAAATCAAGTGGAAAAGGCGTACCATCTAACGGATTACCCGGATCAGCGTAGCGCATAATGGGGTTGGAGGAATTAACAGGTTCTTCAAACCTTAATTTGGAAGGATCAAACCTTCGAATATCTTGATAAGCTTGAAGATTCAAACTGGCAGCGCATTCACCACCAAAGTATAAAATAAGTTGCCAATTATGTGGATTGATAAAATAGTTCACACTTACCATTTGATCCAAGCAAGGAGTCAACCTAATCTCCCCCAAAGTCCCACTTTGCACTGAAGAAGGTATATACGTCAGGTTAAGGTTCTTAGTAGCAAAAGCTGGTTGATAAAAGTTATAATTGGAAATAATGGAACCCACTAAACTTGCCCCCTGCACGGGTCGATAATCCGACCAATCCTCCAAACTCACAATCCGCCCCTTGCGAGTGGATTGCAAATTCCTAAAGCCTGATTGTACAATAATCGCCTTGCTGACATTCAAAACCGTACTCGGAGGAATACTTCCGTCGCGCTTAGTAAGTTGAAACCTGTTGTTGTCCCTATCTAATCCACTTACATAAAAAAGACCCGGTGTCGTCTCAAAGCGCAAGACATCCCCGTTTTGAAGTAAACTTTCAGGTATGCGGCCACTGGCGGGTAAACCGTGATTAAGTTGGAAAATGCCATTCGCTGCATTCACTCTTTGCAGCGTCAACCCAGCCCGATAGTTTGTAGCAGCCCCTTTCATCTGCTCGTAAGTCCAGTGAGCGGGAAAATTATAAGTATAGACCAAACTATCCCACTCATTAATAACAGCTGAAACAATCGGATCGCCCGTTTCGTAGTCGTAGAAGAGATTTTGGGTCGTCACTTTTGCCCCGTCCTTGTATTGTTCTACTTTATCCAATACGGGAATATTGAATACGATTTTATTGGTCGTCAAATAACGTGTGTTATTTTCCTGATAACCAAAAGAAGGAAACCAAGATGGGAGAAAAGCAGGGTATTGTATATCTAAATTCAGATTAACTCCAGCATTGAATCCCCATGTATTGGCTTCTATTTCATCAATGTAAAAATCAACCTCTTTCCCCAGTAAAACCGTTTCTTTTACGCCTTCTTTCAGCAAGGTAACTACCTGGTTGTCCAATGCGCGTGGGTTGTTGGCCATTGTTTTGTAACGATACACGGAGCGTTGTACAGGTTCACCTTGGGGTACTCCATTTCCGTAAGGGTAAGTTGCTTCAGATTTGGGTCGCCCATAAATGGCATTATTCAACGTAAAGGCATATCCCATTGAGTAGCCATTATTATTGAAACTTTGGTTGCCAATAAAGGGAATTAAGACCTTCACTGGGTATTCTTTTAATCGCGCACCATAGCTCTCGAATCGAGTGGGAAAATCGCGTGCCGTGTAAAATTCCGATACATTAATACCACTTTGTGCATAGGTGATACTATCGTGAGACAAATTTTTCACAATTACCCTGCTATAACCCACCTGCGCACTGGGGTATAAACCCGCCCCTAACGGCTCTTCGTGAAAGGCCTGTTCATTGGAGAAGATAATCCGATTGCCATCATTATTAGGGTTATACCAAACAGGTTGAGTGAATAAACACTCCTCTAAGCCCAACAAAGGTTCAAACGCTGCTACCCCCGATGATTGCCCGTTGGCTAGCTTATATTCATATTCTTGTCCATAAGTGGGGTTCTGAGGGTCATTGCTATGTAAGGTGATGCGCTTTACGCGGGTATCACCTCCATATTTTTGTTTCGGATTTACCAAGCGTACATACGAAGGACGGCTCATATCTATGCTTTTAGCCCAACCTTTGATCCAGGCGTTGGTATAGTAACCAGTAATCAGATTCCCTAACTCATTTATCATTGCCAGCGCATTGCGGGTAGCGAAAACTTGAGGTGCTACATTGGACATATCTCCAAAATCAATACCCAAGTCTGGTCGAGAACGTCGTATGTATTCAGGCCCGCCAGACGGATGGGGTGCGCATCGTAGGTGCTGGTAGGCTTGGGTTGGATGCGTTCTACTTTGAAATAACCAATATTGGTACCACTGATAAAGCCTTCTGCTCCGGGTACTACTTTGGCATACCCCTCCACATAATCGGAGGCGCGACCGCCGAGCCGATCACTGAATTTTAGATCTAAAAACACCCGAAAACGAACATAGTCCAAGTTGTGTAGTTGGTCTTTTACATCCCGTGTGCTATTCAGCGGATACGGAGATTCAAAGTACAGGAAGTCCTCGTCTTTGTCAAAAGAAGCATCATAAGTATTGCCGCCATCACCAGAACCTACCAATTTGACAAAACTACTGGCTGGGCGGTCTTGTACGAAAGCATAATCATCCTTTTCATACGTTACCTCAATACGTCCTTTTGATGGAAGCACTATCTCATCCATCAGCCAGCAGCAGCTTCTGCGTCGCGTACTGGATAGTTATCCTGATAGGTATAAGGATTTTCGTTTACAAATATGTGGTCTCCGAGTCGGTCTTTCTGATAAGCTCCCCAACGATCTTGTGCATGGTCTTCATAAGCAGGGTTTTGACCATAACGGAAGCGGTATTTAGCATCCTCCCCTTTGCGGCTGTCGTAATAAGTGAAATGCAGCGAATCTAATGCGGGGCTATAATTCGTATCGGAGTTGGGGGTGCCTTGACGCAGGTGGTCATTGATATGAAAATGTACTTGTTGGATAACAGCGGTCACATTGACGACGTATTCATATAAAACCCATCGTTGTAACGAGGATCTGACTTGCTGTAAAGCGATATGGACACAAGTTGCTTTTGCCACTTAGTTCCACTCGCATCTTTCAAAGAAGCGTTTTTCGTTTCAAAACGGCTACGTGGGTTTTAGTCTCAATCGCCCGAACGTAATACAAGTTTTTAGTGCCTGCTTGATAGGAGGCTTTGTCGTCTTCTTTATTGGAGTCATATCCTTTGGTGTAATAAGCACCTTTATATGGGAATCGCCATTGGTAGTTTTCTACTTCATCGTAAATAAACTTGACATAAGAACCCAAATCATTATCACTGCCATTGTTGTCAATATCCACATAATCCTGCGAGAGAATAGAAGTTAAGAAAAAGTGTGGGCATACTGTGGTATGATTTCCTTGCTAAAAAATTCGTCTTCACCTGCGCCGTTATTTATTTTGGCGAATGTTGTAACGGATTCTTGCCTCCCTGTTTTGGGATCATATACGGAGGCTATCGTTTTGGGATTGCCCGTAGTAGTACCAGGTATTGCAAAAGTTACCTTTTCAGTTGTCGTATTATAGGCGGGTAGAAAGTAATTGTAGCGCACGCCATTAGGCTTCAATACCGACAGGGCTTCCAAACTGTAATCATTCGCTCCGTTGTAGGGAATGGGGATTAAAGTATTCGTCCCTGAGCGAATAACGTGTAGGGTTGAGTAATTGAGGTCTTTTTTGGTAAAATACTCGATACTATGTACCCTTGGCTGCCGATCGGGGTGTTTTTCAATACTTAATGCCCGATTTCCATGATTCAAGGAGCTTAATGCTTTTACCTTAGCAGAGACCACATCCCATTGTAAACGAATATCAAAAGCTAAAGGGTCGTCTTCTGCTACGTCTTGCCAAGCATCCAATGAAAGTGGTTGGGTTTCGCCTATCATTTTGAAGTAGAAAGGCTCGAAGAGTGGATGCCCCAGTTTGTTTGGCTCAAAAGCAAAATTGTCTAATTGCGACTGAAAGCGATCCTTATCTCGCCAGAGCCGGAGTAAGACCGGGTAAAGGAACCATCTATCGCAGCTCCAAACTTAAAAGCTCCGCCTGTTCCAAATTCCGACCCCAATGCACCCGAAGCACTATTGGAGTGTACCACTGGATCCGATAATTTACCCACTGAGTTCTGGTAAGCTCTAAAACTCCCCCGATACCATGCCCTTGAATAGTGAATACATCATAGGTAAGCACCGGAATGGGGGTAATGACCTTGTCTTTTGTGATAGCTCCTTCATTTTCACGGTAGAAATCGGTAATGGCATCCTTTCCTTGGCGGTGCGCCATATACATAGCACCATAAGCAGGTACCGTTTTCTCCGTTTGGGTGATCCATGAACGGGTGAGCGTGCCATTGATACCAAGGAGTTCTTTTGTCGTTGCTATATTGCTTTTTGTAAGATCAATTTCTGTGGCGTAGGAAGCACTGACGGTGGTGCGGGGTAGGCTGATTTTTGTAAGAGGTGCTGAACTGGCAAAGGAAACACCCACGGTGCGCGAAGAACTATTAGTCCCAATATTAAGAGAGGTCGTTGCATTTAGCAACACACTCAACAATGTCAGATTTTGATATTGTTGTTTGGTTTGCCTCAAATTAAGATCGCTAAAACCTTGCTTTGAGTTTAATCTGGCTCCTAACGCTAGTGTATTTGAAGTACCATTTACAAAGAAATCATTAGCACTTTGGTTTTTACGACTAAAGGAAATTTCTGGTGACAGACTAATGCCTTCCTGGCTATCAAAACTTAACCCCAAACTACCATTAACACCCCTCGTTCCCTTTTCATCCATATCTACATCATGGCTGAGTGATATACCAGCGCTGACACCTAATCCTCCGTAATTGTTATAGTAGATACGATAGTTTTGACCGAGGCTTCCCATTGATTTTTTCCATTCTGCTCCGAAAATCTCATAAGATAATATTTTAGGTGTTACATCAATACTCACCGTCGTACTAGGTTTTGTATAAAAGGTCTTGGTAATACCATCCCCTCGAAAATCATCTGGTAGGCCACGTAAATCTCGCTGAATAGCACCACAGTTCAAATTCCACCCCAAACCCACCCAAGAAGCCGCTTGATCCATGCTCACATTGCCAGAATAGAACAAATTGATGGGGTAACCACCATCCACACTTAGCACCACCATTAGGGGGATATTGTAACTAAAATCCCCGGTGTAGTGATTAACAAGGTTGTCGGCAGTAATTTCTTTAAACCCCACAGCTTCGGGTTGTGTAGAGCCTGTGGTTTGGCCTAACAGCCACACAGCATGACCCAAAAGCAGCAAGAATATGGTAAGGTGTTTCATATAGCAACATAATTAAAGGTCAGATATTGTTTCCGTTGCTTGGCATTAGTAACCTCCAGCAACAAAGGCGATTTGCCCACCCAGTTTGTAAAAGGCGTTAAATTAGAAGGATAACGAGCTGGATATAGTTGCGTCCATAATGGGTTGCTACTGGCTGGTCATTATTGGAGTATAATATAGTCCCATCGTTGCCGCGAATCTGATATTGCAAGGCTACTGAATGATAAGGCTCATCGTAGATAAACCCCAGCGTATCATTGACTACCAATCTTGCTGGCACAACTTGTTCGCTCAAGATACTGTACACATTCCCATCATAAACATCAGGAAAAGAGGGCATCGGGATTCGGCAGCAGAGCAACAGCAGTAGCGATGAAGCAGCACCAGTGCAATAAGGTGATTATAGTATGTTTTTTTCATTATCATAAAAAAGGTGTTTAACATGGTTTATAATCGACAAACCATCCATGAAATGAAAAACTGGATTTGTGCTAAATGCGGTACTAAAAAATAAAAATTCCCCATGTAAAGCAAATTTATAAAAAATATTCGCCATCATCAATTATGCAAAATACAGTTTTTCAAGTGCTTCTCCAATAAGGTTTTAGCTGTAATGCTAACGTTAGGTTTCAAATGAGTGTGGGTTTAGTTTACTTTACAAAGTTGCTTACCAGAACCAACCATTGCAACCCCCTTCCGACCTTCGGCTCAAACGGTAAGACCATCGGTTGTCTTTTCAGAGTATCGGTAGCATGCTGTTGAATCCGTCGGTCTCCCTCCCTTATTGTCTAAAGTGTTATTCCAGCATTTCATAAGCTCCAACCTCAAACCACATCAAACAACCTCAAACAACCTCAAACGGGCGAAGCCCATCAAACCATATCAAACCATATCAAACCACATCAAACAACATCAAACAACATCAAACCATATCAAACCATATCAAACGGGCGAAGCCCATCAAACCAAATCAAACGGGCGAAGCCCATCAAACCACCTCAAACAACTTCAAACCACATCCCCCCTACCCCCTAAATTTATTCCCCTTCGAATCAGCCTGTGAGATAGCTGCCATTGTATTATGGATTTTCGTACCAAGAACAACAGTCTTTTCGACCAAAAAATCAAATTGCTCTTTACTGATATATCCTCTATCGTAAGCCCGGTAAATTTGCGTCCGACATTCGCCACAAGACCCCTTAGCAATACTCAAAAATTGTTTAAACTCTTTATTGCCCTCCCGCTCAAAACCCTCTGCAATATTATCTGGAACTGATCCCGAAGAACGCCAAATCTGCCCACGGAAATTAAAATCCTCATTCCAACAATCAGCCTTTGTAAGCTCATAGATGTCTTTCGCCAACTCTCGCCCCAATTGCCAAATAATCAATTCCTCAAACCTCTTAATAGTCATAGCTCATTATTTTTTTGCAATATAAACAACATCAAACAACATCAAACAATATCAAACCACATCAACCTGGCAAAGCCCATCAAACAATATCAAACCACATCAACCTGGCGAAGCCCATCAAACCACATCAAACCCCTCAAACAATATCAAACCACATCAAACCATATCAAACCCCTCAAACAATATCAAACCATATCAAACCATATCAAACCATATCAAACCACATCAAACAACTTCAAACAACCTCAAACGGGCGAAGCCCATCAAACCACATCAAACCCCTCAAACAATATCAAACCATATCAAACCATATCAAACCACATCAAACAACTTCAAACAACCTCAAACGGGCGAAGCCCATCAAACCACATCAAACGGGCGAAGCCCCCCCCTTTCCTCCCTCCAACCCAACCTTTCGTCCGAAGCTAGTTGCTATTTCTACTAATTGGAGTATATTAGCACAATGAAACACCTCCTGCTCCATATCGCCCTCCTTGGCTGCTGCCTGTCGTGTGCTTGGGCGCAGGACTACCCCTACATCCAATTCACCACCGCCGACGGCCTGCCCACCAACTACGTCTATGGCGTGATTGAAGACCTCCAAGGCAATATCTGGGCCTATACCGAAAATGGCCTCGCCAAATACGACGGCTACTCCTTTCAAACCCTCACTGTTAAAGACGGCCTCCCAGGTAACGACATTGTCTGTGCCCACGCCGACGCACAAGGCCGCATTTGGATGCAGATTTATGCCAACCGCCCGGCCTATCTTCAGCACGGCCGTATTTTTACTCCTTTAGACAAACCAGGTGTCCTAAGTCTCAACAAAGGAAACATCAGGATAGGCTATACCAACTTCTTCCTTCAAACAGATAGCGAAAATTTTATTGATACGCTCCTCTCTGTTTCATACGAGCTAATTCAATTTATACCAGAAGCTTTCACTTATCAATACAGTATAGCCCGTGCGGGGAAGTCTATACGGGAGTTGGAGCAATACCCTCTACTTCCCATCCTCACATCCGACTCCCTGCATTATTACAAAACAGATATACGCATCATAGATGAACGCGCTTGCATACTACCAACCAACAACCATGAAGTCCAGCTATTGTGGAAAAACCACAGCGAACAATGGAAACAAGCGAGTATTGGACAAACAGATTTTTTGCTGCCACCCGCTGCATTTAGTGCACACGCTTTAAGCGATAGATATATACTGGTAGTAAAAAATTTGCAGCAAGGAATCATCCTCGACCGTGCGACAGATAGCTTGACCTTTTTGAATTTCGCCGACTTGGGGGTGCATCCTGATGTTCACCATTCCGTAACAGTCATGAAAGATTATTTTTGGTTATCAACAGATGACGGATCGGTGGCTTTCTACTACAACGGGCAGATGAAGGAGGTGATACGAATAACCGAATTATCCGAAAAGTACTTGCTGCACCGCACCTACAAAGACCGCAGTGGCAACTGGTGGATCGGAAGCCAAGAAGGAGGCCTTTTCTTAGTGCCTTTCGCTCATGCTCGCACCCAAAAGTTATTATCGCCAAAGCACACGGACATCCACTTCGAACAACTCATCCCATGGGACAATCAACGTGTATTTGGCATTTCAGCCCATGCAGGTGTCTTTGAAATAACACCCCAAGGCATGCAGGAATGGGTTTCTCCTAATATGAAGTTGCGGTTTAGGTCAGCGTTGCGCTACGGAGATGAATTATGGGTATCCTGTAATGTTGATGCGTTCAAACTCAAGCGAACGGCTACTGGATGGTACAAAGATAAGTCGAGTATTAGTACATCCATTACAGATTCCATCGAAATGTTTAATAATGGGCACTTCTATACCCTACCCAACTATCCCACTTCTGTTCCTTTAGGATACAATATTATCGCTTCAGCGTTGGATGAAAGCAGTTCCTTTTTTTGGGGTATGGCTTCTTCCCATACTTTCTTTAAGTATGATTTTATTAAAAGAAGAATTGCTTATATCCATACCGCCTTACGAAATACACAGTGTCTCTACTACGATGAAGTGCGGCAGGTGCTGCTTACAGGCAAGTGGAATGGCCTGTACACTTGGGATGAACATCAGGTAAAACCCTTCTTAGCGGAACACCCGACACTTAAAAATATTACAGCATTGTATGGCACGTCCACTACCCTATGGATAGGCACGGAAGGTAACGGACTCTTTAGATATAATTACCAGCAGGATAGCCTTTATAAAGTAACCGAGTTCGGTGCTATACGAAACATTCGCACTGGTTGGAACGAACAGATTTTAGTAGCTGGTGCCAACGGCGTGCTGGTTATAGACGGTAGCAACGCCGCCATACTCCATCACCTCACCACATTGGATGGATTGGCCAGCAATGAAATAGAAGATGTAGCACTCTGGGACGAAGATAATATATTGGTAGCAGCGCCTGATGGTGTCTATAAAATAAACCTACGCCATGCCGAACTACCGCCGTTGGGCGATGCATCTTTGCAAATCACTTCCTTTGGTGTGAATAATCTACTTTGGGATACCTCCTCTTGGATGAAGCCCTTGCCCCACCACCAAAACAACATCCGCTTCAACTTCCACCTCCAACACATCGCCAGCCGAGGGCAAATCACCTACCAAACACGGTTAGAACCCTTGGAAAGAGAATGGCATTCACAAAACGATAGAAGTATCCAGTATTCAGGATTACAACCCGGTCGCTACCAGTTCCATCTCGGGGCTACCGACCTGTACGGACGCACGGTAACCCTTCGTCCTTTTGCCTTTTCTATACAGCCAGCTTGGTGGCAAACGGTCTGGTTTCGAGCATTGATTAGCTTGCTATTTGTAACTACCTTATTTTACTTCACGCACCGAAAACTTCAGCAGGAACGCTACCAACTCCAACAAGAAAAAGCACTCAACAAACGCATGGCAGAACTGGAACTCAATGCTTTACGAGCACAAATGAATCCGCACTTTGTATTCAATGCGTTGGGGGCTATTCAGTACTATATACAAACCCACGAAGTAGAAACAGCGGATGAATACCTGACCAAATTTGCCGCCTTGATGCGTAAATACTTAGAAAGTAGCCGTGAACAATTGATTCCTTTGGAACAGGAATTGACATTACTACAACACTACACCGACTTGGAAATGATGCGTTTTGAAGGTGTTTTCCGCACCCACATTCAAGCCAGTAAAGCAGTCAAGCAAAAGAACGCCTATATACCTTCCATGCTCATTCAGCCCTTTGTGGAAAACGCTATCAACCACGGCCTTTGTGAAAGGCGAGACAGCAAAGGGCAACTGTCTATTATTTTTGACACGCATGGCACCAACCTACGCTGCGTGATTGAAGACAATGGCATCGGTAGAAAAAATGCAGGTAAAAGGCTACAAAAAACACCCGTCTCAAGCCATGCACATCGTGAAAGAGAAAGTGGAAACACTGAAACAGTCGGGGTTGGCGTTTATAGATATACAAGTAACAGATTTGTACCCCGAAGCACTTGATTTCCCGGGTACTCGCGTTACCATAAACATACAAATCCTAGACGATGAAAACGATTAAAGCCCTTATTGTTGACGATGAACCTAAGCTGCGCAAGGTGCTCCACATCAAGTTGGAACAACACTGCCCCAACCTACAAGTCATTGGTGAAGCGGAAAATATTACTACAGCTTATCCTTTAATTCAAAACCTACATCCTGACCTAGTATTCCTTGATATTGCTATGCCCGGTGGCAGTGGACTGGAACTCTTAGAGCAGTTCGACTCCTTTCCATTTGAGATTATCTTTGTCACAGGTTTTAATGATTATATGCTAGATGCATTAAGGGTCAGCGCCATAGATTATTTATTGAAACCCGTGTCGAATAGCGAGTTAGTTGCTGCTGTTAACAGAGCGCAAGAACGCATCCTTGATCGGGAGAAAATAAAACGCTACGAAAACCTCAAACACAACGTTCAACACTTAGGCGATCAGCAAACACGAATCAGCATTCCGGGTATGAATGCCTATGATTTTGTAAAAATAGCTGACATAATCCGGTGTGAAGGTTGGCAAAAATACACCAAAATACATTTATCCAATGGTAGCTGCCTGATCAGTTCTTACAACATCGGCGTATTCAGAGAGATGCTATCATCGTATTCTTTTTTCAATTGCCACAAATCCCACCTTATCAATACCACCCATATTTCGCGCTATTTGCGCGACGGCAGCGTCATCATGTCAGACAATGCCACCGTTCCTGTTTCTAGGCGCAAACGAGATGAGTTTATGCAGTTTTTGGTATCTAAATAATTTAGCGAAAATATTCTGTTCAAGCTATGTCTAATGCGTAGTGCTCACTTTCGCTCAGTAAAAGAAATGCTGACATACGTAACGGATTAGTCTGGCAGCCCCTTGCGCTTCGCTCAGGGTCGGGCTATCCATAGCGGCCAAAAGCCGCTATTCCTATCCCTGCTGCTGCCCCCTCCGGGCGCCGTGCTCTAATAGTTTCGCGGCACTTCATGCCGCATCGTAGTTATTTAACAACTCGAAGTTGTTGCCCGATAACCAGCAAACATTTTTCACCACAATTACGCCTACGATTCCTGAAAGGCTTCGCAGGCAGTGCTGTTTTCGTTATTTGGCTTATCCATCATTCACTTAATAGTTTCGCGGCACTTCATGCCGCATGGCACATAAGGCACTCTTTTTTAATGAATTACAGATAAAGTCCTACAAACCATTTTGCTTCTTTGTCAGAAAGCGCGAAGGCCATCCTCTTCTATATCACCCCTTCGGGGTTCAAGGCCGTTCGTTATCATGGGACTTTACAATATTGCCATCCCTTCGGGATTTTTATAAGGGCATATTGGCTTTTTAATCAAACCCCGAAGGGGTGAACTGATTGTAATAGACTGTAATACAAATAAATAAAAACCCCGAAGGGGTGACATATTAATCAATCCATTCAAATAGATGGTTTTCTTTGCGAAAGGCGAAGCCTTGAGCACGGGGCCAGGATTGGACCAAGGATGAGCGGGCGTTAGCACGCGGTGGCGGCCTTTTGGCACGCCACAGCCCACGATACTATCGCACCTCCGCCAATACATCTACGTTTCCGCGCACGGTATCGCCTATTTTTACTTTCACTGCGGCATCTAATGGCAGGAAGATATCCACGCGGGAGCCGAAGGTGATGAAACCAAATTCATCGCCTTGCTGGATGGGCTGGTTTGCGTGTACGTAGGTGCGTATCCTTCGCGCTACGGCGCCCGCTATCTGGCGCAACAGGATAGGGGTGATGCCATTGTTGATGACCACCGTGGCGCGCTCATTTTCTGTGCTGGACTTAGGATGCCAGGCCACAAGGTATTTGCCGGGGTGGTATTTCACGTACGCTACCGTTCCGCCAAAGGGGCTGCGGTTGACGTGTACATTCAGCGGCGACATGAATATGCTGATTTGCAGCCGCTGGTCTTGGAAGTATTCTGTTTCTTCTGTAGCTTCTATGACCACCACCTTACCGTCGGCAGGGGCATACACGAGCTGGTTGTCTTGCTGAGGGATCGGTCGGTTGGGGTTCCTAAAAACTGCAACATGAGCAGAAAGAACACCCCAGCAGCAAGGGTCAGCAGCCAAGCCAAAATAGTCGGTAAAAAGGTAAAAGACAGCCCACCGATGAGCAAACAACCGACAAGCCCAAGCGTAAGTATTTTGTATCCAGCACGATGTATCATAGGATATTTTTATCGAATCCACAATAAATAAGCGGCAGCAAAGGGAAGACTGAAGATAAACCCATCGAATCGATCCAACAACCCACCGTGACCAGCAAGAGATGCCCGCTATCTTTGATATGTGCACTGCGTTTGAGCATGCTCTCCACCAAATCACCTAAGGAAGCAAACACCGATACGATAGCAGCCAACACCAACCAGTCGATTAAAGCCAGATGATCTAAAAAGTAGAAAAGGCCAAAGGCTGTGAGAAAGGTGATAGCGGCACCGCCCAAGCTACCCTCCCAGGTTTTTAGGCGAAATGCGCGGCAGCAAGGGCGTTTTCCCCCAAGCAGAGCCTACCAAGTAAGCCCCTGTGTCGTTGAGCCAATTGAGTAGCAGCAAGCCAAAAACCGTAGTGGCGTGGAAATTTTCGCCGTCGAAGGCCACAAAATCCAACAAGGCAAAAGGCACCCCAATGTAGATAATACCGAGGATGATGTAGGCAATATTCTTGAACGGATGTTCCGAACCCGTGAACAATTCAAAAACAAACGCCATAAAAACAAATGGCATAAAGAGCAAGGTGGTAACCAGTACGAAGGTAGCGGGATCGCGAACTATACCCAAGTTGACCATCGCGCTCAGCAGCACAGGCAGCACCCCCATAATCATCCCCACGACCTTGCGGATGCGATGCCGCATATCGTCCTTGACAAGGACAATGCTGAGGTATTCCCATAAACAAAGCCCGGAAATAAGGCTGAACAACACCACAAAACTGTAGCGCCCACCAAACAACCCGGCCATCATGATAAGCACAAAAATAACCGCCGTGGCGCCCCTTCTTAACAGTCCCTCCATCAGTAGTTTTTAAATTGGACGGGCAAAAATAGGAATAAAGACGGGAATTGGGTAATACTCGTATCGGATTGATGTCAGTCAGTGGCTTAGGGACAGGATCAGTTATTTCCGTCAGGATGCTTCGGTATCCATACGCGATTGCGTGCTGCATCCAATAACTTTGGATCAATCTGTTGAATCTGCGTTTTCACGGCTTGGCTATCGCGCACCTTATCGGATACTTCAAGTAGCGTGGTGATGGCCGATAAGTTCTGTGGGTCAATCTTCAACAAGGTAGTGGCTGCGGTCTTGGCCTGCGTAAACTGCCCCATGCTGCTGGATGCCTCTGCCTTGATGCGAAGGGCAGCCGTATCGTTGGGGTTGCTGGCCAATTTTTTGTCGGCAGCCGCTATTTGATCCTGCTGTTCCACTTTGCGGACTTGCCATTCCTCGCGCACTCCTTTTACCGTTGCCGTTGATAAACCGCTCCGCTCTAAGGCCAGCAAATCCGCATCAGCTTGGTAGAGGACATCACGCTTTACACGCACTGCCGCACGAGCCGTCAATGCTTCGGTATCATCGGGTTGATGACGAACAGCAGCCCCAAGGCGCGTTCTGCCTCAAGCAAATTACCCGTTTTGTACTCCAACAATCCTTTCTGCCGCCAAGCCTGTACATTGGTACTGTCGCGTTGCAGCATTTTATCATACACCTCTATCGCTCGTTTTTCCTGCCCAGAGCGAATATAGCTATCGGCCTGTATCATGCCCCATTCAGGATTGCTCCCTACCCCACCCCGCTCTTCAATCACGGTATCCAACAGCGTTGCCGCCAACTCAAAATCATCGGTTTCATAAGCCACCAAGCCGAAGATAAGGCGCAGGGTTTTCTCAATGTTTTCAGTCAACTCCGCACTAGTAGCAATGCTGGAAATGCTGCTCACGGTATCCACTTCCATGTTGCTATTCAGCGACAAGTCGGCGAGGGAGAAGTTTTCGCTATCAATAAACCGAAACTTAGTGGTGGTAATGATGCCGTTGCCCTTTTCTTCGGTAGTGCCCCAAATCACGAGTTGCGCTTTGCACGGCTGCCCGATGGCTACGGCTTGGGAGTTGGTCACGGGGTATTCATCGGAATCCACATCTATGCCACGGGTATAAACGGAGCCAGCTATTCGGTGTTCTTCCATCTTGTTCGCCAAGCGGATACGGAGGGCTTTCTCCACCTCTTTCAGCTTTCCATCCAAAGGTTGGTAAGGCAATACCATGATGTTGAATTTGGATTGCACTGGGTAAGGAGGGCAGGCATTTTCCTCCACCTCTCCTGATGGTACCTCCACGGGCGGTTTTTCTGTTGGCACAATGGGGTCATCCGTGGGGCCAAAGAAAATATATCCTACCAATGCCATGGCCGCCAGCACAGCAAACGCCAACATGCTCTTTTTCCAGATGGGCATACCCGCTATGGCTGGCGCATTTTCGGGTGCCGGTTTCCCTTCTTCCACCGCAGCCAACACCTCCAGCAAGCCCGTGGTGACGCGGTTGATGGCTTGTTGCGCGTCCTCAAAAGCAATCGTATTGCGTTGCTGCTCCAACCGAATACGTTTGTATTGAGCCAGCAAGTTGCGGATCGTATCCGACCAAGTAGCCACCGCACCACCCTCAGCGGTGACGGCTTGCAGTAACTGCTCGGCAGCTTCCTCGTTCTTGGCGCGAACGATTAATGCGCGGATTGTCTGAATCGTGTCAGGGCTCATGATTGAGATATTGAGTTTCAGGGATTAGTTGCTATTGGATTCGTTTAACGTTGAAGATATGGGGGGCTACCGGGTTACACCGGTGTCAGGCTATCCGGTCGGCAGGCTCCCTACTATCCTTGCCCCTTCCGTATCGGCTGAGCGATACGGCGTGCTCACGGCCTCGCCGTTCGCACGCTATACATCAACGTTAGGCGGGAATCTTTATTCACGATGGTTTAATAACGTAGTTGTTGATAAAACGACACTTAAAGCGGTGTTAAATTATTGCCAAATACCGTTACCGTTTTGATAATAATCGCTTACTTCGCTGCTACAAATATAAGGGAAATGCGAAAAATAACGGCAGACTTTGTTTACACCATGACCGGAGATGCGCGAGAAAAGGCCGTCATCGTGGTTGATAATAAAGGTGTTATCTTACAAATTGACAACCGAAACGAACACGACCCCGCCAGTTTGGAGATATACACAGGGGTTATCATACCAGGTTTTATCAATACCCACTGCCATTTAGAACTCTCCCACATGAAAGGCAAAGTGGATACAGGCACCCAACTCATTCCCTTTATCACCAACGTAGTCAAATACCGCGATGTGCCGCAGGAGGAAATTCAGGCGGCTATCACAGCAGCAGATGAGGAAATGCAACGCGAGGGCATCGTAGCCGTTGGTGATATTTCTAATAAACAAGATACCATAACCACCAAATGGCAAAGCCCCATCCGATACTACACCTTCGTGGAAATGTTCGATTTTCTGCAAGAAAAGGGGGCTGCTGATTGTGTGGCACAGTATATGCCCGTATATGACAACCAACCCAACGAGGGCGGCAACAGGCGGTCGGCAGTACCGCACGCCCCGTATTCGGTATCGAAAGCCTTGTTCCAAGCCATCAATGGATTGAACAAAGGACAAGCCACCGTCAGCATTCACAACCAAGAAACGCCCCCGGAAAATGAGTTGTTCCTGCACAAAACCGGCGATTTTATCGACTTTTACAACAGCTTCGGCATTGATCTATCCGAGTTCAAAGCCACTGGCAAGCCCGCCATTCAGTACGCATTAGACCACCTCGACCCTACTTGCCGTACGCTGTTCGTGCATAACACCATCAGCACCCCCACCGACATACAGGCCGCCCACGCTTGGGGTCAGAACGGTGTGTATTGGGCCACTTGCGCCAATGCGAACCTATACATTGAAAACCAGCTACCCAACTACCGATACTTCATCGAGGCAGGTGCCAAAATGACGATTGGCACAGACAGCCTCACCTCCAATTGGCAGCTATCTGTGCTGGATGAACTGAAAACCATCAGCAAATACCAAAGTTACGTGCCTTTTGCTACGCTACTGCAATGGGCTACCCTCAATGGTGCCGAAGCCCTGCAATTCGACGACACCCTCGGCAGTATCTCACCAGGCAAACAACCGGGGCTTAATTTATTAGAGAACCTATCAGGCAACCATCCCGACAACTACCGCTTCGCAGCTGATACCAAGGTGAGAAAATTGGTGTGAGGTGGTGACTGTTACTTGTTTAGTTTAGCAATCGAGGAATTGGGAAATAATTCTTAAAATTATTTTTCTAAATGACAAAATGGTTATCTTCGCCTTACAAATAAGCTACCAAATAGGTAGATCGTGAATCTGTTTACAACTCTTTAGCATAAAAACCTCTGAATAATTGGCCTTTTTCTGCTATTTTAGATAACCCAAAAACAAGATCAACCTCATGAAATCCATTTCACGCATTATTTTTTTCTCTTTGGCGTTATTTTTTTCCCATATACTTTCCGCCCAACTCATATTTTCCGCCACGAATTGGGGAGTAGGCACGCTGAATTTGCAAGACACGACATGGCAACTGTTCGGCACGCCACCACCTGATGTGCTACAATCTTTTTTCACAGCTATTGCATTGACCCCAGATGGCAGCATTTTAGGCACGGGTGGTAAGTTGTCTTTAAGTGAGATGATCAATGAAAGCTACCTGATCAAGGTTAATACGGAAAATGTGCTGGAGGGGGACACACTCTTTGTTCTGCAAAACGACCAAATTGGTGGATTAACGAGCGACAAAGATGGCAATGTGTTTATGTCAGGCTATGGATTGCACCGCTACAACTTATATACCAGCGAATACGAATACATGGGCAGTAACCCTTCCTTGTTTTTAACCCAAGGAATGGACTGGTTTGATGGCAATCTGTACAGCAGTATGCATGATATCTATCATTCCGAAGAAGAGCCGCCCTTCTATTTTTTTCGGTACGATACGATGACTACATCCACCAGTAGTGCATTAACCTTTGACTTTCCTGTATTTACAGGCATCTCCAAAGTATATGATTATGAAACGGGGCAATTCAGGATGATTGCAGCAGAAGCAAAGTATGCTAATAATACCGCAGAGAAGGACTCCTCAATTATTTACGAGGTATTTGTGGCGGATACTTCCTACACCCGTCTGTTCCCGTTGGTATTGAGTACAAATTCTCGCAGAGCCATTGTGGGGTTGGCTAGCATGGATGAATTCCGCACCAACTTTAGTTTGCAACTAGACCTTGACGCAGACGACAGCAGCGGTCGGTTTATCGACCATTTCCAAACCGATGGCTTATGTACAAGGACTTTCCCACTCGCGGATACCGACACACGCATACGCGCCCCGGAAGGTGGCGTTGATTCATTGATAGTGGAACTAATCACAGGCGTGCACCCACTTGGGCAAGAAACTATCCATGTAGATACCCTGCCAAACTTCACCCTTCAAGGCAACGGCAGTGGGCGTGTGTTAGTCATTGCCCATAACCCTTTGGAGCTAATCGCATGGGATACGCTTATTGCAGGTATCGAACTGCATATAGCCGGCGACAGTCTCTATGCAGGTGAACGAAAGGTGAACTTTACATTGTACAGCGGATCACAGGTTAGTGATGGTGCTATGGCTTTTGTATATCCCCAACCAGATGTTATTCCTTATGTAGGCCAAGACTACAGTGTAGATGTATGCCCCAATCGGGTGCTTAATTTGTTTGCAGGGCTAGGTACAGGTGTTTACAGGGATGGGTATTGGTCGCCTGAATTAGAAATCATCAATACGACGACCGAAAACTTTGCCTTATACAATGGGTATGAAAATGATCCAGGGGTCTATTATTACATCGTGCAAGAAGGAAGTTGTGGCCCAGATACAGCAGCCGTCACGGTAAATGAATATCCACAAATACTTTACAATTATGGCGGCTTTCCAGGGGATAAGCAAGAGCTGTATATCTGCCCTGGCGACACCGCAGTATGGGAGGTAGATGTACAAAACGCAGCTCACTGGAACTGGAATCAGGGCATGCCATTTGATGTTTCAAGGGTCATAACCGGGCAAACAACTTATAGTATGTACCAAACCGATACCAATGGGTGCGAGTACTACTTCAGTACGCGATTCAACACTCCCACATGGGAGGAAGAAGGCCCCTTTACCTTTCGGGATACGGTGTACAGGTGTACCGGTGCTATCCTATCATTTTTTAATCAAACTTTCAGTAGCGACACCACTGTTTGTGGCGTGTACGATTCAACTAGTGATTGCGACCTCACTCATTGCAGGACATTCAGGTTTTACCCGAACGAAGAAACAAACGACACCTACTCCATTTGTGAGGGAGATGCCTTTGTTTGGCATCAACAGACCTTCACAGAGGCTGGCACTTATATGCAACTATTAGAAGGAAGCGGCAGTAATTGCGATACCCTTGCTACACTAGATTTAGTAGTTCATCCCACCTATGAACGCAACTTAGTAGCCAACCTGCCGCCTGGCGGTAGTTTTACAGTGGGTGATTCTGTACTTACACAAGCAGGCTTGTATCACATCTTGCTGCAAAGTGAATTTGGTTGCGATAGCCTCATCAATATTCGCATAGAAACCGTCAGTAGTGTTGCACAAGTCAATACGGTTCAATGCTCGATCCCTACGCTGCTAAAAAAAGGGCAACATGCGTGGCAGTTGCAGTGTAGCGAGCCAATTACTGTTTTGTCTTGTGAGATTTTTGACGCACAAGGTAGGCAGTTGATAAGCCGTACAAACCACCTGAATGATGGCATACTATTGAGTAGTAATGACCAACATCAATTGGCATCAGGGATGTATTTTTATCGGCTAACGATGGAAGCAGCAGGGCAAAAACAGGTACTCACGGGTCGAGTATTGATGCACTGATCTTTGGGCGTTTGCATGAAAGTGGATAATTTATGAAGTATGTATTAAATTTTCCGCCCATGCTTTTGTTTTTAGTAATTTGACGGAAATAACTGATCCCATTTTTTCTAAAGGCTTGTCTTTATACACACGCTTTGTGCAAGTATTCCTACGCTTAGTGCATAAAGCCAAGCCAAAAATGGGATCACTTATTTTTTTCCCGTCCCTAAAGGTATTATCATGAAAATGTCACTGATAGTTGATAGTGCAGAAGCAATGTTACAGGACAAATATACGCCTATACATAAAGTACGAGAAATGCTTAAAGCATTAAGGGAAATAGCTAATGAAAACGCTGAATTTGAAGAGATAATACGTCTGTTAGAGGAAAGAAAAGACTTGAAGAAAACATATAGACAAAAATCTATCAACTATTTGAGTATTCAGAATGGTTTTTGGGTCTTGGTGCAAGGCCTTCGATAAATAAAGTTAGTTTGCTACAGAAAGAGGGCGTTGAAACTGTTGTGACGCTTTTAAAAAGGAGGAAAAATTGGTAGAAGAATTAGGAGGTGAAATAAAGTTATGTGAAATGGATTGGGAATGGCTACCATTATCAGCATCCAATTTTAGAACGGATGTTGTTTTTAAAAATACAGTAAACAATTTATACGACAATTTGATTAAGAAATTGGATAATGGAGAGAAAGTTTTTGTACACTGCGCTGCGGGAATACATAGGACTGGGGCATTTAGCAATGGCCTATTGAGGAAGATGGGGTTTTCAGAAATCGAAGCAAAGGAAATGATTTATAAAATGAGACCTGTAACGGCGATAGAGGCAATCAGGAAGCATTGGGATTGGAGTGAAATAATAATAAGCTGAACTTTTTGACTTTAAAGGTTGCGGGGGAGCACTCTGGGCAAACGCATCAAATGATATGGCGACCTTGAAGAGGCCGTCCGTAGGCTATAAATGATCTTTTTCTACAAACTTTTGACCTCTCCGAGGTCATTTTTGATTAGATACGTTTGCCTGCCATTCCAGCCCCCTCATGCGGGCAACGCTTGCCCCACCTGCGAAGCATTTCGGGATTCGTATGCGTATTCGCGGTGAAAAACATTCGTAGTTATAAAAAAAGGCTATTCCCGTGAGAAGAGGCCATCCCAAAAACCGATTTAAGAATACACTTAAAAACGGTTCTTGTGATTTTTTTAACATCTCTTTTTTGAAAAGAGTGTGAAAAATTGATAATCAATCCATTAAACAAAAAAATATTTACAGATTTTTTGAAGCTTGATTAAACTACTCCGATATTTTCTTGCGCCTATAAACAGCCTTCGCCCGAGCCATCATTGCTCCCTCTACCGAATAATCACTACGTCACCACTCATAAAAAACGGCATCAACTTTCCTGCACAATTTTCAACAGAGCCACTCAAAATCCACACCATCACAGCGGGATCCATTGGCGATTCCTTAATGAAATTCCCGTTCCAGCCTTCACCTTGTCGTTCGCTATTAAAAATAAGATCTCCCCATCTGTTGAAAATCATAAATTTATAATCTACAATAACATGAGGCGTGTGGGGCATAAATAAGTCGTTGATATTGTCCCCGTTTGGAGAAAAGGCATTGGGAACGTAAATGCGATCTTCAATCGCTTCATTGTCATTTATGATTTTTATACTTTGGGTGTTAGAAAATATACTGCAAGGGGCGTTTACATTCACAACACCGCTTCCATCAACATTACCCACAAGTGCCGTCACAAAATAGGGAACATCCCGATTCATTATTATTGGATCGAAACAAAAGTAAGGCTCAAGAGACACCGATAAAACCTCACCTTCCATTGGATTGGATTGTGTATGAAGCATAAACTGCACCATATCGCCATCCTCTAATACTTCATTCAGTGGGTCGTAAACCAAGGTGAAACAGGAATCACAAATAGCATCCTGGATAGGCATTAAAGTACCGGGTGAGGTAATACAATCACAACAATGTACCCCTTCGAGGTGAGTGGAACATCCATTGTTCGCGGAAATTTCGATATCAAATGGAGCACAAGAAGGTATATTTTCCAAGCCTGTCGCACTATTAATGATATACTCGGAAGTAGCTACAGGATCAAGCAACACGGAATAGGTCGAATTGTCCTCGGCGCATACGAGTTCTAAGGTATCAACAACAGGGGGCAATGTATCAATAAAAACGCCTATATGCACCTCTAAGGGGCAGCCCAGCTCATCTTCGCATACATAAGGAGAAACCACCTCTGTTATATCAACCGTTACACCTGGGCAAATTTCTAATAATGTACTGGATGTATTACAATCAATGGTAGCATCAATTGCTAAGAGTACGGGTTCCGTTTCGTCCTCTACTACCACCGTCAATACCGTTGTACAACCTAAATTGTTCTCCACGATACACGTATAGATACCCGGCATAGTGGCTGTAATAGGGGTGTCACTACCGAGTAGCTCGCCATCTTCAAACTGCCATTCATAGCTGTAACTACCCGCTGATAGGTGGTTGTAAGCGAGTGTTACGCTCGGAGTGGAGCAAGTATAAGTTCCCGTTTGCAGCACCATCCCTTCTGGCTGTTCACTAATATCCGCTACAATAACAGTGACAGTATAAGGGCAGCCTTGTTCATTCAATAAAGTTGCTACAAATTGCCCCGATTCACAGATTTGTCCTAATGGTGTTTCCACACAACTTCCGCATGCAATTTCTTGATACAACACCTGATCTTCTGGTGGTGGGTAAAAGATGATCGTCAAAGGATTACATGGCGGCGGTGGAGGAGATGGTGTAACGATGGGAAACATATTCAAAGTCGAAGCACTACAATGTACACAATCAGCATCCAACACTGTGTATAAACTATCTATCAAAATCAACGTATCAATGCCCCATTCGTCTCTCCATTGTAATGAAAGGCTAATGGTATCAGACAAAGCAATAGGTTCGCCATTGGCATTTAGTTCTTCTAATGAAAAAACAAGTTCATCAGGCCCTGGGTAATTTGCAGCAGGCAATATGGTGAGTCTATAATTCAACCCGGACAACATAAACAAAGCAGTGTCCTGTAAAACACTCCATTGCCCATCTTCCCCTTGAAGATACCAATTACCACCCAGTAACACAGGTATGGGGATTAACAAGGTATCCAGCAGCAAGGTATCAGAACAAGGAGGAATAAGTGCGCTACAATTGGAAGGGTTTTCAGGTATCGTTTGTGCAAGCAAATCCCTCAGGATAGCTGAAAAATTATCAACTCCCACATCAGAATAAGCCGCACAATTCACAAATGTTGTTCCTGTTTGCAAGGTATCGATCCCTAAACTATCATATTGACAAGCGTTGGAATTTCCAATAGGACTAAAATCAAACTGTGTGACAGTCTGGCTGCCATTTATGCAAAATTCCCAAAGAGGTTCTGGCTGGTCAATGCCCTGTATAACAACTTGATTGTTACAATCAGAAACAGCTGGCTCATGGCAATCGACCGACTCGTATCCCAAGGGGAAATATCCAAGTTGAGCAAGGTTTCCGAAACGACGGGAATGTCAAAAGTAATCCTCACCGTGTCTGTATCATTACAATCAGGAGCTGAGTAACTATAAACAAAAATATATTCCCCACATTCACTTACACTTACAGAGGTCTCACTATTATTCGCATTATCAAAGGCTACTAGCCCGTTTTCTGGAGCACATATCACTTGCCAATCTCCACCCGCTGGACTTCCAGACAAGGTGTATTGGTAGCCACAAACCAGCGTGTCATTTCCTGCAAAAACAACTGTTCCTGTTTGCCCATTCACCGAGGCAGAAGCGGTTTGTTGGCAACCATTTTGAGTATTGGTCACGGTAAGCGTGTATATACCTGGTTCGTCAACGATAGGGTTAGGACTGTTTTGGCCTGACACGATATGGCCATTGGAGGTAGTGGTCTGGTATTGATAAATATTTCCCACCGAAGAACCAGCCGTGCTAAGCGCAATAGTAGCCAGTGTACAGCTAAGTGAACCTGTGGCAGTTAACACCGCCTGTGGCCGCTGTATATTCTCTTGTATATCAACTATAGCCGTCCCTATACACCCATTCTCATCAGACACTGTTACCTCGTAGGCACCTGGCTCATCCACCATAATTACATTTGAACCATTTCCACTTACTATGCCTGGGCCGCTCCAATCGTATGTCCACCAAAATTCATAACATTGCAATTGTACTATAGGCGAATTACAGGTGATAGTCTCCAGCGGGTAAAAAGATACTTGCGGACTCGGTAAATAGACAAGTTGAATTTGTTGAACTTGAATACATTCCCCATTTTGAACAATGTTATATAGCGGAAAGGGGGGAGGATCGCCCTCGCAAAGAGGGTAATAAACGTCAGGTATAGGAGGTGGCGGGCAATACGTTATTCGAATAGGACTACAAAAACAAGAATCAGGTGGTTCTGAACTTGTACCGTAACCTACCTTGTAGTTAGAACAACAGGTGTTTATAGGAACAATATAATTTACCACAACATCAACTACTTCCGTCTCATAGATCGTTGCCAGTACAACCTCTTGCGACAAAGACACCCTTGGACTTATCCAATGACCATTCCATATTTCCCAAAATGTAACAGACTGACTCCCCATGTATGAAGCCCCTACCTCCAAAACAATGGCGTACGTATTATTACCAATCGAAAAAAAGGTGGTGTCGTTCAATACAAGGTGATTGCCATTCGCATCTACGTAGCGCCAAACCCTATCTATAGGCACATAAATTAATTGTTCAATGGTATCTGTGACAACTGCATATTCACAAGG
>JAWKLL010000032.1:0-62053 GCA_041392765.1 Saprospiraceae bacterium
ATCAAAACTGAATTTAGCGGGCTAAATGAAGTTTTTATTCCGACGCCACGGTTCTTAAATCCTTGAAAAGCAGGAAGCACTTTGGAATATTTTGTCTTGCTTTCTAAACTAACAATAATACCCAATTAAATTTCAAAACATACTCTTATTCCCCCATTAACTTACGCGCCTCTGCCATGGGGATTTTTTTTCCTTGGTGATAAGGAACTAAAAAGGCATCCGTAAATCCCTTTTGCTGCAAGGCAATACGCGCCTCCATCGCTTGATGAAGGTTCATATTTCTGACCTGGTACTTGTAAAGCCCTTCTTCTTGCACCACTTCGATGAGGTAGCCGCTTCCCTTCCAGGGGGCTTGGTTGGTGTCTAATGGGCGGGGTGTGGCGGCGAGTTGGATGCAAAAAATCAATCCTGGTTGACCAATTTTTTCTGCCCATGCTGTGTTGGTTTCACTGCTTTGTGGCTGGGCGGCGCGGTTGGTAGCCGGTTGGTTAGTAGCATGGGTGGATTGCGTGGGAATGATGGCTACCATGGGTTCTGGCAGGACGGCTGGTGCTGCGCTGCTATTTGTTGTGGGGGCGGAAGCGATTTTTACCGTTTCTTTGGCGGGTTCTTGTGCCACGATTCCTTTTGCTTGCGTATTGGCAGCAGGCGGGGGCGTGGTATTCGGTGGGGTAGGTGTGGCTACGGCTACCGGTGTTGGCGTGTTGGCTGCCGCTTTGGCAGCAACTGGAGCGTCGCCTGTTTCTAACTTGTTTTTATACTCGGTAAAGGCATTTAGTAAGGCAAGCGCCACTGCATCCTGGCCTGCTGCGGTATTCAGGAAGGCTTCGTCGGTGGTACTCGACAAGAAGCCGGTTTCGACCAGTACACTGGGCATGGCGGTTTCTTTGAGTACGACAAAACCCGCTTGTTTTACGCCCCTGCTTTTCCTTTTAGCGGTGACTTGGAAATGGTGTTCCACCCGTTCTGCAAACTGGATGCTTTGCTCCATGTAGGCGTGTTGGAACATACTCAGCAGGATGTGTCCTTCCGGCGAGTTGGGGTCGTAGTCGTAGTTGCGTTCATAGTTGTCTTCTAGCAGGATGGCATCATTTTCGCGTTTGGCCACTTTCAGGTTGTGGTCGGCGGTATGCAAGCCCATTACGTATGTTTCAGACCCGGAGGTGGGGCCAGGGGCGGGCATGGCGTTGCAGTGGATGGAAATGAAGAGGTCGGCATGGGCTTTGTTGGCGATAGCCGCCCGCTGGTGGAGCGGGATGAAAACATCTTTGTCGCGGGTGAGGATGACTTGTACGGTGGGATGAGCCGCTTCGATTTGTGTGGCCAATTTCTTGGCAATTGCTAATGCGATGTGCTTCTCCTGAGAATCGGCACCAGAGCACCCGGGGTCGTGCCCGCCGTGGCCTGCATCTATGACGACCGTTTTAATGCGAAAGGGCGGGTCGTTGTTTTCCGATATTGTACTACCTTTGTGCGCTATTGCGTGATGCGGAGTGGCAGACGTTAAGACGTTGTTAAAAAAAACGGATTGAAGGGGCGAAAATAGCCCTGCCAGCGTTGTGAGGAGTAGGAAGTGCAGGCGTTGTGTCATACAATAGCGATTGGTTGGTAATAATCCATAGTAATTGGGAACAAAGTTAGTCTTTTCTGTATGTTTATTGTTAGTGACCAGTGTTTTAGGTGCACAGGATACTACCGCTGTGGCCTTAGATACCCTGCCAACGGGCATACAGGTGGACAGTTTGGCAACGGACAGTACAAAGGCTGATGCGCTTTCTGTGCGCATATCGCGCGATGCGTTGGACGCTGCCGTTTCCTATAACGCTGATACCATGCGGCTGGATGCCCGCAAGCAAAAGATTTTTTTGCGCGGTAATGCTTTTGTTTCCTATACCAATATCACGCTTCGTGCGGCTTATATCGAATTGGATTGGTCGAAGAGTGAGGTGCTGGCTCGAGGGATGCGCAATGACACTACGGGTTTGATGATTGGCGTACCAGAGTTTACGGAGGGCGACAACGTTTTTAATGCGCAACGGATGCGCTACAACTTTGAAACCCGCAAAGGCATCGTTTATGATGTGGTCACCCAGCAGGATGACATTATTGTGCACGGTGCCAAGTCCAAATTTATCAGTGCGCCGCCCAATGATACGACCGCTCACGACCTCATCTACAGCCAAGATGCCATTTTTACCACCTGCACCGCCGACCACCCGCACTTTGGCATCCGTAGCCAAAAGCAAAAAGTCATTCCCAATAAGCTCGTTGTCATTGGGCCGTCTAACCTTGAAATTATGGGGGTACCTACGCCCGTGTGGTTGCCCTTCGGGTTCTTTCCTGTATCTGGCGGGCGTTCGACAGGGCTGATTTTTCCTAGAGATTTTGAACAGTCGCCTACTTTTGGATTTGGATTGCGCGAAGTGGGTTGGTTTTTTCCTTTAGGCGACCACTTCAACCTTACGGTGAAGGGCGACTACTATTTACAGGGGACTTATGCACTGGGTACACAATTGCAATACCGAAAACGCTATGGTTACAGTGGCAACCTCAATATTCGCTATGACAGCCGCAAGCAAGAACAGGTTGTCACGGAAATCAATGCTGAAACGGGGGAGGTCGTCCTCGGCCCCGATGGGCAACCCAAACAACTGCTCACCTACCCACGAACCAATGGTATTTCTATCAATTGGTCGCACAATCAGGATGCGGCAGCCCACCCTATGAACCGATTGGGCGGCTCTATCAATTTCAGTACGAACAACATTCAGCAAACAGTTTTCAATGATGCCCGTACGGTAAACCAAAACGTCATCAACTCCAACTTTACCTTCTCGCGCAATTGGTCGGACAAACCCTTCTCCATGAGTATGGCCTTCCAGCATAGCCAGAATACCCGTACCCGCCAAATGACGGTAAACTTTCCTACCTTTCAGTTCCAGACGCAGGCGCTGTATCCCTTCAGGATAAAGGAGCGCACGGGGCCTAAAAGGTGGTACGAGGATATTACCATGCGTTATACCAACGAAGCGCGTTCTACGTTCTCCGCTCCTGATTCAACTTTTTTCGTGAGGAGCACCCTCGACAATGCTCGCTATGGTATGCAGCATAATGTTACCACTGGTACCTCCTTTAAGATTTTGAAGTATTTCAACCTCAATCCTAGTGTAAACTATCGGGAGGTTTGGAATATGAGCAGCTTGACGCTGAATAAGGATATTATCACTGGGGTGCAAGTGGATACGATTGTACAGCCCGATGGTACTTTTACTTTGCAAACGGTGGATTATGGGGATTATAAAGTCGATACCCTGCAAGCGTTTTCACCTTGGCGGTCTTTCTCGGCTTCGGTGGGCATGAATACCCAAATTTTTGGTACGTGGCGTTTCCAAAAAGGATGGTTGCGCGGTATTCGTCACGTCATTAAACCTACCGTCAGCCTGGGTCTTCAGCCAGATTATATGAACAATCCGCGCTACTTTGAAATCAACGATGTGGACCCTCGTGTTAGCCCATTGTTTGCTCGTTTGAAGGATGGTATTTATGGTGGCCCGCCTTCCTCCGAGATGCAGTTGGCGATGAATTACAGTATTACCAATATTTTTGAGGCCAAACTCTTCAATAAACGCGACAGTACCGAAAAAAACATCAAGCTGTTTGATAATATCTACATCAGTGGTAGCCACAATTTTATGGCCGACACCCTCAAGTGGAGTCCTATTGCCACCTCCGGAACGCTCCGATTGTTCAAAGGCGCGACCACTTTTGGTTTCAATGCTACTTTCGACCCTCAGGTGCGGGTACAGAACAGTTCGGGAGCTTTTGTTCGCACGAAGGAATTGGTATGGGATCAGCGCAAGTTGCCCTTTGCGTTTCAGGATGCTACCTTCCGTTTCAATACCTCGCTGACAGTCAGTAAAATCCGCGCTATCTTCCAAGGCGAGGAGGAGGAAGTGGTGGAAGAAGTGGACTTCAATGGCGACAACCTACGCCCCTCTGATGAAACGGATTTTCTAAGCTTGTTTGAAAACTTTTCGATAGCTCATAATATCGCAATGGGTATCACGCCGGTGTCTGCCGATAAGGATACTTTCCGCGTCAATACCCACAGTATAGAACTGCGAGGCAGTTTGGGGTTGACACCTAACTGGAATGTGGACATAGGTTCCATCGGCTACGACTTCACCCGCAAGCAGACGACCTATCCTTATTTGGGCTTGCGCCGCGACTTGCACTGTTGGGAAATGGGCTTCAACTGGGCACCTACCCGCAATACCTACGCCTTCTACCTGCGGGTGAAACCGGGTACTTTAGATTTTATCAAAGTGCCTTACCAACGCAACAATGCGGATGGGCCGGGGGCTTTTTAGATATACGTAAAATAAAAATATAAAAGGATGGTAAAACAATGGATGCAATGGTTCAAAAATGGATTAGCTACACTAATAGGCTTAGGTTTGCTCATAGCAGGCTTATTTTTATATGAATTTTACAAGGCACATAAAAAACCTATCACTCACCATGTAGCATTACCTGAGCCTTGTGCGTTTACCGCTCCGAAAAGTTTCAATCAACATGAAATCATCCCAATCAAAGTTCACGCACCAAATGGCGGAAACCGACAGTTGTTTCGTTTAGGACAATCTTGGGAAGCCATAGGGGAGCCGGTTTCGATACCGCCTTTTACTCAAACAGATTGGTACAATAGCTGGTCGGGTTTTGAATGGGAAGTGACAGACACAGTCAAGTTGACAAAGCCACTTTCTGGCTATTACTGCGTAGCCTATGCTGATAGCAATAATCCTTCCCAAGTATATTATCAAGCATTGCATATACACCCAGATACTGTACCGCCAGTAGTTTTGATAAGTTGTACCAATACCTGGCAAGCATATAATCATTTTGGTGGCCAGTCTAACTACGTTGATAATGTGCGACCCGCTTACTATCAAAAAGGGCTTTGGTTGCTAAATAAAATATTTCCACAACTTAAACCATTAGTACATTTGCCGTTCAATAGACCGTATGCCAATGGTGGAGATATTTGGGAACATCAACACCCAGCGTTAAGGTGGAATGAGGAGGATACGTTTCGCTGGCATGCTGAGTGGCCAGGTGAGTGGGTTACTGCCGCTTTTCTTGAACGTATTGGCGTTAAGTATGGGGTCTATACGGATAGAGATTTGTCTAATGTGTCAGCATTACAAGAGGCTCGTTTATGGATTATCAGCGGACACAGTGAGTACTGGACGGAGGAAATGGTAGCTCAATTGGAACAATTTTTGGCAAAAGGAGGCAAAGTTGCTTTCCTGTCAGGTAATAACCTTTATCACCCCAGCTAGCATGACGACAATAATGGTATTACAGTTTTACAGGATTATTGGGCACCTAGCGAGATATGAGCCTTAGTAGGTGCGTTCTACACGAATCTGGTTATAATACAAGAGCTGATTATGCTGTTAGATCCCCAATCACTGGCTTTTCGAAGGGGTGGAGATAGAAGCCGGGAATACTTTAGCAGGTCTGGTGTGTGGAACAGACAAGCCGGTTTGGGTCTGTTGATTACCACCCCATCGCTATAGAACGAAGCGTATGCCTGCTGGATGGGTATCAGAGAACTATCTACAGGAGGTTGGCTTTTCAACGCGGCCTTCCAGTATCTTTTACAGAAGGTCTTGCAAGAGATACCGTTTGCCAAGCTATTGTTAAAAACCTTGTTTTTGATGCGCTGAAATATTGAGACTAAGGTTCTTTGACTTTTTTAGTGGAGGTTACCTTCGTCGCTATTTCGCAGCTCGCTATTCGCTTCCTACTCTGCAACCCGGTCTGTCAGCCAAAAGCTGCCATCATGTACACGCTAGCCCAGTACGACCACTAAATTTGTCAAACCAGAATTAATTTTGGTAAGCAATCACAAAAAAGGGGAGCAACAATCGTTACTCCCTTTTTTGGTCTATTGCGATAGATTAATAATCAATCCCTTCGTCATCTTCCTGTTCGTCTAAGGTATCGGGATCGACGTATTTGATTTTGCTGTTTGTATCGAAGTCATCATCTGCGCCGTCGTCATCGTCGTCGGCATCATCGATATCCAGATCGAGGAAATCGTCATCGAATACATCATCGTCATCGTCATCATCCACTGCGCTTGGCATCGGCAGGTGCGTTGGGGTTCACCTGCGGATCACTTGTGATATGACAGGCTCTTTGCGCTCGCGTACGTGGGGGCGGGCTTTTTTCTGTTTCCTCATCGTCATCATCGTTGTTGATAGCGGAAGCCGAACTGCTGCGTTTTGCGGCAGGTGTTACGGGAGGAGGCGCCGTGTTTTTGGCGGCAACACTCTTGGTGGTGGTTGGTACAGCCAGCAACCTCTTCTTTTCGATCAGTTCGCCTGTCACCACACAGATACCATAGGATTTGTTGTGATTCTAGCAGGGCATTTTCCAACCGACGATAAAATTTTGCTGGCGACGCAGCATAATCTGGAGCATTTTTAGGTCTCCTAAACTGCCGTATCGTCCATCCAGTCGCCATCACCGCTGATAGAGTCGTTGATATTGTCGATTTGCTCCTGTATAGACTGTAGATAGTTCGCTTGCCAACTTAGGACACCACTTTTTCCTTAAAAATAGCCAGATCCTCTTCTGAGTACCGACTTACGGTTGTATTTGGATTTAGACATTCGGTTGCTGTTAATCGCGATTAATTTTTTAAAAAGCAATGGTTACAATTTCAAATCGGCTTTAAGTTTAGTGTATGTCTAAAAATACACCAAGTTTTTTTTAGAAATACGCTAACGAAATCGAAAGAAAAAGAAAGCTCCTCCTGTTTTTTCGTCCTAAAACGTAAAAGTGCAAAGAATATTTTCGAAGGGAAATATTTTTACGGTAATATTTTTTTGTTTCATAATAGGTAACACAACAAAGGCTTCTGAGTTATTCCCAGAAGCCTTTGTGAATTTGAGCCTAACAGACTTTTTTGCCTTACATTTTTTGGTAAAGGTAGGTGCGGGTTTGCCTGTTGTTCAGCAGACGAACAAAGTAAGCGGCGGCGGGTAGATTGTCCACGGCTACATTGAGCGTATGTACCTGGCTTGCAACATGCCGTTGTACTTTCACGCACTACGCTACCCTGAGCGTTGAGCAGTTCACTTGTAGCATATCAGCCTCATCGAGGGATAAGGTGAGCGGTGTAGAAAAGGCAAGAGCTGGTTAGGCGACAGGGTAGCCTGTGCTACCGTAGCGATATTCTCCACACGGGTATTGTTGAGTGATACATAAGGTGCTGAATCCACCACGCCGCAGGCATCGATGGCATTGCGCCACTCTGGTGCACCAGTGGAGTAAGGCCAGATATCCCAAGAGATACTACCATCTGGGCAGATGATGGAAATGGTGGGGAAACCTGTAAAGTTAAAATTATTGGCATACGATTTACTAGCTTTCTCGCCATCTCCATCCGTACCGCCAGCTGGAAAGTTCAGCCCATAAGTTTCTTCAAAGCCTTCGATGGCAGCATTGCCGTCTCGGTCGCTGATAGACCATAAGATCACGCTTTTACCCGCATAATCGTTGGCAATAGCAGCCAGCTCAGGAGCAGACCCTTGACAAGGAGGGCAATTGACGAAGAAAAAGTCCAACAGCACGATAAACCCTGATCGAGTGCATGCTGTAGGTTGTGAGTGTCGCCGTGGGTGTCGGTAAACGTGTAAAATCCAACGCCTCTGCTGAGCGCGTGTAGCTGTCAAGCTAAAGACAGCAAAAACCAAAAAGTGTAAAAACTTTTTCATAGAACTGTTTTTATGAAAGTTAAACCGAATTGCATGAAAATGATATACAATTTCACACAAATGAATAATGCTGCAATATAACCACTATTTTTAATATTGATTTTTATCCCTAAATGCCAAGTAAATTGCCAATTAACGAACAAAAAACAGTCATTTTCCAAGACCTAGGGGTAATGGACTATCAGCAAGCATGGGACTATCAAACCCGCTTGCACCGGGAATTGGTGGATAATAAGCTAACCAACTGCCAACGTGTGCAGGAAGGCGCAATAGTTGTGCCTCAGCAGCATTACTTGCTGTTTTGTGAGCATCCGCCCGTTTATACCTTGGGGAAAAGTGCACAATGGATCACTTGTTGTTGGATGAAGCGCAAATTAGAAGAGGAGGGGTTTAGCTTTTATAAAATCAATAGAGGAGGTGATATTACCTACCACGGCCCCGGGCAGATTGTAGGATACCCCATCTTCGATTTGGATTGCTTTTTCACTGATGTTCACCAGTATGTGCGTTACTTAGAGGAAGTCATAATTCGCACCTTATCCGATTATGGCCTTGAGGTCATCGCGAAAAAGACTACACAGGCGTATGGTTGCCCGAATCTGGATTATTTCCCAAACGGAAAATATGCGCCATTGGGGTACACCTCAGTCGTTGGGTTACTTTGCACGGTTTTGCTTTTAATGTCAACACCCAGTTGGCGCACTTTCAGCATATCGTACCCTGCGGTATATCGGATGCTGACAAGGAGTGACGAGTTTAGCACAGGAGTTGGAAGCAAATTTATGGAGATGGAAGAGGTGAAACAGCGAGGCGCCAACATTTTGCCGACTTTATTCGGTTTTCAATACGCGCCAATTGATAGGATATTACTATGATCAAAGACATACCGCTACGCAAAGTAGAAGACCTTGCCATTGCCATCATTCCTCCTGCTGATATAGCATCAGGGGAGCTTTGGGATGTGTATTTACTCAATTTGCACCCCGCAACCATTGCCAGCGTTAATTACTCTCCAAAGGATATGGCGAGATGGAAGGAGAAAAAGGAAAACTTCTACCTTCCGCCATTTCTTCGACGCTATCAGCCGCAAAGCGTACAATTGATAGAACCTTTGCAGCCTACATTGTTTGAACTGGCCAATGAGTATTGGGTCAGTTTTAGTATGGATGAACATCTTTTTGATAAAAAATACGTCTGTTCAAGGTAGCATTCACCCCGATCATTTTACCCACATTCCGCTGTTGAACTGCAAGGGAATTATGATTAGATAAAGAACAGGAAACGAATACTTAGGATACCTCCGTCAAATTACTAATACAACCCCTACCAATTATGGATAATTTAACCCCTAAACGGGTAACTACTTCCCACACGGTAATGACCGAAAATGATCATGCCCAACGATACCAACCCAATGGGTAACCTGATGGGCGGCAATCTGCTTCGCTGGATGGACATCGTGTGTAGCATTTGCGCCGGTAAACACTGCGAACGCCACGTCGTTACTGCCTCTGTGGACCACGTGAGCTTCAAAAAACCCATCAACGTAGGGGAGGTCATTACCTTAGAAGCCTCTGTGACACGTGCCTTCCGCACTTCCGTGGAAGTATTCGTAGAAGTGTATGCTAGCGACATCATGGGCAAGAACCAACGGCTTTGCAACGCCGCCTACTACACCTTCGTCGGTTTAGACAAAGAGAATGGGCAGCCCGTAGTCATTCCGCCCGTACTGCCCGTCACGGAAGTAGAGCAGCAGCGCTATGATTCCGCGCCGCGCCGACGAGAAATGCGCCTTATCTTGGCAGGCAGATTAAAGCCAGAAGATGCCAAGGAAATTCGTTCCCTCTTGATACGTTTAGTCGATAAGGCGGCAATTGAAAGACACACTAATAATTGACCCAATAATTGGCGATTATTAGTACGCTGTTCACAAGTGAATAACCACGCCCCTTTCCACAACAAAGCCATTTATCAATACGTTACCTTGCCGACTACCTGCATAGGTTGCACAACCGTTTTTTCCCATACTATTGATTCGACTACAAACGTTAATTGACGGGACAACTGTTCGATCTGAATCAAAAATTGAATAGTTTATTTTATCCCGTCCCTAACGTTTCGTTCAACTATCAACTCCTGCTTTATCATGAAAACAATTCATTTAGTATGGATGGTGGCTGTATGGGTCGCCTGTAGCCACTGGGGCTATGCCCAACCTCCCGGCACATTAACCCCCAAGGATGCGTCCACCGTCAGGCAGGTAGGGTGACAGATGCCTCCCTTTCTTGACCAACTGATATGGTTACAGTACAAGGGGTGGGAAGCAACGCCCGGTTTACCCAAGAACAACAAAACCTCTGCCTTATATGATGCCCGTACGTCGGCAAGGTATCAGGGGCAGCGACTGGAGCTATATGCTGGCCAGTTGTATGGAGTATTATGTAAACTTAAGCCGCAATTTCATGATAACCTTCAGCCCCGATTTTCACATTTCTTTAGGTCTTCAATCTTCTCAAAGCGCCCATCATTGAGTAGGGCTTCAATTCTTAGTGCAAAACGGCACCGTCAGCGCAGCCATTAATCCCTTATGACGTAGCCCAAATACCTTCCACCGTTTATGCGACGGCTAAATATCAACTCAATAATTACCTCCACATCTTTCAGTCGTTTGCCACGGAAAGAGAGAAGGTTTTTGAAATACGCAAAGCAATTATGCGAGGCAATCCGGTATTAGTTGAATTTTGGGCCGACCCATCTTTTGTGAATACCGATGCCGTACCGCTCTGGGAACCTACTCGTTCCGATAACAAGGTGTTGTATGCTTTGCTAATTACTGCTTATGATGAAACGCGCCAAGCGTTTGAGGTGATGGGGAGCTGGGGGAGTACTTGGGCTAACAATGGCTACTTATGGGTCAGTTATCAGGATATGGCTAACGCCGCTGCCCACGGATATGTGATGATTCCTAATACTTATTAGCCATGCGAATCGGTTTATTGAGCGACACCCATAGCTATATGGATGATACCATACTCTCTTACCTTGCGGAAGTAGATGAGATATGGCACGCCGGTGATATTGGCGATGCGAACGTAATGGAACGGTTAGAAGCAGCCAAGCCCGTTCGCGCCGTGTTTGGCAATATCGACGACACAAACATACGGCAACGCTATCCAGAAGACCTTTTTTTTGAGGTGGAAGGGTTGTCTGTTTTTATGACACACATCGGAGGGTATCCGGGTAGGTACAATGTACGCGCCCGCCAATTAATCGATGCGCACCGACCAGGGCTTTTTATCTGTGGCCACAGCCATATATTAAAGGTGATGCCAGATGCCAAACGAAACCTATTGCATATCAATCCAGGAGCCTGCGGGCAGCATGGTTTTCAATTGATGCGTACTTTAATACGGTTTTCTATCCACAACGGTCGGGTAGATGCGTTGGAGGTCGTGAATTAGGAAGGCGTGGTCATATCGTGAAGGATCAATTTGATTGAAATACAGTTTTAAATTATTGAAATTCAATTAATTAAATATTATTCGAGTGGCAGAAAGCCAGTTGTTTCTCATTTACCAGTTATCAAGGTACGTTTTCAGGGGGCGTTATTAGATTACCCAGCATGTAGGCTGGGTAAGTTTTAATCTGCGTTGTGTGCTACCCGTTGTTGACAAAAACCGTACTTTGGCGGCCAAAATGTATTGTATGCCCGCACCCTTAGCTACCTACCTTCATTGGGCCAAGGCCGCTATTCGTTTTTATCGGCAGGCTAGTACTCGTTATGACATTCATTCGCCATTTCTCTCGAAGTGGGTGGAAGCTGTATTTGAGGATGAGCGTGGATACTACATTTTTGAGGAAGCCGAGCGGGTGAGGCACTACTGGGAAAATGTGAAGCACGATGTTGTTTTTGACGATGATAGCGGGGCGGGATCAAGAGCCGGGCAGGGTAGGGTGCGGCAAGTAGCGAGTATGATACAACAGAGTGGTGTGGATAGACGAACAGGGCAGTTACTCTTCAAAATGGCGCTGTTTGCTACGCCTAGCACAATATTAGAATTAGGTACCAACTTGGGTTTATCGGCTTTGTATTTGCGGGCTGCTGCCAGAAATGCCACTTTTATCAGTGTAGAAGCGCATCCAGAGGTGGCTCGATTGGCACAGAAATCGTTTTCGTTGTTGCGGCTGCCTCCTCCGATTATTGTGAACGATACCTTTCAAGGCGCTTTGCCACGTTTACTTTCTCAATACCCTCGCTTGGATTTGGTGTGGATAGACGGTGATCACAGAGGGGGGGCTACTGTGGCATATTTCGAGCAGCTTTTGCCCAACCTACACGAACAAAGCGTGGTAGCCATAGGCGACATTCACTGGTCAGCGGATATGGAAGCAGCCTGGGAGCATATCCGCAAGCACCCCGATGTGACGATTTCCCTCGACTTGTTTTCCATGGGAGTCCTGTTTTTTGGAAAGGAATCGCAGGATGTACTCCATTATGCGCTGATACCCACCCGTTTTAAGCCGTGGCGGCTCGGTTTTTTTTAGAAAAATTTTTACAGCTATTTTTATCTTTTACCATTTATTATTTGGGTGCACCTTAGTGATTGTTGCCATATAAAAGGGTGTTTGTTAAAGAGTTGAAATTCTATTTATCAAGAAGATATGAATTTGTGGTAATAAAAAAATCAAAGCGATTAATTAAGATTGTCTTAACAAATAGTGCTTACCTTTGCGGCACTGTGTGATTGATTTTATCATTAAAAACCACTAGTTTATGAGCTTTTCACACTTAATGAGAGCGCTGGCAGTTGTTACGATGCTGTTGGTGTTACAGGTTTCCGTTTATGCACAAGGCGTTACTACGTCCTCTATGCAAGGAAGAATCACTGATGAAGCCGGTGAAGCGCTAATCGGTGCTAACGTATTGGCTGTACACGTGCCATCAGGTACGGTATTTGGTACAGCCACTGACTTGGATGGTTACTATCGCATACCTGGTATGCGCGTTGGTGGCCCATACAGAATTACCGTTTCTTACACGGGTTATGCAGATGTATTGTCTGAAGGCTTGTCGCTCCGTTTGGGCGAGGCTTACAAAGGCGACTACGTGATGCAAGAAGCTGGTGTAAACATCGAAACCATTACTGTAACTGCGCGTGCAGGTACAACGGGTACAAATGCGGGCGCGAGTACGCAGATTTCCAGCGATATGATTGAAAATGTACCTACGCTTGGTCGTCAGTTGAACGATTACACTCGTTTGACTCCTCAAGCCAGTGGCAACTCTTTTGCTGGTATCAACAACCGCTACAATGCCATCTATATCGACGGCGCAGTAAACAATGACGTTTTTGGTTTGGCAGGTTCAGGTACCAACGGCGGACAAACAGGAGCTGCTCCTTTTTCTATCGACATCATCGATCAGATTCAGGTAGTACTTTCTCCTTATGATGTGACCTTAGGTGGTTTCGCCGGTGGTGGTATCAATGCCGTTACCAAGTCTGGAACCAATGATTTCAAGGGTACTGCTTACATGTTCACACAAAATGAAGGCATGGTGGGTAAAACCAACACAACCCTGACAGATCGCACAGGTAGCGAGCCTTCTAAAGTAGCTGAATTCAACCAGCTTACTTATGGTGCTTCTTTAGGCGGCCCGATTAT
Organism: Saprospiraceae bacterium; assembly: GCA_041392765.1. GTDB lineage: Bacteria > Bacteroidota > Bacteroidia > Chitinophagales > Saprospiraceae > Lewinella. The sequence goes on from JAWKLL010000032.1 coordinate 13,455, forward strand.
GAGGGATAAGGCTTTCTTCTTTGTTAATGCTGAAATTCAAGACGATGCTACTCCAGCACCGTTTGATTTTGGTGTTTATGGTGGCAATTCTTCTCAGGCACAGTTGGAGGCATTGAGAAACCACGTTATCAATACTTATGGTTATGACCCCGGTACTTTCGGCAACGTGGAGGATCAATTAACTGGTTTGAAATTGTTTGGTAAAATCGACTGGAACCTTACCGACAAGCACCGTTTGACATTGCGCCACAACTACACGAAAGCTGAAAACTACGACCGCAATGCATCTAATGCTGCTACTATCAACTTCTCCAACAATGGTGTTTACTTCCCAAGTATTACTAACTCTACTGCATTGGAATTAAACTCTCGCCTGAATGCTGGTATGAGTAATAACCTAATTGTTGGTTTTACCTCTGTTCGTGACGACAGGGATCCTATTGGTACTGACTTTCCATACGTTTACATCGAAGATGGTGGTTCCAACGTGATCCGCATGGGGTCTGAGGAATTCTCTACTGCGAATGGCCTCGACCAAGACATCTTGACAATCACGGATAACTTCAAGATTTTCAAGAAGAACCACACCATTACCATTGGTACACATAACGAATTTTACAACATTTACAACCTGTTCATTCGCCAGAACTATGGTACCTACCGTTTCTCTAGCGTTGATGACTTTATTGCAGGTGCTCCAGCTGAAGAATACGACCGTACTTATTCTTTGGTGGATAACCTGACAGGTGACGGTTCTGCTGCTGCTGCCGACTTCAAGGCGATGCAGTTGGGCTTCTACGCACAGGATGAGATCTCATTATCTAACAGACTTACCTTGACGGCTGGTTTGCGTTTCGATATTCCTATCATTACTACCGACCCTAGCGTTGCTGCTAATTTCAACAGCTTCACATTGGATACTATCCGTACTCAGTACCCAATCGCTAACGATGTTGAGGGTGGTAAATCGCCTGATGGTCAGTTGATGATTTCTCCTCGTGTAGGTTTCAACTACGATTTCAAAAACGCTTCATCTACTGTTTTACGCGGTGGTTTGGGCGTATTTACAAGCCGTATTCCTTTCGTATGGCCCGGTGCAATGTTCAATAACAACGGTTTGACATTGGGTGGTGTGAATGAAACAAACATTGCAGGCGATATTACTTTTGTTCCCAATATTCAGGAGCAGTACACTAACCCTAATGTGAGAGTACCTTCTGGTCAAGTGGACTTGTTTGTCAAAGACTTCAAGTACCCACAAGTATTCCGTGGTAACTTGGCGTTGGATACTAGATTACCTGGTGGCATTAACGCCAGCTTCGAGGGTATTTTCACTAAGACGCTGAACAACGTATTATATACCAACATCAACAGTTCGTCGGATGTAAGCTTCAAGTGGACGGGTACGCCTGATACTCGTACTGTTTACACACGTCGCAATATCGACAATACTTACAGTGCTGTTTATTTGGTTTCTAATACCAATGAAGGGTATTCTTATACCATGACGGCTACTTTTGCTAAGGATTTTGATTTTGGCCTTTCTGCCAACCTTTCTTATACTTACGGTGATGCGGAGGCAGTCAACGAAGGTACTTCTTCACAGAACTCTTCTCAGTGGCGCGGCCAATACAACATCAATGGTCGTAATAACCCTGTATTGGGTCGTTCTGACTTTGCATTAGGTCATCGTTTGTTGGCTGGTCTTACTTATCGGTTGGATTGGAACGAAGCTAAGAATGCTACCACTACTATCACTTTGTTGTATGAAGGCTTGCAGGGTAGCCCTTACACCTACCTCATCGGTGGTGGTAACGCTCGTAACATCAACAATGAGCAAGGTAGTACCAGTGCTTATAACAGCTTGATTTGGGTGCCTGCTAATGCTTCTGAAATCAACCTGATCGAGAAAAATGGTTTGACACCTGCTCAACAGTGGGACTTGTTGAATGCTTTCATCGAATCTGATCCTTACCTCAGCGAAAACCGTGGCCAGTATGCCGACAAAAATTCTAACTGGATGCCTTACACTGGCTTCTTAGATTTGTCTCTACGTCAGGATTTCGGTGTGAAAGCAGGAGGTAAAACGCACAAGTTGCAGCTAAGTTGGGACGTGTTCAACTTGGCCAACTTGTTGAACTCTTCATGGGGTGCACGTTACAGTGCTCCTAACGGATTCAATACTTACCACCTCTATACTTTCGAGGGTTATGAAGCTGATGGCACAACGCCACGTTTCTCCTTCACCAATGATAAGACAGGAAAAGATGCATTGGTTATCAATGACTTTACTTCTCGTTGGAGAATGCGTTTGGGCTTGCGCTATATTTTTGACTAGGCGCTAGATGATAGGTTACCCACTCCATAGTTTGGCGTAACCCCCCTAGTGGAGGCCATACTGCTTACTTGCAGTATGGCCTTTGCTTTTTTTAATAATGCACCCCTTTGAAATATTCCAAAAAAACCGTTCTTTTGTGACAAGGTAAACGATTCACATAGCGTGTACCGACTTTTTTTCTTATCCCTTTCCATCTTCCCAACAAACATCCCTAGGTTAGCTATGAAAAACCTGATTGAAATCGCCTCCGTTGTCACCAAGAAAAAGGTGCGCAAAATTGAAATATTCGATGATAATACCCTACGCACCAAAAACAGTAAGTTCAACGAGTTTTATGAAGACCTAACGAACGGCTTATATAAAAACGACAGGGATGCAGCCTCAAAACTTTACAACTGTTCCCCTCAAGACCCCCGCTATCGGCAGTTGAAGTCGCGTTTTCGGAAACGATTGCTGAACACACTTTTTTTCTTAGACGTTAATAAACCTAGTGCGTCCAATTTTGATAGAGCCAATTTCACTTGTCACAAAGAATGGGCTTTGGTGAAAATTTTATTGGATAATGAAGCGCAACAATCAGCCATTTCCTTAGCTAAGTCCATCCTAACGATGGCGCTTAACTTCAAAATATCGGAAGTTGTGGTGAATTGTGCGCGCCTGTTGCGGGAAGATGCGGCAGCATCCAATTTGAAAAAAGAGTTTGAGGAATATGATGACCTCCTGAAAAAATATGAACTCATCTTACAGGCGGAAATACGCTCGGAGGAACTCTACCAGCGGGTGGTCATGGATTACTACCAGCCTGACTACGAAGACAACCACTTGCTGGAAAATATCGAGTCGTACAGCAACTTGCTGCTGAGCTTGTCGGAAACGTATGACTCTCCCCAAGTGTTCTACAATATGTTTTTGGTATGGGCTATGCGGTACGAAATAGCTGGCGAATATGAGCCACTGATTGATGTTTGCGACCAAGCCGAACAATACATGGCCACCTACCCGGAATACTACCAAGAAGAAAAACTGATTGATTTTTATATCAAGAAGATGTCGGCTTATCTGCATCTCGGCAACTATAATAAAGGGCAGATAAATGCTGAAAAGTGCTTGCAACGCTTTCCGGCAGGCAGCAAAACATGGTTTACTTTCATGGAGTATTATCTGCTGCTCGCCCTGCACACGGAGCACTTCATCCAAGCCTTAGCCATCTACAATCAGACAGTTTCCCATAAGCAGTTTGTCAAGCAGGATAGCCGCTTCAGAGATAAATGGATATTGCTAGAAGTGGTTATTTACTTCTCGTTGCAAAAAACAGAAATGGTCAAGCGGCTAGTCGCTTCCAAGCGGAGGCAGGCATTTTCTCCTGAATCTTTCATCGCACAGGCCTTCAATTTTGGTGCTGATCAGAAAATGCTATCTGTCTATATTGCATTTATGCAAGTATTGTTTCTATTGGATAAACGAAAATACGAAGGTGCCGATGAAAAAATTGAGTACCTTCAACTGATGGCTAATAGGAATTTGCATAAATTGGAATACCACCGCCCGATTCAGTTTATCCGCTTGCTTCTTCAGGTGAAAAAAGCGAATTACAGCCGTGATGAATTAAAAAATACGGAAAAATACTTGACGCGATTGTCTGAAAAACCCTTCAATTACCGTGGTGTGGTGACACAGTTTGAACCCATTAAATTGGAGGTACTTTGGGGTGTTTTGTTGGATAAGCTAGCTTAGACCCCAATAAATTTACTTTATGAACTCAGGAATTATTATCGCCATCGATGGCTTTTCAGCTTGCGGGAAAAGTACACTGGCAAGGGCATTGGCCCAGCGCCTCGGATATACTTATATTGATACCGGAGCGATGTACCGCGCTGTGGCACTTTATTTTTTGCGCCATCAAATTCCGTTAGATCACGAAGAAGCGGTTGAAAAAGCGTTGGCTAATATCCATATCCGGTTTGTGCGAGCAGGAGATTTCAACCAAACAGTACTCAACCAAGAAAATGTAGAAGAGGCTATCCGCAGTATGGAAGTATCGAATTACGTAAGTCCGGTGGCAACGGTTTCTGCGGTGCGGCGTTTTTTGGTGCAACAACAGCAGGAAATGGGGCGAGAAAAATCCTGTATCCTTGATGGCAGAGATATTGGCACGGTTGTATTTCCGGATGCGGCACTTAAAATATTCCTAACAGCGGATGCGGATGAACGAGCGAGGCGCAGGATGGCGGAACTTTCGCAAAAAGGTCAATCCGTGTCGATGGAAGCTGTAAAAGAAAACTTGCTGACCAGAGACCACATCGACAGTAGCCGCGAAGATAGCCCCTTGAAAAAAGCACCCGATGCTGTGTTGTTTGATAATACCGCACTCACGCCAGACGAACAACTGGCGATGATAACTACTTTGGCCAAGATGAGGGGCGCATGATAGCTATGCTATAAATCCCTCAGGGAGTTGCGCTCTCTGAGAATATCTTTCAATTCTTTCAGGAAAGCATACTGGTGGGGGAGGGCTGTTTTTAATGCATCCTTGATACTAATAAAAGTACCCTGTTCCAACGTCTTGAGTTTTTCCTTTAATTGGACAGCATCCTCGTATAACATAGCCTTTAGACTGGGGATTTCATGCCAATCGCCTTCAACGGCTAGGGCTTCTTCTTCCCCGCCGTTTTGCTCGATTACGGGGTCTAACTCGATGGTGTCTTTTTCAATAGGGTCTTGCAGTATGCCTTGTGGGAATGAATGGTGTTTCTCCAATTCATCCGGTAGCAAAAACACCTCCAGGCCGCGCTCGCGGAAACGGTAGATGATAAGATTTACTTTTTTCCGAAGGCTCATAGATGAAATTTTAGTATCAAACGGTAATTGCGCAGGAAGGTTCACTACTTATTGACTTCTATTCCCCTTTTTACCATTTCTTGTAAAGTAAGTGCTAGGAATAATTGTTCTTCCTTGTCGTTGATTTCCGTAGCAATGTATTCAAAGGCACGCTCGCTAAGTCCTTTTCCTTTTTGTGGGCGTTGTGCCGTGAGATTGCCAACCTCTTTGTTGCCTACAACCACGGGTAATAGCCCGGAAGGTTTTGCAGTTATTTGAGCAATGGTTTTTCCCGTTTTTTTACCCCTCAACTCACCTTTTGCATCCAAGGTGCCTACCTCTTGCCCATCGATGAAAAGCACGGCATTTCCCTTTTGAATCCAGTAAATATATTCGTGCTCGGCAGTGCGGGCGTACAATAAGCCATTGGGCTTTTCTTTGTTATTGGATAGGTATTCCCGATAGCTATAGGCGAGGACGGGTTCGTGGTAGATGGTCGTGAAAATGCCTTTGGCGGTAGTTGCAATCCCCTTGCGGATCACCTGCTTGTCTTGCCCCAAACTGAAAAGCTCCAACTCCTTCTGGTCAATAGGAACTAAATCACCCGCCCACTTGTCCATATCGGCTTTCATACGAGCCGTTTCCATTTCCAAGCGTTTCCTACCCGGTGCCATATTAGATGCCAAGAGTCCCGTTAGCACCAAACCTCCAAATACAATTGTGCCAGCTAAAATGGCGAGATACATCATGCTACAATCGTTATTGCGTTTTTATTGCGTTTTTATTGAGGCTACAAAGATAGGCAATTGGCGTGGCAAGTACTTAGTAATTTGACGGAAATAACTCCCACCATTTTTTTTAAAGATTGGCAAATATTTTCACACAATTTCCTTCCCATCAATTGTTTAGAAAATTTTTGCCAATCAAAAATGGTGGGAGTTATTTTTAATCCGTCACTAAGCAACTGCGTCTTCCTCTTTTAGTTGTTCTGGTTTGAAGGCCAGCATGAATATTACTAATACGATGATGGCGAAAACCGCAGGCGTACTCCAAATGGCTACCCAATCGTGGGTGGTAGTGGTGACGCCGTCCACGACGGACGAATCCATGTACTTATCGGTGATGCGCCCCGCTACATCGAAACCGATGAGCATACCCACTCCGTAGGTGGCTAAGGTAATCAGCCCTTGTGCGGCACTTTTGTAGCGTTCACCGGCCTTGGAATCGGTGTAGATTTGGCCGGATACAAAGAAAAAGTCATAGCAAATACCGTGTAGTGCGATGCCTGTGATGAGCATAAAACTCAGGTTGCCTGCATTGCCGTAAGCGAACAGGAAATAACGCACCGCCCAAGCCGCCATACCCAACAACAGTGTGTTTTTTATACCAAACCTAAGTAGAAAAACGGGTAGTGCCAGCATAAAAAGCACTTCGGAGGCCTGCCCAAGGGTCATTTTTCCCGTAGGGTTGGCCATGCCTACTTCTACTAAGAAAGGGTTAGCTTGGGAATAATAGAAGGCCAGCGGTATGCAAATCAATACAGAACTGATAACAAACACCAAGAAATTGCGGTCTTTCAGCAGGCCGAGGGCCTCAAAACCCAGTAAGTCGCCAATTTTAACAGGCCCTGAACCTTTGGCCTTGGGCGGTGTACGTGGCAGCAAAAAGCTAAATACCCCCAATGCCAAGGAAGCTATGGCGCACATTTTGAAGGTATTGCGCAAGGCACCTGCCTCTATCTGCTCGGCTGAATCCCACGCAAAAACGTAACTGATGGCCAATCCAGCCACAATCCACCCTACTGTACCCCATACCCTGATGAGGGAAAACTCCTTCGCAGGATCGGTCATTTGGTTGAAAGAAACGGAATTCACCAATGCCAATGTAGGCATATAGAGAATCATATACCCCAATACAAAGGGATAAAAAGCAGCGAAATCAGCAGCCTGATACATCTGGTACATCAAGAAAGCCCCCACCAAATGCAGTACCCCCAAAATGCGCTCGGCATTAAAAAAACGGTCGGCGATAAGGCCGATGATAAAGGGTGCGATGATAGCGCCCCACGATTGGGTAGAAAAGGCCATGCCTGTTTGTTGCCCGGTAGCCCCTAGGGTTTTACCCAAGAAAGTACCTAAGGTTACAAACCAGCCCCCCCAGATGAAAAATTCTAAGAACATCATGAGGGAAAGTTGAAATCGTACTGTGCTCTTCATATTTATGGTTTTGTTTTGTTTTGTTGGTTGGTAATACGTGGGTCCCATACATTTTTTTGACTTTGATATTCCTAAACCACACGCGATCGCCGTGGTCTTGGAGAGAAATGGCTTTCGAGATTGGCCAAAGTCCTTCATTTCATGGAACTTGCTACCAGCGATCATCTCATTCCAAGCAGGTGTAAACAGGTGTTGCTACTACTTTCTGCCATTTAGCCACTGTTCCGAGGTGGCCATCCTTTAGCACGATGCGCACGCGATTCCATTCGCCTGCGGAGCAAAACTGTAAGTGGAGCAGCGAATGGTCATAAATCACCTGCGCGGTGTTTTTCAATGGCATCGTCGGGTGGCAGGTATTATCTAAAATCTGCATTTCATGCCGGTGAGCAGGGGTAATCATACGCGTTGGATTCCACCATTGAACATAATACCGCTGTTGCCACAAGGCGCTATTTTCCATTCCAAGCGAAGTTCAAAATTTTCAAATTCTTGGTCGGTAACAATATCGCCACCGTCTTGTGCTTGCCAGCCACCATCTTGGCGAGCCATCAAACATGATGCACCTGCTTCGATTTTCCAACTACTTCCAATGCCCTTTTTGCCGAAAGTATGCCACCCTTTGGTGGATTTGCCATCGAATAGCAACTCCCATCCTTCCTTGCGTTCTGCATCGGAGAGTTGGTTGAGCGGAAAAACAGCGGAAGGCGGGCTATTAAACCCTAGTTGGTTGGCGGGTATGTTATTAAGGGTGTACCAGGCCTCGGTGGACCAGAGTACCTGCCCCGTATTACTTGTCCAGTGGCTGGGTAGTTTCAGATAGACAACGTGCTCGGGTTGCAGTCCATCCATTTCAAGGAAGATTTTGCGGCGGTCTTTGCTTATATGGACGCTTTTTACCGCTATGCGTTTATCGTCCAACTTAGGCCCTCCATAATTGTGGGTAGGCAAGTAGTACCACTGGCGAGCGTTGTATTCGAGGGTGTATTTCCAAAGGCTGCATCTAGCGGTTGGGTAAGCTCTATTTCCATCCATTGGTCTTGGCGCGAACCGCCAACATTTCAAAAGTGGGGTCACCATTATAGGCCAACCGTTGCAATCCATACCATAACTTACCGCTGTGCTGCCAGTTGCCGGTGGGAGCCAATGCCGCCCGTGTAAAGCGCACCATCAGCCCCATACTAAGCGGTTGACCCCTGCTTCCAAGCCTTGAATGAAGCGAAAAACGCACCCTTGGTACGCGCCATTCACTTTTTCAACGAAGACCCTTTTTACCCCACCGTGGGTCATCTTCGCCGTGTATCATCTGGCCTTTGTAGGCGTCATTGAGGAAGGAGGGCGTACTAGGCGAGTTCCCTATTTCATCCTGTGGCAACCACACTACGGGTGGTTTTCATCTTCAATTGAGCCACGCGAGCAGAATCCCTGGCATGGGGAACCGAAGAATGCCCCTTTGCTAACGTGAGTATTTTGCTGGCGGTAGCCAATCACCTTGATTGTCGGCGATAAAGATTTCTCCGTCCACCCCTATGCCTACGCCGTTAGGCGTGCGGCCTCGGCTATGATCTCCATATCACCCGTTTCTCGGTGGATGCGAACAGCTTTCCCGCGATCTTTGGGTTGGTTGGGGCACTGGCACCCCTTATGGAGGATCCAATGGCCAACGCGGCATAGAAATAGGTTCTTTGTATGCCGAAAGCAAACTCATGGAAATTGGCGGATACCAGCCAGTCATTACTGAGGGTTCGGTATTCGTCGATCGTTCCCATCTTTTGTCGTGATCGATGAGGTGGGTAAGTTCTTGTTTTTGGAGGACGTAAATTTCCCCATCTACCACTTTTAAGCCTAAGGGTTCACGAGGCCAGAGGCGATTTTTGCGGTAGGTGATTTTTTCCGGCTTACCGGAATCTACGCCGTCCTAATACATACACATTGCCCTCCGCATCCCAAGTGCTGATGACCAAGCGACCGTCTGGTAGAAAATCCATACCGGCCACCTTGGGAGAAACCCATCGGGGCGTGCTTGGGTTAGGGTGTAGCTTGGGTGTACCCCATCTACCGCAATGCCATCGCCAGCAATGCTATTGCCCTTATTGAGAGCCGGACTGATGACGGAAGGTTGATCTTGTTGGCGGTGCATGAGCACAGAAGAGCCATGACTTCCAAATTTTTTACTATCAAAACTACTCCACAGCATACGGAAACTGCGCCCGCCTGCGCCTTGGAAAAATAAGGCGCGGAATGGATGAAACCCCTCCGCCAGTACCACTTCTCCATCCATCGCTTGATCGCCGTGGTAGCCATCATTATCGATAACCAGCGCACCATCTATGTAAAGGCTGGAACCATCATCGCTAATCAGGCGAAAGGTGTAGTTGCTGGTCTGGGAATACGCAGATAGCCCGTCACTTCGAGGGCGAAGTACTCTTCTAATTCACCAAAGTCGGCAGCGAAGAAATCTACGCCTGGCAAAATACCTTCAAAGCGAGGAACAGCCTGGTAGTTGACCGCCTTGACGGAACCTATATCTTTGCCAATATCAAACGCACGTACGATGGCACCGGGCAGAAAATCATCGGTATCGACCGCAGCAGCAGGTTTAGCCGATGATAAATCAAGCCACCCGCCGTAATAGCGGCGAGCTTGGCTTCCTCTTCGGCATCCAAGGAAAGGATGTATGCTACCATAGCGCGTGCTTGGGCTTCTCCGAGGTCGGGGTGAGGTGTCATAGCGGCTTCGCCCCAATTACCACTGCCGCCTTGTAATACTTTTTGGGTAGGGTCGTGATATTGTCCTCGTTGGTAGGATAGCGTTTGGCAATGTCCATGTAGAATACCACGCGTTTGCAAAAAAGCATTATGGCAAGTACGGCAATCACTCGGGCGATGAGCCTCTATCCCAATGGGCGTTCCTCTTCTTCCTCCGCGCCTTCTACTTTATTAGGATTGGGAATGGTAGCAATCGGTTGAACATGGCTTTGAGCGTAGTGCTTCCGTTGGCTACTACTTCCAACGCTCCATCCAATTGCACATTGGCTTTTTATCCGTTCCCAATTGCTTTTCTTCAATGATTTCAATAGGCGCATTAGCCTGTACATTGCCGCGTGTAGGAAGGCTTTGGTAGTTAAACAACAGCAATAATTTTGTATCGGCTGGCACATTCTCGGTTTGAAAGGTGCGCTCAGCCCGGTTGCCCATGCTCGTTGGTCACACTCTGGGCGTTCTTCCGCCACCAAGATGGTGCGATCATTGGAGAGTTGCAATTCATACTTTATCCACACCTGTCCTTTGCGGAAAACATGACCCCGATATTGAATACGGGGGCTTTCTTCTTTCATTGCGGATGATGCGCAACTTTCGGCATAAGGCGACTGAAACCACCAATCGCCTAGTGTGCTGGGTTGTGGCCGTGGACTGTTGTGTAAACGGCACCGTCAAAATTGACGCTTCCTTTCCATGCTTTCACCAGCACCCGTCGCGCTATACGCCAGCCACATATCATCGTGGAGTGCCACCGTCAGCATACGGGGCTGCGCGTCTAATACGGATCGGAAAACGGCAGCATGGGGGCGTTCAGGTAATGCGGCTTGCTGCTGGCTACAGCTATTTACTATGGCCATGATCGCCAGAACGACGAGCAATCGAAAATAAGACATAATGGACGATGTTTTTTCAAGCACTGGAAGATTGTTGCTTCAAGCATCAAAGCAACAAAAAAAGCAGATAACTACATAAGAAGTAGGTAAAAATTCGCACAAAACAGGCTTATGCGCAATTTTACACCTTCTACACAGCTCCTGTTCAGGATGATGGATAGGATTAAAACTGCTCCAAAACCGCCAGCGCATAGTCGATATCGGCTTCGGTCAGCCCGGCATTGATTTGCACGCGGATAGTTTCCGACCCTTTGGGGACTACCGGAAAGGTAAGACCTACGACCAAGATGCCATGCTCGAAAAAATGCTTTACCAAGCGGTGTGTTTTTTCGGTATCGCGCACCACAATGGGTACTACGGGATGAGGGCCGAGAATACTCTCATAACCCAGTCGTTCCAGTCCTTGCCGAAACTGAGTGGTACGAGCTTTTAGGTGGCGCAAACGTTGGCGTCCCTCCTCGCTATCGACGATACGGATGGCTTCCGAGGCGGCAGCGCAGTCGGCCACGCTCAGTGGATTGGTATAGATATAGGTATCGGCTTTCTGGCGCACCGCCTCTATTAACGCGGCTGAACCACCGATAAACCCTCCGTTTACACCAAATGCTTTTCCGAAAGTACCAATGATAATATCCGCTTGGGTGTGGGTATGTTCAGCCGTCCCCCTACCTGTATCGCCGTAGGCCGCTATGCCGTGAGAGTCGTCCACGATCGTAATGACACCTTCCTCAAAACGGTCGTGATAGTCGGCCACAATGGCATGGATGGCATCAACAGGTGCATTATCGCCGCGCATACTGAAGATACCATCGAAAATAACGCATACGCGCTTCATTCCCGCGGGGATGGCCTCCATACAGCGGCGGAGATCGTCCATATCATTGTGTTTGAAAATAGACCGATTGCCGCTGGGGACATTGGAAATTCGCATGGCGCGGATAATGCTGTTGTGGTTCAGTTCATCACCTACCCAAAAGGTAGTAGGAGAACTGATCGTAAGTGCCAGTGCTAAGTTGGAGGTATAGGCAGAGTTGAAAATTTTGGCCGCTTCGTAACCAGAGAAGGCAGCGATATTTTGTTCCAATTCCACATGATAAGAAAAAGTGCCATCGATAAACCTAACGGCACCGGGGCCTACACCAAAGGCATGGGTGGCTTTATCGGCGGCGGCTATCATAGCGGGATGCTGCGCCAAGTCTAAATAACTATTGGAGTTCATACGGATAAAAGAGAGGTCGTAGCCCTGAATACGGTATCGCGGGCCTTTGTTGCCCGTGGGGGCTTCGTAGCCGTTGATGATGCGCTCGGGCATTTTGGCACGTCCTTCTTCGTGGAGTTGCTGTACCTCCGCTTCTAAGACGGGGTTGATTTTATTAAGTGGCATAACTGCTTGGTTTAATAGACGTCTTCATTTTTTACTAATCCTATCCTTGAGGCTATTCACCATATCGGTCGTCATGGAGGCTAAGTCGTAAGTTGGTTGCCAATTCCATTGCGCCCGGGCCTCGGAGTCGTCCAATTTATTGGGCCACGAATCAGCAATGGATTGCCGAAGTGGGTCAATATGGTACTCAACCTCAAAATGAGGCAAATGTTTTTTGATTTCGGCAGCTAAGGTAGCTACATCAAAATTCATAGCCGTCACATTAAAAGCGTTCCGATGGCGGAAATGGGTGGCGTCGGCTTCCATAAGTTGTATGGCAGCGTTGAGTGCATCGGGCATATACATCATATCCAACTGGGTATCGGCTTTGAGGTAGGACGTATAATGCCCTGTTTCCAATGCCTTGTAGAAGATTTCCACGGCGTAGTCGGTGGTGCCGCCGCCGGGAAGTGTTTTGTTGGAAATAATCCCGGGATAGCGCACGCCGCGCACATCTAAGCCGTATTTGTGGAAATAGTAATCGCAGAGCAGCTCTCCGGCCACTTTCGTCACCCCATACATGGTACTGGGGCGCATGATGGTATCTTGGGGCGTATTGTCCTTAGGTGTGTTATCGCCAAAAACACCAATCGTGGAAGGCGTAAACACGGCACAACCACAGGTGCGGGCCGCCTCTAAAGTACGGTGTAGTCCCACCAAATTAATTTCGAAAGCTTTCTGTGGAAACTGCTCGGCAGTGGCCGACAACAAGGCTGGCAAGTTATAGATCAAGCCGATGTTGTGCTGGTAGAGGATGGCTACGGTACGGGCACCGTCGGTGGCATCGTGGATTTCGAAAGGCCCCTGCTGGAGTGTTTCGTAGGACGGCAGTCGAATATCGGATGCGACAACGCGGCTTTCGCCGTAAATAGCACGCAAACGGGTAGTCAATTCAGAGCCGATTTGGCCTACTGCCCCCATTACGAGAATGTTTTTTTGCATACAAGTTTTTTGGTTAGTTGGCGGAGTAAAGCTACTCAATGTTTTTTATTTTGAGATACTAACGTGAATTATGGATAAGCCAAACGCGACGAAAGCCGTACCGCCTGCGAAGCCTTTCAGGATTCGTAGGCGTAATGGGGTTGAATCATATTGCCGTTACGTTTACGAATCCTTTTGTAGGCTTCGTAAACGAACATCTCGTGTTTTTCACCCTAAAGGAACGGCGTATATGTAGGATGTTTATCCATCATTCACGTTATACTAGGTTTTTATACCGAAAGCACGCTATTTGCTGAAAAAATTTTTATTTGACTTGGTCTTCTATTTTGTTCGTAATATTGAAACAACTGGTTGTGTCCTGATTATATTAATTACTTGTTTTTTGCGTTATATTTACGAACAACTATCCAACTACTCATGCAGAAAGTTCTTTTTCTATTATCGACTATCGCCTTACTGGTCTGGCAATCTTGCAGCTGCCCACCCGATGAACAAACAGGTACGCTAGCATTAGGGCAAACAGCCCAAGATTTTCTTCCTTACACGGGTAACGAGACACTTGTGTTTGTAAATGAAAATGGCGAGCAAGAAACATTCTCCCTTCCCCGTGGCGGGGAATTTTCGGAAGACAAGCTCTGCTATCGCACTACTTGCACAGAAGCCAAGTACAACAGCCCTTCGTCTTGTGAGTACTACCTAGCGGACAGCCGACGGTTTACTTTTTTTAGCACCGATAATACCACCGTGTTAGACCTCTTGGTGTACAGCGATGTTTACGACTATGGCAAAGCCGATTTTTATGATGCTTTTCAAATTGGGTACTCTACCTCCAGTAGCAATGTTGTGGCACACCATGTCATTGAACCTCGGTTTACAGGCATTTTCGATATTATCACACTCTCCCTATCCGATTTGATGACCTCTAAATCCGAAATTACCCTTAATGGAAGGCCGTTGACCAATGTCCTTTGTTTTGAAGAAGGTAATACAGCGGTATATGTCCAGCCCGGCGTAGGGGTGGTGGGGTATAAGGATGCATCACACACTTGGGTGTTGCAATAATCCCTTTTTCTTCCCGTTTTGGGAACTAGTGTATGTCTAAAATTTCAACATGATGCAAACAATCAAAAAAATCACTTTCCTTACCGTATTGGCCTTGGCCACACTCTCCGTGCAGGCACAAGTAGCTATTAAAGGTGGGGTAAATTTTTCCAACATGCTCTTTGAGGAAGATGAAATCGACCTCGAAGATCTAGCTCGCAATGGTGCCACCAACTTTACAGGTGGTCTTGCCTTTATCTTACCACTTGGCGACCACTTAGCGCTTCAGCCCGAAATTCTTTACACAGGCAAAGGCGCGGAAACTACCTACACCGTACTAGGAGAAGAATTTACCAACAAGTTTCGCTACAACTACATTGATGTGCCTATATTATTGCGCATCAGTTTGGGCGACACCCACGGCGAAGGGTTGGGCATTTACCTCAATGGCGGTGTTTATGCGGGATATGCCCTCAGTGGCAAAAGCACGCTGAATGGCCCGCTTGGCGAAGTAGAGAACGAGTTTTCTTTCGATGACAAAGACAATCAGGAACGGTTAGATTTCGGCTTAGCCGCAGGTGCAGGACTTACACTCGGCAATCTGTTTTTTGACCTGCGCTATTCGCATGGCACCAACAACCTCCTCGACGACGATGCCGATAATAATAACGACGGAGGCTACGACAAACTCCAGCACCGTGGGCTGGCACTTACTGCGGGCATTATTTTCTAATTCCAGTTGTAAGGGACGGGATAAAAATTGAACAGGTTATTTCCGTCAAATTATTAAGAATGAAAAAGGGGAGAATCCAACCTTGGATTCCCCCCTTTTTATTGGGTACTGAAAGCCCTATCCGTTACTTTGGCGGCGGCCTTTACGACCCTTGCGCCCACTCTTTTCTCCTTCGCCACTGCACCCTGCCTTAGCAGCTTCCGCCGATGAGCAGCATGCCTTTTTGGCACTACCTTCCGCATTGGCTGCTGCTGAAGCCGAACCGCTGCAAGTGGCACCATTGGCCTTAGCTTGTTCGCCACTGCAAGATGGCTTGGTAGCAGCCGCCGTTTTCCCTCCTGCGCAGCAGGCAGCGCCCTTAGCAGCAGGCTCTGCCTTAGACACTTCAGTAGCTGCTTTTTCTTCAGTAGCAGTCGTCTGCGCAAAAATACCTGTGTTGGCTAACAGCAGGGCTGCAAAAATCATCCAGATTGTCTTCTGTTTCATCGATTAGGTTTTGTACCCGATACCTCGGGCGTTAGTAAACTAATTAATATTGAAGGATAAAGGTACAACATTTTACGCAATAAATTGGTCAGATACGCAAGTATGTTTTCGCTTTGACGTATTATCTTACCAACACTGGTCACTCCCGCTACGTTTGTAAGTTTGTCGAGTGGGTTGTATAAAATGCCGCATTTCCAACAGGTTTTCCTGTAGCAGGTACTCAAATTGCCAATGGTGGAATCGGCGCATACGTCTCCCGCGCAGGTAAGCCGCGTGGAAATTGCCCCAATGTTCAGGAAACAGTGCCGCCCCCGCTAGGGCAGCTAGCCAAGCAAAAGCACTCCGCTTACCGTTTCCGATTAGACACCATTGCATACTAGCCTCCTCCGTAGCCGAAGGGCCGTAACCCAGCAATACATGAAAAACATCGTGGTTCTCAAAACCGGGCATGGGATTGAATCCGTACTGGTGCAGAAACACCCCTAATGTGCGCCCTAAGCTGCCAGCAGAATATTGTAGCATTTTCTCCCTGCTCGTTTGCCAACGTCGTATAGGGCGCCTTGTCAGTGCTGCATAAGCAGGATAGGCCAACTCAAACCCCTTTTCCAACAAGGCACTGCGCAGCCCAAATAAAGGTAACGCTAATGTGGTCGTATTCATACCGTTATCGTTATTGTTGAGTAAGTTGTTGAATGTAGCGCAACTGCCTGTACTCCGAAAGATTCCAACTACGCCAATCGTTGTATTGGGCAGCGTTTTCTACTTGCGCTATTTTTGACTGAAGCTCCTCCACGCTGATTACGGGTGCTGGGCTAAACATTACGTGTTGTATCAGCGGTGTGAGGTTGTTGGTCAAGATATCGGTAAGGTAGTAGGTATCAGGTTGGGGCGACCGCAGGTTATAGCGCGTGATTAGCGCATCCCAGTTCACCGAAGCAGCCAGCAATAAAGCCACTAACACAGCTACTCCATTGGTTTGCACCCAGTAAAACAGCGTGCCAGGCTTTCTCACCTTGCGGTACATGGTATAAAGCCCAAACAACACGAGTAACAAGAAAAACAAAACCACCACACGACCATGCGCTAAATCGTAATGCTGGATATAACGCCCGTTCCGCATCCCTACCGACAACGCCAGAAAAGCATTCTGAGCCAGCCATACATAGGCTACTTGTACCAATCGCTTTCTATGAGGGTGAAAATTCAGGTTGCCCCTGAAAAAGTACAACACCACCAACATCGCCAATAGAATAGAAAAGAACAACAGCCAAGTTCCTTCGTGTACATATTGGCTCAGTTCGCTGGCACCTAAGGGTGAACTCCCCAGCCACACATACATGATGTCCAATATATTAATGCCCCCCAGTAATAGGTTCAACGTCCAGAAGGTAGCCAGCGCTACGCGGTATTCCTGCCGCAAACTTCCCCCTTTGATGCCCAATAGGTCTTGGCTGCGTTCTCGCAGCAACCGAAAACTCCAACCTGCCGCCCAATGGTGCAGCGCGGTAATCCCTTTCCTCGTAGCTAAAAAAGCCAACACCAACACCCAGCATAGCAGAAAAACGATAAAGCGGGCAATATTGACATCAAAGTCCACCCATTCGGCCCACCATCGCTCAAACCGTGCGTTCAACGTACTCAAATGAATATTCGCTTCGCTATACAACAAATAAAATGGTATTGCCACCAACAGCGGCACTACCCATAAGAGTACCGTACCCCAGACCCGCCTGCGGTTAGAAAACTCACCCGAGTTTTTCGTCAAATGCCGTATGCCACTCAGCCAGCCGGTCGCCAACCCTACCACACTCTCCACACCGCCAAATACCCAAAACCGCACACGCTCTGGCTGCATATACCCCACACTCACCAATGCCAACAACCAATACACCACCATACTTAGTGTGCTATGATGAATCACCACCATCAACCCCGCATAGCACCAAGCCCCCAGCACCCAACGTACTTCCTGCCGCTCCCACAAGTCCCGTTTCCACCACCCTACCGCTGCCGTCATCAGCCAAGCAAATAGTGCCATATTCAACCCCATTTCTGCTTCCCACGTCAGCACGTGGAAAACCATAGCAAAGAGAAAAATAAAAAATGCCTTTTTCATAAAAGTACTTTGTTTTTCAAAGTTAAATTGCAAAAAAAATATACCCTTGTAAGGGGTTTCCATCCTAAGTTTTTAATCTTTCTGCAACGCAATCAACTGTTCCAAATATGCCAAGTGCGCCGAGAAAGCCTTCCTGCCCAATTCCGTTGCCTGATAGCTGGTATTAGGTCTCCGGCCAATAAACTGCTTGCGCAGCCCTATGTACTCTTCTTTTTCCAACGCCTTCAAGTGGCTAGCCAAATTCCCATCACTCACCTCCAATTGGTCGCGTAAGGTCGTAAAGTCCACCCAATCATTGACCACCAACATCGACATCACCCCCAACCGGATGCGATTGTCGAATGCCTTATCTAAATGCGTAATAATGTCCTTCATACCGACTGTTCATATTTCAGGTACATCACCACACCATATACTATGTGTAATACACCAAAACCGATGGCCCAAAGCAACAACCCCCAACCAATAAAAAACATACCTACCAGCCCCAAGACCAGTTCCATAATACCCAAATACAGCACCTCGTCCAAGGTAAATTTGCTGCCATTGATGAGCGCCAATCCATAGAAAATCAGCGTTGCAGGTGCCACCCACCCCACCGCTCCGTGGTAGTAGAGTGCCAGACAGAAAACGCCCCCCGCCGCAAGCGGTATGCCTAGGTTTACCAATAAGCGTCGCGTCAAAGCATCCCAAATAGCCTGCCCTTTCCTGCGCGCCCGACGCGTAGTAAAATAAACACCACTGCTCAATGCTCCCGCCAGCACAAACACGGCATCTAGCACAAAAAACTCCAGCGGCGACCACCCCCACGGATGCCCCCCTGCTGGCCAGTACTGTAGCGCATCCCCATAGCTCCCTCCTCCTGCTACCGCCATATATAGATATGCAAACAAAGCACCGACCAGCGCAAACACCCCCGCACCGATCCCCGAAAGGCCACTCAAGCCAATGAACTTGCTGGTGCGCTCCATCATGCGACGTATATCGCGCAGTTGCTCCAAAGGAGGAATTGTTTCTTTAGTCATCTTAAAGTACTTTGAATTGCAAAGTAAATGATTAATTGCTAAACGCGCAATAGTTCGTGTGTATTTTGAACAAAATAAAAATTTTTAGACATACGCTTAGTGCATAAAACCAAGCTAAAAATGGGATCACTTATTTTTTTCCTGTCCTTAGGGGCTGTGGCGTAGGCTTCGCCCGCCAGCGCGTGTTCCGCTATATCCCAGCTGAATGCTGGGGTTCCGCTGCACCCGCTCATCCACGCTCCCTCTGGTCGCCGTGCTCATGGCGTTGCCATTCGCATCAGTCATCCCAAATACAAGTAGAAAACATCTCAACAGAGGTGTGGTTGGGGAGGTAGTTGAGCGGGTGTTTTCTGGGGAGTGGTGCGTTTTATCCCCTTGATAAATAATCAGTTACCACGTCTTCTGCCAAGCCGAAGGCCAGCAATGCCTCATGCAGGTACAAACGGATGCCCTCTCGATCCTGTTGTTCCCATACGCGGGACAATACCTCCTGCAAAACCGACGCTTTTTCAGGTGTGTGTGCCGTCAAATAGGCTTGTAGGAAACCCTCTCCCACATCCACCAAACGGAGCATAATCGGAACAGGCACCTGCTCCTCCACCATACGCGAGAGCAAGTCTAGCTCCTTTTCTATGCTATTGACATACTCTGAAAGCTCTATTCCTTCCAACTTGCCTTCCAACTTACCTTCCAACTTGCCTTCCAGTAAGCCTTGGTTGTAAAGGTAATCCTGCTTGATGTCTATCGTGATGGGCATATCTGATACGTTTTTGATCGTTTCGGCCTATTAGAGCTTGTCTAAAATTCCCTCAATTGGCTGCAAGCGGCCAATTTTTTTCTAATCGGCGTTGGAAATGCTCGCCGATGCTTCCGGCATCGACTGTGCTTTCCGCCTTGATCAGAACAAAATATGCTCGCTTTCGCTCAATCAGGAAAATTTAGACAAGCTCTAATTTACGGAGTCTTGACAATATTGTCAACTTTGCAAACCAACTTTTTAATTCCTGTTCATTATCACTCAACTGACGCAGTCGCTGGAGAACCATCCGTATCACCGCCTCTGCAGGCCGCCCTTGAAAGTCCGACAGAATGGTCAGCACCACCTCCGCACCAGAATTCGAGGATAGCAACTGCCTGTAGTCGATGCTTTTGAAGTCGATGAGCTGAAAGTCTTTGAACACTAATGCTTCCGGCAGCTTTTTGGCCATACGGCTCGGTCTATCGCCAAAGTAGAACACGAAATGCTTTATGGGTAGCTTGTACTTGCGTACTAATATACCGTGGTATTCATACATTCGGTAAAGCATTTCCATATCGTCGCCTCCCTGAAACTCAATGTGCAACAGGAAGCTATTGCCAGTCTCGTCCTCCACCTCATATAGAAAATCCACCTCGCGCAACGTGGTCGTCGGCAGCTTGTCGTCTAACTTTTTTATGCCCTTGATGTGGTAGTTTTTAAATCGCGCCAACACCACAAACGCCAGTTCGTCCATGATCTCACGGAAGATTTTATCATATATATGGCCACTATCTGGGTCTGTATGGGAGGGGCGCTTTTTTGCCATAGGAGGTAGTTTTATCACCACAAAGTAAAACAAAATAATTTTATTAAAAAAAATAAAAACAATATTTTTTTACAAAATCTTTATACAAGTTCCCTACCTTCACCTTGAAATTTATGACCTCCACAGGATATGTTGTTAGAAAAAATTCAAGAAGCGGCCAGCCGCATACACACCGAAGTTGTTGGCATTAGGCGGCATTTACATGCGCACCCTGAACGCTCTTTTAAAGAATATCAAACAGGTGCTTTTATTGCCGATACCTTACGAAGTTGGGGGATTCCCTGTATCCATCCTGTCGCTGGTACAGGGGTAGTAGCCTACATACAGGGCGAAGCAGGAGATGGGCCTTTACGTGCCCTTCGAGCGGATATCGATGCCCTCCCAATACAAGAGGTAAGCCAACAACCTTATCGCTCGCAAAATGAAGATGTCATGCACGCTTGCGGGCACGATGTTCATACCGCCAGCTTGCTAGGTACCGCTCGTATTTTGTGGGAGATGAGAAAGATGCTCCACGGCAGTTTTCGGCTCATTTTCCAACCGGGCGAGGAAGAAGCACCCGGGGGGCCAGTATGATGATAGCAGAAGGTGTGCTGGAACAGCCGCGCCCGGCTTGGATTATTGGACAGCATGTGCATCCTCCGCTAGCAGCCGGAAAAATTGGGATGCGTGCTGGACTCTACATGGCCTCCAGCGACGAATTACCATTACCTTCTCCTTACTTTGAATTATCCACCCCTTCTTCTGGAGCGCATACACTCCAATTTGTGCAATCAACATTCTCTCCTATCTTTCAGCCCTACTTTAAACGTATCTGTAGTCTGTACTGATCAAGGGGCATTGGCAAGTTATTCCAGTTTTGACATGGATTTCTACGATGCAGATGATTACCCTGTTCTATGGGCGGAAGATTTAATAGCCCACTTTTTTTATTACTTCTCGTGCAATAGCGGAGACGTTTCCGATTTGTAAAATATATGTAAAACATTAAATCAAGGGCGGTTGATATGCTAGATACAACCGCCCTTACAATCCCTTCCTATGCGTTTAGCCTCAACAGTTATCTTGCTTTGTTTGGTTTTAATTGATGCCCCTAAATCCCAAAATGATTTTGCTAAAAGTATCCGTACACTAGGTGTTAGTAGGTATGGGTACTCACTACTTGATATAGGAGAGGATACCACGTTGGGGCTTTTGGGAGAAAACCCGTTCAACAACTTTGGGAACATATTAGTGACTATTGATCAGTTTGGCAATCCAATCTCTGTTTATGAGATAAACACCACTAGCACTACACAAGCATTTTTCAACCTTGTCCGCGATTATTCGTTTGCAAACAATTACCACCTGATAATGAAACATGCACAGTCTATTGAGTTCGAACAACGATTTACTGGAATCATTGGTATCAACGCAACAGACGCAACATACTGGGCAAAGCGAACAGGGTCTTCTAACTTAAATTTCTCCCATTGCAACCCATTTAGATCAAATGGTAACCTCTCATAATTCATGGGATAGTGCAGAAAATGATTTACGAGGTTTTGGCTTAGCAAAACTTGAAATAAGCAACGGAAATGAAATTTGGTCACATAGGTTTTTAAATAGTACATATCCTAGTGCAACCTTTTTCCCTGTAAAAATCACACGACAAATCAACCATAATTTTGTGATCTTTGGGACGTTTCACCCCGTTGAATGGGTCTGATTATTATTTTGTTATGGTGATAGATTCAGAGGGGCATCCCATCTATTCCCGTATATTTACTAGCTCATTTAAAATATACCTTACAGACAGAGGCTCTATTGAACAAGGAAGCCTATCCACTGACAGCAACGGTAATATCTACATCGGCGGCATAATTGAAGACAATGTAAATGACAATGACAGTGGGTTTATCATCAAGTTAGATAGTGCATTAAATCTCGTGTGGTCAAAAACTATTTCAATAGAAAACTTTCGTGCAACTAGGTTTAGACTCGCTGTACTCCAAAATGATAATCTGTTTTTCATCGTTTCTACTTATGGCCACTTTCCTGTCGTATCTGGAACGTTAAACAAGGATAGTTTACTAATCGAAAGTAAAGGACTAAACTATTTTTCTCCCAATATCCAAGCACATCCAGATGGCGGGCTGTTTGTTATTGAACGAGGAAACGAAGATACTTCACACGAAGTAGTACTAGTCAAAACCTTACCGGACGGTTCAACCTCATTTTGTCCAGATTTTACAGCGTGCGTAAATATCAGAGAGATAAGTTTCAACATTGATTCAACTATGTGGGAAATATCACCTACAATTCCTTTCGAGGACTTTACTATTCAGATTGAAACTGGGGAAATTGAACTCGAAGATTATTGCTCACCCCAACCCTACCCCACCCCCCAATTCTCCCTACCCGACACCGTTTGTCAGGGCACTTGCCTGCGGCCTACGGAGCTAAATAACCAGCTTGCTAACCACGCCGAATGGCAGATCGTCGGCAGGATTGGATACTGTATTGCCGATACCTCTTCAATTGGTGCTTCGACACATGGGGACTTGGTTCATCGATCGTAGCGTTTGGGTGCTTGGCTGCGCCGATGTGGCTTCTCATCGACTCACGGTCATATCCGATGACCTCACACCGCCACTGCCCAGTGATACCACCGCTTGCTCGCTGCCTTTGACGGTCTCCTTGCAAGTAGCCGACCCCTAAAGTGCCCTTTGGGATAATGGATTCGCAGGTACTCAGGTGGATATGCCTGCCACAGGTACTTATGCCGTGGTGGCTTCCGATGGGTTTTGCTCTGTGCGCGATACCTTTACCGTCAGCGATATACGCGATGCTTATCCACTGCCTTGGGTCGATATTCCCGATACTGCCATCTGCCGCGATCAACTGCCTTTCGCGCTGATGCCCATCGGTTCTTACACCAATCAGTTTACCCTCGACGAGCAACCCTTCAACACTTCCACCGACATCCACCAGCCCGGACATGCATCAGACTACAAATGGGAACACTGCCCAGCTGACACCCTTTTCAACCTCTCCACCGAAAACTGCACCGCTCAGGTTTATATTCCCAACGCCTTCAGCCTAACAACGACGGTATCAACGACCTCCTACGACCCTTGGGCATCAACTTCAACTCTCTCGCCTACAAGTCTTCGACCGATGGGGCGGAGCTTCTCTACGAATCCTCCGACCCACAAGCCGCTTGAGACAGTACTCGGCTCGGGAAACCTGCACCTCAAGGCACATATATCGTACTTTTGGAGTTCTTCAACACCCGCAACCTACAAGTAGAAAGCATCTCCGCCGAGTGTGGTTGGGGAGGTAATCAAGCGGGGGCTTTAGGCAGGCTGTTCTATCCTCTTGTTAGGTAGGTAGTTATCAAGTCTTCTGCCAAACCGAAGGCCAACCAAATACCCCTCATGCAGGTACAAACGGATGCTCTCCCTATCCTGTTGTTCCCACGTAGGACAATGCCTCCACTGCAAAGCCGACGCTTTTCAGGTGTGTGTGCCGCTAAATAAGCTAGCAGAGGAAATCTTCTTCCACATCCACCAAACGGAGCATAACAGAACAGACACCTGCTCCTCCACCATACGCGAGCAAGTCTAACTCACTTTCTATGCTATTGACATACTCCAGCTCTGCCTTCCAACTTGCCTTCAACTTGCCTTCCAACTTGCCTTCCAACTTGCCTTCCAACTTGCCTTCTATTTTACCTTCCGCCAAGCCTTGGTTGTAAAGGTAA
Organism: Saprospiraceae bacterium; assembly: GCA_041392765.1. Taxonomy (GTDB): domain Bacteria; phylum Bacteroidota; class Bacteroidia; order Chitinophagales; family Saprospiraceae; genus Lewinella. The sequence continues at coordinate 37,554 of JAWKLL010000032.1, forward strand.
TCCTGCTTGATGTCTATCGTGATGGGCATATCTGATACATTTTTGACCGTTTCGGCCTATTAGAGCTTGTCTAAAATTCCCTCAATTGGCCGCACGCGGCCAATTTTTTTCTAATCGGCGTTGGAAATGCTCGCCGATGCTTCCGGCATCGACTGTGCTTTCCGCCTTGATCAGAACAAATATGCTCGCTTTCGCTCAATCAGGAAAATTTAGACAAGCTCTAATTTACAGGTCTTGACAATATTGTCAACTTTGCAAACCAACTTTTTTAATTCCTGTTCATTATCACTCAACTGACGCAGTCGCTGGAGAACCATCCGTATCACCACCTCTGCAGGCCGCCCTTGAAAGTCCGACAAGAATGGTCAGCACCACCTCCGCACACCAGAATTCGAGGATAGCAACTGCCTGTAGTCGATGCTTTTGAAGTCGATGAGCTGAAAGTCTTTGAACACTAATGCTTCCGAGCAGCTTTTTGGCCATACGGCTCGGTCTATCGCCAAAGTAGAACACGAAATGCTTTATGGGTAGCTTGTACTTGCGTACTAATATACCGTGGTATTCATACATTCAGTAAAGCATTTCCATATCGTCTTCTCCTGAAACTCAGTGTGCAGCAGAAAGCTATTGCCAGTCTCGTCCTCCACTTCATATAGGAAGTCACCTCCACCAACGTGGTCGTCGGGAGCTTGTCGTCTAACTTTTTTATGCCCTTGATGTGGTAGTTTTTTTGAACCTCGCCAACACCACAAACGCCAGTTCGTCCATGATCTCTCGGAAGATTTTATCATATATATGTACTATCTGGGTCTGTATGGGAGGAGCGCTTTTTTGCCATGAGAGCGGTGGTTTTATTATCACAAATATAAACAAAATAATTTTATTAAAAAAATAAAAACAATATTTTTTTTACAAAAACTGCACACTCAACCAAATTCCTATTTTTGAAAACTGTAAACAACCTCTGAACAACACTTACAAAAAAATAAACCTTTTTTTAACCATCTAAATCATTGTTTATGAACAAGTTAATTAACATTTTTGCTGTGTGTGTGTGTACTGATGCTAAGTAGCTGTACACAAGAAGCAAATACACCAAGCACTTCTGAAACTACCCTAGCGGCAACGCTACAAGTCGAAAACGATCCTGAGTTTGCTGAATTAATGACCGCTTTAAAAGATGAAACGCAGTCGAGGCGTGTGTTAAAGCAGAATTGCAGGTGTTTTATTAAGGTGAATAGTGCTACAAACGTTGGTTCGGCCTCGTATAATACTTGGGGACTATCGGATATAACTTATGATGAGAATCAACCTGAATTTGAGATAGATGGGGCTGAAGGGGCTTGGCTTTTACAAGGTGTATCTTACTCTTTGCCTTCCCCATATTTTGAATTATCAACGCCTTCTTCTGGTTTGCATCAACTCCAATTAATTCAATCCAATTTTTAATCTGGATGCCAATGCTAACTTAAACGTTAGCGTTGTGTGTCTTGATAACGGTGCATTGGCTAATAATACCAATTTCGACATGGTCTTTTGTAAGTGCCGACGATTACCCTTATTTAGGACTTGAGGATTACTTAGCCGTTTTCAACTACTATTTCTCTTGTGATGACACACCGGCTTCTGAGTATTAACACAAGGAAAAGACAGGCAATTATTGATTAACAAGCCTGTATAACATAAAACTTTTCATACAAAACAACTTAGGGCGTATTGATATATTCGGCTCAAAGTGATTTTACTTGGTTGAGGTTTATTACGAGAGCAATAAATTTCAGATTGAAATCATCAAGGATAAGGTTCTCTTACGACAGATGACCAAATGAATTCATTTTGAACCATATATTCAATACGTCCTAAATAAAATCGGTTCTTTAGCAAAAGATGTGGAATTCCTAGCCTAGCGATCCCGGCAAAAGCCGAGACAAGTTGTAGAAGGGTGGCGATCCCGATTTTTATCGGGAAAGCCAGACACGTCCCAATATATCGACTTAGCCGATACACGGTCAGCCTAGTGAGTCCTGAAACGTCGTTAGCATAGCTGAGATACAATAGCGCCCGTAGGGAGACCCCACACTACTTGTCAAGAACCATAAAATCTTAGTAATGGTACGAGCATTAGTAATCATTTTGGCATTCATCATATCAAGCCATATTAAGATAATTTCCCAGAATAGCTTTTCAAAATCAATAAATTCTGAAAACAATAGTAACGCAGGTTATATTTACATTTCATCTGATGACGTAAGCGGTATAGGCATTTTAGGTGTAGATATTTCATCTGGAAGGTTAAAAATTGCAAGCCTCAATGATAATGGAATGACTCAACAATCTTTTGACATACAACGAACAGCTATTATCCCCCCTAATTCAATTATCACCCCCTTCAGCTACTCAATATCTCAAAACACTCATGTTTTTACAGCAAGGACAAGTGCCATTAACTTCAACTCACGTTTTATGGGCATCCACGCATACAGCTCAAGTGGAGTCGAATGGGGTAAACTAACCAACAATCAAAGTGCAGCAGCATACCCAACACCTTTTCTAACCTATGATGACAAAATAATCACAGCTCATACTTTTTGGCAAAATAATGATTTTGATACAGGCGGTTTGGGGTTGTGCTCAATGTTACTAGCAGACGGAAGTGAAGAGTGGTCTTTTAGATATGTCAATGACAGCTTCCCTACCTCAAGATTTGCTCCCTTAAAAATAGAAAAAACTGATACCTTAACTGTAATCTCTGGATTAAGGGCAAATAACACAGAACCATATTTTTTTCTTCTATCCCTAACACCGACAGGTGTTCCAATTCGGTCTATTTTATGGTATTCAGATGAAGAAATTAATCTAGATGATCTCGGTGGTAGCACTGAAAGTAGTTTAGTTATTGATGCTACTGGAAGTATTTACATAGGTGGCATTGTATCTGTTAATGATAATTTTGACAACGATGCAGTTATTGCAAAATTTAGCCCTGAACTTTCACTAGAATGGGTGAAAAAAATTCGAGTTGAAAACTTTAATGTAATTCGCCTCAGAATGTCTTCATCTAGTACTGATGGAGTTTTTTTCACAGTTTCTACAACAGGCGATTTTCCTGTTGTGTCAGGAATTATCAGTAATCAAGGAAGCTTATTGCACCAACAAGGAATTGATTATCATTCGCCATTCATTAAAAGACACCAAGACGGAGGACTACTCATACTTGCCCAGCCTTCTGAACCCACTTCTCCAGCCATCATTGTAAAAACACTACCAGATGGAACAATACCTTCTTGTGAGGATTTTAATGCTTGTGTTACTTTAGAGGATTTTCAGCTTTATGTAACCAACACCACTTGGGAACAGCATCCAACCTTACCCCTACCTGAATTCACATTTAATGTCACACCTTCCACCATAGTCACAGCTGATTACTGTAATACAAACCCCTACCCCACCCCCCAATTCTCCCTACCCGACACCGTTTGTCAGGGCACTTGCCTGCGGCCTACGGAGCTAAACAACCAGCTTGCTAACCACGCCGAGTGGCAGATCGTCGGCCCGGGATTGGATACTATTATTGCCGATACCTCTTTCAATTGGTGCTTCGACACGCCGGGGACTTGGTTCATCGATCATAGCGTCTGGGTGCTTGGCTGCGCCGATGTGGCTTCTCATCGACTCACGGTCCTGTCAGATGACCTCACACCGCCACTGCCCAATGATACCACCGCTTGCTCGCTGCCTTTGACGGTTGCCTTGCAAAGTAGCCGACCCCTACAAAGTGCCCTTTGGGATAATGGGTTCGCAGGTACTCAGGTGGGTATTCCTGCCACAGGTACTTATGCCGTGGTGGCTTCCGATGGGTTTTGCTCCGTGCGCGATACCTTTACCGTCAGCGATATACGCGATGCTTATCCACTGCCTTGGGTCAGTATTCCCGATACCGCCATCTGCCGCGATCAACTGCCTTTCGCGCTGATGCCCATCAGTTCTTACACCAATCAGTTTACCCTCGACGGGCAACCTTTCAACGCTTCCACCGACATCCACCAGCCCGGACGCTATCGCATCGGGCTACAAATAGAACACTGCCCGGCTGACACCCTATTCAACCTCTCCACCGAAAACTGCACCGCTCAGGTTTATATTCCCAACGCCTTCAGCCCTAACAACGACGGTATCAACGACCTCCTGCGCCCCTTGGGCATCAACTTCCAAGTCTCTCGCCTACAAGTCTTCGACCGATGGGGCGGGCTTCTCTACGAATCCTCCGACCCACAAGCCGCTTGGGACGGTACTCGGCTAGGGAAACCTGCACCTCAAGGCACATATATCGTACTTTTGGAGTTCTTCAACACCCGCAACCTACAAGTAGAAAACATCTCCGCCGAAGTGTGGTTGGGGAGGTAGTTGGACGAGGGGCTTCCGGCAGCTTATTAAGTATGTGGTTCCCCCAAATTGGTTGTCAATCCGAGAGCATCTCTTGCAGCTTGGCTACTTTTTCTTCATACCGATTTTGGTATCTAAAAGGGTTGTACAAGGCTGCGTTTTCAAACATAGCAAGTAACCCTATCAGCTCTCTTTCATCCAATTCGTGGATAGGTCGGCCAAAATAGATAAGAGCAGCTTGCTTGGCTCCTTGAGCATTATTCATAAAATCATAGTTTGCCAACATATAATCAAGACAATCACGCTGGGAAAAACCTTTTCTAACCGATAGGCCGCAAAAAGGTCATTTTCAGACAATATTTTATTCGTATTGATACGAGAACTACGGGCAACAGCTACACAAGGACATTGGGCACGCCTATCTAGTAATCCCTTTTTGATAAAATTGACCACACCTTTCTCTAAAGCGCCATCATAAATGCGATTGTACAAATCAACAATCGCTCATCACAAGCCGCTGTTTGATTTATTTCCATCACTACCTGCTCCCACTTTTCGTGGTCTATGTACGCGTTATAGGGGCTAAGCAGATAAGCCAAATAACCCAACAACAAAAGCAGCACGAACGCTAAAGACAAGCTAATCCACCTAAGTAATTTTCGCCACCAATGCATCATCCTCATAAAACAGCATTTAATAGCAATTGCGTATAGGAATGAGCGGGCTGTAGAAAAACCTCATCCGCAGGGCCTGTTTCCACCACTTTGCCTTTTTGCATCACCATGACCCTATCAGCCAAAAAGCGGATCACCGCCATATCGTGAGAAATGAATATCATAGAAAACCCCGACTCCGCTTGCAAATCACGCAGCAAATTAAGCACCTGTGCCTGTACCGACACATCAAGGGCAGAAACAGACTCATCGCATATCAGTACTTCGGGTGCTAACAACAGGGCTGCCGCTATTCCGATACGCTGCCGCTGTCCGCCAGAAAAATCCTTGGGATAACGCGCTAATGCCGAAGCATCCATACCCACTCGGTTCAGCATCCCCGCTACCCGCTCCTTTACAGTTGCTGTCGTCCATTCAGGAAAATGAACGTACAAAGGCTCCGTCAGCCATTCGCCTATGGTCATGCGTGGATTGAGGGTGCTAAAAGGGTCTTGAAAAACCATCTGAATACGCGGGCGCAACGGGAGCAACTGCTTTTCTGACAAAGCGGCCAAATCGGTTCCTTGGAAATGAATAATCCCTGACTGTAGCGGTAACAGGCGCAACAATGCCTTTCCTAACGTCGTTTTTCCACTCCCCGATTCGCCTACAACCCCCAATGTTTCTCCCTTGCGAAGATAGAGTGACACATCATCTAATCCATTCACGGTTGCCACTACCTTGCCCAACCAATTGCGTTGAGTGGCATACACAACCCGCAAATACTCCGCTTGTAGCAGAATCGGTTGGTTCGCTAATGTCGCTTGCCTTGCCTGCACTGCTTCTTCTCGTATTTCAGATTCACTAGCAGGTAACTTACTTTCTTCCGTTTGCGAAACAAAATCTGCTACGGTAAGTAACCGTTGTTGACGGGTTTGCACACTCGGTCGGCAAGCCAACAACCCCTTGGTATAGGGATGCTGCGGCTGAAGAAAAACCTGCGCTACCTTGCCGTGTTCCACTACTTTTCCATGCTGCATCACCCACACCCGATCACAGATTTTTCGCACTACACCCAAATCATGGCTAATAAAAAGAATAGCGATACCCAGCTCCGCCCTCAATTGCGCCAACAATTCCAAAATCGCCTGCTGCACCGTTACATCCAAGGCTGTGGTAGGCTCATCGGCAACCAATAGGCGTGGCTTGGCACACAACGCCATCGCTATCATGACGCGCTGTCGCTGCCCCCCCGACAATTGGTGAGGCCACGCATTATAAATCCGTTCTACATCTGTCAACTGCACTTTCTCGAACCACTCCAAAGTGGCAGCACGCGCCCCACGTCGATCCAACCCTAGGTGGGTACGCAGCACTTCGGCCACTTGTTCACCGCACTTCATCACAGGATTCAGGCTACTGAGTGGTTCCTGAAAAACCATCCCTACTTCCTTCCCTCTCAATGCTCGCAATGCGGGGGCAGCAGCCGTTTTCAGGTCTGTCGCACCATCCCATAAGACTTTCCCCTCGGATTGGGCAGTCATCGGCAGCAACTGCATCACGCTGAGTGCCGTGAGCGTTTTTCCAGAGCCAGATTCCCCCACGATGCCCACACTTTCGCCGGGAAAGATGACTCCATTAAGGGACTCCACCGCCAAAAAACGCCCTTCGGGGGAAGGGAAAGAAATGGTCCAATCTTCGAAACGCACCAAGGGCGTTGGGCCGGGAGCGGGGTTCATGCGTTGATTATTCCCCCCGTTGGATGGGGCAAGTCATACAATGGCTACCCCCTCTCGCTCTGGAAAGCTCGGTGGAAGGTAGCGTGATAATAGTCTTCTTCATTTCGTCAGGTTTGACGATACCGTCATTAAAAGCCTTGATAAGGTCAATGGCATGTACCACGCGGTATCCTGCCTCTTCAAACGCTTCCTCCGTGACGGGGTTGCGGTCGTATGTGAGGGCCACCCCAGGTTTGATCGCCACCAAATTACAACCGTCCGTCCATTGCTCCCTGTCCTGATAAGGGGATTCTCCTTTGCCCGCAAAGATCAAGCGGGTTTTAGGATCCACCTCATGGATAAGAAATTCCTTGACGGAATGGTAAATTGCCTCGGCACCATCTTCGCGGAACACCTGCACCGTTGACCCCATACCATCAGCAATGATAGGCTTGAAAGCCACGTAATCATGCTCGTCAATTTGGGTAAAGATGGTATCCAAGTGCATATACGAGCGGTCGTTGGGAATGTTTACTTGCACTACATTTTTGACCACCTTTTGCGCAAAAAGACGCTTAGCCAGTTGCTGGATTCCGTAAGCCGTAGTGCGCTCGCTACAGCCAATGAGTAGATAGTTGGCGTTGATCATCATGACATCGCCCCCTTCAATGGACACACTCTCCCCTTTGCGGGAAGGCGGAAATTCATCGATCCGATTGAGGTTGATAACCCTGCCATTATCGCGCAGTTCCTTGAAAATGGGGTGCGCCCATATAATAAACCGCGTGATGAAATTTTCTCGAAAACGAGCTTCTTTCGCCGCTTTGGTAATCAGGAGATGGTCGTTGATGGTAACGGCAATATCGCGTGTGAAGATAAAATTGGGAATGGGGTCGAAAAAGAAATGGTCGTCGGCTTCGTGATAGCCGGTAATGAGCAACCGCGTCAGTGCCTCTGGCGACAGATCGCGCATGACATCCCCGAATGACTTGGGAAGTTCCTCATAATCAATGATGAGGTCGATCATTTCTTTCTTGGTTTCGCTATCGGCGATGATAGCTTCCAATAGCAGACGCTCCACTTCGAGGACGTTGTCGGTGCCGCAGAACCGTTTGAGGATGGTGGTAAACACATCGTGTTCATCCTGCATACGGGGCAAGTGTACAATGTCATCGAAGAGGAGTTCTTCCGCCCGCTTGGGTGTGATACGGCTGATGCCCACATCCGGCCGGTGTACAATAACCTGTTTGAGGGGGCTTATTTCATTGGCTACAAATACCTTTGCCATACAATTTGGTTAGTTGAGTGGCAAATATAAGTAAAAAACCTTGTGTGAAAGTCTAAAGAAGACTGCACCAAGATCGTAGGCATTTATTGTAGCGTAAATTTCACAGGCAAAGTGAATTGTACCCGCACCGGTCTGCCTCTTTGAAGGCCGGGTTTCAGCGAGGAGCGGTATCAGCCATGAGTTGTACAACGCGCACAGCTTCTTCTCCCAATCCACCTGGGTTCCTCAGAATGGAAATATCGGTCAGTGAACCGTCTTTTTCCACCACAAAAGAAATGATCGCATTGCCATCGATTCCGTTTTCGGCTGCCAAGGAAGGATAGCGCACATGCTTGCCAATAAAAGCCATGGATAGCCTTATCCGAACACTGGACGGATAGCTCCTTATCCGGATAGTTGGCTGCAATCGCCAAACACAGGCATTTGCTCTACGATGCGGAAAGGGGTATCGGATTCATCTGTCATCACAGGCGGAGGTGGACATAGGCGGGGAGTAGCCGGGCGCTGCACACAGCAGGGGGCGGAGTGTTATCCACCGCATCCGTAGCGGTAGCATCCATAGATTGGAAGGTGACGGTATCAATGGCTGGTGGCACTTCCGTGGCTTCAAAAACCACAGGCGGTGGCGGTGGTGGCGGCGGCGTATAAGTAATAGGAGGTGCTTGTAGCAAATCGGGATCTAATTCCTCCATCACAACGGACACTTGTGCGGGCTGCCAAGTAAACTGTGTCCAATTGAACGCCATAAAAACAAAGCGAGTGCCACCGCTAAACTGGCCTTCATAATAGTGGGTTGCAGCGAAGACATCGGCAAAAGCGTACTTCGTGCGGCTACTGGAAGAGTCGTGCCATGCTGCAGCGCTTTGTTGCCTTGTTTTCCGGCGAATACCTACACACTTAGCAATAGCACCAAACATAGCACACCCCACCCAAGCAGCACCGTGGTGCCACTGAAAGAAAAATCTGTCATAACCAAGTTTTTTTACAATTGAGAAAAATATCAGATTGTTGAGCAGCTACTCTGCAATAAAGATGCAATGGCCTGTTTTTTTGGTGTACACCTTGCGAGGTGGAAAAAGAGTTATGAATGATGTCAAGCCCCCAGCCAATCACAGTGTACTACCAAGACGATGACTTGGTGATAGTAGAAAAACCAGCAGGATTGCCCGTGCACTTCACGCAAGGTATGCCCCACGATGCGCCCTACTTGAACCAGGTATTGGGGCAGCAATTGGCACTATCGGTATATAATGTACACCGGCTGGATGCGCGTACTTCCGGCATCATGGTATATGCGCCTGCACCCTGCCAGCCCAGATCTTGACCCGCCAGTTTGAGCAACGACAAGTAAAAGCAATCCACAAATTGCTGGCCGTCCAAGAACTTGCGCGTTTCCAACGCCAACTTGCTGCGGAAGATGATATTGCGTTGCAATGGTGCCCGTCTCAAGTCCAGGTAGCGGTACTTCATGCGCAAGTCGTCGCCCCCGTCGGTATCGTCTTCAATCGTGAAGGGCGGCACTTTGGATGCATTGAGTAGGCGCACAGCTTTCACCTCAATCTCTATATCACCCGTGGCGCGATTCGGGTTTTTATTGGTGCGTTCCCGTACCAATCCCGTGGCCGATACCACATACTCCCTGCCCAATTTGCGAGCTACCGCGCTCAGGTCGGCATTGGCTTCCGCATCAAAAACCAACTGGGTAATGCCATAGCGGTCGCGCAAATCCACAAAAGTAAGTGCGCCAAAGTCGCGTCCCACCTGCACCCACCCGCTCAGGGTGACTTCCTTGCCAACATCCGAAAGGCGAAGCTCGCCGCAATTATGTGTCCTATACATGGAGATATGGTTGTTTAAGCTCGCAAAAATAAGAACTTGTATAGAAATTCCTGCATCGTGCGAAAATTTGTGCCCGATAGTTATAGGGATAGCCGTTTGAGTGAATTTCAGCCCTACTTTCAATCCATGTATGCCGTGCCCCCTGCTGCCCCGCGCTGGCCCAACGCTGTGCAGGGGTCGCGCTATCCACTCGTAGTCCGCCCCGCTAAGGCTAAGGGCGGCCACCCGTTCCTATCGCTCACGGGGGGCGGTTTTTTTTGGGTGTTGGTTTTGTGTTCATGCCCAATCATATTCATGGGATATAGATTTTGGATAAACCGGATGGAGGAAACGCCAACGCCAACGTAGAGACGTTGCATGCAACGTCTCTACGCCCCCCCTGGTTTCCCTGCTAACAGCAAGAAGGGGAAAAATTGCAGTACACCCAAAAAACGGCACAAAAACCCTGAAAAAAAACCCGTAACTTGCCCTTAAATCACCACGTTACCGCAAGAAGCAAAAAAGCGATGTTTCCTTATAGCCGAAAGTGGGTAGTTTAGCGGTCGGTTCGTGCAAGGGAACTATCTGCGCCGGATAGTTGGAAGGGAATCGTTTTTGGGGCGTGGGCAGTTCTTAGCCTAAGAAAAAAATCCTCAATTAAAAATTGATAATGAAAAGTAAAGTTACATCACTAATTATATTGTCTTGCTTTTTTAGTTGTCTGTACGGTCAAATAGACAATCTTACATTGTACCCCATAAAGCATACCGATGTTGGGCAAATCATAAACTCAATTCCAGAAACAGTGGAAGTTATCGGGTTAGGAGAAAGCTCGCACTACACAAAGGAATATTACACTTATCGAGCATCAATTATCAATGAGTTGATTAAGAATAAATTTAAGTTGTTGTTATTCGAAGTTGATTATGGTACGGCATACGAGTGGAATAACTATGTAAATACCGGAGTAGGAAATATTGACACCATACTCTACAATTGCCCGTGGTGGACTTACTCCACTATCGAATTTAAATCAGTTTTAGAGTCGATTAAAAAATAAAATGCTAATAGTGAAGAGAAGGTGTCAATTTTCGGAATTGAAATGACCTATTTAGAAGGAATATTTTCCCATTTTAAACAAAATCATATCAGCGCATTATGAGGGGGCGGATAAAAAAGAAATTTTAGAAGTCCTCAATAAAAAGAGGAATTATTTAGCGTTCTCTTATTACAGTTTTGAAGAGATAGCTGATTATTCACATGTAATTTCGTTGATATCCAGCGTTCAAGCCATCTTAATAAATGATGAAGCTATTCCCGAAAAAGAGAAAGAGGATTTCATCGTAATCAATAATATTTTGGCACAGTTTGTAGCGTATATTTCTATAAGCGATCAAGCTTTAAAGACTAGATTAAGAGACCAGTTTTCATTTAGAAACTATGAAACGTTACGATACATGAATAATAATGATAAAGCTATCATCTGGGCGCATACAGGTCATCTTGAAAAAGAGTACAGTTATGTTCAGTTAGGCGCTTTGCTTAATTATCATTTAAGGAGCAATTATTATAACATATCCTTCGATTATGGGAGCGGAGAAAACGGTACTAGACAACCTGATATTGGGCTATCAGCTGTTCGATTCAACAGACTTGAAGGTTCTTTAACGGACAACTTATTTAAGCTAGGTTCAACAGATTATTTTATAGATCTTAGAAATACAGATTATTCAAATTTGCAGGAAAAGACATATACGATCATGAACACTTTAAATGAATATACTAATGTCAAGACCTACCATCCATACAGAGAACTAACACTCGCAAAGTCAATGGATGGACTTATTTTTGTTAGAGAGTCGAGTCTTCCTAACCGTATTAAAAAATAAAATGGAAAAACTAATAAGAATGGTAAAAAAAGGGGAAGATGAAGGGAATTTGATATATTGGTTATCATTATCCTTCAATCAAAGAATGGCGGAATTAGAAAAAACGCGTCAACAAATCAACAAGATAAAATATGGAACTCGACAAGGATTTCAGAGAGTTTATCGAATTGCTAAACGAGCATAAAGTCAAATACCTGCTTTGTCCTAGTTGTAATAGATGTTAGGCAATTTCATGAATACTACAGTTGCTGCAACCACTTTTTCACCAACAGTTGCAATTGGGTAGCAGTAGCTTCTACGGTGGCGATGACTTCCTCCACGGTGGTTTCTGTTAGTTCCTCAATCGGGTAGCATTTGTTGGAAACTACGGATACTACCCATACGGGCAATGCACTGTGTTTGGCTACTAATACTTCCGGTACCGTTGACATGCCTACCACATCGGCTCCGATATGGTGAAAAAAATTATACTCGGCGGGTGTTTCTAGGTTGGGGCCTTGCAAACCAAGATAAACGCCTTCGTGGGCGCGTATGCCCATGTCATGAGCGATTTGCAGCCCGATGGCGTTCCAGTGGCGGTTGTAGGTAGCCAGCATATCGGGAAAGCGGGGCCCTAAGCGTTCGTCGTTGTGTCCGCGCAAAGGGTTTTCTGGCATCATATTGATGTGGTCGCGGATGAAGACAATGTCTCCTGCTTCCATATCCGCATTGACGCTACCCGAGGCGTTGGAAATGACCAATGCTTCGATGCCTAACGCTTTCATTACCCTTACGGGGAAAGTGACCTGTTCCATCGTGTAGCCCTCGTAATAGTGAAAACGCCCTGCCATCGCCACCACGGGTTGATTCGCTAAGTAACCGAAGATCAACTGCCCCCGATGGCTCTGTACCGTGGACACAGGAAAGTGCGGAATATCCTGATACGGAATGCTACAAACGACCTCAATCTCCTGCGCTAAGCCACTCAACCCTGTGCCTAAAATCATTCCATAGCGGGGTTGAAAATTAGTTTGGCTGCGCAAAAAGGATAATGTGACCTGTATTTGATCGTATAAGGCGGAGGACGGCATGTTTCGGAAGATTGTTGGACTTACAAAGATAAAAGACTTTGAGTTAGGGACGGGATAAAAATTGAACAGTTTATTTCCGTCAAATTACTTAGTTTGCCTGATAAATCCACCGCAGTATCCGTTCCATTTCCCGTTTTAGTTCCCGAATGGGGCCGGGGTAGTTGTTGTGCATAAAGCTGAATACCAATAGGCGGCCATTGGCCTGCACGATGTAGCCGCTTAAGCAATGTGTGTGCCGCAGCGTACCCGTCTTGGCATGAAGCCAGTGTGTAGCACCTTCGGGGGCGGCATACGCGCCTTGTAGTGTGCCTTGGTCGCTGGAGGGAAAGATGTTGAACAACCGTTCTTGGGGCATGCTGCGCTGGAGACTATCTAAAACGGCTACTAAGATGGAAGGGGATAGCTGGTTGTATCGCGATAGCCCTGAACCATCCACCCAGTCCACGGGTTGGGGCAAAAATGCCAGCACAGTATCGCGCATATACCGCAGCACCTGCTCGGTAGAGATGAAGCCGTATCGACGGCTGCTGCACAAGGAAATCAGTTGTTCTGCCACGAAGTTGTCGCTATCGTGCATGAGCTGTCGCAGCAAGGTGTCGGGCAGCGGTGCTTCCAGCAGTTCCCGCCTGAAAGCTTTGGGAAGGGTATCTGCGAGGGCAACGACTTTTACCTTGAAGGTATCTTGTAGTAATGCGGTGAGCAGGTGGCGGTCGTAGCGAAAGGGAAGGGTGCGATCCACGGTTTGAGCTTTAAGGGCGCGGTCGCTGAAGGTAAAAATATTGCGCTCTTCCTCACGGCTGACGAAGCGGCCATTTTCAAACCCTAGCCTATCCTGAAAGTAAGGCGGCATGGCTTTTATGGGTGCCAGATGCCCGGCTTTGGTAATCTGAACACCGTTGCCATACACCGGCAAAGCGGCTTTTTCCATTTGGTATCCGTAGGGATAGTCGTCCCATGACCAGCCTTCGCCGTAGCGCTCGTCTAAGAAGTGGCCATCGGCTACCCACCAGGTGGTTTCTTGGCGTTGGCGCAACCACTGTGCTAAGGTATCGAAGGCTACAAATTCGGGGTTGAGCAGCATGGGGTCGCCGGTGCCCCAACACTTCAAGGTATCGCCATAGTCTTGGTAGTGCAGGAGTGGCATGCGCCCTTGCAGTATCTGTTCAACGGCAAAAAGGGTGAGGATTTTCGTGTTGGATGCGGGGGTGAAGTATTTGTTTGCCTGCCAGCGGTAGAGCCATTTTTCGGCCTGAGGGTCGTAGAGTGCAAACCCGGTGAACCCCTGCCGAAAGATGGGCGATTCCTCTACTAAAGCACGCAGTGTATCGGAGAAGGGGGTGCTTTTTTCTTGCTGTGCGAGTGCCACACCAGCCCAAAACCAGATGGTGCAGCCTATTATCATCCATTTCTTCATGCGTGGATAGTTGTTGATGGTGCAATATACGGCTTGTAAGCGACCTTGCACTTACTTCACCTTCCCGGGATTGTCTTTAATGAAAGCATCCCAACTGTTGTATTTTTTGCCGTTGCCGAGTGGGGAGCGCGACTGGTGGTAATGGCAGACGGCGGCTCCGAGGGCATCGGTAGCATCGAGTAGTTGGTCGCTGAGGTCGAGGTGGAATTCTCTTTCCAGCATGGCTGCTACTTGTTCTTTGCTGGCGTTGCCGTTGCCGGTGATGGATTGTTTTATTTTGCGCGGCGAGTATTCCTGAATTTGCATGCCGCTGGTCATGGCGGCGGCGATGGCAACGCCTTGGGCGCGGCCCAATTTGAGCATGGATTGGGCGTTGTTGCCATAGAAGGGGGCTTCGATGGCCATTTCGCGGGGTTTGTGGATGAAGATGATTTGTTTGAGGCGCTCAAAGATGCGTTGGAGGCGTTCCTCGTGGGTAGGGAATTTGGAGAGATGGATGACCCCCATTTCTACCATGCGCAGGTGTCGGCCATCGATTTCCACCACGGCGAATCCCAAGAGATTGGTGCCGGGGTCAACACCGAGTAGTTTATATGTATCTTTGTGGGTAGGAAGCGTGGGCATGGTTGCGGCAACTTTGAATGTTTTGGCAAAGATAAACAAAATGTTGTTAGAAACGACTGCGCGCAAGGAATTTGTATGCTTTTGGGGAGCCGTCAGACGGAGCGAAGCGGACCCGGGGGCGCAGCATGAGACGCGGCCCGTCCTGCAAGGCGGGGCGTGGCTACGCGAAGCACCCGAAAAGGGCCCATGAGAATATGTCTAAGAGACGGAGAAAAAAATAAGTAATCCCGTTTTTGGCTTGGCTTCAGGAAAAATAGGATCAGTTATTTCCGTCAAATTGCTAAGTAGTTGGACGAAAACAATGACAGTAACGACCCGAAAACGAATGATGGCGGGGATGGTAGCCTTGTGGCAAAAGCGTGCGGTGCGTGTGTGGGTGCGGCGTGCGGTGGGGGTGTTGCTGCTGCTGGGGATGGTATGGCAGGTGTGGCGGCAACAGGATTTGCCGCAGTGGTGGGTGCGTTTTGTGGAGGCATTGCACCAGCCCGGTCATGTGGGGATGTTGGTAGTGGGAGTGTTGTTGATGCCGTTGAATTGGTGGTTGGAGGCGGCGAAGTGGCGGGTGCTGATGTGGCATCGCTATCGACCCAGTTGGGGGGATACGGTGCAGGCGGTGCTGGCGGGCATTAGCGTGTCGTTGTTGACACCCAACCGGGTGGGGGAGTACGGTGGCAGGGCGTTGGTGGTGCCTGCGGAGCAGTTGGTGACGGTGGTGGCGACTTCCGTGTTGGGCAGCTTGTGCCAGTGGGTGGTGTTTGTGGGGTTGGGGTGGCCGGCGCTTATGCACCGCCTGGGGCAGTGGGGGCAATGGGGCGGTTTTTTTACAGGGCTGGCGATGGTGTCGGTGCCGCTGATGTTGGTAGTAGTATTGCTCTTTGGGCGGCATTTTTTGGATATGGCCATGAGGTGGCGTTGGTTGAACGGAAAGCGGTGGTGGCGTTGGTTGCGCATCAAGGCATTGGTACTGACGCGCTTGCGCAGGCGACAACTGTGGGTGGCACTGGCATTGGCAGGCGGTCGGTATGGGGTGTACGCGCTACAGTACTTACTGTTCTTATGGTTTTTCAATGCGAGTATGGAGCTTTGGGAAGGGCTGAGCGGCATTTTTGCGATTTACCTTATTCAAGCAGGGTTGCCATTGCCGCCTGGGCTAGGGGTGCTGACAAGGAGCGAGTTGGCGCTATGGATGTGGGGCAAGACCTTGGTGACACCAGCAGGGGTGCTGGCTGCTACCTTTGGGTTGTATGTGCTAAACTTGGTGCTGCCTGCCCTGCCGGGCGCATGGTTGATTGCGAGGCGGGAGGGGTGAAGGGTTTTTCAAAAATAAATCCATACCTTTGAAAGTACAATAATAACCACTTTTGACATGGAGCAAACACCCCCTCAGGAGGAGCCTTCGGATAACTTGAAATGGTTGGAAACAGCCACCCGTTTTTTAGACAACCAGTTCCGCATTCCCGGCACAGATATACGTTTTGGTTTTGATTTTTTGGTAGGGCTTATCCCCGGTGTAGGGGATATTGTCTCTATGGGTATCAGCGGCCTGTTGGTGACTACGATGGTCCGCAAAGGGGCCAGCGGCATGGTGGTAGTGAAGATGATTGGCAATATAGTGTTGGATGCGTTGGCGGGTACCATCCCCTTTTTAGGGGATATATTTGACCTGACGTTTCGCGCCAACCGCCGCAACCTCAACCTATTGAAGGAGCATTACAAGGAGGGCGAACACCAAGGGAGTGCTTGGCCGGTGGTTTTGTTGTTGCTGTTGGTGTTTATGGCTATTTTTGTAGGTGTAATTTATCTCGTTTGGCAAATTTTACGCTGGTATTATGATGTATTGACTGGGTTGTAAGCAACCTCAAAAATATTGCGACCATGGCACAGCCTACCTCTTCATCTATTCCCCATTTGGAAGCGGCACATTTTCTGTCGCCTTTTGGTTGTTTTCGGGTTGAGGGCAGCCCCGCAGGCATACGGTCGGTGCGCTGGGTGGATGTGAAACCATGCCCAGCAGGCCCCATTCCGCCCGTGTTGAAGGAGTGTGTACGGCAGTTGGATGCCTATTTTCGAAGGCAGCTTACCCATTTTGACGTGCCTTTGGATTTTTCAGGCCATACGGATTTTCACCAAGCGGTTTGGCGGGAGTTATTAGCCATTCCCTACGGGCGAACGAGCACCTATTTGGCCATCGCTGAAAAACTGGGCGACCCCAAAGCGATTCGGGCAGTAGGCCAAGCCAATCGGCACAACCCCATTGCCATCATCGTGCCCTGCCATCGGGTGATTGCCAAAAACGGCGATTTACAAGGCTACTTCTATGGCCTCGATTTCAAACGCAAACTCTTAGAGTTGGAAAATCCGCTTAGCTTTGCACGGCAAGGAACGCTGTTCATGGAATAGAAATGCTTAGGGACGGGATAAAAATAAACTGTTCAATTTTTGATTCGGAAAAATTTTCTAAATAATTTCGATCCCGATAGCTATCGTCCCGATAGTTATCGTCCCGATAGTTATCGGGAGAATTATGTGAAAATATTTGCGAATCGCCTAAAAAAATTGAACAGTTTATTTCCGTCAAATTACTTAGTAATAGGGATGAATCGTGAATTTGCAGGCAATGCGGTATTGGTGGTAGTACTGAACCTACTGGTCAAGTCCTTTTACTTGTTCGGTATCGACAGGACAGTGCAAAACGTATTGCCACCAGAGGTGTATGGCCTCTATTTTACGTTGTTCAACTTTGCTTTTCTTTTTCAAGTCATAGCGGATTTTGGGTTGCAAAACTTCAATCTTCGCAACGTATCGCGCCATCGGCAGTTGCTGGAGAAGTATTTCCCCTATTTACTTTCCTTGAAGATAGCACTGGGTTTAGCTTTCGTAACGATTACGTTGCTCGTAGGCTATTGGTGGGGATTTGAGCAGCACGTCACCCCGACACATCTATTATTAGGAGGAATAGCACTGAATCAGGTATTGCAAACGGGTATCGTTTTTTTGCGCACCAATCTCGCAGGATTGGGGTTCTATCGTTTAGATAGTTGGTTTTCCGTTTTAGATAAAGCTTTGTTGGTCATTATTGGCAGCCTATTGCTGTGGGGTGGTTTCCAATATTCATTCACGGTATGGTGGTTGATCGGCATGCATACAGTGGCATACCTCATCACGCTCTTGGCGTTATTGTGGCAACTAAAGCCCCACTTCCCTAACGGGCTTCGGCTTCGGTGGCAGCCGGCGTTGCAGCTCAGTTTGTTGAAACAGAGCGCACCCTTTGCATGGGTATTGGTGCTGATGACGGCCTATACACGCATGGATGCCATCATGATAGAAAAACTTGCCCCATTAGGGGCGGAGGAAGCAGGGTATTACGCGGCGGCATACCGGTTGTTGGATGCTTCCAACTTAGCAGGTTTTCTGTTGGCGGGGTTGCTGCTCCCTATGTTCTCACGATTATTGAAGGAGGGCGAATCGATCATACCGCTTACCCGATTAGGCATTAGCACGATAGGCGCTGGTGCCATTAGTTTGAGCATCAGTGTGTGGATGTTTGCCGAACCAATTATGACCCTTCTTTACAAGCATACCAGCGAGGATTCTGCCACTATGCTGCAATGGTTGATGCTTACCTTTATTCCAGTAGGAGGTGGGTATGTATATGGGTCGTTGCTGGTGGCTAATGATAATTTGCGGTCTTTGAACCGCGTTTTTGCGCTGGGGTTGCTTGTCAACTTATGTTTAAATATTTGGTGGATACCAGAACACGGTGCCGCAGGTGCAGCTAAAGCCACTTTTATTACCCAACTATTGGTTTTTGTGGCTCAATACAGGTTGGCCGTTCACCTATTGCAGTTGCCTTCACACGCGGGGCTTTGGTGGCGCATGGTGGCACTGGCTGCTTGGGTAGCTGGCTGCGCTTGGGGTCTGCAGCCTTGGGATATAGGGTGGTTTGTTAAATTCATGCTTTGTATAAGTGTTGGTGTAGGAGGGGCGTTTGCATTAGGACTATTGATGTAAAGAGCTGGTGGAACTGGCTTCGCAACAAAGAAACCATACAATGAACCAGCCTTTTGCTACTTTTGCACAAATTTTGCAAACTCGATTCTGTCTTTGATATGGAGCATACCCGGGAAAACCTAACCAGCAGTGGCACCAAAACAGATTTGGTAGACGTACTGAGGACGCTTTTCAAATGGAAAAAACTGATTGTTGCCAGTTGTATTGCAGCGGGGGTGGGCAGTGCTATCATTGTGTTATTGCTGCCTGTTTACTACAAAGCTACTACCACGTTCTACGCCATCAGCCCCGATCAGTCAACCCCTGAATTGATTTTTGGGGAAGGATTGAACGCCCCCCAACTATATGGCAATGAAAACGACATCGACCGCATCCTTACCATCAGCCAAAGCGATGAATTAATAGACTTTCTGGTGGATTCTTTCAATCTTTATGAACACTACGACATCGACCCCAACAGCCTCCGGGGGTTATTTTACGTGCGGCGTCAGTTCAATGGGTTGTATGAAGTGACCAAAGACAAGCGAGACGCTATCCAGTTGGATATGGAAGACAGAGATCCAGAACTGGCCGCTAAAATTGCAACAGCCGCCCGCTTTCGCATCAACGAGCTGGGGCAAGCGCTCATCAAGAAAACCCAGCAACGCTCCATCACTACCTACCTCCAAACGATTGCTTCCAAAGAAGAACAATTGAAAACACTCAGCGACACTTTAGAGCGCATCCGCCGCGACTATGGTATTTTCAACACGGAAGCGCAGTCGGAATCGCTTACTTCTTTAGCTTCTTCAACGGAAACACAGCTGAGCAGTCATATAGCCAAGCTGGAGGCTTACAAGGCCATGGGAAACCGCTTCCGCGACTCGGTAGCCATCTTCGAGGTGCGCGTAGCAGGCTTGCAGGAGGAACTGAATTTAGTAAACAACCGCTTGGCTAAATTTAATGAGGGCTTATCCTCTATGTATCTATATACCCGCCAATATCAAGAAGCTAATACAAGCTTGAGCTATGATAAAGAAAGGCTCAAGCAATACCAGGCAGCCTACTCTGCCGATATTCCTGCATTGATACCCATTGAGGAGGCCGGTGTGCCACTGGTCAAATCGCGCCCTTTGCGCACCCTCTTGGTGCTGGCGGCTGTATTTGTCACCTTCCTTTTTACCGTCATCGGGGTGCTGCTCTACGAAGCGTATCAGGATGTGGACTGGAAGGCGGTTTATCAAGGAAAGTAAACGTATGCTTGATAAACTAACACTTGGCCGTACCTTTTCATTCCCACCTGTACTTGTGGGGATGGTGGCCGTAGTGCTCTTGTCTGTATTTTCAGCCATTGCCAGCGGATACTACTGGTTGGTAGGAATCCCTTTTCTTTTATTCGGAGCCTGGATGGCGGTGGTGGACATCAGGCTGCTGTATTGGCTGTTGATTATTTGCATACCCTTTTCTACGGAAGTAAATTTACCCGGCGGTTTCGGCACTGATTTGCCCACCGAACCCTTGATGGTCGGCTTGATGGTGTTGGCCCTTATCCTGTGGCTCTCCCGTGTCAAACAAATGTCTTTCGATTTCATACGGCATCCCCTCACCTTGTTGCTACTATTGCATATTGGCTGGTTGGTTGCCACAACGATTACCTCTGCCCTGCTATTAGTTTCGGTGAAGTTTCTCTTAGCCAAAATATGGTACGTGGTCACTTTTTTCTTCCTGACCGCTTATATCATCCGTACCGAAGCAGATGTGGATCGCTTTTTCCGCTTTTTTTTCTGGCCCTTCATCCTCATGGTTGGTGTCATCTTTACTCGTCATGCCCTCGATGGGTTTTCTTTTCAGGGCATACATGGCATCATGCACCCTTTTCAGCGCAACCACGTCAATTACGCCGCCCAAATGGCGCTGTTCTTTCCGTGGATATGGCTATACAGAAGCCAACGATCCGATGGTTCCCTCAACTGGTACTGGATAGGAGTGCTGTTATTCCTGTTAGTGGCGATTTATTTTTCATTTACCCGAGCGGCCTATGTTTCCTTGGTTATTGCCTTGGGCGTGTATTTTGTTGTCCGATGGAAGATGATGAAGGTTGTACTCATATTGGCCGTGGTGGCGGCTATTGCTGGCGTAGTTTACCTTATCAATGATGATAAATACCTCGATTATGCCCCCAATTTCGAGCGGACGGTTTCGCACGAAGCATTCGACAACCTCATCGAAGCTACCTACAAAATGGAGGACATCTCCACCATGGAACGCCTCTATCGTTGGGTGGCAGCTCGACACATGGCACCCGTCAAGCCGTGGATGGGCTGGGGGCCGGGCAATTTTGTCAACTTTTACGAATCTTATACCGTTACCAGCTTTCGTACCTATGTGAGCCACAATCCCGAGCGATCAGGCATTCACAATTATTTCCTGATGACACTCACCGACCAAGGGTTTCCTGGATTAGTCATCTTTATAGTGCTACTGATAGCAATCTTTGTACGGGGCGAGAAAATTTACCACGCACTCTCCCGCTGGCCCACCCGACAGCGGATTGCCCTCGCTTCGCTATTATCTTTATCGGTAATCATATCTTTCTTGCTCATCAACGACCTCATCGAAACCACAAAGTAGGGTCGTTTCTTTTTCATCAACTTGGTATATTAGTCAACCAGAGCTTTTTCTCCTCAAGCACGCGGAACGATAAAGCAAAAAGATTCCCACACACATTTTTCCTTTAGACATACACTTACTTATGGCGGCTGCCCGCCCCTAGCTTTGCCGGGGCTGGGCAGCCGCCATAAAACACAAATAATGTTAAAAATGCGAATAAAAATAAAATATTAAACAAAAAGTATATTTTTGTGCACTGAGAAAACTTTGAAGTACATATTCCCGAAAAGATGTCATTCCGAAAACTACACGCGGGTGCAACCTTGTGGTTGTACGCTGCCTATCAGGATACGGCCTTAGAACTGCCGTTTTTACCTTTTGATATCAGTGCTGGTTTCCCGTCGCCGGCGCTGGATTTTATTGATTTGGGCATAGACCTGAACGAGCATCTGATAGACCACCCCTCGGCTACTTTCTACGGGCGGGTGCAGGGCGACTCGATGAGTGGTGCTGGCATACACGACGGTGATTTGCTGGTCATAGATAAGAGCTTACAAGCCTCCGATGGGCGCATTGCTGTCTGTTTTCTAGATGGGGAGTTTACGCTAAAACGCATTCGCGTGGATCGCGCAGGCAGCGTGTGGCTGATGCCGGAAAATGATCGCTACCCCCCCATTCGCATAGAGGAGCACCAGCACTTTCAGGTGTGGGGCATTGTAACCTACGTTATTAAAAAACCACTGTGATGATAGCCTTGGTGGACTGCAATAACTTCTACGCTTCGTGCGAACGGGTATTCCGCCCCGATCTGAATGGGCGACCTGTGGTCGTGCTGTCTAACAATGACGGTTGTGTGATAGCACGCAGCCAAGAGGCGAAGGCATTGGGGATTCCTATGGGGGCGCCTGCCTTTACCTACGAGGAGCTGTTTCGGCAACATAGCGTGGAGGTGTTTTCTGCGAATTTTGCGCTGTATGGCGATATGAGCCAGCGCGTGATGCGCCTATTAGAGGACTGCTGCCCAGCCGTGGAGGTCTATAGCATAGACGAGGCTTTTTTGGATTTTAGCGGCTGGGATATTGAGGCATTGCACCTGCTGCTAGAGAAACTGCGCCGCACGGTGCAGCAGCAAACCGGCATACCGGTGAGTGTGGGGGTAGGTGCTACCAAAGCATTGGCTAAGGTAGCCAACCGCATTGCCAAAAAATACCCTGCGCATACCCGAGGTGTGCACATAATAGACACCGAAGACAAATGGCGCAAAGCCCTACAATGGCTACCCGTGGGGGATGTGTGGGGCATAGGCAGGCAATACACCCGCAAGCTGGATGCTATGGGGATTCGTACCGCCTTGGACTTTGTGAACTTGCCCGATGAATGGGTGCGTAAACACCTTACCGTCAATGGGCTACGCTTAAAACGAGAACTGGAGGGCAAGCGGTCTTGGTCGTTGGAAATCGCCCAACCTAAGAAGAGTATCGCCACCACGCGCTCGTTTGAGCGGAACTACACGCGACAAGAAGAGCTGGAAGAACGCATCATCACCTTTGCGGTATCCTGCGGAGAAAAGCTGCGGCAGCAGGGCAGTTGTGCCAATAGTCTGACGGTCTTTGTGCGTTCCAACGCCCATAGGCAAGACCACCCACCCTACAACCGCTCCGTGACAGTGCAATTGCCGTTTCCGAGCCAGTCGGCCATAGCATTGGCGCAGTTTGCTAAGGAGGCATTAGCGGCCATCTACCAACCCGGCATTTGGTACAAAAAGGCGGGCGTGATCGTACAAGACCTGACCCCCGCAGCACAGGGACAACTGACGCTATTTGAGCAAAGCCACCCTCGCCACCCCGCCCTGATGCAGGCCGTGGATCGGTTGAACCAGCGATACGGGATGCAGAAAGTCCGCTTGGCCGCACAAGACCCTCAAAGGGTGTGGAAAATGCGGCAGGCACGACTGTCGCCAAGGTACTCTACACGGCTGTCGGATGTGATTGTGGTGAAGTGTTAGCGTTGGATTGAATATCTTTACTAACGGTAGTTTTTTGCTATCTTTACGACTTAGTTATTTGACGGGAATAGACTCCCTATTTTAGAGGGAAGCTATTTATTTCCCGTCCCCTGCAATCTAATCAATATGCGTACTATTTTTTTCTTGCTCCTTTTTGTTGCTGGCGGATTATCGGCACAGGTATCCGTGATGTCTTACAACATCCGCTATAACAATACCTTTGACGGCGACAACTGGTGGGAAAACAGGAAGGCCGACGTGGCGCATTTAATTGGATTTTATGCCCCCGACCTGTTGGGGTTGCAGGAATCGCTGCCCGAACAAACTGCCTATATCGCCGAGCAACTGCCCGAATATGCCTATATTGGGTTTGGCCGCGACGGAGAGGGCACGCAAAGCGAGGGAGTTCCCATCTTTTACCGCAAAGATCGATATAACTGCCTTGCCAATCAGGTCTATTGGCTCTCGGAAACACCGCGCCAATTTTCTAAGGGTTGGGATGCGGCCCTGCCTCGCATTACTGTTTTTGGTACTTTCCTCGACCAGCAAACACAGGATACGCTCTATGTTTTCAATTGCCACTTTGACCATGTAGGGAAAATTGCACGAAAAAAATCGGCTCAACTTCTACTCCAGTTGATACAGAGCAAAGGCCTCACAGGCAAGCGAGTAGTGGTGATGGGCGATTTGAACAGTTCGCCGGAGGATGAACCTGTCCTGTTGCTCAGAGGTTCTCTGCAGGATGCATTTACCCACAGTCAATACCCCGCTTACGGCCCAGTGGGTACGTTCAATGGCTTTGATACGGCCAGTGAATTACCACACCGCATTGATTACATTTTCTCCCAACAAATGGAAACGCTGCGCTATCGTTGTATAGATGACCGCCGAAGCAACTTCCTCTACCCTTCCGACCATCTTCCTGTGTGGGCATTACTGAAATAAGGCAGGGGCTAATGCATCTCCCGTGCATCTTCCAGTATGTAGTAGAACTGATTGGGGTCGTCGTAGTTTAAATGCAACCTCCCTTTGAATGTC